>CANQVL010000011.1 GCA_947627285.1 uncultured Oscillospiraceae bacterium
GTAACGGGCGAAAAATTAATCAACAATTTTTATTAAGGAGGAAACACTACATGAAGACTCTGAAGAAGACCCTGTGCCTGGTCTTGGCGGTAGTCATGGCGGTTGGCGTGCTGGTACTCCCGGCAAGCGCTGCCGAGCTCACTGACGCCGACGAGATCACGCACGACGAAGCTGTTGCGGTGCTCAATGGGCTGGGTATCGTCAATGGCGACGAAAACGGAAACTTTAAACCCGATAGTTCATTCACCCGCGCGGACGCCGCTGTGCTTCTGGCAAACGTCGTGCTGAAGCCGGAGAACGCCAAGCTGCTTACCGCCAGCAAGGTCGTCTTCTCCGACGTACCCGCGAACCACTATGCCAACAGGTACATCACCTGGGCAAACGAGGCCGGCTATATCCACGGCTACCCCGACGGCACCTTCAAGCCCAGCAACGAGCTCACCGGTCTTGAGCTGGCGGCTCTCATGCTCGAGGTCCTGGGCGAGGAGCTCGACTCCGCCAACTTCCAGAATTTCGTTGCCCTTAAGACCAAGGACTACGATCTCGCAAAAGGCATCACCGGCTATATTTCCACCAACGTCATCTCCCGTGACGATGCCGTCCAGATGATGTTCAACGCCATGGACTACTCTGCTGATGCCAAGACCATCTATCATGTTACTGATGTAAAGACCGAGGAAGAGGATTATGGTAACTATCCTACCCTGAACGAGGCATTGACTGTTGTCGCTCTTCTCGGTGGAACATCAGTCGCAAAGGCTGTTCCTGTTCCCAACAAGACCGGTTCCATTTTCACAAAGGTCTACGAGGCCTCCCACACTCCTAACGGTACCGATGATCTTAAGCGCCCCGTAAACACATGGAAGGATTCCGACGGCAACACTCTGTATTCTGTCACTGCCACTCCTGCCGCCGAGTATCACACCAGTGTCAAATTCTCTAAGATTTATGCCGATCTGGGCCTCACCAAGGCGGCTCCTGTCACTACTTATATGTTCGGCAGTGAAGTCGCTGACGCCCAGAAGACCATTACCTATGCCGGCGGCTCCATCGCAAGCGAGCAAACCAAATCCTTTGTCGGCAACGGCACAAAGGTTGAGGTGTATAACGACGGAGACGGAAGCTACACAATGATCATCATTCCTGAGACTTTCGTCAAGGCAGGTACAGCTAAGGAAACGACTTCTTCCGAAACCGGCAAGAAGACTATTACTCAGCCTTTTACCCGCGTGGGTCGCGACAGAACGCCCAGCTGGTCCCAGTCCTTCAGCTCTACAAAGTTTAACAACTTTGCTAAGGACAGCTATGTAATCCTCAACGTTGCCGGTGCCAGCAACACACCCGTATCCGCCACGGTTCCTGAAATCGTGACCGGTGTTCTCGGCAAGGTTGTTACTGCTAACGGCAATACCACTTACACCATAGGCGGCAAGGATTACACCAAGGCAGTAGAGTGCGATTCAAGCATGAATCTTAACAACATCGGTCAGGAAGTCAGTGTCTATGTTGACGAGTTTGGCTATATCCTCGGCTCCGTGACCGCTGCCGCTGCCGTAAACAAGTACATTGATGTCCTTGCGGCATCTGCCACTACCACAAGCGGCAACTGGATGCTTGGCACCGAGGTAAAAACTCAGAAGGTTTACGGTATTCTTTCGACCGGTGAGTACAACGAGTATACCGTCACGCTCCAGAAAGAGCAGGAAGCTATTAAGGCCGGCATTTATATTTATGATTACAATACCGACGGAACGCTGAAGCTTAGCGCCGTTGATGCTGCAAGTGCCGGACAAAACGCAGAGGAGATCAAGAACGGCAGTGCGACAACTAAGCTTGGCTCTACCACGGTTGCCTTGAATAGCTCCACGATCTACTACTTCTTCTCCCGTTCCAGCGCGACCAATGCCATTAGCAGCTTCACCACGAAGACAGGCAACACCAACGCCGGTGTTATTGCCAAGAATAGCGCGATGCTCGTTGTTGAGAAGGGCGTTGTAAAGTTCGTGTTCGTCGGTGACTCCTTCAATGCCGGCGTGATCAACGCGGATATGGCGTACATTAAGAGCAACGATTCCGGTTCGGTCGATTATGGCACGGTTGAGTACAACGACGGTACTACCAGCGGAAAGTACTACACCTACACCGCTTACACGCCGGAAGGAAAGGTTACCCTGACCAGCTCTGTTAATACTCTTACAGCCGGTGTCTATAATTACAACACCGATATGTCCGTTGGCAGCAAGGTTGAAACCAACGTTGTCGATGGAAAGCTCACGGTTGAGGGTACTGCCCTTGGAATTACAAAGAGCGGAACTACGACCTATTACAACTACGATTCCGATAACGTCGCCTACACCGGAGACGATGTTGACCTGGCTGACGGACAGGAAGTTGTCGCTGTTGTTGACAGCTATGGTACAACCATTGTCCACCTGTGGGTCATTAAGGACGCTCCCATCGCCGGCTGATCCCCCGGCAACAGCAATTCCCCCAATAGCAACCCCAAGCCCCGCGGCACATGCCGCGGGGCTTTCCTCTACCCCCCCATCGGCAATCTTATGTCAACCGTACTTCGCCCCGGAAAAATTTAACTGTGTCTTGCGAGTGTCTTTCCCGCCCAGGCCGCCCGGGAGAAATCCAAAGCACCCAATAACGGAGAAAAACCGTGCTTTTGGGGGGATTTTGTTGAATAGAAGGGGCGGTTTTCCCGCGTAAGTTATTCAATGATACAAGCTTTCGCCTCACGCGTTTTTTGCCCTTGACTATGGCGTGAGGCTCTAATATAATATCCCTATCACATAAATTTGCGGGTCATACTAATCTTCATTTAAAAGAAGATTAGTATAAAGTCCGCCGGCGGACAGCGAGGCATTATTGGTTCGAGGTTCGCCTTTTCTTGTTGAGGTGATATTATGAAGAAAGTCGCGATCGTCATGGGCAGCGCCAGCGACCTGCCCGTGGTGGAGAAGGCAATTACAACGCTCAGGGACTACGGCGTCCCCGCCGAGGTCCACGTCTACTCCGCCCACCGCACACCCCTTGAGGCGCGGGATTTCGCCCTGAACGCCCGCAAAAACGGCTTCGGCGTGATTATCGCCGCTGCCGGCATGGCGGCGCACCTGGCGGGCGCCATCGCCGCCAACACCACCCTCCCCGTCATCGGTATCCCCTGCAAATCCGCGTCCCTTGACGGCATGGACGCGCTTCTCTCCACCGTCATGATGCCCCCCGGCATACCCGTCGCCGCCGTGGGCATAAACGGCGCGCAAAACGCCGCCCTCCTCGCAATAGAGATCCTGTCCGTGGAGGACGAAACCCTCGCCGCGAAGCTTAGCGCCTCCCGCGCCGCCGCCGCCGAAAAGGTCCTTCAAAGCGACAGGGAAATAACCGAAAAGTTCAACAACTGACCGTTTTTTAAAAGGAGACACGCTATGGGCGGATTTTTTGGCGTCGCCAGCAAGCGAAACGCCGTATTTGACGTATTTTTCGGCACCGACTACCACTCCCACCTGGGCACCCGCCGGGGCGGAATGGCGGCATGGAGCCCGGAGGAGGGCCTTCAAAGGGAGATCCACAACATCGAAAACACCCCCTTCCGCACAAAATTCGAGGACGACATATTGGAGCTCAAGGGTCCCAGCTGCATCGGCTGTATCTCCGACACGGACCCCCAGCCCATCCTCATTCGATCGCACCTGGGCGTCTACGCCGTGAGCATGGTGGGCATTATCCGCAACCAGGAGGAGCTCGCCGACCGCTTCCTGGACGCCACCTACGGTCACTTTGAGGCCATGGGCGGCGGCAGGGTCAACCAGTGCGAGCTCGTGGCGGCGCTCATAAACCAGCAGCGGACCTTTGAGGACGGCATACGCTTCGCCCGGGAGAAGATCGAGGGCACCGTCTCCCTCCTCATCCTCACGGACCGGGGCGAGCTCATAGCCGCCCGGGACAAAATGGGCAGGCTCCCCATAATCATCGGTCAGGACGGCGACGGTTACTGCGTCAGCTTTGAGTCCTTCGCCTTTGAAAAGCTGGGCTACCGCTCCCTCCGCGACCTGGGCCCCGGCGAGATAGTCAAAATAACCGCCGACGGCGTTGAGATTCTTTCGCCGCCGGGCGACAAAATGAAGATCTGCACCTTCCTGTGGACCTACTACGGCTACCCCAACTCCCGCTACGAGGGCACGAACGTGGAGGTCAGCCGAGGGCGCAACGGCCGCCTCATGGCAAAATACGACAGGGAGCACAACGGGATCCCCGACGTGGACTATGTCTGCGGCGTCCCCGACTCCGGCACCGCCCACGCCATCGGCTACGCCAACGAGAGCGGCATCGACTTCGCCCGCCCCTTCATCAAATACACCCCCACCTGGCCACGCAGCTTCATGCCCCACAAGCAGGAGATCCGCAACCAGGTGGCAAAAATGAAGCTCATCCCCGTCCACGACCTCATTGACGGGAAAAAGCTCCTCTTCGTGGACGACTCCATCGTTCGCGGCACCCAGCTCGCCGGGACCGTGGATTTCCTGAAAAACAACGGCGCCAAGGAGCTCCACATGCGCTCCGCCTGCCCGCCCATAATGTACGGCTGCAAGTACCTGAACTTCTCCCGCTCCACAAGCGAGATGGAGCTCATCGCCCGCCGCACCATCAGGGCGCTGGAGGGCGACGAGGGCTTTGCCCACGCCGCCGAATACGTGGACGGCACCACCCCCCGAGGCAAGTCCATGCGCGAGCACATCTGCAAGACCCTGAAATTCGACTCGCTGGAGTACCAAACGTTAGACGGCACGCTGTCTGCTATCGGCATTGATAAATGCAAACTCTGCACCTACTGCTGGAACGGGGAGGAATAAGAAATGAACGAATCCAAATCCGACTTTTACGCCTCCGCCGGGGTGGACATCACCGCCGGGTACAAGGCGGTGGAGCTCATGCGCCAACACGTAAAGCGCACCCTGATCCCCGGCGCCGACGACGACATCGGCGGCTTCGGCGGCACCTTTGTCCCCAACCTCACCGGCATGAGGGAGCCCGTGCTCGTCTCCGGCACCGACGGCGTGGGCACAAAGGTGAAGCTCGCCTTCGAGCTCGACCGCCACGACACCGTGGGCATCGACTGCGTAGCCATGTGCGTCAACGACATAATCTGCTGCGGCGCCAAGCCCATCTTTTTCCTGGACTATATAGCCTGCGGCCGCAACATTCCCGAGAAGATAGCCTCCATAGTTGGCGGCGTCGCCGAGGGCTGCGTCCAAAGCGGCTGCGCCCTCATCGGCGGCGAGACCGCCGAGCACCCCGGCCTCATGCCGGAAAACGAGTACGACCTCGCCGGCTTCGCCGTGGGGATCGTGGACCGGGAAAAGGTCCTGAAGCCCGATTCCGTAGCCGAGGGCGACGCCATAATCGCCCTTCGCTCCTCCGGCGTCCACTCCAACGGCTTCTCCCTGGTGCGGAAGATACTCTCCGAGTCCCGCACCGCCCTCACCGACCGCTTTGACGAGCTGGGCGGCGAGAGGATCGGCGACGTGCTCCTCACCCCCACAAGGCTCTATGTAAAGCCCGTTTTGGCGCTTTTGGAGCAGGTGAAGGTCAAGTCCGTCGCCCACATCACCGGCGGCGGCTTCTATGAGAACATTCCCCGCGCCCTCCCGGAGGGCCTTGGCGCGAGGATAAGCAGGGAAAGCCTTCAGATCCTGCCCATCTTTGACCTCCTCGCGCGTCTCGGGAACGTCCCCGAGAGGGAGATGTTCAACGTCTACAACATGGGCGTGGGCATGACCGTCATCGTCCCGCCGGAGGAGGCGGA
The DNA here is from genome assembly GCA_947627285.1 of uncultured Oscillospiraceae bacterium. Lineage (GTDB taxonomy): Bacteria > Bacillota > Clostridia > Oscillospirales > Oscillospiraceae > RUG626. Next base: position 5,810 of record CANQVL010000011.1, read on the forward strand.
GAGGTCGGTGGAGCTTTTGAAGGCCGCCGGCGCGGACGCCTACGTCTGCGGCAGCGTGGTCAGAAGCGAAACGAGGATGGAATTATGCTGAACAAGACAAAGATCGCCGTGCTCGTCTCCGGCGGCGGCACGAACCTCCAGGCGCTTATAAACGCCCAGGCCGGCGGCACGATCAAAAGCGGCGAGATCGTCCTCGTCGTCTCCAACGTCCCCGGCGCTTACGCCCTTGAGCGGGCGAGAATGGCGGACATCGACGCCGTGACCCTCTCCCGCAAGGCCCTGGGAGGGCAGGCAAAATTCGAGGAGGCGCTCCAATCGGAGCTTCTGTCCCACGGCGTGGAGCTCATAGTCCTTGCCGGCTTCCTCAGCATACTCTCCGCGGACTTCACCTCAAAATGGCCCGACAGGATAATCAACATCCACCCCGCGCTGATCCCCAGCTTCTGCGGCAAGGGCTTTTACGGCCTCCGCGTCCACGAGGCGGCGCTGGCCTGCGGCGTAAAGGTCACCGGCGCCACCGTCCACTTCGTCAACGAGGTGCCTGACGGCGGCAAAATCATCGCCCAAAAGCCGGTGTACGTCCGGGACGGCGACACCCCCGAGACCCTTCAAAGGCGCGTCATGGAGGAGGCGGAGTGGGTACTTCTCCCGGAGGCAGCGGAAAAAATCTCCCGTGAAATACTGATAAAAAAGGAAAGGGCGAAGCGTATGCTTGACATCGGAAAGCTTCTCAGCGAAAACACCTACCCCGGCAGGGGCATAATCCTGGGCAGGAGCAGGGACGGCAAAAAATCCGTCGTCGCCTACTTCATCATGGGCAGGAGCGTCAACAGCCGCAACAGGGTCTTCGAGGCCACCGAGGACGGCATCCGCACGAGGGCCTTTGACGAGAGCAAAATGGAGGACCCCAGCCTCATAATTTACCACCCCGTCCGCGTTTTTGAGGGCTCCACCATCGTCACCAACGGCGACCAGACCGACACCGTCCGCGACTCCATGAGAGCCGGTCACTGTTACCGCCACGCCCTCCACACCCGCACCTTCGAGCCCGACGGCCCCAACTGGACCCCGCGCATCTCCGGCGTCGTCACCCCCGACGGCAAGTATTCCCTGTCCATCCTAAAGAGCATGGACGGCGACCCGGAGTGCTGCTGCCGGTACTTCTTCGAGTACGACAACCCCATCCCCGGCTGCGGCCACTTCATTCACACCTACAAGCGGGACGGCGACCCCATCCCCAGCTTTGAGGGCGAGCCGGAGCGCATAGCCATAGAGGCGGATACGCCAAAGGAATTCGCCGCGCTCCTCTGGGACAGCCTCAACGCGGACAACAAGGTATCACTGTACGTAAGCTATATCGACATCGCCTCCGGCAAGGCGGACAGCGTGATAATCAACAAGAATAAATAATTTAACAGGCATTTTGAATTTTTCAGGCGTGAAAATATCAAAAGGGTGATAAAAATGAAAGAATTTGAACTCAAATACGGCTGCAACCCCAACCAGAGGCCCGCCAGAATCTTCATGCGCTCCGGCGCGGAGCTTCCCATCGAGGTCCTGAACGGGCGTCCGGGGTACATCAACCTCCTTGACGCCCTGAACTCCTGGCAGCTTGTGCGGGAGCTCCGGCGCGAACTGGGACTTCCCGCCGCCGCCAGCTTCAAGCACGTCTCCCCCGCGGGGGCGGCGGTGGGCCTCAAGCTCTCGGAGGAGCTTAAAAGGGCATGCTTTGTCCACGACATCGCGGGACTTGACGGTTCCCCCCTCGCCTGCGCCTACGCCCGCGCCAGGGGCACCGACCGCATGAGCTCCTTCGGCGACTGGATAGCCCTCTCCGACACCTGCGACGAGGTCACCGCCCGTATCATTAAGCGCGAGGTCTCCGACGGCGTCATCGCCCCCGGCTACACCCCCGAGGCGCTTGCCATTCTTTCCGAAAAGAAGAAGGGCGGCTACAACGTGGTGAAGATAGACGAGGGGTACGTGCCGGAGCACGAGGAGACTAAGGAGGTCTTCGGCGTCACCTTCTCCCAGGGGCGCAACGACTTCAAAATAGACTACGACCTTCTGAAAAACGTGGTCACGGAAAATAAAAATATCCCCGATTTCGCCAAGCGCGACCTCATAATCTCCCTTATCACCCTGAAATACACCCAGTCCAACTCCGTCTGCTTCGCCGCCGGCGGGCAGGCGATAGGCGTTGGCGCGGGCCAGCAGAGCCGCATCCACTGCACCCGTCTCGCCGGCGGAAAGGCGGACACCTGGCACCTCCGCCAGTCCCGGCGGGTCCTGGAGCTTCCCTTCATCAAGGGCCTGGGCCGCGCCGACAGGGACAACGTGATAGACGGCTTCATCAACCACAATGAGGAGGACGTCACCGCCGACGGCGTGTGGCAGAGGTATTTCACCGAGAGGCCAAAATACTTCTCCTCTGAGGAGCAGAGGGAATATCTGGATACGATAACCGACGTCTCCCTGGGCTCCGACGCCTTCTTCCCCTTCGGCGACAACATAGAGCGGGCAGCCAAAAGCGGCGTAAAATACGTCGCCGAGCCCGGCGGCTCCGTGAGAGACGACAACGTGATCGAAGTCGCCAATAAGTACGGTATGTCAATGGCCTTTACCGGAATGAGACTTTTCCACCATTAAGAGAAAGGGGAGGCGTGTTCCATGAAGATTCTCGTTGTTGGCGGCGGGGGCCGCGAGCATGCTGTTATTAAGGCGCTGAGGAAAAATCCGGCGGTGGATACCGTCTACGCCCTGCCGGGGAACGGCGGAATGGCTGATGACGCCGTCTGCGTGCCCATCGGCGCCACCGACATACCCGCCATCGTGGGCTTTGCCGCGGAGCACAAGGTGGATTACGCCGTGGTCACCCCCGACGACCCCCTGGCGCTGGGGTGCGTGGACGAGCTGGAGAAGATAGGCGTCCCCTGCTTCGGTCCCCGCAAAAACGCCGCCATAATCGAGGCGAGCAAGGCGTTTTCCAAGTCCCTGATGAAAAAATACCGCATCCCCACCGCCGCCCACAGGACCTTCACCCGCATGGACGAGGCCATAAGGTACGTGGAAAAAATGGGCGCGCCCATCGTCGTGAAGGCGGACGGGCTTGCCCTGGGCAAGGGCGTCACAGTGGCGCAGACCGTCGGCGAGGCGAAGGACGCCATACGCGAGATGATGGAGGGCGGCAAGTTTGGCGCCTCCGGCTCCACCGTTGTCGTCGAGGAGTACCTGGAGGGGCCTGAGGTCTCGGTCCTCTCCTTCACCGACGGGAACACCGTGGTCCCCATGGTGTCCAGCATGGACCACAAGCGCGCCGGGGACGGGGACACCGGCCCAAACACCGGCGGCATGGGTACCGTCGCCCCCAACCCCTATTACACCCCCGAGGTGGCGGAGCGGTGCATGAGGGAGATATTTATCCCCACGATAAAGGCCATGAACGCCGAGGGCCGCACCTTCAAGGGGTGCCTCTACTTCGGGCTGATGATAACAAAGGACGGACCCAAGGTCATAGAATACAACTGCCGCTTCGGTGACCCGGAGACACAGGTGGTCCTGCCACTTCTGGAGTCTGACCTTCTCACCGTCATGCGGGCGGTGACCGACGGCAGGCTCGCCGAGACGGAGGTAAAATTCTCGGATAAGTCCGCCTGCTGCGTGGTTTTGGCGTCAAAGGGCTACCCCGTGAAATACCAGAGCGGCTGTGAGATAGTCCTCCCCGAGACCGGCGAAAACAGGGAAATCTTTGTTGCCGGCGCGGAGAAAAAAGACGGGCGGCTTTTGAGCCACGGCGGGCGAGTTTTGGGCTGTGTCGCCGTGGAAAACACCCTTGAGGACGCGGTGCGCGGGGCCTACGACCTTGCGGACAGGGTAAAATTCGACAACGGCTTCTGCCGCCGGGACATAGGAAAACGGGCGCTGGACGCCTTGAAAAAGTAAGAGGTTGCTGAAATGGTTTACAGAGTTTATGTGGAGAAACGAAACGGACTGACGCTGGAGGCGGACGCCCTGGCGCGGGACCTGAGGGAGCTTTTGGGCATAAAAAACCTCAGGAGCGTGCGGGTGCTGAACCGCTACGACGTGGAGGGCATAGACGGGGAGCTTTTCAAAACGGCTGTGAGCACCGTGTTCTCCGAGCCCCAGCTTGACCTCACCTGCTCCGAGCTTCACGCGGAGGGGACGGTATTTGCCGTGGAGTTCCTCCCCGGCCAGTTCGACCAGCGGGCGGACTCCGCCGCCCAGTGCATACAGATAATCTCCCAGGGCGAGCGCCCCACGGTCAGGTCCGCAAAGGTGTACGTCCTGGGCGGAAGGCTCTCCCGCGACGACGTGGAGAGGGTGAAAAGGTACGTCATAAACCCGGTGGAGGCCCGGGAGGCGTCACTGGAGACGTACGAGACGCTGAAAACCGACTACGCCGTACCCACAACCGTTGAGACTTTGGAGGGCTTCACGAAGCTCAACCACAGCGCAATCGAGGAGTTTGTGGCAAAATACGGCCTCGCCATGGACGCGGACGATCTCATGTTCTGCCGTGACTACTTCAAAAGCGAGAACCGGGAGCCCACCATCACCGAGATACGCATGATCGACACCTACTGGTCCGACCACTGCCGCCACACCACCTTCCTCACCCACATAGACTCCGTGGAGTTTGAGGACCCGGACGCCCAGTCGGAGTACGAAAACTACATCGCCATGCGCGACTACTGCCATGACAGGAAGCCCCAGTGCCTCATGGACATCGCCACCGTGGGCGCAAAGTACCTGAAAAAGCGTGGACTTCTCCCAAAGCTTGACGAGTCCGAGGAGATAAACGCCTGCACGGTGAAGATAAAGGTCACCGTGGACGGCGAGGAGCAGGACTGGCTCCTGCTTTTCAAAAATGAGACGCACAACCACCCCACGGAGATCGAGCCCTTCGGCGGAGCGGCGACCTGCATAGGCGGCGCCATCCGTGACCCCCTCTCCGGGCGCAGCTACGTCTACGCCGCCATGCGCGTCACGGGCGCGGCGGACCCCACGGCGCCGGTATCCGAGACCATGGCGGGAAAGCTCCCCCAGAGGCAGCTGGTGACAGGCGCGGCGGCGGGCTACAGCTCCTACGGCAACCAGATAGGTCTTGCCACGGGCATTGTTGACGAGATATACCACCCCGGCTACGCCGCCAAGCACATGGAGATAGGCGCGGTACTGGGCGCGGCGCCCGCCGAAAACGTCAGGCGCGAGGCCCCCCAGCCGGGAGACATAGTTATCCTTTTAGGCGGGCGCACGGGGCGGGACGGCATAGGCGGCGCCACCGGCTCCTCCAAGGCCCACAACGCCCACTCCGTGGAAACCTGCGGGGCAGAGGTCCAGAAGGGCAACGCGCCGGAGGAGAGAAAGCTCCAGCGGCTCTTCCGCAATCCCCTCGCCACCCGCCTCATAAAGCGGTGCAACGACTTCGGCGCGGGCGGCGTCAGCGTCGCCGTGGGGGAGCTTGCCGACGGCCTGCTCATCGACCTCAACAGCGTCCCCAAGAAGTACGAGGGGCTTGACGGAACGGAGCTCGCCATTTCCGAGTCCCAGGAGCGCATGGCGGTGGTCGTCGCCCCCGAGGACAGGGACGAGTTCATGGAGCTGGCGTCGTCTGAGAACCTGGAGGCCACGGTAATTGCCGTTGTCACCCGCGAGCCCAGGCTCGTCATGGAGTGGAACGGGAAGAAGATCGTGGACGTATCCCGTGAATTCCTCAACACCAACGGCGCGCCCAAGCACACCGCCATAAGGGTTGCGGCTCCAAAGGACGTGACCGCCGATCTCTCCGGCTCCTTTGCCGAAAATATGATGAAGACCGTCTCGGACCTGAACGTCTGCTCAAAGCGCGGTCTTGCCGAGCGCTTCGACTCCACCATCGGCGCGGCGAGCCTGCTCATGCCCTTTGGCGGGAAGAACCAGCTCACGCCCATCCAGGCGATGGCGCACCGCCTCCCCATGGACCGGGGACAATCCGACGACTGCTCCTTCATGGCCTGGGGCTACAACCCGAAAATAACCGAGGCGTCCCCCTTCAGGGGCGCGTACCTGGCGGTGGTGGAGTCCGTCTCCAAGCTCATAGCCGCCGGAGCGTCCTTTGAGGACGTATACCTCACCTTCCAGGAGTATTTCTGCCGCCCCGGGTCCGACCCGGAGCGCTGGGGACAGCCGCTTGCGGCGCTTTTGGGGGCGCTGAAGGCACAGCGTGAGCTGGGTATCGGCGCCATAGGCGGCAAGGACTCCATGTCCGGCTCCTTTGAGGACCTGGACGTGCCGCCAACGCTCGTGTCCTTCGCCGTGACCGTGGGCAAGGGATCCCAGGTCGTCTCCAACGAGTTCAAGGCGGCGGGGCACAAGGTGATTTGGCTGAGACCTGAGTACAAAAACGGGCTTCCCACCGCCGAAAGCCTTAAAGCCATTTACGGGCGCGTGGCGGAGCTCCTCCGCTCCGGCAAGGCAGTAACCGCCTACACCCCCACCTACGGCGGGGCGGCGGAGGCTGTATTCAAAATGTCCATCGGCAACGGCGTAGGCTTCAAATTCGCCGGCGGCACGGACATGAGGGATATATTCTCCCACTTCTACGGCTCCTTCATCCTTGAAATGGCGTCAGACGCCTCAGAATCCGTTCTGGGCGAGACTACGGATACAGGCGATGTAACACTCGCCCACGAATCCGTGCCGCTGAAGGCGCTTTTAGAGGCGTGGGAGGGCAGGCTGGAGAAGGTCTACCCCACAAGGGCGGGGGAGACGGTGCCGGCGCCGGAGTACAGCTTCCTGGCAATAACCCGCGCCGCGCCCAAGTCCGGCACGGCAAGGCCCCAGGTGCTCATACCCGTTTTCCCCGGCACGAACTGCGAGTTCGACACCGCCCGGGCCTTTGAGTCGGCGGGGGCGAAGGCGAAAATATTCGTCATTCGCAACCGCACCAGCTCCGATATCGCCGCCAGCGCCGAGGAATTCGCAAGGCTGGTGGAGGAGTCGCAGATAGTCTTTATCCCCGGCGGCTTTTCCGGCGGCGACGAGCCGGATGGGTCCGGCAAATTCATCACCGCCTTCTTCCGAAACGCCGGCATCAAGCAGGCGGTTACGGACCTTTTGGAGCGCCGGGACGGGCTCATGGGCGGCATCTGCAACGGCTTCCAGGCCCTTGTGAAGCTGGGTCTTGTGCCCTACGGACGCATCATTGACACCGACGAGACCTGCCCCACGCTGACCTTCAACAACATAGGCCGCCACCAGTCAAGGCTTGTGAGGACGAAGATAGCCTCCAACAAGTCCCCCTGGTTCGCCGCCACGGAGCCGGGGCAGATCTACACCGTCCCCATCTCCCACGGCGAGGGCAAGTTCCTCGCCTCCGCCCAGACAGTGGCGCAGATGGCGGAGCGCGGGCAGATAGCCACCCAGTACGTGGATTTTGCGGGGCGCCCCACAATGGACATCGCCCACAACCCCAACGGGTCCGTTGCCGCCATCGAGGGCATAACCAGCCCCGACGGGCGGGTCTTCGGCAAAATGGGACACTCCGAGCGCGTCGGCGGCCTTTACCGCAACGTCCCCGGTGAGTTCGATATGAAGCTCTTTGAGTCCGGCGTGAGATACTTCAAGTAACTTATTTATAGGTCAATTATACCACAAAATTAATTAAAGTCAAGCAAAACTTTCGGTTTATTAATGCAACTTTCGCATGAATCCCCGCGACGAGGTTATGTACCTGCCGCGGGGATTTCGGTACATAACGCTTGACAAAATTTATAAAAAGTTTATCATTGGTACATAAGCAGATAAAAAACAGGTGATACAAAGATGAAAGAGAACAAAATGGGCGTTATGCCGGTGGGGAAGCTGCTGATAACCATGTCGCTCCCCATGATGGCGTCCATGCTGGTGCAGGCGCTTTACAACATCGTGGACTCGGTATTTGTCAGCCGCGTGTCGGAAAACGCGCTGACGGCGGTGTCGCTGGCGTTCCCCATACAGACGCTGATAATCGCCTTCGCCAACGGCGTGGGCGTGGGAATGAACGCGCTGCTGTCCAGGGCGCTGGGTGAGAAGCGCCCGGAGGAGGCGAACAAGGTGGCGCGCCACGGGGTCATACTCATGGCGGCGTCCTACGTCATATTCCTGCTCTTCGGGCTGTTCGCCGTGCGTCCCTTTATGGCTACGCAGGTGACGGCGGAGACGGACCCGCAGATACTTGAGTACGGCGTGCAGTACCTCTCAATAGTTTCCATATTCTCCTTCGGCATATTCGCCCAGATATGCTGTGAGAGGCTTTTCCAGTCCACGGGGCGGACGGTCTACTCCATGGTGACCCAGGCGACGGGGGCAATAATAAACATAATCCTGGACCCCATCATGATCTTCGGGCTTTTGGGCTTCCCGCGCATGGAGGCGGCGGGCGCGGCGGTGGCGACGGTCATCGGGCAGATCGTGGCGGCGATTTTGGGGATCGTGCTCAACCGCTTCAAGAACCGGGAGATCCGGCTTGAGCCCCGGCGGATATTTGAGGTGGATCTCAAGACCGTGAGGCGTATGCTCGCCATAGGTATCCCCACCACGGTGATGCAGGCCATAGGCTCCGTTATGAGCTACGTTATGAACAGGATACTCATGGCGTTTTCCTCCACGGCGGCGGCTGTCTTCGGGGCGTATTTCAAGGTCCAGTCCTTTGTGTGTATGCCCGTTTTCGGGCTGAACGCGGGTATGGTGCCCATAATCGCCTACAACTACGGCTCAAAAAGCCGCGACAGGATAGACAAATGCGTGAAGCTGAGCATACTTTTCGCCGAGGTCATAACCGCCGCGGGCTTCCTGGTCTTCCAGCTCTTCCCGGACAAGCTTCTGGGCTTCTTTGACGCCTCGGCGTATATGCTTAAGATCGGCGTTCCGGCGCTGAGGATAATTTCCATACACTTTTTGATGTGCGGGGCGTGTATCGTCATAGGCTCGGTGTTCCAGGCTTTGGGCAACGGGGTCTACTCCGCCATCGTCTCCTTTTTGCGGCAGATCGTGGTGCTATTGCCGGTGGCGTACATCTTCTCCCGCGCCTTCGGGCTCTCCGCCGTGTGGTGGTGCTTCCCCATCGCGGAGGCGGTGTCGCTCACGGTGTCGATCATACTGCTTCGCAGGATATACAAGAACGTAGTAAACACTCTTTGAAAGGGGCGTAAACAATGTATTCCTCCTCCCGTGAGCTGAAGCTCACAGCCAAGGCCCGCATAAGGGCGCGCGTGTTCCCGATCCTTGTCACCGCCGCGCTTTTCATCGTGGCGGATTACGTCATCAGCTGGCTCTCCAGCGAGCTGTCCGGCTACAACGCCTACGTCAGGAATATTACGGACATAGTCTCCAGCTATTCCGGCGAGCTCCAGACCATGACGGACCCTGACGCGCTGAACGCCATAATCCAGCGCATATCCCAGTCCATGCCGTCCTTCACGGAGTTTATCTCCGGCAGGGGCTTGATGGGGCCGGTGCTGTCGGCGCTGGTGTCGCTCATCTCCGTGCCGCTGACCGTGGGCTATTACTACCACTGCCTGAGCGAGAGCCGGGGGACGGACACGAAGCCCGGCAGTCTCATGCGGGGGTTCAGAATGACCTTCAAGAGCCTGGGTATCTACCTGCTCACGGGAATTTTGGTCGCGCTTGGGACGCTGCTCTTCATAGTGCCGGGGTTCATTCTCGCGGCGCGCTACTCCATGGCGTATTTTGTGATGCTTGACGACCCGGAGAAGGGGGTCGTTGAGTGTATGCGCGCGTCGGGGAGGATCATGCGCGGGCATAAGTGGCGCTATACGGTGCTGCTGCTGTCGTTTATCCTGTGGCTGATCGCCGCGTGGCTGGTGACGATGCTCATCGGCGCGCCGCTGCTGAATATTTATGTGCTGCCGTATATGCAGCTGTGCGAGGCGGGGTTTTACAACGAGCTGGTGGGGTATAAATCGGTGCCTGATGAGGCGCTGGGGTGATGTCCAACCGCTCCTGAGCCGCGGGGCTAGTTAAAGAACCGCGCCTTTAATAGGCGCGGGGGACTTACTTTCTCCTCTTTTGACCCGTCAAAAGAGGAGAAAGTAACAAAGAGAAGAAAACCGGGTCAAGGGGGCTTTCGATTTTCCCCCTTGACAATCCCCTTTTAAAAACGACCACACAGGGGGCCGCGGCCCCCTATGTGGAGAACCCCCGGGGGAGCGTGCCGGGGCGGGGCGCATAAAAAATAACCACTCGGGGGACGGGTGGTTTTAGGTATGGGAAAGCCCCGCGGCGTGAGCCGCGGGGCTTGATTGTGCTTGGGGGATTAGGTTTGCTGAAATTACTCAGCAGCGGTGACCCACATCTCGGTGATGGTGCCATCCTTGACAAAGCCCTTGATAGTCTGACCATCCTTGAGCTCAGTGGCATCGCAAACGAACACTACGTGATCAGCGTCGTAGTTGTAGTATTCATTGCCGACCTGGATGACAGAACCGATAAGGGTTATCTTGCCATCAACATCAAGCTTCATGGCGCTGCCGGAGATGTAGCTGTTGGAATTGTACGCGTAAACACCATCAGTGATTTCCGTGCCGGAGGTTGCGTAAAGTGTGATCTCTTCGCCGGTAGAGGTGTAGGCGGTGTAGGAGTCTATTGTTGTTTGAGTAGAGCCGGTCGCAACAGTCTCGGAAGACTTGGTAGAAGCAACAACATATGCCTTGTCAACATCAACAGCACCCGCGGTGTAATTCTCACCAACGAAAACGAACTTCGCGACCTTCGCATCGCCCTCGTAAACAACGGTAGCCTTACTAGCTTCAATGACGCCGGAGCTGGTGTTGCCGGTCCTGGTGACAAGCGAGCTGATCTTACCGCTGTTGTCCGTATTGTAGAAGTAGAACACGGTGGAGCTGTTCAGGATTGCAGTGACTTTATTCTCTTTGCCCTTCTGAACCTCAGCGGAGGCGGCGCCGTTCTTAATCTGCGCTGTATTCTTACCGTCACTCACCTCATCGGTCTTCAGAACGAGGTCGCCATTATCATCGTAGGTGTAAGTGTACACGGTATCTTTCTCAGCGGCTTTATTTGTTGTACCGTAGTTCACAGTGTACTCACCATACTCGCCGGTGGAGAGAATGCCGTAAACCTTACCGGTGTAAGTAGGCGTTGAGACCATCCAGTTGCTGGAGGTTGTGGTGCCAGAGGCGGCAAGAACATAGATGTAATTGTTCTTTGCGGCTTCCTTCTGCTTGTTCACGCTTCCAAGAATGTATCCTTCGGAATCAACATATACGCTGATTTCTTGACCCACCACAGGAGCAAACTCATCAACGCAATCATATGCGGTCAAATAAGCAGCGCCGTCAATGTAGTATGTCTTGGGCCCGTTATTCTTCTGGGTAGTCCTCTCAAGCTTGCCGGTGACAACATCAGGCTCCTCAAGGCTTTGAATGACAAAGGCACCATTCTTGTCCGTGGTGACTGTCATCATGAGAACGGTGTTCTCAGGATAGTTAATGAACTTTGTGGAAGCGAACGGACCAGCTACTCCGCTGACATCGTTGCCGCCGAGACGTGCGAAGCTCTGAGATACAGTCTTCTTGCCGGTAGCAGAGTCGGTGCTAGTGGTAGTCTTATTGGCTTTGACAAGGAGAACAGGAATGCAAACGATGGTATAGGTCCCGTCTCCATCATCATAGACTTCAGTCTTGCAGCCGTTTCCGGTGTAGTCAATAGTTTTTGTATTGGTGAGATCAAAATCTACATGCCAGGTTTTGCCGAGCTGGATAACATCAGCTGATGTCTCTTCATCAAGTTCGAGATCGGTATAAATCTTCTTGTAGCTCACTTCGGTTGTGTACTCAAGAACAGGCTCATCCTTCACGGAGTAGAGAACGGTCGTTTTGCCGTTAACAGTCCTGACCACGCTGGTCTGGGGACGACCGTACGCATCAGGAGCGTCACTCGTGGAAACATTGTATCCAGCAAGAATGGAATCGCTGGCAACAGCAGCATCAACAACAAACTTGTCGCTGCCAAGCACCGCCCTCGCCGCGTAAGCTTCAACGATGGAGGAGAAGGTCTCGACAGGATTGCCGGTAGCTTTGCCGTCTTTACCCATCTCATACAGACCCCACATCTTCTCACCGGAGGGACTGGCGGTCATGGTGTTGTACATCATCTGAACAGCGTTGTCACGGCTGATAACAGCAGTGGCGGAGTAGCCGGTGATGCCATCGGTGAGCTTATACTCCTTGACCTTCTGGGCAACGAAGTTCTCCCAGCTGCCGTCGGTGGGGAGTTTTTCGCCCAAAGCTTCGATCATCATAGCCGCCAGCTGGACGCCGGTGAGCTTTCCGGTGGGGTTGAACTTGTTGTCGCCCACACCGTGAATGTAATCATTCTCGACCGCCCAGGTGATGTACTTGTTGTAGGGATCGGTCACAGGGACGTCGTCGAAAATTGCCCTTGTGGCGACAAGGTCATCCACTCCGTCAGGGGTAAGAACGACACGGGCCAGAAGGATAGCTGCCTCAAGGCGGGTGAACGTTCCGCTGGGGTTAAAGCTTCCATCGCCGACGCCGCTGACAATGCCCAGCCCATTGAGCACCGCAACAGCTTCGTCGTGCGTGATCTCGTCGGCGTCAGTGAACTCGGCAGCGTTCGCCGGAATTACCAGCACGCCTACCGCCATGACTACCGCCAAGACCAGGCACAGGGTCTTCTTCAGAGTCTTCATGTAGTGTTTCCTCCTTAATAAAAATTGGGATATATTTACAGTAACATTATGGAGGAAAACACGCCTCTTTGCGCAAAAACAGGCGGAAATCTAAAACCTTTTGACAGGATCCGCGATTTTCCCTGTGTCTTATGCGCGTATTATCCAAATTCTGGCAAAGTATTGCGCGCGGGAAAAAGATATGTTATAATAACAATTTAAGAAACGATAAACTTTTTTGGAGGCGCCGCATGGATAAACGTGTAAAGGAATATTTCGAGAGCCATTCCGACAAAATTCTGGAGGATATTTCCGCCCTTGTCGCCGTTGACAGCGTCCGGGGCGAGGCCGCGCCCGGCGCGCCCTACGGACCGGGACCGCGCGGGGCGCTGGAAAGGGCGCTGGAGATTGTCCGCGCCCACGGGCTTGAGGGCTGTATTTTGGGCGACCGGGTACTGGTCGCCGAGCTGGGCGAGGGCGAGCCGGAGCTGGGGATCCTGGCGCACCTGGACGTGGTGCCGCCGGCGGGGGAGTGGAAGGTCACCGAGCCCTACGTCATGCGGCGCGTCGGCGGCAAGATCTACGGGCGCGGCGTCATCGACGACAAGGGCCCCGCCGTCTGCGCCCTTTACGCGCTGCTCTGCGCCCGCGATTTGGGGCTTGCGCGCCGGAAGGTGCAGCTCATTCTGGGCTCAGACGAGGAGTGCGGCTCCGGGGACATCGAGTGGTACATGGAGCATTACAAAATGCCGCCGAAGGTCTTCACCCCCGACGGCTCCTTCCCGGTGGTGAACACCGAAAAGGGCCGCGCGCACCTGCTGATTACCGCCCCGCCCCGGGGCGAGGGCGTGAAATGCGTGTCCGGCGGCTCGGTGCCCAACGCCGTCCCCGCCGTGTGCCGCGCGGAGCTCTCCGACGGGGAGAAGCTCGAGGTCACCGGTCGCGCCGCCCACGCCAGCACACCCGACGAGGGCGACAACGCCGTGACAAAAATGCTTGAGGAGCTGGCAAAGCGCGAGGGCGGCGGATTTGCCCTTTTCCGCGCCCTCAGCAGGGCCTTCCCCCACGGGGATAACGGGGGCTTCGCCCTGGAGCAGAACTGCTCTGACGAGCTCTCAGGCGCTCTCACGGTGAATCTGGGGGTGCTGGAGTACGACGCGGCAAAGGGCCTCACCGCCCACGTGGACTGCCGCGTGCCCGTCTGCGGCGACGGAAAGATGATCGCCGCCGCCCTTCAGGATACGCTGGGCGATTTGGCGAAGGTGGAAATTCTCGGCGTGTCCGCCCCGCACCACACGCCGGGGGATTCGGATTTCGTCCGGGGACTTTTGAAAATCTATGAGGAGTACACCGGGGAGAGGTGCGAGCCCCAGTCCATGGGCGGCGGGACGTATGTCCACGAGATCGAGGGCGGCGTCGCCTTCGGCGCCGAGTTCCCCGGAAGCGACGTGCATATGCACGAGCCCGACGAGAGGGTGGACGTGGCGGAGCTTCTCCTGGGCGGAGAGATGTACGCCGAGGCCGTCGCCGCCTTCTGCGGCTGAGCCGCGGCATTCACAAAGGATGTGATCCAAGCTGAAAAGATTAAAACGCGCCGTCGCCGTCACGGTGGACTTTTTTGACGGCATAGGGGCGAGGAAGATATGGACCTTTGCGGCGGCGGCGGCCTTCTACCTCTTTTTGTCCCTGGTGCCGATCCTCGGCCTTGTCTGCTCCGTGCTGCCGTATACGCCCCTGACCGAGGCCACATTCCTGGAGTTCCTGCAGCGCTTCGCCCCGGAGGAGCTTTATTCCGTTCTCTCCGGCATCATCGTCAGCATCTACGACAGCTCCACCACCACCCTCTCCGTCACCGCCGTGGCGTCCATATGGACTGCGAGCCTGGCGACGCTCTCCCTCATGCGCGGCATGGACGCGGCGCACGACATCAGCCGGAAGGAAAACTTCATCGTTTTCAGGCTGCGCGCCTGCTTCTTCATGGTGATAGCCCTCGCCGCCGTACTTATGACCCTGTGCGGTATCGTCTACGGCGGGCGGATACTTGATCTGGTGAGCCGCCACCTGACAGGCTCCTGGGCGGAGGACGTGCTTCTGGCGATAATCAGGATAGGTCGCTACCCCGTGATGATGCTGATTTTGTTTTTGGTGTTCCTCATAATGTACAAGTGGATGCCCGCGGGAAAGCGCAGGCTCATGAGGCAGTGGCCCGGCGCGCTGTTCACCACCGTGGCGTGGCTGGTGTTCTCCTGGGGCTTTTCCCTCTACGTGAGCTATTCAGACCGCTACGGCGTGTACGGGATACTGGGCACCGTCATCGTGGCGCTTTTGTGGATATATTACTGCCTCTTTATCCTCCTGGTGGGCGCCTATATCAACCGCTTCGTGCGCGAGGAGCCCGAACGCCTCCGCACCCGCCACCCCGAGCTCCAACCCACCAAAACCCCCACCCTCCCAGACCCTCCCGCCCCCGCAAAGGAGGAGACAAAACCCACCGTGCCCGAACCAAACAAAGCAGATACGTAAATTCTCCCCGGCATACTATCACGGACAAAGCTGAAATTTACTGCTATGCCGGACGTGAGGAGTTTTTTTGACAGACTGCGCCGCCTGGATTTTCAGGCGGCGTTTTTGCGCTTTGCCGTTCATTCAGCGGCTGCCGCGTTTTTTTGTGGCAGCCGCTTTTGTTGTGCTTTCCTTGACTGTTCCCTCCTGTTTAGTGATAGATTGATTGCGTCCGTTTGGGGCAAAATACTGTCACGAGGAGGAATTTTTATGGAAGAAAAAATCATAACGGCAGAAACCCTCGCGGGGTTTGACAAATACCTTGAGGACCGGGAGCGCGGCGCGGCGACACGGGAGAATTATCTGCGCGGAGTGCGAGCTTACATGGAGTTCCTGTCAGGCGGGGCTGTAAGCGCTGAGAGGACACGGGAATTCAAGGAATGGCTGCTGTCCCGCGGACACGCCCCCGGGAGCGTCAACACCACGCTTGCCTCCCTAAACGCATTTTTTAAATTTATGGGCTGGTCCGATTGTGGGACTAATCGTGTCCGAACCCAGAAAAGCGCCTACTGCCCGGAGGAACGGGAGCTCAAAAAGGACGAGTATATGCGCCTGTTGAAAGCGGCGGGACCGGGAAGATGGAGGCTTGTCCTGGAGACCGTGGCCTCAACGGGTATAAGGGTCTCCGAGCTTAAATTTTTCACCGTGGAGGCGGTGGAGCGCGGGACCGTCACCGTGACATGCAAGGGCAAGGTCCGCGGCATATTCGTTCCGGTAAAATTGAAAAAGCTCCTTTTGCGGTTCGCAAAGGAGCGCGGTATAGCCGAGGGACCCATATTTCTGGACCGGAGAGGAAAGCCGGTGAGCCGCGGCACCGTCTGGGGGATGATGAAGCGGCTTGCGAAAAAGGCGGGCGTGTCGCCGGGCAAGGTATTCCCCCACAGCCTGAGAAAGCTTTTCGCCCGGGCATTTTACGAGGTGAGCCGGGATATTGCGAAGCTTGCGGATCTGCTGGGGCACAGCAGTATAGACACCACCCGCATATATATCATGACCAGCGGCGCCGAGCACCGGAGGGCACTGGAGAAAATGAGGCTGCTCATCTGAATTTGGGCAAAAAAATAAACGCGACATTATTGATATAATGTCACGCACTTTCCGGGGAAAACGCAAGCCGCACGAAATTCTTCCACTACATAGTAGCACTGTAAAGCCGTAATGTCAACAATTTTGTAGGAAAAATTTTAAAATCGCCACGCCGCGACGACCCTTCCGGGCCGGTCGCGCGAAAGCGCGCCCAATTTTGCCGCGCAAGGACCTCCTTTTACGTCCCCGGGCGCCTCATCAGGCACGGGAACGTGACATTATATCAATAATGTCCGCACCGACCGGGGAAGACAAGAGCCTACCTTTTTAAGGAGGTTTTTACAATGCAAAAGCGCAGAAACAGCGGTTTTACCCTGGTGGAGCTTGTGGTGACCATAGCGGTGCTGGCGATCCTCGCGGGAGTGGGAGCCGTGGCGTATGGCGGGTACATAACGAAGGCAAACGAGGCGCACGACCAGGTGTTGATCGGCGCTGTGAACGAGGCGTTTGCCTCCGCGTTGTACGACGTGGGGTATACTGACGGTCTGCCCGATATGGCAACCGCAGAGCTGAACGCTGATAAGACGGTAAAAAGTGTATCCTCTGACGGCATAGATGATTTGAACGAAACGTTTTTCAAGTATTTTGACGGCAATAAGGATACACCTTTTAAAGTTATCAAGTCGCTTCTATACAGCCCGATTCAGGGCTTCTATGCCAGCTTAAAGGAAAACGAGTATATATTTAGCAACGGTAAATTGGTTAAAAAGGGAAACGACGGAAGTGGCAGAACCACATGGGAATGGACAACAAAGAATGGAGAGAGTGTCACACTTACCACGAGGGAGGAAAACATTGAGAGCTTCAACAACTCCAGTTTCGGTAAAAACATGACCATGGAAGGTTTGATGGGCGAAGTCGATAAGCTGGTTACCGGCGTAACCGGTGTTGTCAGTAGTGTTGACCCCACTGAGTATCTGACAAAAGATATAATGAATATGCTAGAAACAGCCGGATATAAACCTGGAACAGATGACTATAAGAAAGCCGCCGTTCGTGCGTTGGTGGTGCAGTCGGCAATGCAAGCTGATTGTTGGACGGTTGACGGTCTTCTCGCGGACATGAAGAAAGGTTATCTCTCCACATATCCAACGAATGGGCCGGACGACGGTAAATATGCCTATGCGGCCAGTTCCAACGCAATGTTGTATGCTATGGTAACGGGCTATGCGCAGAGCGACGCCGGGAAAGATGCCAAATTAAAAATTTGGATGGAGAGCGAGGGACGGAACTTTGAGGGTACGGTAGCCGAATATTACGATCAATATGTTACGAAGGTGCTGAACGGTGAAAACGGCGCACGTCCCAGCCAGGCATATGGTGCAATAACGACGCTTTTGAAGGGCGTCACACAAACACAAGATTATAAAGATTACTTAGATAGCGGAGAGGGCAAGAAAGATATAGAAGGATACCTCGGCGCGATGGAATTTATCCGTGATAACGCCGACTCAATTATCAGCAGTAAGACGCTGGACGCCGGTTTCAACGATCCTGCTCTTGCAGAAATGCTGTCAGCCCTGTTCGGCGGCTGATACCGTGCCCCACTGGTGACGGTTCTTGTGAACCACCTGCGCTTACGCTCCGGTGTCCCACAAGAACCGTCCCCTTGGGACGCCGGCGTTTCGTAAGGAGGCGATTCCATGGACAGCTCTCTCCCCCGCTCGCGCCTGTATCTTTGGCTCGCCGTGGGAACGCAGATTTTAAGCCTCTTAGACTTCATCTACACCACCGTAGGTCTCCGGTTCATTCCCGGCAGCTTTGAGATGAACCCCTTTCTTGACAACCTCCTCGGCACACCGTGGGCGACGTTGGGGCTGAAATTTGTCCTGATACCGGCGTCACTTTGGATCCTCTACCACTTCCGCCGCAGACTGTCGGCGCGTATCGGGCTGTGGCTGTGCTTCCTCGCATACCTCGTTTTCGACGCGATCGCCCTTTACATAGTCCTCACCTACTGGCGGCAGGTGCTGGCGTAAAATGACGGGAATACCGGTAAATTATACTTGCGTTTTTGTCGCTTTGTAGTATAATTGAATCGGTATTCCCAAATTTTATAAGGGAGGACGAGGAAATGAAAAACGGGAAAATGAGGATCGTTCTCGCGGTGCTTTTGGCGGCGGTCATGTGCCTGACGCTGTGCCAGTGCGCGAAGACGCCCGGCGAAAACGGCGGGAACGGGACGGAAAATCAGGGGTCCGGCGATCAGGAGCAGAACGCCGGGAACCAGGGCGGCGAAAGCCGGGGCCCGGACGACAGCGGGGAGGGCAGCACCACGCTCACTGACCCGGAGCCTGTGCCGGAGCCGGTGGAGGCGCCCATCTACGTCCCCTACGTCACCGACGACGAGGACTTCATCAGGGGGACGGACGTGTCCTCCCTGCTGGTGGTGCTCAACTCCGGCGCGCGCTTCAAGGACTGGGAGGGCAACTCCCTGGGGGAGAGCGTGGAGGAGAACGGCGCGGCATTTATGAAGCTGCTCGCCGAGGCGGGGTGCAACTGGGTGCGCCTGCGCGTGTGGAACGACCCGTATGACGAGAACGGCAACGGCTACGGCGGCGGCAACAACGACCTCGCCTCCGCCGTGACAATGGGCAAGTGGGCGACTGACGCCGGTATGCGGGTGCTCATCGACTTCCACTACTCCGACTTCTGGGCGGACCCCTCCCGCCAGCTTGTGCCCAAGGCCTGGGAGGGCATGGACATCGA
The DNA here is from genome assembly GCA_947627285.1 of uncultured Oscillospiraceae bacterium. Lineage (GTDB taxonomy): Bacteria > Bacillota > Clostridia > Oscillospirales > Oscillospiraceae > RUG626. Next base: position 24,876 of record CANQVL010000011.1, read on the forward strand.
CGCCAAGGCCAAGGCGTTGGGGGATTTCACCGCCGACAGCCTCAGGACGCTTCTTGACGCGGGAGTGGATGTGGGCATGGTCCAGGTGGGCAACGAGACCACAGTTGGCATATGCGGCGAGACGGCGTGGCCCAATATGCTCAAGCTCTACAACGCCGGGTGCGACGCCGTCCACGCAGCGGGCGACATCTTGACGTGCGTACATATGGAATCTCCCCAGAGCGCGGATTTTGACAGCATCGCCCAGCATTTGACCGACGGCGGCGTGAAATTCGACGTGTTCGCCACCTCCTATTATCCCCAGTGGCACGGCACGAAGGAGAATATGGCGGCCAAGCTCAAGGGGATAGCGGACAAATTCGGCGTGAAGGTGATGGTCGCCGAGACCAGGGCGCCCTACACCGCCGAGGACGGCGACGGCTCCAACTCCAACGCCCCCGCCGACTACGCCGTCAGCCCCCAGGGGCAGGCGCTGGAGTACGCGGAGGTGGCGAAGGCCGTCCACGACATAGGTCCCGCGGGCATCGGGCTCTTTTACTGGGAGAACGCCTGGATACCCGTGCGGAACATCTCTCAGCTCACCGGCGCGGAGAGGGAAAAGGCCATCGAGGAAAATAAGCGCATCTGGGACGAGTGCGGCTCCGGCTGGGCCTCCAGCTACGCCCAGGACTACGACCCCAACGCCGCCAACGGCGGCTACGGCGGGCCGGATATGAACAACAAGGCGATGTTTGACTTTGACGGCAAGCCCCTGGAGTCGCTGAACGTGTTCAAATACATGACGACCGGCACCACGGGGTACAAGGACCACCTTGTGGACGTCCCCGTGGCGGTCGTGGACCTGACAGTGGGCGACGAGCTGGCGCTTCCCGCCACTGTTGACGCGGGACGCATAAGCGGGAAGTCGGAGGCCGTGGCGGTCAATTGGGAGGACGCCAGCTTTATCACCATGGACGCTCCCGGCTACTGGGAGATCAAGGGCTGGATCGACGACGGTGACGGTGAGAAGGTCTGGACCGTGGCGTATATCACCGTGGAGCGCCCGCCGCTGCCCTCGCTCCTTGACAACGGCGGCTTTGAGGACGGCGACACGGGCTACACCGTGGAGAACTGGCCCGGTGACGGGATCAACAACAAGAGCGGCAACGCCGGAAACGTCCACGCGGGCAGCTGGTGCCTGCACTTCTGGAAGGACTCCGCCTTTGAAAACGCCGTCACCACCACCGCCGTGACGCTGGAGCCGGGAACCTACACCTTCTACCTCTACGGACAGGGCGGAGATATGGGCGAGCACAAGACCTACATCTTCGTCAGGACCCCGGACGGGGAGCTGACTCAGGACTTTGAGCTCAACGGATACCTCAACTGGCAGCAGCCGGAGATAACCTTCACCCTCACCGAACAGGCGGAGGTCACCCTGGGAGTATCGGTATCCGCCGGCGCGGGAGCCTGGGGAGCTTTTGATGACTGGACGGTCAACGCCGTTGATATAATATTCAATTAATACGGTATCACGCTCCTGAGCCGCCGGGCTCGTTAAAGAACCGCGCCTTTAATAGGCGCGGGCGCTCCTGAGCCGCTGGGCTCTTTATAATGTGTCCGCCATTAAATGGCGGAGGGATTTACTTTCTCCTCTTTTGACCCGTCAAAAGAGGAGAAAGTAGCAAAGAGGAGAAAACCGGGTCAAGGAGGATTTCGATTTTCCCCCTTGACAATCCCCTTTTAAAAACGACCAGTTAGGGGGGCTGAGGCCCCCCTACTGGAGACACCCCCGGGGAGCTTTGACGGCAACGGTTGCGACGTTGGGACGGGAGGCGGATTACGGTGTTTATAAAATTTCCCGCCAGCATAATTGCTGACGGGTGATAACGCAAAATACTTTGCCGTCTGAATTCAATGAAGCCGGGGGTGCGCAAAACCGGGGCTGCGGTTAATTATGCTTAATAATTATTCACGATTTTAGCCGGAAACACAAAGTCGAATTAAGGGGTTTGAGGTTCACTGACAAGCTAACTGCTAATGCCAACGCTGAAACAGTCAGCGTATGGTTCCAACACTTTTGAAATAAAGGAAATATCGTCATCCGCTCCGCTTAAATATATTTCCGTGCCATAATGTTCGCTTCTAAAGATGTTCCTAAGGTTTAGAAACGGTTTTCTGAAGGATAAACGAGGTGAACGCAGCGGCGTCACCGGAGAGCAAGTCCTTTTTTTTGCAGGAGTAATGCCCTTTCACCGTGATACATAAGAAGCCAGAGATGCTCCGATTCAAATACCTGCGCTATTTGAGCATACGGGATAATTTCCCGGCTTTCGCCGGATGTAACGGTTATGCCTGTTTCGTCAAAATCAATCTTTGTTGTGACCTTGCGCCAGTCTGTAGCGCGCCGTCCCGCAAGCAGCTTTTTTGCCTCATTTTTGCAGGAGGCCGGAACGCCGGCGGTTCTTCCTTTGCCGCTGAGAAAGAGGCTCAAAAGGCCCGCGATGATTGCAATGATACCGGTCAAAATGAGGATAGGCGCCCTCGGCTCCGCAAGACCGGGGACCAAAACAAACACGCCCAAAGCGAGCAAAACAACGCCGTAAACGCGATACCGTCCCTGCCGTTTCTCCCTGCCCGGCCCTTTATCGGCATAGCTGTTCAGCGCGTCTGTCGCTTTCCATATCCCGGACAGAGCCCGGCGGCTGTGGGCCTCTAAACGCTGGCGGAGCAGCTCCTCGGTTTCACCGTCCAGCGCAGGGTCGTCATAGCTGCTGATTTGAAAAAGGAACACAATCATCACCTCCCAAATTTATGATATCATTATACCACCCAAAAATGCGGAAATCTACTGTACGTTAAGACAGTTAATTATATTTTAACAAATCAATTACCACCCCCGACACCCGCCCACAAAGCGCGGCGCAATTAAGGGGCAGGGCGTTCCATCGACTCCATAGGAGAGCTCGTTGGAAAGGAGCGCTAAATGGGGGCCCCACGCAATCATGATTGCGTGGGGAGAGGAGGAGCGAAGTCAGCGCCTGAGCCTTCGCGCTTGCGCGGAGGCGAAGTTAAGCGACTTCAGCGACGACGAGGCTAAGCGAGTTCGGAGACTGTGCAATTCGGTTTTGGGAACCCGCGCGCCGAATCTTCTGCCCGTGCGTGAAATATTCAGACTGCGGGAGCCGGCCCGCCGACAATACGGTAGAGCGCAAAAGCTTCTGCCGACCCCAAAAGAGGGTCCAGGGAGGGATGACATTATCCCTCCCTGGTCGTTTTGGTGCATTTATGCGTGGAAAACAACCCCCGGTTCTACCGGGGGTAGAAAAAGGGCGGAGCCAAAAATTAATCGGCGAGCTAAAAGCAAGCCGATACAATGAGTAATTGGTAGGAATAAATCGCACCGCACTACCGTGACCTACCCGTTTACGGGTTGTGGGGCGTGTGATGCTATAATATGATTCAGTGCCCCTTACAGGGGCTAAGCCGGTAATAACCCCTTATAGGGGTATATCAAACCCCCGGTTGAACCGGAGGTTATGATTTTCTCTCCTTTGTTACTTTCCTCTCTTTTTGACGGTAACCGTCAACCCGCCCCCATCTTCCCTCCTTCCAAACACTGTGAAACAATGTACAGGGACGACCAGCGACTCTACGAGACTCTATGGCTCTGCCGTGGAGTCTCGTATACACTCAGGGAATCTCAGAGGATTACAGAGAACGGAGGCAGAGCATGAACGAGATGACGATCCGGGGAGCGGGGAAGATGGCGAATCTGCGGGTGTGGAGCCAGCGGGTGGCGGAGTGCCGGGGGAGCGGGATGCCGGTCAGCCGGTGGTGTCAGGAGCATGGGATCAACGTCAAGACGTATTACAACTGGCAGAAAAAAGTATTCGAGGCCATGGTGGAGGAACAACAGGGTGGACCAAGATTCGCGAGAGTCAGTGCCCAACAGCCTGAAAACAGTATCGCGGCCACGGTGCGCATAGGTCCCGCTGCGGTGGATGTGTACACGGGAGCCGACGCGGAGACTGTGGCGGCCATCGTGAGGGCGCTGACGGTATGCTGAGCGACTTCAACTGCTCCTGCCCCGTATACATAGCCTGCGGGTACACGGACCTGCGGAGAGGAATAGACGGTCTTGCGGGGCTCGTGAAGAGCGAGTTTGACCTGGACCCGTTCCAGGAGGCGCTTTTTCTGTTCTGTGGCCGAAGGCGAGACAGGATCAAGGCGCTGTACTGGGAGGGTGACGGGTTCGTCCTGCTGTACAAGCGCCTGGAACAGGGCGTGTACCAGTGGCCGCGGACGGACGCCGAGGTGCGCCGGATCACGCCGCAGCAGTACCGTTGGCTTATGGAGGGACTGAAGGTAGAACAGCCAAAAGCCCACTGGCCGGTGACGGGGCTGAGCATCATTTAAAAGGCCGAAAAGCCTTGAAAACACTGGACTTTTGGGTCGTTTTGTGGTACAATAAGTACATGAAAAATGATGCTTTGAACACAAGTACCACGGAAGAAATGGTGACCATTTCCCGTGCGGAATACGAGGGGTTCCTCGCCCAGAAGGAGCAGATCAATGAGCTCGAGCAGAAGCTGAGCTGGCTTATGGAACAGCTGCGCTTGGCCCGTCATCGCCAGTTCGGCTCGTCCTCAGAGAGGATCTCAGAGGAAGGCCTGGAGCAGCTGAGCCTTCTGTTCAACGAGGCCGAGGTGTACGCGGATGAGGAGAAGTCCGAGTCCACCCCCGTGGCGGCACACGTGAGACATAAGAGGAGCGGCGGCGTCCGGGACATCGTGCCGGAGGACATCAAGGTCGTCGAGGTGGACCACACGCTCCCGGAGGAGGAGCGCCAGTGCCCCCGGTGCGGCGAGGTCATGGAGGACATCGGGACCGAGGTCAAGGAGACGCTGAAGATCAAGCCGGCGGAGGTGTACATCCAGAGGGACGTCTACCACACCTACGCTTGCGCCAACTGTGAGAAGAACGACGTCAGCACGCCGGTGGTGAAGACCCCGAAGGAGCCTCCCCTGATCCCCGGCGGGTTCGCCTCCCCGGAGGCGGTGGCGCACATCGCGGTACAGAAGTTCGTGATGGGAAGCCCCCTGTACCGGCAGGAGCAGGATCTCAAGCGGCAGAATATATTTCTGAGCCGCCAGACCATGTCCAACTGGCTGATGTGGTGTACGGACAACTACCTGAAATACATCTACGACGAGCTGCGTGGGGAGCTTGTGAAGCACGACCTGCTCCACGCGGATGAGACGGAGCTTCAGGTCTTACACGAGCCGGGCAAGGCCCCCCAGTCGAAGAGCTGGATGTGGCTGTACAGGACAAGCGGAAACGCGGAACGTCCCATCGTGCTGTACGAGTACCAGCCGGGCCGGGGACAGGAGTACCCGAAGAAGTTCCTGGAGGGGTTCAGGGGGTACCTGCAGACGGATGGGTACGCGGGGTACAACGGACTGGAGAACGTGAGGCATGTGGGATGCTGGGCCCACGCCAGGAGGGGGTTTGACGAGGCCGCGAAGGCCGTGCCGAAGGGCAAGCGTTCCCCCCACGACGGAGCAGGGGCTGGCATACTGCTCGAAGCTCTTCAAGCTGGAGGAAGAATATGCAGATCTAACTCCAGAGGAACGAAAAGAGAGGCGTCAGGAGCGGTCGAAGCCGGTCTTGGACGCCATGTTGGCGTGGGCTAATACCAGGACGGCGGCGCCGAAGTCTGAGTTGGGAAAGGCGCTGACGTACCTGAAGAACCAGTGGCAGACATTGACGGTGTTCCTGGAGGACGGTAGGATCGAGCTGAGCAACAACCGGGCGGAGCGGAGCATCAAGCCGTTCGCGATCTCCCGGAAGAACTTCCTCTTCGCCAACACCCCCGGCGGAGCCCAAACCAGCGCTGCTGTTCAGTCTCATAGAGACGTCGAAGGAGAACGGCCTGGACCCGTACAGGTACCTTACGTGGGCACTGACAGAAGCGAGCCGCAGACCGGCTGCGGAGCTGGTACCGTGGAAGTATTTGATCACAAGATAGTTGTACACCCCTGAGGAGCCAAAGCGATGGCCCTCAGGGGTGCTGTTTTGGGGGTGGATTGACGCTTACGTTTGACGACACAAAAAGAGAGGAAAGTAAATCCCCCGCGCCCCGTTAAGGGCGCGGTCCTGAAAAGAGCCCCGCGGCTCAGGAGCGTCCGCGCAATCCTTAACAAAGAAGATTTGTAGATTTACATTTCAGACAGTTCGTGGTATATTTGAAAAAATAAGAAAAGTCAAGGAGCTTTAATATGTTTGAAAAAATGGCGGGGATCGAGGAGCGGTATGCAGCCGCGCAGGGGAGGCTTGAGACGCCGGAGGTGTATTCCGACCCCGCAGCTTATGCCGCGCTTGCCCGTGAGGTCAAGGAGCTGACTCCTGTGGTGGAGGCCTACAGGCGCTGGAAGGGCCTGCGGCGGGACCTGGAGGAGGCGCGGGAGCTGCTTTCCGACCCGGAGCTGGGGGCTATGGCGCGGGAGGAGATGGAGAGCGCGAAGGCGGGGATAGACGCCGCCGAGAGGGAGCTGAAGCTTTTGCTGCTGCCGAAGGACCCAAACGACGGGCGGAACGTCATAATCGAGATACGCGGGGGCGTTGGCGGGGAGGAGTCCGCGCTGTTTGCCTCCGATCTTTACAGAATGTACTCCATGTACGCCGAGGCGCGGGGGTGGAGGACGGAGATCGCGTATATAAACGAGACGGAGCTGGGCGGGATCAAGGAGATAAGCTTCCTCATCGAGGGGGAGGGCGCCTGGTCGAGGCTGAAGTTTGAGTCCGGCGTACACAGGGTGCAGAGAGTGCCGGTCACCGAGTCCTCCGGCAGGATTCAGACAAGCGCCGCCACGGTGGCGGTCCTGCCGGAGCTGGAGGAGCTGGAGTTCCAGATAAATCCGGCTGATTTACAGATAGACACCTTCCGCTCCACCGGCGCGGGGGGACAGAAGGTGAACAAGACCGAGTCCGCCATACGCATAACACACCTGCCCACGGGGACGGTGGTGGAGTGCCAGGACGAGCGGAGCCAATACAAGAACAAGGACAGGGCCATGAAGATACTTGTGAGCCGCCTCGCCGACGCCGAGAGGCGGAAAAGGGACGCGGCGGTGGCGGCGGAGAGAAGGAGCCAGGTGGGGTCCGGCGACAGGTCGGAGAGGATACGCACATACAATTTCCCCCAGGGGCGGGTGACGGACCACAGGATAAATCTGACGCTTTATAAGATAGAGCAGGTCATGAACGGGGGGCTGGACGAGATTATCGACGCCCTCATAATGGCGGACCAGGCGGAGAAGCTGAAGGGGGAGGACGCGTGAAAACCAGGCTTTTGAGCGCCGGCGAGACGGACGCGGCGGCGGAGCTTTTGAAAAGCGGCGGAGTCGTCGCCGTGCCCACGGAGACGGTATACGGGCTTGCGGCAAACGGGCTGGACGCGGCGGCGGTGAGGAAAATTTTCGCGGCGAAGGGGAGGGCGGAGACGAAGCCCATAAGCCTTTTCGCGGCGTGTATCGAGGACGCGGAGAGGTTCTGCGTCGTGGACGGGCGGACCCGGAGGCTCAGCGCGCTTTGGCCGGGACCGCTGACGGTGATACTGCCAAGGCTGGGATGCGTGCCCGACGAGATAACGGCTGGCGGCGAGGGCGTCGGCGTGCGGGTGCCCGACGATATGACGACGCTGGAGATTTTGCGGCGGGCGGGGATACCGCTCACAGGCACAAGCGCGAACATAAGCGGGGAGGCGCCGGCGAGGAGCGCGGCGGAGGCCATGGAGATTTTCGCGGGGCGCGTGGACGCCGTGGTGGAGGGGGCGTCGCCCGGAGGGGTGCCCTCCACGGTGGTGGACCTGACGGGGAGTATTGCAAAAGTTGTGAGAATGGGCGCGATTTCAAGGGAAACACTTGAAAAGCTGTTGGGAGAGGTGGTAGAATGACCGTTGTGGGGCTCACCGGCGGGTCCGGGGGCGGCAAGTCCACGGCGCTGAGGGCGCTTCGGGACCTGGGCGCGGTCATTCTGGACTGCGACGGGATATACCACCGGCTCCTCTCCGAGGACGGGGAGACGGCGGCGGAGATAATCCGGGCGTTCCCCGACGCGGGGAAGGACGGGCGCGTGGACCGGAGGGCGCTGGCGGCTGAGGTTTTCGGCGATGAAGCGGCGCTTTTGAGGCTGGACTCCATAACGCACCCGGCTGTGGCGCGCAGGGTCGACGCGGAGCTTGAGAAGGCACGCACAGACGGGCGGGAGCTTGCGGTCATCGAGGCCATCGCGCTTTTTGAGAGCGGGCTATCGGAAAGGTGCGGCGCCACGTTTTTTGTGAGGGCGCCGAGGGGTGACAGGATACGTCGCGTTATGGCGCGGGACGGCATCGGCGAAAAGGCGGCGGAGGCGAGAATAGACGCCCAGAAGCCGGACGGCTTTTTTGAGGAGCGCTGCGATTTTACGCTTGACAACAATTTTCCGGACAGCGAGGGGTTTTACCGGTACTGTCTGGGTGAATTCAGGAGGTTCATTAAAAATGGCTGAGATCAGAGACGAGCTTTTTTACAGGCAGAAGCACATCCATGACGTGCTGGACGGGGAGGAGCTGAGGCTCTCCCAGGAATACTGTGCCAAGTACATGGATTACCTTCAAAGGGCAAAGACCGAGCGGCTGGCGGTGAGCGAGGCCGTCAGGCTGGCGGAGGGCTATGGGTTCCGGGAATTTGACAGGAACGCGCCGCTTCGGGCGGGGGACAAGATCTACCGCTCCGTGCGGGGGAAAATGCTGATTCTGGCTGTGATCGGGCGAAGGTCCATGGAGGAGGGCGCCAATATCTGCGCCGCGCACATCGACTCGCCCAGGCTCGATTTGAAGCAGATACCGCTTTACGAGCAAAACGAGCTGGCGTACTTCAAGACCCACTACTACGGCGGCATACGCAAGTACCAGTGGGTGACGATACCCCTGGAGCTCCACGGCGTTGTGGCGATGAAGGACGGGTCTACGGTGACCGTAAATATCGGCGCGGACCCGGAGGACCCGGTGCTCTATGTGACGGACCTGCTCCCGCACCTGGCGGCGAAGCAGTCCGAACAGCCCCTCGCCAAGGCAATTCCGGGGGAGAAGCTTAACATCCTTCTGGGCTCCCTGCCCGTGAGGGACGACAAGGGCGCCGACAGGGTGAAGCTCAATGTTATGAAGATCCTCAACGAGAAGTACGGGCTGACCGAGGAGGATTTCCTCTCCGCCGAGATCGAGGCGGTGCCCGCGTTCCCCGTTCGGGAGGTGGGGCTTGACAGGTCGCTCATCGGCGGCTACGGGCACGACGACAGGGTGTGCGCCTTCGCGGAGCTCCAGGCCATATACGAGACGGAAAGCCCCGAGAGGACGGCGGTGTGCATACTTGCCGACAAGGAGGAGATAGGCTCCGTTGGCGTGACGGGTATGATAAGCGAGGCGTTTGAGTGCTTCATGGGGGACATCTGCGCAAAGCAGGGTGCGGAGCTTCGGCACTGCTTTGAGAGCTCCTTCTGCGTCTCCGCCGACGTCACCAACGCCTTTGATCCCACCTGGCCGGAGGTCTCGGAGGTACGAAACAGCTCGAAGCTCAACTACGGCGTGGGCATCGCCAAATTCACCGGGCGGGGCGGGAAATCCGGCTCCAACGACGCCTCCGCCGAGGTCATGGGCAGGATCCGCCGGCTGTTCGCGGAGAACGGCGTCGTCTGGCAGTACGCGGAGCTCGGCAAGGTGGACGAGGGCGGCGGAGGGACCGTTGCCTGCTACATGGGCAACCGCAACATCGACACGGTGGACGCGGGCGTGCCGGTGCTGTCCATGCACTCGCCCTATGAGGTTGTGGCAAAGCACGACTGCTACATGACCTACAAGGCGATGAAGGCGGTATACAGTTCAAAATAAGGGAATAAAAATTCCCCCCTTGGGCAAACAATACCCGAAGGGGGAATTTTTTATGGCTGAAAGCGAGAATAAGAAGCCCGAGGAGATATACCAGAAGGACCAGATAGAGGATATGGGCTCCTCCACCGTCCGTTCGGAGAGGGGGACCATACACTGTCTCACCATCGTAGGGCAGATCGAGGGGCACCAGATACTCCCCTCGGACAACAAGACAACGAAATACGAGCACGTCATGCCGCAGCTGGCGGCGATAGAGGAAGCGGAGGACATCGACGGGCTTTTGATACTGCTGAACACCCAGGGCGGGGACGTGGAGGCGGGGCTGGCCATCGCGGAGCTCATCGCCGGAATGTCAAAGCCCACGGTGTCGCTTGTGCTGGGGGGCGGGCACTCCATAGGCGTGCCGCTGGCTGTGGCGGCGAAGATGAGCATGATAGCGCCCTCGGCGGCTATGACCATACACCCGGTGCGGCTCACGGGCGTGGTCATCGGGGTCCCGCAGACGTACAACTACTTCGGGAAGATACAGGAGCGCATAGTGCGGTTCGTCACCGAGAACTCCCGCATAACCCGCGAGAGGTTCACGGAGCTCATGCTGAAGACCGGCGAGCTCGCCGCGGATGTGGGCACCGTCATCTACGGCGAGGAGGCGGTAGAATCCGGCCTCATAGACCGCGTAGGCGGGTTGTCGGACGCGTTGGAATACCTTCACAAGGAAATAGAGAGGTCAAAAAAGGGCTAAGCCCTTTTTGGCAGTCTAAAAGCCGTGACCCTTGCATGAATCACGGCTTTTGTGTTATCGGACTATGTAAGTTGATGAATCGAAGAACTGGAGGGGGTTGATCTTTACGCCGTTTTTCCAGATCTCGAAGTGGAGGTGCGGGCCGTTGACTATGCCGGTGGCGCCGGAGAGACCTATCTTCTGGCCCTTCTGGACCGTATCGCCTTTGGAGACCAGGCGCTTGGACATGTGCCCGTAGAGGGAGCAGTAGCCGTTGCCGTGGTCGATGACGATGTAGTTGCCGTAGGAGCTGGAATAGGCGGAGGTGATGACGGTGCCGGTGTCAGAGGCGTAGATGTTGGCGCCGGTGAGGGCCTTGAGGTCAACGCCCTTGTGGTTGGTGGAGGCGCCGGCAATGCCGGTGTCGCGCCCGCCCCAGCCGGAGGTGACCACGTTGGAGTCCACGGGCCATTGGAACTGCCCGGTGCCCTTGACGCGGCGGCTCGCCTCCAGCTCCTTCTGGAGCTTGGTTATCTCCGCCTTCAAAGCGTCCTCGTCGGCGGCCTTGGCGTCATAGACCGCCTGCATCTGCGTGATGTCGTCCTGGAGGGCGTTTATGAGGTCGATGGCCTCCTGCTGCTCCACCTCGAGCTGGTCCTTTGCCTCCTGCTGCTCCTGGCGCTTTACCTCCATGTCCGCCTGTACGCTCTCCAGCGTGGCCTTGGCGCTTTCCGTCGCCTCACGCGCGGAGACGTAACGCTGGTAAAGGCTCTCGTCGTAGTCCATTATGGAGGAGATCATGTCGATACGGGTGAGAAGGTCGGAGAAGTCGCGGGCGCCGAAGATGATGGCGTAATAGGAGACGGTGCCGTTCTCCTCCATGGCGCGGATACGTACCTTGTACTGCTCCCACTGAGCCTCCTCGTCGGCCTTGCGCTGTGCGACCTCCTCCTCCTTTTCGGTTATGAGGATGCCGTACTGCTCGATCTGGGCGTCGTAGTTGGCGATGACGTCCATGGTCACCTCGATACGCTGGTCCAAAAGCTTCTTTTTCTCGGTGAGCTGGGACTTTTCGTATTTGGCGGAGTTTATCTCGCTTTTCAGGTCCTTCTGCTGCTGGCGAAGGCCGTCCAGGTCCTTCTGGAGCTTGTCGATCTCGTCCTGGGTGACGGCCCCGGCGGTGGAGGCGAGGATGGAGATGAGCACGGACGCCGCCATGAGCACAGCCAGGACGACGCACATGACGCGGATGAAGATTTTTTGAGCCTTGTTGTTCATTTGTTCCCCCGAAAGTTAAACTTTCAAGTAGTTCTTTATTGCCAGCATACTTCCTATGACGCCCACGCCCAGGCCCACGGCGCAGTAGGCTATGAGCAGGGGTATGGAGACACGGTAGAAGGGTATGACGGTGAGGAAGGATATTCCGGAGCCGGAAATGAGCTGCTGGATGAGCACCTGATAGAGCCCCCACTCCAGCGTGAAGCTCACAAGGGCGCCTATGAGCCCCAGAATGAGCCCCTGCACCACGAAGGGCCAACGGATAAAGGTGCTGGTGGCGCCCACCATCTTCATTATGGCTATCTCGTCGCGCCGCTCAAAGGTGGTGAGCTTGATGGTGTTTGACATTATGAAAAGGGATATGATAAAGAGCACAGCCACGAGCCCTATGGAGGCGAGGGTGACGATGTTCCTTATGCGCACAAAGCCCTGGGAGATCTGGGTGCTTGCCCTGACGTAGTCGATACCGGGCACGTATGTCAGCGCGTCACGCGTCTCCTCCATCAGGGAGATGTCCTTGAGGTAGACCACGAACCTGTCGCGGGTGACGGAGGAGTCCAGACCCTCAAAGGTGGTGGAGTTTTCGTAGGTCTCCACAAAGTCCTCCCAGGCGGTGTCGCGGGTGACGAATACGGCGTAGTCCACGTTGTCTATGCGCTCGATCTCCGGCTCAATGGCCCGGGCCTCCTCCTCGGAGAAGGTCTCGTTGACGAAGGCCATTATCTCGTTCTGGCTCTCCATGGTGTCAATGATGTTGTCCACATTCAGGGCGAGGAGCGTGAAGCTTCCCATTATGAGAAGACACGCGACTATGATGCACACGGAGGCGAAGGACATGAAGCCGTGGTTGAATATACTGCTGACGCCCTCGCGGATGTAGTAGGTGAACCTGTTACCTCTCATATCTGTAATACCCGTCCATTCCGTCGCTGATGATCTTCCCCGCGTCGATGGCGATGACGCGCTTGGAGAAGCTCTCCACCAGCTCCTTTTCATGGGTCACCACAAGGACGGTGGTGCCCAGCTCGTTTATCTTCTGGAGGAGCATCATGATCTCAAGGCTCCTGGCCGGGTCAAGGTTGCCGGTGGGCTCGTCGGCGATTATGAGCCGGGGGTTGTTAACCAGCGCCCTGGCGATGGCGACCCTCTGCTGCTCGCCGCCGGAGAGCTCCTGGGGCTTGCGGCGGGTGCGGGTGTCCAGTCCCACCAGCTCCAGGACATAGGGCACGCGGCGGCGTATCTCCTTGCCGGAGGCGCCGATGACGCGCATGGCGAACGCCACGTTTTCATAGACCGTCTTGTCCTCGATGAGGCGGTAGTCCTGGAAGACCACGCCCAGGGTGCGGCGCATGTAGGGCATTTTGGAGAAGCGGATATGTCCAAGGTCGTAGTTGTTCACCATAACGGTGCCCTCGGTGGGGGCAATCTCGCCGGTGAGGAGCTTGATGATGGTGGTCTTCCCCGAGCCGGAGGGACCGACAAGGAACACAAACTCGCCGTCGTTTATGGTGAAGCTTATGCCCCGCAGAGCCTTGGTGCCGTTTTCGTAGGATTTGAATACGTCAGTAAATTGAACCATTTGAACTCAGTTTCCTTTTTGGGTGGACTCCTGTGAATCCAGGTACTTCTTGACCATGAGGGCGACCTTGAACACTATCGCCTGGTCAAACTCCCGAAGGTCGAGCCCGGTGAGCTTCTTTATCTTGCCCAGGCGGTAAACCAGGGTGTTGCGGTGGACAAAGAGCTTGCGGCTCGTCTCGGATATGTTCAGGTTGTTGTCAAAGAACTCGTTGATTATGCCCAGGGTCTCCTCGTCCAGGGAGTCGATGGGGTTCTTTTTGAAGACCTCGTTGAGGAACATCTGGCACATGGTGGTGGGGAGCTGATAGATGAGCCTGCCGATGCCCAGGCTTTCGTAGTTGATGACGGTCTTCTCCGTGTCAAAGACCTTGCCCACGTCGATGGCGGTCTGGGCCTCCTTGTACCGCACTGACAGGTCCCGAAGGTGCATGGCGAGGGTGCCGACGCCTATGACCGTCTTTATCTTCAGCTCGTCCATGATGGCGGTGTACATGGCTACGCCCATCTTGTGGGTGTCCCGCTCCTCGGTGTGGGCGGGGACCTCCTTGATGACGGCTATGTCCGTCTCGTTGATGGAGATGATGAAGTCCCTCTGCTTCTCGGGGTAGAGCCTTCTCAGGACCTCCAGCGTCGCCACGTCCGAGCGGTCGATCTGGCGGATGTAGAAGACCGCCCTGGGGGCGTCGGAGACGAAGTGGAGCTCCTTGGCGTGGACGTAGATGTCCCCGGGGAGGATGTTTTCGGTGATGATGCTTTTCACCAGCGCGGACTTGTCGTACTTCTCCTCGTAGTACGCCTTGGCGCTGGATATGGCTACGGCGAGCATGGTGCAGAAGCTTGCCGCCAGCTCGTCCGTGCCCTCGACAAATACGGCGTACTCGATGTTCTGCTCGGAGCCCGCCACGGGACGGAAGGTCTTCCCCGCGTACACGGATACCTTCTCCCCCGGCTGGGGAAGGATGCTCGCCGTGTCCGCGATGTGTGTGCCCATAACTGAAAGCTCGCTGGTGGCAATGACGTTGCCCTCGCTGTCAACAACGCCAAGCGCTCTGGTGGTGGCTTCCTTCATCTGTACTACCACGCTCTGGAATATTCTGCTGGACATGGCGATTCCTCCAAACTTTGTCCCGGTACGCAATTACGTAAACCGTATTCGTGATTTTGACAAATACCATAATAAACAATATTGCGCCATTTTTCAATAGGAAATTTAGAATTTACTCAGAAAATTTACGAAAAATCAACAAACAGATTTGAGCAATATGTAAAAAAGACCAAATCAAAGCGTCGTGGGAATATCCGGCGGGGGAGGTGAATACCATAGTACAAACCCTTTTTAAGGAGGTTCTCCATGTTTTTGATAACCGCAAAGCTTGACAAAAGAAAAATCATCGGCGGGGCGCTGGTGCTGGTGGTGCTGGCAGCGGCGGCGATACTTCTCCTGGGCGGCGGAGGAGGGGACGCGGAGCCCACGGCGAACCTGTCGGCGTCCGTCAAGACCAACAGCCAGAGGGTGAGCTGGCTCCGGTCCTTGGGCTGGGAGGTCTCCGAGGACGCCATCGACCAGCAGACGGTGACCATACCCAAGGACTTCTCCAAGACCTACGCCGACTACAACGAGCTTCAGCTCTCCCAGGGGTTCGATCTGAGGAAGTTTTCCGGATTTGAGGCGGTGAGGTATACATATGAGATAAAGAACCACCCCAACACCTCGGACCCCGTAGTTGCGGACATGATAGTGTACCGCGGCAAGGTCATCGCCGCGGACGTCCAGTCGCTCAGCGCGAAGGACGGGTTTATGGAAGGAATTCAATTTCCGTCATAAAAAAGGGCTTTGCCCTTTTTTGTGACGGAAGGGGGGGAACGTGCGGAAAAAATCTCTGAATTCTGTGGAATTCAGAGATTTTTTCCTGCTGTCGCGCTGCGCGCGCCGCCGGAGGCGGCACACTTGCGCGACATAAGGTGATTTTTCCGACGTACATGCCGCCGGAAAAATATTTTATTGATGGGATACGCGGTTGACTTTGGGGGAGGTTGTGCGGATAATGTAGGTGTTGCCTTTCAAAAAAATACGGCACCTCTTCGCATGGAAAGTCGGGACGGAGGGGTGGAGAGCGTGGTATAAATATACGCGAAAGGAGCGGGGAGCATGGACTGGACGGAAGGGATACGCAGGGCTCTTGACTACATCGAGGACAACCTGACGGGGGAGATAGACTACGAACGCGCCGCGCGCGAGGCCGCGTCCTCCAGCTATCATTTCCAGAGGGTGTTCGGGATACTCACGGGCTTCACCCTGGGCGAGTACATCAGGAACCGCCGACTTGCCCTGGCGGGCGCGGAGCTTGCCTCCGGCAGGATCAGGGTCATAGACGCGGCGCTGAAGTACGGGTACGAAAGCCCGGACAGCTTTGCCAGGGCCTTCAGGAAATTCCACGGCGTGAACCCTTCGGACGCCGCCGGAGCGAGTCTCAGGTCCTTCTCCCCGCTCCGAATAAAGCTGACTTTGGAAGGAGCAAATATCATGGACTATAAAATTCAGGAAAAACCCCGGCTTATCCTCACGGGCTTCAAGCGCCGCTTTGAGGGCACGCCCGTGGACAGGCGCGATCAGGACTACGACATGTGGATAAGCACCCGCGTGAATCAGTCGGTGCTCCAGGGAATGGCGCCGGACCGGGAGACAATGTACGAGGTGATAATGGACCAGCGCGACGACGGCTACGACTTCTACATCGCCTGGGAGCTGGACCCCACCGACACGGAGGACCTGGCGGGGGTGCTCAACGACCCGGAATTTGCCGCCAGATTCGAGAAAATAACTGTCCCGGCGGGGCTCTATCTGGTGTGCGAGACGGGGCGCAGCGAGTATCCCACCCAGATCTATGACGAATTTCGCAAAAATGTGGCTGAGGAGATACTGCCCGGCTCCGGCTATGAGCTGGACGACCGCCCGGAGGTGGTAAGATCCCACTGGTATTACCGCTATGGGGACGAGAAGTACAACTCCAGCCGCTACATGGAGCTGTGGCTGCCCGTGGTGAGGAAGTAATTTTGTCAAGAGGCTTGACAAACCGGGCAAAGGCGCATATAATACGTCCAAATGGCCGAGATGGGAAGAAGTAAGCGTGTCCCGCGCCGCAGAGAGGAGCCGGTTGGTGAAAGGCTCCGGCGGAGAGCGCCGAAAGGTCGTCCCGGAGCCGCGGGGGTGATATGTAGTCCCCGACGGGAGCTCCCGTTACAGAGCGATGAGTGCCCTCCACGGAGGGAATTCAGGTGGTACCGCGGACAAATCCTGTTCGCCCTGAGCTATTTGCTTGGGGCGAATTTTTATGCCCCAAAGATGAAAGGAGCACGACTATGAAAGAACTGCCGAAAGTGTACGACCCAAAGGCGGTGGAGAAGCGCATCTATCAGATGTGGCTGGACGGGGGGTATTTCCACGCCGAGAGGGACCCCAAAAAGAAGCCCTTCACCATCGTCATCCCGCCGCCCAACGTGACGGGACAGCTCCACCTGGGGCACGCGTTTGACGAGACCTTGCAGGACATCCTCATACGCTACAAGCGGATGCGCGGCTACTCCGCCCTGTGGCTCCCCGGCTATGACCACGCGGGCATAGCAACGCAGATAAAGGTGGAGGAGCAGCTGAGAGGCGAGGGGCTCACCCGCTTTGACCTGGGCAGGGACAAATTCCTGGAGCGCGTGTGGGACTGGAAGAACAAATACGGCGACAGGATAGTGGAGCAGCTCAAGACCCTGGGTTCCTCCTGCGACTGGGAGCGCCAGCGCTTCACCATGGACGAGGGGTGCTCCAAGGCGGTGCGGGAGGTGTTCTGCTCACTCTATGAAAAGGGGCTCATCTACAAGGGCAAGCGCATAATCAACTGGTGCCCCCACTGCACCACCGCCCTCTCCGACGCCGAGGTTGAGTACGAGGAGAAGCCGGGCAAGCTCTGGCACATCCGCTACCCCCTCTCCGACGGCTCGGGGTATGTGGTGGTCGCAACCACCCGCCCGGAGACCATGCTGGGCGACTCCGGCGTGGCGGTGAACCCGGAGGACGAGCGCTACAAAGACATCGTGGGCAAGACCTGCGTCCTTCCCTTGGTGGGGAGAGAGATACCCATCGTCGCCGACGAGTACGTTGACACCGCCTTCGGCACCGGCTGTGTGAAGATGACCCCCTGCCACGACCCCAACGACTTTGAGGTGGGGCTCAGGCACGGCCTTGAGCAAATCCTGGTCATCGACGGCGAGGGGAAGATAATAAACGGCGGCAAATATAACGGCATGGACCGGTATGAGGCGCGGCGCGCCATCGTAGCCGACCTGGAGGAGCAGGGTTATCTTGTGAAGATCGAGGACCACGTCCACAACGTGGGCACCTGCTACCGCTGTCACTCCGACGTGGAGCCTCTGGCGTCCGACCAGTGGTTCGTGAAGATGGAGCCGCTGGCGAAGGAGGCCATACGCGTTGTGGAGGACGGCACCATCAAATTCGTCCCCGACCGCTTTGCCAAGACGTATTTAAACTGGATGCACAACGTGCGCGACTGGTGCATCTCCCGTCAGCTGTGGTGGGGACACCAGATACCCGCCTGGTACTGCGCCGACTGCGGACACATGACCGTCTCCCGCACGGACCCCACGGAGTGCGAGCACTGCCACTCAAAGAACATCGAGCGTGACCCGGACGTGTTGGACACCTGGTTTTCTTCCGCCCTCTGGCCCTTCTCCACCCTGGGCTGGCCCGACAAGACGGAGGATCTCGACTATTTCTACCCCACGGACGTGCTGGTGACGGGCTACGACATCATCTTCTTCTGGGTGGCGCGCATGATCTTCTCCGGCATGGAGCACATGAAAAAGGAGCCCTTCAAGACCGTGCTCATCCACGGGCTTATCCGGGACCCACAGGGAAAGAAGATGTCCAAGTCCGCCGGCAACGGCGTTGACCCCATCGAGATGATCGACCGCTTCGGCGCGGACGCGCTCAGGTTCAATATCATCACCGGCAACTCGCCCGGAAACGATATGCGCTTTTACGTGGAGCGGTGCGAGGCGATGCGCAACTTCGCCAACAAGATATGGAACGCCAGCCGCTTCGTCATGATGAACCTCACCGTGGAGGACAAGACCCTTCCCGAAAAGCTTGAGCTGCCCGACAGGTGGGTGCTCTCAAAGCTCAACGCCCTCATAAAAGAGGTCAACGACAACTTTGACCGTTTCGAGCTGGGCATCGCCGCCCAGAAGATATACGACTTCATCTGGGACACCTTCTGCGACTGGTATATAGAGCTTTCCAAGCCCCGCCTTGCCGAGGGGGACACCGACGTACAGCACGTGCTCCTCTATGTCCTCACGGACATCTTAAAGCTCCTGCACCCCTTTATGCCCTATATCACCGAGGAGATATATCAGGCACTTCCTCATGAGAAGAGCGCCCTCATCATCGAGGACTTCCCTGAGTACGACGAGGCGCTTGACTTCTCCGGGGACGAGGCGGACTTTGAAAAGGTAATCGACGCCGTGGGCGCCATACGCTCCCAGAGAAGCGCCATGAACGTGCCCCCCTCCAGGCGCGCCAAGGTCATCATATCCACCGTCACCCCCGAACCCTTCCGGGCGGGCGCGCAGTATATCATGCGCCTCGCCTCCGCCTCCCAGGTTGAGGTCACAGGCATGGGCGAGGCGGGTTCCGACGCCGAGATGGAGGCAAAGGGCATGGTCACCGTCGTCACCCACTCCGCCCGCGTCTTCCTGCCCCTCGCGGAGCTCGTGGACCTGGACGCCGAGCGGGAGAGGATAGAAAAGGAGCTCAAAAAGAACCGGGGCTTTTTGGAGGGACAGCTCAAAAAGCTCTCCAACGAGGCCTTTATCTCCCGCGCGCCGGAGAACGTGGTCGCCGCCGAGAGGGAAAAGGCGGAAAAGCTCCGCTCGCTCATAGAAAATCTTGAAAAATCCCTGGCGGCCCTTAAATAGCGACAGAAACCGCGCCGGCAATATTATAAAATACCCGTGTACAAGCCGTACACGGGTATTTTTATGAGTATTTTTTGCGGATACGAAGGTGAAAAAATGAAGCTGACTACATCTTTTGAGGCGGGAAGGCTCACCCTCGCCCTCGCCGGGGAGCTGGACCACCACGAGGCAAAGGGGCTGATGCGCGAGCTGGAGGACAGGCTGGAGATGTCCCTGCCCCGCGACTGCGTGCTGGACCTTACGGAGCTCAAATTCATGGATTCCTCCGGGATAGCCATGATCCTCAGGCTCTACAAGCGCATGAACGACATGGGCGGAAGGCTGTTTGTGCAGCACGTCCAGTCCCAGCCCATGCGCGTCCTGGACGCATCGGGAATAGACAGGATAATCGAGATAACCGCGTAAGGAGGTCATACATATCATGAAGGACTTAAATTCAGTGAGGCTGGAGTTCCCCTCCCTCTCCGCCAACGAGGGCTTTGCCCGCGGCGCCGTGGCGTGCTTTGCCGCCCAGCTGGACATGACCCTCACGGAGCTGGGGGACGTGAAAACGGCGGTGTCCGAGGCGGTGACCAACTGCATAGTCCACGCCTACCCCGACAGCATAGGGACGGTCTATATGCGCGTGCGCATAGTCGACCCGGAGACGCTGGAGATACAAATCAAGGACAAGGGGCGCGGCATTGAGGACGTGGAGAAGGCGAGGGAGCCCCTGTTCACCACCGGCGGCGACGACCGGGGCGGCATGGGCTTTACCATCATGGAGAGCTTCATGGATTCGGTGAAGGTGCGCTCGAAGGTGGGAGCCGGAACGACGGTGACCATGCGCAAGCGCGTGGAAAAGCGGTTGAAGCAGAGATGACCGGCGCCGCCAGGGACATACTGGAGGCGGCGAGAGCGGGCGACAGAGAGGCCATGGACCGCATGATCCGCGAAAACTCCGGGCTCATCTGGAGCGTCGCCCGCAGGTTTTTCGGCAGGGGCGCGGAGCCTGACGACCTCTACCAGCTGGGCTGTGTCGGCTTTATAAAGGCTGTGCGCGGCTTTGACGACGCCTTCGGGACACAGTTTTCCACCTACGCCGTGCCCAAGATCTCCGGGGAGATACGCCGATTTCTCCGGGACGACGGGACCGTGAAGGTCAGCAGGAGCCTGAAGGAGCGGGCCCAGGCGGTGAGGCTCGCGCGGCTGGAGCTGGAGCAGCGGCTCAACCGGGAGCCCACCGTCTCGGAGCTGTCCGAGCACACAGGCTGGGCGGCGGAGGACATAGCCATGTGCGAGACCGCCGCCGCGCCCTCGGAGTCCCTCCAGGGACCCAGGGGCGAGGACGGGCTCACGCTGGAGCAGCTTCTGGGCGACGACGGACAGGAGGACAAGCTGGTGGAGAGCGTCGCCCTGAAGGAGGCCGTGAGGGAGCTTCCGGAGAGGGAGCGCATGGTTATCGTCCTGCGCTACTTCCGCTCCATGACCCAGTCCTCCGCCGCCCGCGTCCTGGGCGTCTCCCAGGTGCAGATCTCGCGCCTTGAAAAACGCGCCGTGGAGCACCTCCGCGAGGCGCTGGAGTGACACATGCGCCCGGACAGACGCCGTATTCCATGCCTGCCGGCAGTACGGTCAGCAGGCGGGATAATATTTATTTGAACCAATAGAGGCCGTCGTTTGCCGCCTGTATCCTTGCGCCGTTCGGGACCTGCCTGATGATTTGAAATACGTCCATATAATCCGGCGAAGGGGAGATCAGACCCATGAACGACGGAACGACGCAAACCGTAAGCAGAGTTTTCCAGCTTATAGGGCATACAATAAAAATCACAAGCGGAATGATCCCCAAAAGAGCGGGAGCCAGAGACATGATAATATACCGGCGCTTGCTGACGGGATAAAAGGAGATCGCGTATGCCGCCGCCTTTTTCAAACAAACTCCGACATAAACCACGGCTTCCTTCGGGTAGCAGACAGCGTGCAGAAATTCGTGGACAGGTATCAGCAAAATGCCGATAATAAATCCCACCGGCATAAATCGCAAATCAAACAGAAAATCCGTACTTTCGCTTCTCCTTATGAAAACGGCGATAAAGCACAAAACCGCGGGTATGACCCCAAACGGCAGGGACGTGCTCAATATATTATCAGGTCTTTTTATTTTCACCGCGTTTTCAGGAACCGGACCGTCAGGACGTTCCTTTTCCCAAGGTTGGTTCCCTTCCCATATTATTGCCATAGCATACCTCCGTGAACCGGGCGCTCCGGGCGACCGTATTATCCCCCTGACCCATCGGTCAGGGGGAATGATTATTTTACGCTCCGAGCATTTTCGCGAGGGCGTCCGGGGTTTCGGCGACGGCTGTGGCGCCGGCGGAGGTGAGCTCGTCGGCGGTGCCGTAGCCCCAGAGAACGCCCACGGCGTCTATGCCGCACTCTCTGGCGCCCTCCACGTCGTATTTCCGGTCGCCCACCATCAGCACGCGGGAGAGGTCGTGTATGTCCATGGAGCGGAGCATCCAGCGTATGACGTCCGCCTTCTCAATCCTCCCCTCCGACTCCTCCGAGCCGCCCAAAAAGTCAAAATACTTGTCAAGCCCGTAGTGCTCCATCACGGTGTTTACGCCGTACTGCCACTTGGAGGACGCCACCGCGAGGCGCTTGCCGGCGGCCCTGAGCCGTTTCAGAAGCTCCTCCACGCCGGGGTAGACGCTGTTTTCAAACATCCCCTTTGGCAGGTAGTAGCTCAGGTAGTGCTCCATTATCTCCGGGAACCTCTCCACAGGTACGCCGTAGGTGACGGTGAAGGAGTATTTGAGTGGCGGTCCCACCACCCTCCTCAGCTCCTCGTGGCTCTCGGGCTCTATCCCGAACTGCGTGAGGGCGTGGTGGAAGGAATTCATGACGCCGGGCGCCGAATCGGTGAGCGTCCCGTCCAGGTCGAAAAATATAATATCCCTGTCAAGCATTTTTTTACCTCACAGCTTTTTGATAAACGCGCCCGCCGCCTTGAGCATGAGGCGCTTTTCCGTGCCGCCGAAGCTGACGGTCAAAAGCGCGTCCCCCGGCATTTCGGTGACGGCGGTGACGGTGCCGTCGCCGAAGGCCTTGTGGTGTATTTTGTCGCCCACCGCAAGCTTCGGCAGGGAGGGGGCGGGAGACGGCGCGGCGCGTCTCTGGGGCGCGGTAGATACCCGGTCCTTCCCGGACGGTACGGGCGGGCTCGAGGACCTTGCCGCGCGGGTGAAGCCTTCATAGCTCCGGCTCCCGCCGAAGCCCCGGCTCTCGCCGCTTTTCCAGCCGCCGTATGCGTTTTCGCGGTAGGAGAAATCGAGGTAATCCGGGTCCGGCTCGCGGGTGTAAACGTCCCTGTCGGGCATTTCGGGCTTGTCGATGTGCTCGTCGGGTATCTCCTCCACGAACCTGGACACGAGATTTGAGGTGGTGCGCCCGAAGAGCATTCTCCGCTTCGCCGCGGTGAGCGTAAGCCTCCGGCGCGCGCGTGTAAGCGCCACGTAGCAAAGCCTGCGCTCCTCCTCCATCTCCTCCTCGTCGCCGATGGAGCGGGAGGAGGGGAAAATGCCGTCCTCAAGCCCGGCGATGAAGACCCAGGGGAACTCCAGCCCCTTTGCGGAGTGTATGGTCATCATCACAACGCTGTCCTCGCCGGAGTCCATGCTGTCAAGGTCGGTGTAAAGCGCGATCTCGTCCAGGAAGCCGGAGAGGGAGGGGGTCTCGGCGCGGGAGGCGTAGGAGACGATGTTGCTCTTGAGCTCCTTTATGTTGTCTATCCGCACCAGCGCCTCGTCGGAATCGCCCAGCGCCGCCATGTAGCCGGTCTTGTCCAGAAGCGCGTCGAAAAAGTCCTCCAGGCTCAGGTCCTCCGAGAGGCGGCGCAGCTCCATGATGAGGGTGAGGAACCCCATGAGCTTCCCGGCGGCGGACTTGAGCTCCGGTATGCTCTGGGCGTCGGCGGCTATGTCCAGGATGGGCCGCCGCTCCCGGGCGGCGACGGCGCGGAGCCTTTCCACCGTGGCGCCGCCGATACCCCGTGGAGGGTTATTTATTATCCTCAGGAGCCTCAGGTCGTCGGAGGGGTTATTGACCACGCAAAGGTACGCCGTTATGTCCTTTATCTCCATGCGGTCAAAGAACCTGGTGCCGCCCACCACCCGGTAGGGGATACTCATGCGCTTGAAGGCGTACTCCAGGCGGTTTGACTGGGCATTCATCCGGTAGAGCACGGCAAAGTCGCTCCAGCGCATACCCGAGGCGACGCCGCCGACGATCTCGCCGGCTATGTACGCCGCCTCCTCGTCGTCGTTTTCGGAGATGTTCAGCTTCAGCCTTTCCCCGTCGCCCGCGTCGGTCCAAAGGCTCTTGCCCTTCCGCCCGCGGTTGTGCTTTATCACCGAGTTTGCCGCCTCCAGTATGTGCCCGGTGGAGCGGTAGTTCTGCTCAAGCTTGATGACCCGTGTGTTTTTGAACCGGCTTTCAAAGCCGAGTATGTTCTCGATCGTGGCGCCTCGGAACCTGTAAATGCTCTGGTCGTCGTCGCCAACAACGCAGATGTTGCCGTGACCGCCCGCCAAAAACGCGGCGAGCATGTACTGGAGGGAGCTGGTGTCCTGGTACTCGTCCACCAGCACGTATTTAAACTGCCTTTGCCAGCGCTCCCGCTCCTCCGGGCACTCTTTGAAGAGCTTCACGGTGTAGAAGATGAGGTCGTCAAAATCCAGGGCGTCGGAGGAGAGCAGCCGCCGGGAGTATTCGGAGTATGCGCGGGCTATGAGCTTTGCTTTTGGGTCCCAGCCCTTCTCGGCCTCGGCGGCGTATTCGGAGGGGGATATGTACTTGTCCTTGGCGCGGCTTATGGCGGAGAGCACGTCCTTCACCGGGAACGCCTTCTCGTCCATGTTCAGGTCCTTTAGCACGCGCTTCATAACCGCCTGGGAGTCGGCGGTGTCGTAGATGGTGAAGGAGGTGGAGATGCCCAGAGCGCCGGCACTGCGGCGGAGCATACGCACGCAGGCGGAGTGGAAGGTCATTGCCCATATGTCCTCCGCGCCCTCGCCCAGCTTGTTCGCAAGGCGCGTTTTCAGCTCGTCCGCCGCCTTGTTGGTGAAGGTTATGGCTATGACGCGCCAGGGCTCCACCGGGTCCAGGGCGCAGAGCGCCCGCGCCTCCGGCGAGGGCTCGCCGGGACGCTTGAGGGCGTTTTCAAGCACGGCAAGCTCCGCCTCGCCCATGTCCCCGGGCACCTCGTCACAGTCCGAGGCCCGCCCGTAGCGGATGAGGTTGTATATCCGGTCAATGAGCACCGTGGTCTTGCCGCTTCCCGCCCCCGCCAGAAGGAGCAGGGGGCCCTCGGTGGCGAGAGCCGCCTTGCGCTGCATCTCGTTGAGGCGCGTGAAGTCCCGGGAGATGAGCTCCCGCCGCGCCCTCACGAACCGGCGTTCAAATTCACTTCTGTCCATAAATTTTTCCTTTTCCTGATTTCTGCGGATTTTCTCCCGCTATTATACACCCTGCGCGGGCAAAAGAAAAGAACAAAAATGACTGAGGCCCTTGACGGGCCCCAGTCGATAGAAAAAGAGGATAAAATGAAAAAGGTGAATTATCATGTTCACGGTCTTATCTTACCCCAAAATCATTAAGAGAAAAACATTCAGGTGTGACAAAAGTATTAAATTCAAATTTAAATTTCATTCATTAAATCGGCTGAACCCGATACCCAGCCAGGCGTTCCTGTCCTCGGGGACGGGGGAGGAGGACCAGATCATGCCCAGCGGCGCCGCCTCGTCGCCGTCCCGGACGGGGGCGTCGTAGACGAACCTCTCCCGGTTTACCGCCCTCGCGGCCAGCGCCGCGGCGTTGTACTGGCTGCCCGAGGGGACGATGAGCTCCCGGATATACGCCCTTTCCCCCTCCGTCTCCACCGCCGCGCAGCACCGGACGCCGTCGGAGACAAGATAGTAAAGCCCGCCGCCGGAGCCCGCCGCCGTGAGCTCCCAGTATTCCAGCGCCTTCAGATCCGGGTCGATGTGGTCCTGCCCGTGTAGAAGCTCCTCCCGCAGCGCGGCGTACCCGCGGAGCGTGACCGAGGTGACGCTCCCGTTGAGGGGCAGTCCCACGTCAACGCAGTCGTGGCGGGAGACTGTGAAAAACGGCTTGAAGCCGAAGTCCTCATAGAGGGGAAAAAGGGAGGGAGAGACGGGCCGCACCACGCCGATGCCCGACGTTGTGGCGGCGTCGATCGCCATTTTCAGGACCTTCCCGCCGTACCCCTGACCCCGCGCCTCGGGGAGCGTCCCCCAGCCGCAGACAGCCCTGCATGGCGTCCAGCGCCCGTCGGACACCAGGTCGCCAAGCTTCACCGAGTACGCCGCGGAGACGATGACGCCGTCCGAAAGGCACACCGCCGCCGCGCCGGGGGTGTAGACCGTCCGAAAAAAGGCGTCTATACGCCCGTCCGTGTCAGAAAAGACCGACCGCCAAAGAGATTTAAGCCCCGGCTCGTCGCCGGGCAGAGAAAAACGAAATTCCACGCTCATAAAATAAAATCAGTTCCTCGCGCCGTAAGTCTCCGGCGACAGCTCCCTTATTTTTTCCTGAAGGTTTTTAAGGTCCACAAAGGTGTCGGGCTTTTTCCGCGGGTCGCGCAAAAGCGCCGCCGGATGGTAGAGGGCGGTGTACTGCACCCCGCCCACGTCAAAAAATTGCCCGTGCTCCTGGGTGATCCTGAAGTCCGGCTTTATAAGCACCTGCGCCGCTATGCGCCCGAGGCAGACGACGATTTTCGGTCTTATAAGCTCCATCTGCGCCCTGAGCCAGCCGATACACGCCTCCTGCTCGGTGTTCAGCGGGTCCCGGTTGCGGGGCGGACGGCACTTCACGATGTTGGCTATGTATATGTTCTTGTGCCGGTCCAGGTCGATTATTTTCAGCATGATGTCAAGAAGCTGACCGCCCCTGCCAACGAACGGCTCGCCCTGCAGGTCCTCGTTCTCGCCGGGCCCCTCGCCCACGAACATGACCCCCGCGTCCCTGACGCCCACGCCGAATACGGGGTTAGTGCGCGTTTCATAAAGCGGGCACCGCGTACACGCCGAAGCCGCACGCTCCAGTTCCTCCCAGGTCACATTTTCCACTCCTTTTGTTTTAGTGTTATGGGATAACAGTATAACATATGTGCAGAAAAATGCAAGCCCACTTTTGGCCCAACACTCCTGAGCCGCGGGGCTCCTTTCAGGAGAGAACACCGCCGGTTTCGGCGGTGCGTACACAAAGCGGCTCCCCATTACCGGGATACGATCCGGCAGCGGGGAGCCGATTTTCTGATATTTTTTGGAAACGGAAGTCGCGTTAAGGATCGCCGCAAGACAGCTTCAGTATTGAACGCGTGAACTAAGATCAGTTACTCCTTACTCACCATAGGGAACGTTACCTGCCAGTTACCCTTGATCGGGCCGTTGTTACAGGTCCAGAATTCTCCCCATATTTCATAATCGGCAAGTTCCTCAGCAGAAATCGAAAAGACATACTCTTCATAACTGTTAACATGGCTTTCATCCCAGAAAGCAAAATTATTTTCACAAACAATTACTTTATCGTCTTGGGTTTTCAGATAAATATCACCGTGATTATCCGTATTAAGAATGTCATTATATCGAAGCTGAATGTGCAGTTTTCCTTCTACGATTCCATATCCGGTCAAAGCTGCTCCGTCTGTCAGACCAATAGCATTTGCTTCATCAGGCTTCATAGGCAGCAGATCATCACAACCGACAGACTCGATTCCGCCTCTGACATCCGGATCCGTTACAAGCTCCGTTATTGAATGCACATCCTTTGTGTTGATTTGCGTAAGCTTGAAACAACTATGCTCCTTTTTGCTTAGCAGTTTACTTACAGAGAATGTAATTTTATCGCCTGGAATTAGCATATGGTCCATCTGCTCGACTGTCAGCATGAATGTTGCCGTATTTGTGTCATCATCATAGCTGACAAGAGAACATCCACCGCTTTGATCATATGGAGTATGAATGCTGTAGCTGTCAAAAAGGTCTGTGGTTTCATCCAGCCGTTCCCCTGTATTATCATGCATTGAAACCAGGATGGCTGCTTTATCACCGTCTACTTCTGCTGCGACTACAGTCATCACAATACAGTTATCTTCACATGAAACATTAACCGGCTTGAGCTTTTGAGCGATTGACGGAGAAATCGAATATAGGACTTCATATGCCGGTTCATTGCCTGCAGCCGCCAACGCAGGAACTGTAAAGCAAAAGCAAAGGCATAAACACGCCGCAACAGCGATCCATCGTTTCACATGAATCGTTTTTTTCTCCCAATAAAAAGCATTTTCTGATTCAAGTATCAAATCATTATCTACTTCGGCTATGTTTTGTAATAGTTCATTTCCTCTCATAAAGTGTAACCCTCCCTGATTAAATAATTACGGAGATCGTTTCGCATCCGAAACAGCATGGTCTTTACCTTGCTTTCCGAATAACCAAAACGGCCTGCAATCGACGAAACGGAATCAAGATAGTAGTACCTGTGCATGAAGATAACTCGTTTTTCCTTTGACTGCTTGTGAAGAAAAGCACTGATGATTTGTCCTATCTCAATACCGTCCAAACAACCTTCAACATCGTTTGGAGACGGAATACACTGCTCCATTTCATCAGACAATTCCGTAATATATGCGTTTCGTTTTAAGCGCGCTCTCTCCACGCATCTGTTGATCGATATATTTCGGATGATTTTTGAGAGAAATGCGAGCAGATATGTTTTCGGCTCGTTTGGCGGAATGCGATTCCATGCCTCATGATATGTATCATTCTCGCACTCCTCGGCCGCAAAAGAATCGGCTGTAATACGCTGAGATATTGAACGCAGTCTTTGTCCATACTTTTCAGATGTGTGCGTGATTGCAGATTCATCCCTATTCAAGAATAATTCCACGATTGTTTCATCCTCCGTGTTGATAACCTCCTTCCCCAGCTTGTAAGGCCTTCACCCCATATAGCAATATTTCGTGGATATTGGTTACACTTTCTCAAAAATTATATCATATTTTTCCTTTGAGAGTGTGAACATAAATAACCCCCGGTTTACCGGAGGTTACGATTTAAAATTTGTTGAAAATGACGAAGTATTTTTAATTATTTTTGCTTGACATTTTAAAAATTTGTGGTATAATGCACTTATAAATCAAAGCATATCTGCTTTGGACAATCCCCGCGCCCTTTATGGGCGAGGTCATGGGTCAGGATTTGTCGCCGGGCTTGAATATCACGCTCACCAGATATCCGAAAAAGACCGCCGCGCCTATGCCGCCGGCGGCGGCGGTGAAGCCGCCGGTGAAGGCTCCGATGAGGCCCTTTTCCTCAACTGCCTTTTTGACGCCCTTGGCAAGGTTGTTGCCAAAGCCGGTGAGAGGGACCGTGGCGCCTGCGCCCGCCCAGTCCGCGAAGGGCTGATAGAGCCCCAAAGCGCCCAGTACCACGCCCGCCACAACGTAGCTTGTGAGGATACGGGCGGGGGTGAGCTTTGTTTTGTCCACGAGTATCTGTCCGATGAGGCACAGAGCGCCCCCTGCCGCGAAGGCCTTGACATACTGCATAATATCAAATTCCATACCGTTCACCTCGTTATTTAGTCTTTGAGATGGCGACCGAGCAGGCTATGGAGGGGATGCTCTCGCCCTGCATGGTGGTGGTGGGGGAGAGAAGGGCGCCTGTGGCGGTGAAAAGTATTTTGTTCCACCTGCCCTCGCGCATTCCGTTCAGAAGGTAGCCGCAAAGGACCGTTGCCGCGCAGCCGCAGCCGGAGCCGCCGGAGTGGACGTCCTGCTTTTTCCTGTCGAAAATGAGGAGCCCGCAGTCGGTGTGCTTCGGCGCCAGGTCCACGCCGTCGGCGGCGAAGAAGTCCCTCAAAATCTCGCTGCCTATGGCGCCCAGATCGCCGGTGACCACAAGGTCGTAGGCGTCGGGACCCACGGACAGGTCCTCGAAGTGCGCCCTTATGGTGTCGTAGGCGGCGGGGGATGAGGTAAGCGTAGGACAATAATTGTAAATTTTGAACAACGGCTTTTACATATTTTTTGTTCATGAAATCAGGACGTTTTTTGTAAAACACCCTGATTTCTTCTTAATTTAGTGAAAAGGAGGTCATCACCGTGTCGCTGGAGCTGGATTATTTTTATGGGCCGGAGGCGGAGCAGTACAGCTTTTACAGGATACCCAAGGTTCTTCTTACGGACCGGCATTTCAGGAGCGTGTCCATGGACGCCAAGGTGCTCTATGGGCTGATGCTGGACCGGATGGGCTTGTCCCTCCGCAACGGTTGGCTGGATGACGGCGGCAGGGTATACATCTACTTCACCCTGGAGGACGCGCTGGAGATGCTGGACTGCGGCAAGGACAAGGCGGTTCGGCTTTTCAAGGAGCTGGACCGGGACGGGGGCATCGGACTCATAGAGCGGTGCAAGCAGGGACAGGGAAAGCCGGCAAGGATCTATGTCAAGAATTTTACCGTTCAAGCCGATCCGCGGGAGGAAACAGCCGCTTCCGGCGCGCCTGAATCTCAGACTTCTGAAATCCCGAAGTCTGGACTTCCGGGAGAGGCCGAAGTCTTGACTTCTGAAAATCCGAAGTCTGGAGTTCCGATTTTACGCGGTCAAGACTTCTGGAATTCCGCCGCAAATAAGACTGAAAGGAATTATACTGAAATGAGTGATACTGAATCTTCTATCCATCCGCTCCCCTGCCCTCAATCATCACGTCCACAGCCGGGCCGTTCAAGAGCGGGGATAAGAACGGATGAGATAGAAGCATACAGGGATCTGATCAAAGACAACATCGACTATGACGGATTGCTGTTGGAATATCCCATGGAAGCCGAAACGTTGGACGGCTATGTGGAGCTCATGGTGGAGGTCTGCTGCTCCGGCAAGAGGTACATCCGCGTGGCCGGAGAGGATTTTCCGGCGGATGTGGTCAGGAGCCGTATTTTAAAGCTGGATCGGGATCACATCTGTTATGTGTTGGAGAGTATGCGGAACAACACAACGCCCATCCGCAATATCAAGGCATATACGCTGGCCGCGCTCTATAACGCGCCGGTCACCATCAGTCAATATTACACTTCCCTGGTCAGCTGTGACGCCGCAAGGGGATTTCAAAAAAAGGAGGAAAAACAATCATGGCAGCCAAGTATTCAAAAATGACCGTTGAGGAGGACTCCCGTTACCACGATACATGGAGGCTCCTGAAAAAGTACAGAGATGTGGTATGGAGCATGGAGCTTTCAGTCCAGCAGGTCAAAAAGGAATTTGAGATCGAGTACGGCACTTCCATCGACGCTTTTCTGGAATCCGTCTACCTTGCCGGGGCGGATCTGGGGGGAACGAAAATCGAAAATCACGCCAAGTGTATCGAGCGGAGCAACCGAATGCTCAAGCTTTTGGACAGCGCGGTGGAAACATTGCGCACCAGACACAAATACGGAGAGACTTTTTACTGGATATTATACTACACGTTTCTTTCCCCGCAGCAGCTTGAAAATGTAAATGAGATCGTGGAACAGCTCCGGCCTCACATCCGTGACATCAGCCGGACCACGTATTATCGAAAGCGTGAACAGGCGGTGGAGGCGTTGAGCTCCATTCTCTGGGGGTATACGTCAAAGGAGTGTATGGACGTGCTGGCAACCTTTTTTCCAATGTCCTGTTCCCCTAGCGAGGCGTCGGCGTGCATATAACGATGAAATCTTGACTATAGTATATCTATATGAGCTTTTCATCTGACAATAATCAAGAAAACGCTTGATTTCTTGATTGATAGATGATATACTGCCATTATAATTTGAAAAAGGGGGCGTTCTCAATGGCGTATGTTGAGTTGAAAAAGATATACTATCAGGATATGAAGCAATATCATGAGGAATATCAGCGGCGCGTCTCGTCCCCGGATACACTTGTGCTGGACTTTGAGATCAAAGGCAAACCCGCTTTCCTCGTTCAAACGCCGGAGCTGTTCAGCTTCATGCTCAGGATACTCAGGGCGGATAAAAAGGTTCAGAATCTAAACCAGATACTTCCCGGAGCCGCCATTAAACAGTTCACCCAGAGATGCCTGGTCGATGAGATCATTCTCACCAATAAAATCGAAGGCGTCCACAGTACAAGGCGGGAGATCCTGTCTGTCCTCAACAAGATCCAGGATTCCGAGAAGAGGGAACGTGTCAGGCAGCGTTTCTTTGGACTTGTCAATATGTATTTGAAACTGCAGGAGAAGGCAAGCATACCGCTGGATTCCTGTCAGGATATCCGGGCGCTTTATGACGAGATCGTGCTGCCGGAGGTGGCGAAGGAGGATCCGAAGAATGTGCCGGACGGAACGATTTTCCGAAGGGAGCTTGCGAGTATCACCACGGCCACAGATAAAGAGATCCATAGAGGGGCATACCCGGAGAGTGCAATCATTGACGGGATCGAAAAGGCGCTGGCGTTTCTGAAGGACGACAGCATTGAGATCCTGTTTCGGATTGCCATTTTCCACTACTTTCTGGAGTATATCCACCCCTTCTATGACGGGAACGGCCGGCTTGGGCGGTTTATCGTGAGCTATATGTTATCAAAGAACTTTGAACCGCTGCTGGCCTATCGGGTATCCTACACGATACAGGAAAACATCAACGAATACTACAAGGCTTTCCGTATCTGTAATGATCCGAAGAATATGGGTGACGTGACCCCGTTTGCTTTGATCATGCTGAGGCTGATCGCCGAGTCCTCCGAGCGATTGGTCAACGCCCTGGAGGAACGGAACACGGTGCTTCAACGGTACGTCAACACCTTACATTATCTTGCTCCTTCCGGGAACAGAGCATGGAGCACCTATTATATTCTGGTCCAAGCCGCACTCTTTTCTGAGCGCGGTATCTCTACCAAGGAGTTGGAGGACACCCTTCAGGTCTCCTACTTCACCGTAAAAAAAGAGCTGGAGCCGATTGAAAAACTGGGTCTGCTGAAGAAGGTCAAATTTGAGAGAGAGAACTACTATTCCCTTGACCTTGACAAAACGGACGCTCTCCTTTCCGCGAAAGCAGATAGTCAGGCCCCGGTGGGCAAAACTGATTTTTAATCTTTTTCTCCTGTCCGGTGCTTAATTTGGCCAAAAGCGGCACAGGATAAATCGGCGTGCTCCCGAAATTGGCACAGAATTCCATATGTATAAACTGAGTATATTCAAGACTGCGGGAACAAGTGAAAACGGGGTATGACAGCGCCCGGAAACGGGCGCTGTTTTCGTTGTAAACTGAAAACCACTCGTTAAACGAGTGGTTCAGTCTGTCGACAAACCCGCCCCTATTCCCGGGGGAGGGTTTGTGGTATAATGGCAAAAAGAAGAGACGGAAAAGGCGGTGGGACCTATGTTGACACGAAACGCTCAGAAGGACAGGGACCAGATTCAGATGGTAACGCTGGACGATCTGGTGCCCAAAACACATCTTGTGAGGAAGCTGGAAATGGCTCTGGACTGGAACTTCATCTATGACCTGGTGGAGCCGCTGTACTGCGAGGACAACGGTCGGCCCAGCATCGATCCGGTGATGCTCGTGAAGCTCGCGGTGATCAATTATATGTTCGGGCTGAACAGCATGCGGCGGACCGTGCGGGAGGTGGCGGTGAACACCGCCTACCGATGGTTCCTCGGACTGGGGCTGCAGGACCCGGTGCCGCATTTTTCCACGTTCAGCAAGAATTACACCCGCAGGTTCCAGGGGACGGACATGTTCGAGCGGATCTTCCGGCATATCCTTGCCGAATGTATGTCGGCGGGGCTGGTGGACCCGAGCGTGGTGTTTGTGGATTCGACCCATGTGAAGGCACGAGCCAACAGCAAAAAGTACAAGGACGAAGAAGTCGAAGAAGAGGCGCAGTGGTATGGTAAGGCTTTGATGGAGGAGATCAACGCCGACCGGGAGGTCCATGGGAAGAAGCCATTCGACGACGATGATGACGACGATTCGGACAGCGGAGGAGTTATCCACAATGAGGGGGACAACAGCTCCGAAAACGAAGAAGTTATCCCAAAAAAGAGTGCCAAGGGAAAGCTGAATCCCAACACGTCCAAGAAGAAGCGCAAGCACCGCAAGGCCAGCACCGTGGACCCGGAGAGTGGATGGTTTGAGAAGGGAGAACACAAGCATGTATTCGCGTACTCAGTCCAGACGGCCTGCGATAAGGACGGCGTGGTGTTGGGTTTCAGCGTCCACCCGGGGAACGAGAACGACGGCAGGACCTTCCCGGAGCTCATGAAGGAGCTGGAGTGGCTTCCGGTGGAGATGATCGTGGGAGACACAGCGTACAAGACGCCGGCGATAGCGAAGCTACTCAAGGATAAGAAGATAAAACTGCTGAGTACATACAAAAGACCGCAGACGAAGAAGGGGTATTTCAAAAAGACGGACTATGTTTACGACGAGTATTACGACTGCTACATCTGCCCAAACAATGAGGAGCTGAAGTACAGCACGACGGACAGGGATGGTCTCAGGGAGTACAAGAGCGACCCGAAAAAGTGCGCGGAGTGTCCATACCTCTCCCAATGCACTCAGAGCAAAAACCACCAGAAGGTAGTGACACGCCATGTGTGGCAGGAGTCGTTGGAGGATGCGATAGAGAACGAGTACACACCCGGACTGCGGGAGGTCTACAAGCGGAGGCAGGAGACGATCGAGCGCGTGTTTGCGATGGCGAAGGAGCTCCACGGATTCCGCTACACGCAAGAATATGGCAGAGCGAGGCAGCGAGTCAAGGCCGCGCTCACATACGCGTGCATGAATCTAAAGAAGCTGGCAAGGAAACGCTGGAGCGACAAGTGGAGGGAGTACTACCGCTCCCTTGCGCCGCTCTTGGCAGGGCCATTTTTCGGAATATACAGAACAGCACACCGCCCCAAGTCGAGGGGCGGTGTTTGTCTACAGTCTGAACCACTCGTTAAACGAGTGGTTCAAAAAAGCCTATGGCGATGAGGAAGAATCCCTGTTAGAATCAACATACGGTCTGACAACTGCACGAAAAAACTAACAGGGAGACATTCATATGGGAATGAACGACATAAATAGTTTAGCATACAAGATACAAAAATGCAAAGGAAAAGTACAGGGAATAAAAGCTATTCAATGAAGGGGATTCGGAGAGAAGAATAAAAGATGAAGCCAGAAATAGAAGAAAAAGTGTAGGAGAAAGGAATATTTTACGCGACTGACAGACGTACTTACACGTTTGACGTGTCCGCGAGGAACATAGGGCTTTGCCCGCATGTGAAAAACCACCGGCTTCGCCGGTGGATGTTTATTGTAAACAGAAAACCACTCGCTAAGCGAGTGGTTCAAAAGAGCCTATGGCGATGAAGAAGAATCCCTGCTAGAATCAACATACGGTCTGGCAACTGCACGAAAAAACTAACAGGGAGACATTCATATGGGAATGAACGACATAAACAGTTTAGCATACAAGATACAAAAATGCAAAGGAAAAAGTACAGAGAGTAAAAACCATCCAATGAAGGAGATACGGAAAGAAAAGTAAAGGATAAAGTCAAAAAAAGATGAAAAAGTGTAGGAGATAGGAATTTTTTACGCGACTGACAGACGTACTTACACGTTTGACGTGTCCGCGAGGAACATAGGGCTTTGCCCGCATGTGAAAAACCACCGGCTTCGCCGGTGGATGTTTATTTTCCGGGACTAATACAATATGAGGTTAAACCTTGAAACAGGAAAATCAGGTCACTGAAAACTCACAGTTGCATTTATAGCGCAATTATGCTAAAATATAGGCAAGGGGTGATGATATGAATATGATCAGGCCGGTTTCGGATCTTCGAAACAATTTTGCGGATATTTCAAAGACCGTGCATGAGACGGGACAGCCCGTATTTCTCACGAAGAACGGATTTGGGGACATGGTGCTTTTGAGCATGGAGGCCTATGAGAATCTTCAGTTTGAGAGCGAGGTCTACTTCAAGCTGCGGGAGGCGGAGCGTGAAGCGGAGACCACCGACAGGCGGTATTCCTCCAAGGATGTTCTGAAAGCCATGCGGGAGGCCATAGGGGGAGAGCAGATTGTATAATTTGGAATATCTGCCCTCTGCCCGGCAGGACATGATCGACATCGTTCAATATATCAGCGGCAAGCTGTGCAACCCGGAAGCGGCGGGGCGGCTTGCCGCGGAGCTTATTGAGGCGGGAGAGAGGCTGACGGAATATCCTTACGCATATCCTGTTTACACGCCTATTCGGTCATTGAAGCATGAGTACCGAAAGCTGTCGGTTCGCAGCTATCTGATGTTCTATTGGGTCGATGCAAAAGAGAAGCTTGTGACGGTCGCCCGCGTGATCTACGGGAAGAGAGACTACAAGGAAATTTTGAAGTGAATTCTCGTA
>CANQVL010000012.1 GCA_947627285.1 uncultured Oscillospiraceae bacterium
CCGGTCTTTCAAATTACGGAATAGGGGCGGTTGCCTATCAAATTATTGTGTTACTTTACCGCACATGAGCATTTGCAACAGCCATTTATCACAAAAACGGCGCAAAGAAGGGCGGAGGGGTTGCCCCGCCGGGCCGTGAGCACATATATCCCCCAACCCAGCGCGGCAAGTGCGAAGGTCACATCAAGCGCAAGCGAGGCGATCTCCGCTGTTCGTATGCCAAAAAAGCGGCAAATAACAGCGTATGCCGCCCTGCCCCCGTCCATGTCGCCCAAGGGGAGCAGATTGAAGGCTGTGTAGACAAGGCTCACCGCCGCAAGCTCGCAGAGAAACGACGAGCCGAGCGACCTCCCCGCCCACATTGATACGGCGGCAAGCGCCGCCCCCGCCGCCGGTCCCGCAATTGCGACGGCGGCATCCTGAAGGTAGGTGAATTTCGCGTCATACTCCATCTCCGCCCCGAGAGCGCCGAGCCTCAGGCCGGTGACGCGCCCTCCCAGCAGAGCTATCGCCGAGGCGTGCCCCAGTTCATGTACAGCCGCCGCTATAAGCACGGGAAATGCGAGCCTGAAGCCAGAAAGTATGACCGCCGCCGTGATGAGAAGGAGGAACCATGGAGTTATGTTAACCGAACACCGGCGGGCTCCCTTCTTCATAGGTTTACATAATATTCTGGGTTTACATAATTTCCGTCAACGATCATCTCCAGGTGGAGGCACGCGCCGGTGGCGTTGCCCGTGGAGCCCACGGAGCCTATGGCGTCTCCGGCGTTCACGGCGCTCCCGCCGGTGACGGAAACCTCGCCCATGTGGGCGTAAAGCGTCTCAAGGCCGTCACGGTGGCGGATTATGACGTATAAGCCATAGTCTGAGCTGTCCCCCACCGCCTCCACCTCTCCGCCGGCGGCGGCAAGCACGGGAGTTCCCTCACCCGCGCCGATGTCTATGCCGTAATGGAACCGCACCCGCCCGTCGGAGGGGTGTTCCCTGTATCCGAAGCCGGAGGTCAGCACCCCGCGGGCGGGGGCGACGATGTCCACGCCCAGCTCCGGCATTTCGTAGGTCACGTTTTCAGGGAGGTCAAGCTGTGAGTATTCCGCCTGGCTCTCCATAAACGCCGCCACCGGGTCAAGGGCCGCGCCATCCCCGTCGTTTTCGCCGGTGAGGCCGGCGTCGCTTATGGCGGGGAGAACGTCCGCGCCGGAAATATCCCCGTCCGCCGGGACGGAGCCGTCCCCCTCGGTCTTAAAGGCGTACTGCCAGGCGTCCTTTACCGATTCGGCAAAGCCGCCGCCGTCCTTCATCTGCTGTCCGAAGACCTGTACCGCGCCGCCTATGTCAGGCGAGCCAATGAGCCGGAGCGCCTCGCTTTTCAGCTTTTCCAGCTGCTCCGGCCAGACAAGCCGGACTGCCACGGCGACGAGCAGCAGCCAAAGGCACGCGCTGAGGAGGGCATGGCTCCCCCCACCCCGCCTGTTGACGGGCCTTGAGCGGTACCTTCTCCGCGACGGGCTTCTTCCCCGGTATACCATGACCGTACCTCCTCACGCATTAAACCCAGCGCCACAAAGCAGCATCAATTGTCCCCTCAAGCGCGTGGGCACTGCTTCTTCGCCGGTTTAATATATTCGGAAGGTACAAGCCTTATAACTTAATTTGTCCTGTTCCTTACTCCCCGTCGGGCTTCTGACCGTCGTGGGCGCGCCACAGGCACTCCGTCACGGACATATGGGTGAATACCGCCTTAAATGAGGAATCCTCCGGACTGCAGGCGTAAATGCCGAAGCGCACCTCCCCCGCCGCCTTGTGCATATGGGCTATGCGCATTTGAGAGAAGGTCACGCCGTCCTTGGAGCACTCAAGGCAAAAATCGTCCTCACGGCGGCTCAGGCGGTACCACATGGATCTTACCGAGGCGTCAATTTCCGTCGTCGCCCAGTCGGACCAGCCGTTGTTGGTGACGACGCTGCCAAGGTGCTGGAAGCGCTCGTTTTCGTATTCGATAGACGCCTTCAGCCAGTTTTCGCTGTCCAGGTACATCACCACGCCGCACTGGTCGAACCTGTGCTTGCTCTCAAACTCGGTTTTGACGGTGAAGGAGAAATATTTCTCCCCCGTGCTCATTTGAAAAACCGGCGCGTTGTCGTTGCGAAAGTGGTAATACGTCCTCTGCCACAGGTCCGTCCCCGGCCTTGTGACCACCTCCACCCTGTCCTCAAATATCCTGTGCTCCGCCGGCAGTCTTGTCCACTCAAATTTTGAAAGATCCACCATAACGTCCCCCCCTTTTTTCGTTACAAGCGCATTATACCACAGCGCCTTTGATTTGTCAAGAAATTTTTAAGTAAACTTAATTATTTCTACGTTTTGACGAAACTTTTGGAAGATATAGGCAGTACAAAACGCGGGAAATCGCAAAACGGTTTCCCGCGTTTTGGGTTTTCGGCGGTCCGGCGTTCTATTCAACGCTCACAAGCTGTCCGGGCCAGATATTATAGGCTGTGGCGGGCTCGCCGTTGTAGGTGACGGCGACACGGTCGCCCACGCTGAAGCTGCCGGCCTCGCCGGGGAGCCAGACTGTCAGGAGTGTGCCGCCGCAGTCCACCGTGATGTAGTCGTGACATTCATTGTGATGGTGCTGAGCTCCGTCAAAAATATCCTCGGTTCGGCTGTCCACATGGGTAACCGTGCCGGCGGCGGTCCTCGGTTCAGGAATTTCTTCCTTTTGTGGCAGGATACTCTCAAGCGCCGGCGCAAGCTCATCGCTTTCAAGCCCGCGGGCGGTGACGGTGAAAATCACGCCCTCCTGTACAAGCTCGGTATACACGCACTCGGTCCCGTCGTCGTCCTCATATCTGAAAAGCGCCAGATCCCAGCCGTTTATCTCTGTAAGCTTGATTTTCTCCGGCCCGTTTTTCACCTGCTCCGGAGACGGGAGCAGGTTTTTGAAGACCGTGCGCAGGGTCAGGGTGACGCTCTTGCCGGCCTTGGTAAACACATAGGAGTTGATGTCGTAATAGACGCCGCGTTCCTCCGCCATGTACACGCCGTACCCGCCCCCAAAGCATCCGCCGCCGGTGAGCTCAAAGCCCGCGCCGGGAATAATAACGTCCTCGGTAAGTCCGAAATATCGGAGGGATTCCTCCGCGCTCATGGGCTGAAGGTCCTCCTGCGCCAGACCGACCATTGCCGCCTCCCCCGCGGGAGACGCGTCAACATCGTTGAACAACACCGGAACTTGATAGCCGCTGTCGGGCTCGTCCAATATTACCCCCGGAACGATGCCGGCGGGAGGATATTCACCGGGGTCCTGGTCGCGTTCTATCGTACCGTCGGGATTCGGAACGGGCGTGGTGCCCTCTTTCCACGGCTGAATGGCGGCAACGCTGAGAGCCGCGAAAATAAGGCAGGCGGCAAGACCCGCCCATTT
Organism: uncultured Oscillospiraceae bacterium; assembly: GCA_947627285.1. GTDB lineage: Bacteria > Bacillota > Clostridia > Oscillospirales > Oscillospiraceae > RUG626. Next base: position 3,430 of record CANQVL010000012.1, read on the forward strand.
TCTCCAAACAGGCGCTTTCCTGATCTCCTCCGCCCGCGCCTCCTCGATAAACCGGTCGTCAATATTTGTAATACTGTCGTATAGCTTTTTTGCTTCCTTCACAGGGAATAGCCCTCCTTTTCAAGAGTTGTTTTTAGGCTTTGCCGAAGCCGGTACATCCTCTTTGCCATATTTGCCGGAGATATTCCCGCCTCCTTCGCCAGCGCGTTCACCGGTTCCCCGTTCCAATAGCGGCGCACGAAAAGGACGCGGTCGTTCTTCGCAAGCGCGGCAAGCCAGGTGTTGATTGCTTCGGTCAATTCCTGCTCTTCGATCTCACGTTCCACGGTGACAGGAGCGGGAACGCAGTCCTCCAATTCACCCATGAGCTCCTCCAGGCCCGCGCAGCGTTTCTGCCTGCGGTTCCTTTTCCAAAGGTCATACGCGATATTTCGGACGACCCTGCCCAGCCACGCGCCAAGCTTATCCGGCTTTTGCGGCGGTATGGAGTTCCAGGCGCGCAAATATGCTTCGTTGACGCACTCCCGCGCGTCCTCGTCGAGGGACAATATATTCAGTGCGACGCTGTGGCAAAACGCGCCGTATTTCACCGCCGTCTCCGAGATTGCCTTTTCATCGCGTTTGAAATACAGTCCGATGATCTCCAAGTCCTCCATTCCCGTCCCCCCCTTCCGCGTTTATTTGAAGGCCCTCACCTGTAAAGACGACATTTTTTGGGGATTATTCCCGCCGGAACAAAATATTTTTGGCTTTTTGCCTGATAAACAGCAGCGCCGAGGGGCTTTTGGCGTTCCTCGGCGCTGCTTTTAATTGTGCTGGTTAAGGTTCCTTTTGTAAGCTTATTTGACCATAAGCGCCACAAGCTTACGGATGGCGAGGGCGACCTGGGCGCGGGAGGCGCTGGCGGTGGGGTTCAGGTGACCGGAGCCGTCGCCGCTGAATATGCCGGAGGAAACCGCCCATTTCATGGCGTCCGACGCCCAATCCGCCACGTCAGCAGCATCGGTGAACGCTGTGAGCTCGCCGGTCTTCGCCGTGTTCATGCCCACGCTCACGGCGTACCTGTAGAGCATCATTGCCATCTCCTGGCGGGTCACCTCACGTTCGGGCTCGAAGACGCCCTTGTCGGTGCCGGTGATTATGCCGGCGTCCGCCGCCCAGCTGATGCCCTCGGCGTACCCGGTGCTGTCATTTACATCGGGGAAGGCGACGGCGCCCTCCGAGGCGGCCTCGCTCTCCAGACGCCACAGGACCGTCGTCAGCATGGCGCGGGTCATGTCGCTCTCCGGCTCAAAGGTGGTTTCGCCGGTGCCGTTCAGAAGCTCATGGCTGGAGGAGAACGCCACGGCGTCACCGAACCAGGCGCCGGCGTCCACGTCCTCGAAGCTCTTGCTGTTGGTGATGATCTTCACTGCGGCGGAGCCGTCCAGGAGCACATAGGTCCTGCCGTTCTCCACAAGGGACTTGGGTACGACGGTCTCGGCGCCGTCCTGGGAGACGATCACCGCCACCTCGCCGTCCTTCAACTCGAAGGATGCCTTGACGCCGCCGGGGATCTTGTTGACGGTATCACCGCCGGCGGAGACCTGAACGGAGACGGTCTCCTCAGTCTTCTCCACAGACACAGCCACGTCGCCGGCCTTGCCCAGCTCAGGCAGGGCGGTTCCGGGGAGGGTGACGGAGCCCACGGGGGTCTCCACCTTCAGCGCCGCGTCTGTCCTCTCGGCGATGTCCGTGACGGTCTTACCGGAGATGGTGACCTCGGTTTTGGATACGTCGCCGGAGATCTTCGGCGCGACAACCACAGTGTCGCTCCCGTTCTCCTCAGCCTGCTTGACGATCTCACTGCCCATGGAATCGGTGACCTTGGAGGTCGCCTCGCCGTTATTGACGGAGGCGTCGGGGACGGCGGTGGTCTCGGTGGTGGTCCCGCCGTCCTGGGTCTTGTCGCCGGTGGTGACGGAGGGCGTCGGTACGGGCGTGGGAACGTACGGGAGCGCGAGCTCGACCTGTCCCTTTTCCTCGTCCTCACCGTAGACCGTGCCGCCAAGCTGCGACGCCGAGAGGGAGACGGTGGTCTTTGTATCGGGCATTCCCGTGCTGTAGGAGAAGCTCACGCGTAGCGCCTCGCCGGTGAAAGCGCCGGAGGCGGCGTAGGCGACGGTAACGGTCCCGGCCTCGGAGTCGATTTTGAAGGCGCGCAGCACCCTGCCGCTGCCGGAGACGCCCTGGAAGGTCAAAACCTCAGGGTCATATTTCACCGTCACAAGTCCGTTTGTGGACGCGCTGAGCTCGATTTTCGCCGTCACACTCGTCCCGGAGACGCTGCCGCTGAGGGAGACGTCCCCGCCGGAGGCCATGACGGTGCCGGCGTCGGTCTTCGGGGCGGCGCTCATGACGCGGAACCCGGAGGCAAGAGCTTCAGTCTCGGGGGTGTTTTCGAGGGAGAACATTGAGACGTCTTCTGGAGGTATCGGGTTAGGATTGAGACCTTCTTCCGCGTCAATACTTCCCTTGTCATATCCTTCGGACCACCCTATTTCATGACCATTGTCATAAGCGGCATCGTACACGCCATCCGAAAAGCCCTCATAGTAACCGCCTTCTCCGTAGTATTCCAGGTCAATCCCTACTGCCTCGTCTGCGTTGAGGTCGTAGCCCTCTCCGGAAAAATCTTCATAACCAGTGTAGTAACCTTCATCATAGCCGTCATAGTATCCTTCCCTGTATCTTTCATTACACAACTCCTCGTACTCATAAGGAACGCTGTAAGAATAAACAGCTTCTGAGCCGGCATCGTATCCCTGGTCGTAGTTATCCTCATCTATGTCTCCGCCGCCTTCGCCGCCGCCGATGGTGGTGGTGTCAACGAAGTCGCCGCTCAGGTCATGTTCGGTGTAAAGGCCCGCAAGGTCCGAAACGCCCTCGAGGATGCCCAGCTTGCCGAAGGAGGCAGGGGCAAGATCTTCGGTCAGTTCGAGCCAGTACAGGGCAGTACCGTTCCTGTCCGCGGCGTCGGAGATGAGAAGTCCGTCGTAACCGTCGCCCTTCACCCGGGTCATGGAGACCTTTGTCCTGTCGGCAAACTCCACGCCCAGCTCGGCAAACTGCTCAATGTCACTGACCGGAGTGGTGTAGACATCGCCAAACATATCCACATACGTTCTGCGGAAAACCTTCCAAAGATACCCGTCGGCGCCCAGCACGAACCACTCCTGGATGTAGCTGTCCTCGTCGTACTCCCCATCCACGTCCCAGCGGGAAATTTTGTTTCCGTACCATGTTATCGCCGCGGCGTCATAGCCCTCCAGCACGGAGCCGTGGGCGGTATTGGCGTCCGTGTAGTCATCCACAAACATGATCCAATCGTCGCCGGTGACGTACACGACCCCGCCGGGGACCTGGACGTCTTCTTTGGTTTGCACATACCATTCCTCATCAAAATACCGAAGCGTGACCGGCTCGCCGTAAACGCAGGTGCCGTCCAGGATCTGCGTTCCCGCCGGGAGCGCGTCGCCTATATCAACGGAGTAGCTATATCCGTCTATACGCGTAAGCCAGATGCCGTTCATGGCGTATATGCCCCCGTCATAGGCAGCCGCGCCGCTGTAGGCCCTGTCGTCTTGGGCGTTTTCGTAGAATGTCAGCGAGCTAAGGTCGATAGTCACCCACGCGCCGGAGCCGTCGGGCTTCACTATGTAGGCGTTGGCAGTCGCGCCAGCCGGGGCGGTCGCCAGACCCTTGACCGTCACGGTGCAGGAGGCGGACGCGTCGCCGTATGTCGCGGTGATCACCGCAGTCCCGGCGCTCTTTCCGGTTACGACGCCGTCAGCGTCCACCTCAGCAACGTCATCACGGTCGCTGGACCATGTGACCTCGCCTGCCATGTCGGTGGGATAGACCGAGGCCGTCAGCTTCACCGTCTCGCCCACGTAGATCTCCGACTGGGCGGGTCTTACCTTGACCGTCAGCTCGCTGATGCGGTCGTACTGGTAAAGCGCAACCACGGGAGCCACGCCGGGGGCGAAGGCTCCCAGCTCCACAGCGGAGGCCTCATTCGGGTCGACGATGTACATTTTGTCGGTCCGCCCGTCGAGGCAGACGGACACCAGCAGGCAGCCGGAATCCTGGTCGTAGAGCATGGATGCGGACTGACCGCCGTAGACGGTGGAGACGCCTCCCAGGTCGATGCCGGTGGGCCCTATGTCGGTGAGCTCACAGTCATGGATGAGGGTGCCATAGCTCCACTCGTCGTAGGTCTCCCAAATGACAGCCTTCCAGAGCTCGCCGCTCTCGGTCAACAGGTAGTATTCGCGAGAGGGACAGTCTAAATAATTGGCATATTGCGTCCCGCTGCCCTTGTACGCTATGACGGCAGCCCTGTCGTCGTAGAACTGGCTTCTGGTTGCCATATCGTCGCCGGTGCCCTTCTCCGGGTTCATCACCGCGATGGAGGTGCCGCCGTCGATGCCGTCCACAAGGCCAACGATCCGCCCAAAGGCGGTGTCCTGCCCATCCAGCACCAGATCAGTGCTCAGAGGCGCCGGGGCCGCGTCAGGCCAGTTCCAGGTGAGGTCGATATTTGTGAGCGGACGCACGGAGAAGTTGTCCGCGTCCACGGCGTAGATCCTGTCGCCGTCGTGGACGTAGATGGTGTCGTCCAAAAGTGTGCCCGCGATATAGCTTGCGCTCGGTGACAGCTGCGTCCAGCTGCCCAGGTCCTTTGTGCTTGTTTCAATCCAGGCGGAGGTCCCGTCAGCCTTTGTCAGAAGGGCGCTGAATTCGATGTTGGGCAGCTCCTTCACGGTGACGGTGCAGGTCGCCTTCACTTCGCCCGAAACTGCCGACGCCGCCGTGACGGTGGCGGAGCCCGCCTTGACTGCCTTAACGACGCCGTTTTTCACCGTGACCGACGATTCGTTGTCGGAGGTCCACTTAAGGCTCTTGTCCCCAAGGTTCCAGGGGAACACGTCGGCGGTAAGGGTCACGGACGCGCCCTCAAGGAGCTCCACATTGTCCCTGCTGAGCTTGACGGAGGTTGCGCTCTCCGCCTCGGGGATGCGGGTGTCGTCGTTCTTCGGCACGATGTAGAGTCCGGGGATCTGCGACGAGGTAAGACCGCTGTTGTCATCCTCCGTTCGGAGAAGCTCCGCCTTACCGCTGGCGGGATTTCTGAACACGACGAGGCAGCTGTAAGTGGAAGTGTACTCGTCGCCGCTTGCCCAGTACAGTACGTCTTTGTCGTGGTCCCAGGCCATGGCCTGGAAAACATTCTGCGGGTAATCAGGGGATCCGTAGAGATGGCTGCTGTAGAAATTGTTGCCCGTGCTTTCATTGGACACCGGCGAAAGATTGGCGATCTCGCCGTTTTCGATATTCTCCGCTCCCCATTTGTACAGGAAGGTCCACTGTGGGTTGCCCTTTACAGTTTTTGTGAAGCCGCCAGCGGACACGCTGTAGCCGCTGTTCACGGAGTAGAAATTCCCCTCGTCGTCAATCGCCAGGGTCACGAGGACGGTGTTATTATCGTCCGTGCCATCGGCGGGGCAGGTGATGCTCACCTTGTAGTCCTCTGTCAGCTCGCCGGTGCTCAGGTTTACCCGGAAGACGGTGTTTTTATCGCCCAGCGCGTAAAGTATACCGTTCGTGTAGTTGTACGCCATATCGCGCACCAGATCGGTACTGTCCTTGTAGCTTCCCAGAAGGACGGGGTCACTCCAGCGACCCTGCCGGGCAACGTACATATTCCCGTCGCCCGCCGCCATATAGACGTATCCGCCCACATACTCCGCCGCCGTGACGGTGAAGGTGCTCTGCGCCACTGTCTCAACGCCCCTGTCGGCGGTATTATAAAAATTCAATTTATCCGGATCTATGCGAAGCCAGCTGTTTGCGACGCCGTATCTGTAACCCGCGGTGAAGCCGAACATCTGCCCGCCGAAGTCCTCCTCCGGCTCGTCCTCGGTCTTCAGCGAGACGTCGTAAAGCTTCTCGTTCCCCGCGTAGTCGCCCACCAGGATCTTGCAGGTCCCGCTCTCAAATGAGGAGAGGTCGAAGGTGACGCTCCCCCTGCCGCCGGACTGCTCCACGGGCTGGGCGTCGATGATCTCCGTCCCGCCGGAGTTCATCATCACCACGGCGGCTATTGCCATGTTGTCCTGCGCGTTGACCACCAGGTTCCCATCCTCATCCTTGGCGATGGACAGGGCGGTGGGCGCGGTGTCGTCCACGGTGAAGGTCCAGGACATGCACGCCCCGTCTCCCAGGGAGCCGTCCTTCTCCATATCAAGGACCCTATCGACCGTCAGCTCGCCGTCCTGCTCGTAATATTCCGGCACGGCGAGGACGCCCACGGTGAAGCTTTCGCCCTCGCTGAAGCCCATTCCCGAGGGGGAGGCGATGATCTCCGACAGTCCCGCCACAATGTAGTCCCAGAGAACGGTGCCGTCATGCTGGGTATAGGGGAAGCCTCCGGGATACTGACCGGCGATCTCCTCCGCTTCCACCACGTTCCCCTGCCCGTCCTTCACAAACAAAGTAATCTGGGCGGCGTTGCGGATAAGTGAAAACGCAATTGAATATATAAGCGACCGGCTGTTGATGGCGGCCCTGCCGTACATCGGCGTGTCCTCGATAAGATAGGGGTTTACCGACCAGTAGGAGCTCTCCCTCTCGCCGAACTGCCTTATTCCGATGTAGTTGGAGGTATAGAGCTGAGCAACAGGGTCGTCGGCAGGGGCGGCGATGATCTCGGGGGTGTTGACGCCCATATATGAGCTCTCGCCGATACCGTAAAGCGCCTCAACATAGGTGGGGCTGTCAAACATGGGCGCGTCAGACCAGCTCCCGTAAAAGCCCAGGACCGGTATAGAGTGCTCCGGCAGGGCGACCCCCTCCTCGGTGCTCCCGGGGGTGACAAAGACATATCCTTCGATGTACGCGCCGTTGGGATATGTGGCGTCCAGGTACTCCCTGGCGCTGTCGTCCAGCCTCAGCGTCGCGGTCACATGGGCGCTGCCGCCATTCTCCAAAGTCAGCGTCTTCGTGCCCAGCTTCACCAGGAACAGATACGCGTCCTCGGTGGTGAAGGTCCCGTCCCCGTTGAGGTCCGCCGCGCCGTCGAGACCGTCTACGTTCCCCGCGGCGTATGCCAGGATCATCAGGGCGTCGTCATTGTCCGTGTCGCCGTCCCCGTCCAGGTCGCAGACAAAGGGAGCTTCGGTAAAGCCCGCGCCTGTCACCTGGAAATCGGCGGTGGAAAGGAGGCGTCTTGTGCCGCCGCTGAGGCGGACGGTCCCCTCCCCGTCAGTGAAGACATCCTGGGTGAAGAGCTCCGCCCGGAGCTCATACTCCTCAGTCTGCCCTGTAAGATCGCTCAGCGTGAAGCCGAAGGAATATTCGCCCGTCTTCCCGGCGTCCTCCCCCAGCTCCGCCTTGACCTTGCCCTTTTCAACGCCGGCGGCGGCGCTGTCGTCCATCGTAATGTAAGAGGAGCTCTGCGTGGCGAGGCCAACATTGGCAAGACCCGCGCCCTGCTGGAGGACCGGATAATACACGCCGTCCTCTCCGTCCACGGTGATGGGCACGGCGGTGGACATGAGAAGACTGTTCACCAGCTGTCCCGCGTTGAGGTCCGTCTTTTCCTCCAGGTGGTTTTCACGTATGTACTGAGCCATAAGCGCCGTCATGCCCGCGATCTGCGGGGACGCCATGGACGTACCGGACATGTTCTCATACGCGTCATGGGTATCTCCCGCGCCGTTGACGGAATAGATATTGCCGCCTGGGGCGGTGATCTCGGGCTTGAGCTCCAGCGATCCGGGAACGCCCCAGGCGCTGAAGCTGCTCATGGCGTCGGGGCCCACGTTCTCAACGACGGTCACATCCGTGTTGACCGTCAGCGTGCCCTCGTAAATATCCACTCCGGATACCGTTTTCTTCTCGCCATACTTTCTCAGCGCCTCTCCGCACTTGCTGGTGACGCTGAAGCACGGGTTCGTATAATCCCCGTGGCTCGACAGGTCCATATTCAAAAGCGAGTTTTCTGTGTTGACAACGATAAGACCGATGGCACCGGCGCCCATGGCGTTGTTCGCTTTTTGGGAGAAGTCGATATCACCGCGCATACAGACCGCCAGCTTACCGTTAACTTCGCTTGCAACGGCGTTAAACTGATCCTCCGAGCCGATGCCGTCTATCATCACGTAGCTCTGAGGTCCCTTGACGCTCTCAACCGAGTTGAGTCCGTATTTGCTGCCGCCGTCATAGAAGGTGAATTTCTCGCCGCCCACGTCAACGGTCCTGTCAGTCATTCCCCTGTTGTCCGACGACGCTACCGAAAGGACGTCGGTGTAGGAGGCGGGAGAGGACACGGTATTCATGCTCACGTCCTCCACCCGAAGGGAACCGGCGCCGCCAGCCTCATTGTCCGCCCAGCCTCCCTCGTTGCCGGCGGAGGCGGCTATTATTAACCCGGCGTCGGTCAGCTCGTCCAGCAGCTCCTGATAATACTCGCTGCGGGAGAAGCCCATCTGGGGCGTTCCAAGGGACAGGTTCACCACGTTCGCGCCCAGATAGAAAGCGTCCTCGATGGCAGCCATATAGTCGGAATCGTACCCGCTGCCAGCTCTGCCGAAGACCTTCATGACCAGCAGCTGAGCGTCGGGCGCGACGCCCTGGACCTTTACCGCGTCAAGGGCCTTTTCAAATCCGTCCTTCGACTCGGCGGGGACATAGGCGTTTGCCGCCGCGATACCCGCCACGTGGGAGCCGTGCTCGCCCTGGGTGTCATGGCTGTGGTCCACCTCAACGCTTATGTCGCCGTAGTTGAAGGCGAATGGCACCTTCGCGCTGTAATAGACATCATCCTCATCCCATTTGTTGGCTTTCATCGCCGTGTAGATGTTGAGCCTGGGAAGGATATCCTTCAGGGACTCCTCGTCCAGAAGCTCAAGGCTGTCAAGCCAGCCATCGGGCTTTTCAGCCTCCTGCAGCCCAAGGGAGTACATGAGAGCCTCCCCGTCAAAGCTCCGGTGCTGATAATCTATACCGGTGTCGATGATCGCGACGCGGGAGCCCGCGCCGGTGTATCCCGACTCCCAGAGCCGGTTGGCGCCTGTCATCTCCGAGGAGGTAGCCATCTGGGGCTCGGTCTCCTCCCGGACCGTGGAGAGGGGCCTGCTGGGCGTCTCGACAATGACGCGCGCCACGCCGTCAAGCTTCTCGATCTCCCTGATCTTTCCGTACTGCACATTGGCTGAGATGAGGTTAGCCGCCAGCGTCAGGTTCCAGACAACATCCAGCGGTTCACCGTCAAGGACCTTGTCCTCGATCTCCTCCACCACGTCAGACTGCTTTTGCTCCAGCTCCTGCTGGTACGACACCGCCGGACCGTCAAGAGATATGGTCTGGACCGGATATCCGGCCTCCAGGACTGACTCGTCCTCTAAAACGACCGAGACACGGACCGTATCTGTGTCATTAAAGCTACCCCCCCCGGCACGGAGTCCGGCGCGGTGAGGTGGAGCTTCGCGTCCACGGTGTCGTCTGATTCCGAGAATTCCAGCGGGGTCAGCCCTTCGGCTGTCACCTCTGTCTCCTCTCCGTCCGCGTATGCCGCCGGCATCATCCCTATCACCATAAGGACCGCCAGAAGCATTCCCAGGACGCGCTTTGTTCCTGTTCTCATAATGTTCCTCCTCGTTGTATTTCTCAGTTTGTTAACGCGGTTGACAAAATACTTTTTTGAATAATGTCGCGCGGCAGCGCGTCATTTCGGAAAATATTTTTCCAGATAACTTTATCACGCTTCACCGAAAAACGCAATACCGGAGAGGAGAAAAATTCAAGAAAACGAAATATTTGGACGTAAAAGCGAGGATATAACGCATGCTTCGCCAGGTGAAGGAGGATCAAAAAAGCGGAGCCTTCGCGTTGAAGGCTCCGTTTTTTGAATTTCAGGTCACTCCTTGGCGGCGCCGGCGGTGACGCCGGTTACAAGGAAGCCGGAGAGGCAGAAGTAGAGGATCACGATGGGGACCGCTATGAATATGGAGCCCGCGGCGAAGCGGGTGAACTGGGTCTCGTCCAGGTGCATGAGCCCCACGGCGACGGTCCACTTGTCCTTGTTCTTCAAAAGGAGGTTGGGCAGGATGAAGTCGCTCCAGGGCCAGGCAAACTGCGTCAGGGCGGTGTAGACGATTATGGGCTTTGAAAGTGGCAGTGCGATGGATCGGAACACCCTGAAGTTGCTCGCCCCGTCCAGCCTTGCCGCCTCGAACACCGAGGAGCTGATGGAGTCGAAGTAGCCCTTCTGCACCAGGTAGCCCATGGGAGCGCCGGAGGCGTAAATGAGCACCAGCGCCCAGAGGCGGTTGATGAGCCCGAAGTTCACCATCAGCAGGTACACCGCGGTCATGCCCATGAAGGACGGGAACATGCTCAGGACGAGCGTGGACTTCATGAGCATTTTGCGCGAGCGGAACTGGAAGCGGCTGATGGTGTAAGCCGTGAGTATCACCAGAACCGTGCCCAGGATACTGGAGCCAACCGCCACGAAAAGCGTGTTTTTCAGCCAGTTGGGGTAGTCGTACATGGTGATGTCGCCGAAAAGCGTCTTATACCCCGAAAGGCTGAAGGAGCCGGGGAAGAAGCCCTTCAAATCGTAGATGGAGCCGGTGGCGGAGAAGGACGCCAGCACCAGCCACAGCACCGGGAAGAAAAAGAGGAAGCAGACAATGAGCAGCGCCAGGTGCGCGCCCATCCAGTCAAGGGTCTTTCTCCATCTCATCTGTAGCTGTCCTCCCTTCTGTACGCGTTGGAGCGGACGTACACCGACAGGGACACGGCGGAGGTGATGAGGAAGATGATAAGGCTCACCGCCGCGCCTATGCTGTAATAGTTGTTGTCAATGGACAGGTTGTAGAGCCAGTTTATCAAAAGGTCCGTGTCCGAGGCCAGGAAGTAGCCGTCCATGTAGAGCCCGCCGCGCAGGAAGTAGAATATGCCGAAGTTGTTGAAATTCCCGATGAAGTTTGTTATAAGCACCGGGGTGGTGGAGAACACCACAAACGGCAGGGTTATCTTTTTGAACTGCTGCCAGGGTCCCGCGCCGTCTATGCTCGCCGCCTCGTAGAGATTGGGGTTCAGGTTCGAGAGTATGCCCGTAGCAAGGAGCATGGAGGTGGGGACGGAGATCCAGGCGTTCACGAATATGCCGATCACCCGCGCCTTCAGCCCCGCGTCGATGTCCAGAAAGCCCACGGCGCTGTGACCCGCGGCGGTGATGTAGTGGTTTATGGGACCGCCGTAGGAGAAAAGGAACTTGAAGGCGAGAAGGGTGATAAAGCCGGGGACGGCGTAGGCGAGGATGGGGAACATCCGCCAGAAGCGCTTGAATTTCACGCATTTTTTGTTGAGAAGCAGCGCCAGGGCCAGTCCGCCGAAGTAGTTTATCGCGGTGGAAAGCACCGCCCAAACCACGTTCCAGCCGAGTATGCGGAAGAAGGTCTCCTTTATACCGCCCAGGGTCAGCACGCGGCGGAAGCTGTCAAACCCCGTCCAGTCCACAAGCTTTGGCGGCACGATGTCGCCGCCGTAGTTTGTGAAAGCGATGAGGATCATGAAGACTATGGGAATGACGTTGAACACCAGCACGCCGACGACGGGAAGGGCAAGCGCCGCGACGTAGAATTTGTTGTTGAGGTAATTGCCAAGCGACTTGACAAAACCCTCCGGGGCGCCTCCCCTTCTCTCGGTCTCCAGGATGTCCCGGAGGTTTGAGCGGTAGAGCAGGACCATGCCGATAACCAGGATGAAGGTCAAAAGTCCGCGCAGGAGCATTATTATGGAGTCGTCCCCGCCAGTGCCGAGCCAGGGGTCAGCCTCCACGGTGCCCAGGGTGAAGAAGCCCGCGATGTCCCGCGCGCCGGTGACCGCCATGTACGCGATGAAGCCCGACAGCGCCCCCAGGTACGCAAAGCCCTTTACCCACTGGCGGGACATGAGCTGTCCCAGACCCATGAGCGCCGCCGACGCCCTGACGCGCTTTGAGGGGCTTTTTACGGCGGTAATGAAGAGAGGTGAAGCTTTCATATACGCCTCCCTCACCCGGCCAGGGTGTGAATGGCGTCGTAGATGTTCTTGTCTATTGTCTCAAGCGCCGCCTGAAGCTCGGCCTTTCCGGGATATTTGGCTGCCTCACCCTGCCTTTCCCTGAAGGGGTCCTTCGCCACGTCGCCCATGACTGTCTGGCAGGGCACCCAGATCTGGTTCACAGCCTTTACAGAGGGCATGAGGTATATGCGCCCGGCGGAGAGGCTTTTGAAAATGATGTCCGCCGTGTCGCCGCTCTGCGCCGCCACATCACTGCGGGTGGGGGCGATGCCGAGAGTGTCGGCGCGCAGCTTTATCATGTCGAAGGACGTGGCGAAGTTCACAAACTCCATGCACGCCTCCCGGTGCTTTGTGTAGCTGGAGATGCCGTAGCCGTTGACGCCGCCCATCACAACGGTGTCCCTCCAGCCGTCCTCGGGGACGGAGGCGCTGTCGCGCGTAAGGTCCCCGTCCTTGGGCATTTTGGCGGGCAGCTCCACCATTTTCAGGTTCTCCTTCGCCTTACTTTCCGCTTCCTCCTGGGAAAGGCCGTCCTGCTTGTAGCGGTTTGTCAGGTTCCCCAGGAAAAGGGAGTAGGTGTCGGGTGTGGAGACAGCGCAGAAGTAGCTGCCGTCAGCCAGCTTCTCATAGCGGTTCAGGGTGACGGTGTCGTCGATACAGCCCTCGTTCATCTGTCCCGCGAAGAGGCGCAGGGCCCAGAGGCCGTTGACGGCGTCGCCGCCGGAAAAGCCGATGTCGGTGTCGTCGGTCACGCCGTCCTTCACTCCGAAGATGTAGTTGCCGAAGGAGAGCATGAAGGGGGACGCAAGGTAGAGGTTGTTCATTGACACCATGAAGCCGAATTTGTTGGGGTCGGAATCGTGGAGCTCCTTGGAATAGGCGTAGAGGTCGCACCAGTTCTCGAAGAAGTCCGGCGTGCCGTTCCCGTCGGCGTCCCAGCGCTCCCGCCAGTTATCCGGCATCATGTCCTCGCGGTAGAAGAGCATGGGCTCCTGGACGTTTACGGGCACGCCCATGGTATAGACCTGTCCGTCCAGGGTCATGTGGAAGGCGTCCCACGCCGCCTCGGGAGTGGTCTCATAGCAGTCCAGCTCCTCCACGTTGATGGGCAGGATGTGGCGGTCCTCGGCGTAGCGCATAAGCTGGTCGTTGGCCTGGTAGAGCACGTCGGGGCCGTAGCCGTAGGGACCGTTTGTGGCAAGGTCGGTGAACTCGTCCATGTTGGCGTCCACCGCCTGTATCCCCTTGTCCTTATACGCCTCGTTGAAGGCGTCCAGCAGGTCGGCAAGATACCCCTCCGCCTTGGCGGTGTCGTTTTCCAGGACGTGGAGCACCACCGTCTCCCCCGTGGCGCCGTCGCCGCCGCCGGCTGACTGATTTGATCCGCCGCCGTCCTTGCCGCAGGCGGCGAGGGTCAGCGATAAAGCGAGGATCAGCGCCAGGATCGAAGCTGTTCTTCTCACAGGTCTGTCTCTCCTTTCAATAATCTGTGGCTCATTGCCGGTACGACTGTGCCGCCGGCGTTGGCAACTCTCGCCGTACGGTTTATATAGAGGGCGTATTTGCCGCGCCTTACGGCGAGCATTCCGTCCACGCAGGAGATCTCCGGCTCGCCGTGTCGGGGTATTTTCGCCAGCTTCCGCAGCAGCGCCGCCGCCGACAGGGAGTCGGACCAGTCCATACAGCGGCGGCAGTCCGGGTCGAAGCCGCCGGTGATGTACTTCTCCGTGCCGTAAAAGACGCAGGGCGCTCCGGGGAGCATGAATATCAGGGAAAGCGCCGCGTGGAGCGCCTCCCGGTCGCCGCGCGCCTCGGTCAAAAAGCGATATGTGTCGTGGCTGTCCAAGAGGTTCAGCATCATGGAGTTGACGGGGCCCGAGTTGCGCATGAGGAGCTCCGAGAGCTTCCACGCCATATGCTGTCCGTCCAGCTTGCCCCAGGCGAAATAGTCGAGGCACGCCTTGGTGACGGAGTAGTTCATTATCCCGTCGAACTGGTCCCCGCGCAGTGAGGGCGAGGCGTCGTGCCAGTTCTCGGCGATGAGCACCGCCTCGGGGTTCGCGGACTTGACCGCGCGTCGGAAATCCCGCCAGAAGCCGCGGCTCACCTCGTCAGCCACGTCCAGCCGCCAGCCGTCGATGCCGTATTCCCGCACATAGTATGTGCCCACACCGCACAGGTACTCCCGCACCGAGGGGTTGGAGGTGTTGAGCTTGGGCATGTAGGCGCAGGAGGCAAAGACGTCGTAATTTAAGGGCTCCCGGCAGGGGCGGTCGCCTCGGATTATGAACCAGTCAAAATACTCCGAGGCGCGCCCCCGCGCCTCCACGTCCCGAAAGGGCGCGAAGCCCTCGCCCACGTGGTTGAATACACCGTCGAGCACTATTCGGACGCCCTTCGCGTGCGCCGCCTCCACCAGCCTTTTAAGGGCGCCGTTGCCGCCGAAGCGGGGGTCCACCGTGTAATAGTCCCAGGTGTCGTACTTGTGGTTGGAGGGGGCGGAGAAAACGGGGGTGAGGTAGAGGGCGTTGACCCCGAGCCCCTTTAGGTAGTCCAGCTTTTCCCTCACGCCGTCCAGGTCGCCGCCCGCAAGGCTCTTTGGGTTGGGGACATCTCCCCATCTCAGGTCCACAAAGCCCTTGTCGCCGCTCCCCTGTCTGAACCGGTCCACGAATATCTGGTAGAAGAACGCCTTTTCCATCCACGCCACCGGTCTTTGTACGTCAGAGGAGTTGATATACGGGTATTGGAAGAAGTTGTAAAACCCCTTTTTGTAATCGTAGCTCTCCGTCACGCCGTCCTCGGAGTAATACCACGCCCCATCGTCAGCGTACAGGCGGAATATGTAGGCAAAGCGGGTGTCCTCGGCTTTCAGGGTGACGGTGAACCAGTCGTAAAGCTCCGTTGAGCAGGAAAGGCGCATTTTGGCGCGGCGGCGCCTTTCGTGGAAGACGTATTTGCTCTCGTAAAGCACCTCCACACGCCGCAGCTCCCCACGCGCCGCCCGAAGCCTCAGCTCCAGGGAATCTTCGGACACCGGGCAGCAGCAGGGGGTATCCGGCGCGTGAAAGACCGCGTATCTGTTCATGCCTTTGCCACCGTCACGCCCATTGTCCCGGCGTCAACGGTGAAGGTGTAGGTCCCCGCGTCTGCCACGATGATATTGCCGCCGGCGTCGCCCAAAAGGGCGCGGCTGGCATCGTCCGTGACGTTCTCGTCCTTGAGCACAAGGCCGGTGTCAACGCCGCCGTCAAAGACCATGAAGCACAGCTGAGTGCCGGCGTCCAGCTCCATTTCAATGGAAAATACATATCCGTCGCCCTCAGCGCGGGTGAGCTCCTTGAGGTCGGACCAGTCTTCGACCCAGCTGCCCTTTACGGAGACAGTCGTCTCGGGACCCGGCGCGAAGACCTGGGGGGCGCTGACGGGGTCGCCGTTGCGGACTATGGTCATGGTGTCCTGAACGGGGTTGTCGGGGTCGGTCGTGAGGGTAACGGTGTAATTGCCGTCCATTATGACGTTGACGTTGGATTTATCGGAGGTGCCGCCAAGTCCGCCGCCGTTCGCCATCTGAGTCTCGTCGATCTGGGTGAAGGCGCCGAAGCCCTTCTGCCCGTCCCACTGCCAGTCATGGACGACCTGGAACTGGTCGCCGGAGTACAAATCGAGGGTTATGGACATCTCGTTGACGGCGTTCCCGGTGGGCTGGAGCCTGAACGCCTCCCGGTCAGCCTCGGCTACGCCGGCGTTTGCCCAGTTGCTCCCCGCAAGGATCCCGCCGGAGGTGGAGGCGCCCACTATGTACCACGCCCTGGTGTCCTCGGCTACGTTTGTGGACTTGAAGCTGCCGTAGAGCGTCATGTCGCCGGTGACGGTCAGCGCGCTAAGGTCCTTTTTACTGCTTTCAAGGAATGTGGGGGTCTCGAACCAGCCGAGAAATTCGCTGTCGGGCTGGCTCTCAAACGCCTCATAGCCGCTTGCCTTGCCGCCCTCGGCGACCTTCACCTCGCCCAGCTTCGTATCGCCGTTCATGAAGGTGACGGTATACTCCGCGGGCGTCCCCTGCCCGGACCCGCTTCCGGAATCTCCGCTGCCGCCCTTTTCGCAGGCGCACAGGGACAGCGCCAGTATGAGCGCCAGGATCACGGCTATCAGCTTTGACGTGCTTTGCTTTTTCATATTGGTTCCTCCTTGTTATTTTTTTGCGGCGCTTCTATGAGCGTTCCGCTTAATCGTTTCACTTAAACGATTAAGTAAAGGATAACACATCGCCGCCGTTATGTCAATACAGTTGACAAAAAAAATTTTATATGTAAAATATAAATCAGCGAAATGACAAAACAGGAGGAATATAATGGCGCGTCAGGTGACCTTGAAGGATGTGGCCAGGGAGGCGAACGTCTCGGTGGCGACGGTGTCCTATATCATAAATAACCGGGAGGACCAGAAGATAAGCGACGCTACCCGCAAGAAGGTACTGCAGATAGCGAATCTCCTGGGCTATACCCCCAACCCGGTGGCAAAAAGTCTGGTGACCGGCAGGAAGGACCTGGTGGGCATAGTTTACCGTCTGCGGGAGAGCACTCCCAGCAGGAATCTGGAGATATTTCATTTCATCGACCTGCTGGCAAAGCGCCTGAACCGGGAGCGCTGTGAGTGCATACTGCTCCCGGCGGACGTGACGGACATCACGCTCAAGCGTGTGGACAGCGTCATCACACTGGGGATATTGGCGGAGGAGTTTGCCGCCCTTGCCGACGACTGCTTTGTGCCTATACTGGCGGTGGATATGCTCATTGACAACACCTGGCTCTTTTCCCAGATATACCAGGACATTCCCGCGCTGGAGCGGGAAACACCCGAGGACGCGCTTTTGGTGGCGGAGCCATACGGGAACGAGAAATACGACGAATTTGTCAAAGCCCGCTTCCCCGCCGCCGCGCGTCTCGCGCCTTCCCAGTGCGTGCCGGAGCGCGTCTTGGGGCGGCCCTTGCTCATACTGGGCGCTCCCCTCGCCCTCTCGGTTGGTCCCAGGTCAGGAAGCCGCGATATAACGGTCATAGCCTCGGACCCCACCGCCGCGCTTTTGCCTCCGGAATATAAGATCATCAGCGCCGACGTGGTCAAGAAGGCCGAGGTCACCGCCCAATACGTCCTCGACGCCCTGAACGGGAAATTCGACGCCCCTCACGACAGGAAAGTATAAGCGCGAAAAAACGCCGCCCGCGGTCTGGCGGAACGGCAGCCTGAAAGCGCAAAATGGGTGTGCATAATACTCGCCCGCAGTCTTTGCAAAGGGCGGGTCAATACCTGACCCGCCCTGGATTATTTACGCGCCTTCGGCGACTGATAATATGTACATGGCGATTGACAAGTGAAGGCTCCCGAGATCATTATCCTCGGGAGCCTTCAGTTTTTTACTTTGCCATGTAGTCGCAGAGCTTCATGAGAATCACGGCGGTTTGCGCGCGGGTGGTGGTGCCGGTGGGATTTAAGGTGTTGTTGCCCTGACCCGAGACGATGCCGGCGCCGATTGCCCACACCATCGCCTCTTTCGCGTAATTGTGTACCTCGCCAGCGTCGGTAAATGCGTCGATATTACCGGCGGTTTCCTTCACTACACCCTTAAATTGGGCGTATTTATAAATCAGAGTTACAAGCTGTTCGCGGGAGATTTCATCGTTTGGCTTGAACAGTCCGTTCCCGTTGCCGCTGACGATGGAATTGGCGTCCGCCCAGGCAATGGCGGCGGCGTAAATGCCGGTTTTGTCAACGTCGCTGAACTTCAGCTCAGGAGCTTCGGGCTCATAGCTCAGGCGGTAGAGCAGCGTCACAAGAGCTCCTCTGGACATTTCGTCGTCGGGCTTGAAGTTATTCTCGCCTGTGCCCGAGAACAGCTCGCGTGCCGATGTAAACTCAATGGCGTCGCCAGCCCATCCTTCCACTCGCTCAATATCCTTGAATTCCACGGAGTTTTCAACTATTTTCAGCGTAACGTCGCCATCAACGCTGAGCACAACGCCGTTTTCTCCGATGACGCAGTCACGGACAACTTTCTCTGTTCCGTCCGGGCTGACAAGCACCGCAACGGTGCCGGGGCCGAACTTGGTGACAGGGATCTCAACCCCGATTCGCCCGGCGGACTGTGATTTCAGGCTGATTTCCGGCGCCTCCGCCGCGGACTTCGCCGCCGGAACCCGGATCGGCGCGGTAACAATATCCTGCTTCTCGGTCTTGCCGTTCGCGGGAATGACCACTTCGGCGGAGGTGACCTTGCCCCGTGCGTCGGTAGTGACCTTGCCGGTGACGCCCGCAGGCGTGACGGTCTTCTCGGTGATAGAGCCGTCGGTCAGCGTGACCTTTTCGGTGACGGTGCCGTCGACCTTCTCGGTGGTCTCCGTGACAACGCCGTCCTTGGTCGTGGTGGTAGTTTTGGACCCGTCGGGGTTGGTGACGGTCCCGGCGTCGGCTCCGCCGCCCGCAGGTGCGCTGCTTCCGCCGGCTGATCCGCTTCCGCCGGTACTGCCGCCCGTGGCGCCGCCTCCGGTGGTTCCTCCGGTGCTTCCACCGGTGCTTCCACCAGTGCTGCCACCGGTACTTCCGCCGGTGCCGCCGGTCGAGGGGTCTGTCGAGGGCTGGGCAGGCGTCTTTGCGATCACCGAGACAGGCGCACTGCCGGAGACTGCCGTATAGTTGGAGCTGTTCGGGGTGAAGGTCCAGTTGTAGGATGCGGTCGTATCACTCTTGGAGAGCACAACTTCTGTCGGGTCGTCCACTCCGCCGATCCTGTCCCAGGTCACCTTGCCGGGGACGGTCTCGCCCTGCGCGCCGGTGGCGGTTGCTCTGAGCGTAGACTTATCGAGGGTGTCGCCCTCGTTCACTCCGCTCGCGGTCACCGTAACGGTGGGGACAGCGGGGGCGATGACAAGTGTGGTCTCCATTTGGTTGTCAGAACAGTCGGAAAGACCGGTTGTGTCCGCCGTGACCTTTACCTTGTAGGTTCCGGCGTCAACGGGTGCAACGGTGGAAGTGCCGCCGTTGGAGCTGTATTCGACCTTAATCGTCGCGCCGCTGTTCGTCACGCCGGTGACGGTGTGAGGATTGCCGTCATAGGTGACGCTCGTCTCGCCGGATATTGCGAGGTCGGCGGGCTGAACATCCTTGCCGGAGACCGAGACATATCCGTGGACTACGGTGTAGTTATCAGAGGACGGCTTGAATATGTACTCGAGAGACTGTGCCTCTGAGGTGATTATTCTATTTCTCGCCTCGTCGGTGAGCTCGACCGTGCCGGTGACGGGCTCGCCGTTATACGGGTTGCGGTAGGTCGCCTGAATGGATTTTTCGATGGTGGAGGCGGGTTCGCCGTTCTTGCCGATTGGGGCGACTACGTCCACCTTCTGCGGGACGGCGGGGAGGACCTTGATGTTGCCGTCTACCCGATAGATGCGGTAGTTCCCGGCGCTGCCCGTTGCGGTGACGCCATAGCCATTGGTGTTCACGTTCGCCGTGGGCGAGGTGCCCGCGCTTGCAAGGACGGCCTGAATGTTTTCGGCGAGGTCAACGACGAGGCCGTCGGTGTCGTACTCGTTATCTACGCTTGTCACCGTCAGACTGGCAAAGTCGCTGCTGACGATGTCCATGCTCTGACCGTAGTATTTGTGGAGCTCCTTCAACCGAAGGATGATATCTATCGGGAAGATCTCGCTGTACACCGTGACGGAATCAGGGAGAGCATATTTATCCGCGTGGTCGCCGACGATCTCGGTATTGGGCTTGAAGGTTATCGTCACGGCCTTGTTCGTTCCGACCGCGTCGTCTTCAAATTCTGCCTCGAGGCATTCAATACCGGTGAGTGTGCCACACCGGAGCATGAGTTGGTCTCCGATTACTCCGGTAACGATTTTATCGGTCGGAACAATCTGCCCGGAGGTCTTGCCCGCGTTATAGGGCTTGGAATAGACCTCAACATTGATATTTACGGTGCGCGGCTTTATGGTGTACTCCGTCGAAAATGCGGCGCCGGTGTAACCGTACCTCGGCTGAATGGTCGCGCTCACGTCGTAAATGCCGGGATTTGTCGGCGCGGTCTCGGTCCAACCGCCGGACTTGTCATGTTCCTTATAAAGGACGTAGATGCTGTCCGAGCCTGCCTGACTGTCGGTCCTGTTGGTCGTAAATTTCAGCGGCTGAGCCTTGCCGTTGTACTGAACCTCGGTCGCCGAGGGGGTGAGGGTGGTGAATACGAGCTGACCGATATCCTGGTCAAAGGTGCCGTCGCCTATCTTTACGGCGATATAGCTGTTGTAGGCATTGTAATTCGTTGTATCTATCGGGGTGAAGGTAAAGGGGCAGATGCAGAAGATTCCGCCCTTTATCTCCTGACCGGGGTCACCCCATGTGAACTTGCCCGCCACCGTGCCGCCGCTAAAGGGGTTGACAAACGTACCGGTGGGGACGTTGCCGCCTTCGGATTCGCCGGCGTTGGAAAGGACGGTGCCCTTTGTGAACTCCTTGACGTATATCTCTTTAGGCTTCGGCATGACCTTTTCGACGGTTATTGCGGTCGTGCCGCTGACCGTGACAGCATAGCTGCCGTAGATGGAGGTGACGCCAGTATAATCGTAGCTGTACGGACTGGCCGAAACGGACGAGTTCGCGTCCGCGCCTTGACCGCGGAGCTCCTTCACGCCAAGGTCGGCGAGCGTCTTGCCATTGATCTCGGGATCGTCACACGTGACCTTTATGTCAGCGGGGTCAAGCGCCGTGCCATAGGGCTTGGTGATGGTCGCCTGCGGCGTGACGGTGACGGGCTTGAGCTCAACGCCTATCGTGAGCTTGACCGTCCAACCGATGTGGCTGTTCTGCTCCATGAAGAGTATGGTTTCCTCGAGCTGTCCGGCAGGAAGGTCACTCCGAGGGGTGATGGTGAGGACTGCGGTATCGCCCTTGTTTTCGATGTGGCCTTTCGATTTGTCCCACTCGAAGTTGAAGTAAGCGGAGCGGTTGACAACGGCGATGTCCACCTTGCCGTAGTTGTTGGGGTTTCCGTTGTCGGTGTCATAGTCCTCGGTTTCGCTGATGTTCGTGAAGGTGAGCTCGAGCGATTCGCCGCTTGTACTGCCGTAGTTTATTGCTTTGAAGTTGTAGGTCTGCGTTCCCTCAAGCTCGCGAATTTCCGCGCCTGCGTCAGTGCCTTCTTCGGACGTCTTACTGGCTGTAACTGAGTAGAGCCACGGCGTCCGGTGGGTGCGGAAATCGTCCGAACTCCCCTCCCCGGCGAGAGCCGTGACAGGCAGGGCGCTTATCACCATGCACAGGACGAGAAGCAGGACAAGATACCTGTTTTTCATTTTGTAACTTCTTTCCGCCGCGATATACGCGGCAAGGTGATATTCGGCGCTCGGAAGAAAAATCTCCGAGAAGCCGGTGAATACATTCATGTAAATTGTACTATACTGCGCGTTAAATTGCAACAGTAATTTTTGGGAATTTTCATCATTTAAAAAATCATTTAAAAAATTACAGGTTTTTTCCGCCAAAATCTGTACGTTTACAGAAAAAATCCGTGAATTTCGCAAAATTCACGGATTTTTTCAAATATTTTCCTTTTGTGGCAATAAATCCGAGTGGCGGGATTTGAACCCACGGCCTCATGGTCCCGAACCATGCGCGCTACCATCTGCGCTACACCCGGATCGCCTGTATATTATAGTTTTCCGTTGGGGAAATGTCAAGCATTATTTTTGGGTGATTTGCCGGCGCTGTTGGCAGGATGGTGAGGTCGACGGCAAAAAGGTCACGCGGGTCATTCTATATTTTTCACATACACTCTTGAGGGGTCTCCGTTCATGTCGGGCATTTGTGTTAGATATTCGCAGCCGTATTTTTCGTATGGGCCCACGTGGTTTGTTGATATATACACCTTTTTGACATGCTCCTGCTTTGCGAGACGTTGGATCTCGGCTAAAAGCAAACCTGCGCAGCGGTGGCCGCGGTGCTTGGGGAAGGTGTAGACAAAGCCCATCCAGGGCGTGAGCTCCGTTGGCTGAATATCGTCCTTTTGCGCGTATGTGCAAAAGGAGATGAGCTCGTCGCCGTCTGTGAGCAAAAGCACCCTGGAGCCCTCTCCGACAGCTTCAAAAAAGGTCCCGCTGCTGAGAAGCTCATGTAAAAAAGCGCCCGCTCCCCAATCGCATTTGGCTATCTCGCAAAGCCAGTGCTCCTGCCTGTCGCTTTCAAAAAAGCTGATGACCCTCATAAAGATACTCTCCTTCACAATGACCGACCGTCCGAAAATACCGCCGGCGGCTCAAATAATATCAGGTTTTTGCCGAAATATCAAGCATCGGGAACAATATTTACCTTGCGGCGAGGCGAAAAAGGTTGTATAATCGGTTTATATTTCTCATGGCGGGAGGAAATCATGAAGGAGAGCAGAGGAAGCGGTAAAGAGCGGGACGTGGCGGGGAACCGTGGGCGTACGGTTCGGGCGGTGCTTAAACGCGTCGCGGCGGTGCTCTTTATCATCGCCGCCGCCTGCGTCGCGAACAGTCCCGCCGGAGATGAGCCGGTCCTTTCGCAGATGTATCCCTATGCCGCCGCGACCTCACGGGAGCTTGAATATCTCCGCCAACTTTACGACGCGTGCGTTTCCTGCGACATTCCGGCGCTGGAGGAGCTTTCAACGGAGGAGGAAAGGGCTGAGGAGGTCTATAACAAGGTCATGGTCCCGTTCAGCCGCCAGCTTTCCCGGGAGTACGGGGACCTGGGGACCCATTTTTATGAGGACGGGGCGGAGTATTTCTCCCTGGAGTTTGACGGGGTGAATGCCGGATACGGCCTGGAGGCGAGGGGCAGGGAGCCGGTCGTCACCGTGAAATTCAGCTTTGACGGCGCGTCCGGGCGCGTGTGGAAGCTCTCCTTTGAATGTAAAAGGAACGGCTTCAAGCGGTGGCTTTTTGTGACAAAGGAGTATGGCGAATACGGTCTGAGGATAATGTCGTCGCTATACAAGGACGACAGCCTGCCCGTCGGAGAGGGCAACGCCGCCGCGCCCACGCTTTTGTCCCGCGACAGCATACCGGTCAGCGGCGGTCACGACATCATAGAGGCTGTATTTACCGGGGAATTTGATTTTTCCAACGGCATACGGGTACTGAAAACAGGAACGGCGGATTTTCGCTGTTACCTCCAATCCGGGGAAAGCTATTCCGGCGGCGCGCAGGTGGAGGACTTTAAGACCGTCAGCGTGGACAAAAATATCACCGTGACCGTGGAGACGGCGGAAAACGGCGTTACGGTCCACACCATGTGGCTCCCATGCGGAAAGCTCTGGACCGCCTTCCGCACCCCATGTCCCGTCCCGGAGGCGGGCTTTGAAAACTCCCCGGGCTATAAGCAGTTCCCGTTTGTCATCTGGCCGGTCTTCCCCAGCGCGGATATTTCCCCGGACATCGGACAGATCATTGTGATCAAATAAGCAAAACGTTCCAAGAGTAAAATTACCGTCCAAAAAGGGTTTTTGATCCTCTTTGGACGGTTTTTTATTCGCGCTCAAGCTCAAAGGCGCGGAGGAAATCAGGGTTGTGCTGCTCCATGTTGACGATTTTGCCGTCAGCGTCCAGGTAGCAGTGCTGGCTCGTTCCTGCGGCGCGTCTCTCGCCGGTGGCGGCGTCCTTGATCTCGTAGCGGAAGGAACAGCGGAATTTTGTCATGGAGGTGAGGTACACGTCTATGGCGACGGTGTCCGGGTATCGGACGGGCTTTTTGTATTCACAGCTCACGCTTATGACGGGACTTATAATCCCCTCCTCCTCAAGCCTGGGGTAGGTGTAGCCCACCTGCTCCATAAAGCTTGTCCGCGCCTCCTCGAACCAGCGAATGTAGTTTGAGTGGTGCACCACGCCCATTTTGTCGGTCTCATAGTAGTTGACGCGCCGGATATATGTCTTCATAGGCTCCTCCTGAGGGGCTAATTTCATGTCTTTTGACGCGGCCTTATCAGTCGCTTATGTCGCTGTCCAGGATGACGGCGAAGATGTACTCCGGGTATTTCTCCTCCATAGCCGCTATGAGCTCGTCGCGTATGCGCTCCTTGCGGTCACATTTAAAGTCGATGATGAGGTCGAAGGTGACAAGGCTCCGCTCCGTGTCAACGTAGAAGCCGTGCATTTGAATGATCTCAGGGTAACGCACAATGAGCCCGCGAAGCTCCTCCTTCATCTCGGCAAAACGCCTGTCGGTGGTGTTGGAGGCGTATATGCCGACGGTGAGGACTATTCCGAAGCTGGCGAACACGTCCTCGGTGATGTGGCGGGTCAGGTTGTGTATGTCCCTGGCGGTCATCTCGTCGGGAAGCTCTATGTGGACGGAGCCGATTATCTTCTCGGGACCGTAGCGGTGGAGGGACAGGTCATAGGCGCCCAGGACGCCGGGATAGCGGCATATGAACGCCTTCAGCTTGCCGGAGAGCTCGCTGTCGATCCTTGTGCCGATTATCTCCCCCAGGCTCGTCATCAGAAGCTCAACGCCGGATTTGAGCATGAGCAGGGATATGAGCGCGCCCAGCCAGCCCTCGGGGTTTATGTGCCATATCATGGAGACGACCGCCGCGGCGAGGGTGGAGAGGGACACCAGGGCGTCCATCATGGCGTCGGTGCCGGAGCCAACCAGCGCCTCGGAGTTGAGCTCCCTCCCCTGCCCCTTCACGTACCTGCCCAGCAGGAGCTTGCCCGCCACGGACACGGCGATTATGATGAGGGACGCCGCGGTGTAGTTGGCGGTCACGGGGTCGATTATCTTCCGCACCGACTCCACCGCCGCCGTGACCCCGGCGGCGAGAATGACGACCGCCACGGAAATGCTGGTGATGTACTCCACCTGCCCGTGCCCGTATGGGTGCTTGCGGTCCGGTGCCTTTCCGGCTATCTTTGTTCCGGCGACGGTTATGATGGACGAGAGGGCATCGGTCAGGTTGTTGAGGGCGTCCATGATTATCGCCACGGACCCGGAAACAAAGCCCACCAGCGCCTTGAAGCCCACGAGCACAAGGTTCACGACTATGCCTATAACGCTTACGCGGATTATGGATCTTCCCCGCTCCATCAGGGTCACTCCTTACAGCCTCAGGGTTTTTTCAAGCTCCTCCAGATCCGCGGCGACGGCGGCGTGGGGGTAAGCCTCCAGCTCCGCCGCCACGGTTGTGCCGGTGAGGACGCCCGCGAAGGGCACCCCGGCGCTTTGGGCGCATCGGGCGTCAACGGTGCTGTCTCCTATATATATGGCGCGTTCGGGCGAGGTATGAAGCTCATTGAGCGCCAAAAGCAGAGCCTCCGGGTGGGGCTTTTCGTTTTTCACCATGTCACAGCCCACGATGACATCAATGAGGTCCAATGCGCTGAATTTTTCAAAAATGCCCTCTATCCTGAAGCGCGCCTTGGTGGTGACGATGGCAGTTTTTACGCCCTTTTCCCGAAGCCTTTTGAGAAGCGGGAGCGTCCCGGGGTAGAGCGACGCCGAGGCGACCATCACCTCGTCCGCCTTCTCCATGAAAAGCTTAGTGAATATCCGCGCCTTTTCAGGGTCCGAACAGCCCGTGAGCCTTGCCAGCGTCTCGGGGAGTGAGAGCCCTATTGTGCGCCGCATGGCCTCGCTGTCAGCCTTCGGAAAGCCGAGGCCGGTAAGCCCGTGGGTTATTGATCTCAGTATTCCGTCGGTGGTGTCGCCAAGGGTGTAGTCAAAATCAAATAATACCGCGTCCATACGGCTCAGCCCGCGGCAAATTTGCTTATGTAGTAGGCCTTTTCCGTTTCCTTCTCGTCCTTATAGTGCTCCCAGAGCATATCAAGCACGGAGGTGTCGCCGTCAGTCTCCTCAAGGAGCGGCTCGTACCTGTCTATAATATCCTTTACCTGGCTGTCCATGGCGCTCTCCAGCTCGTTGAAATCGCCCACGCTCTCCATGGCCAGCTCTACGGTCTTTGAGCCGGTGCGCTCCTCCTCGGGGAGCTCCTCAAGCTTCTCGGTCACGTCGTCCTTTATGCCGCCGAGGCCGTCCATAAAATCGACGCGGGAGTTATAAATCTCAGCCACGCATATGTCGGTGAGCTCGTCGTATGTAAGGCCGCTGTTGTTGACCGCCTCACCGGAGCCGCCGTCGGGGATCACGCCGGCCTGCTTGCCCTTCTCCATAAGATCCGTGATGCCCAGCTCCTTTTTGACCTCCTCGGAGGAGGCGGAGCCCATAAGCACGTCCTCGCCCTGCTCCATTGTAGGCTGTTCCACCGTTATCGCCGCCTTTGAAAGGAGCTCCTGCCGGTGCGCCTCGCGCTTGTCCGCCACCGCCTGCTCAAGCTCAGCGGCGTCCTTTGTGACGACAGTATAGACTGCCTTCAGATTGTCCCACTGCCATATGACAAGACCCGCCGCCAGTGCCGCTATGATGGCGATGACGACAAGTATAACTATAAGGACCTTTTTCATTTTGTCTGCCTCCGTTGATTTATTTTTTGGCATTTTGTTATTATATTGCCTTATCTTGATTTTTTCAATAGCGCGGCTTGCGAAATTAAGCTTTTTTAAGGAGCCTTATGTTCGCCTCGGTGCACTCGCGGGTGAGGCCGTCGTCGGTGTAGAGCTCGTATGTCTCCCCGTCGCCCAAAAGCTCAAGGGCGGCGGCGTCGTACTCCCCGGTGTTCATGATGGGCTTGCCCACCGGCAGGAGCTTACCGCGTCTTACAAAGAACACCACCTCGTCAAGTCCCACGCCGACGGTGTGCCAGCCCCGGGAGGCGCTCTCGCATTTAAAACCGCCGTCATAGCGGACAAGCGTCATGTCCTCGGGGACAAAAACGTTTCTGGACAGCGCCCCCTCGGTGACGACGGGGGCTATCATTATGCTGTCGCCCACGAGCAGCTGGTCCTCTATGCCCTTTGCCTCGGGGTAGACGAACTCCACGGGCTTTATGTACATATCCGACCTCAGCGCCGCCTTCATGTATTCAGAGTATATGTACGGCAGGAGCCTGTAGCGCAGGCCAATGACCTTGCGGAAGGCGTCTGTGTCGCCGAAGCTGTACGCCTCCTGATTGCGGGTGAACTTGCTTGTGTGGTTGCGCATAAGCGGCGTGAACACGGAGAAGGCGAGCCAACGGAGCAGAAGCTCGCGGGTGCAATTGCCGCCGAAGCCGCCGGTGTCGGCGCCGGAGAATAGGAAGCCGCACATATTGAGGGAGGGCATGTGGCGGACGTTGAGCATAAGGTGCTCCCAGGTGGAGCTGTTGTCCCCCGTCCACACACCGCCGTAACGTCCCGCGCCTATGAAGCTCGACCTGGAGAAGAGCATGAAGCGGTGGTCCAGGAGCCTTTCGAGCCCCTCGCTTGTCGCCCTGGTCATCATCGCCCCGAAAAGGTTGTGGACGTCATAGTGCCTCAGTCTCCGCCCGTCGGCGTCGTGGAAGAAGGACTTGTAGTCGCGAACAAGCTCCCGCTCCTTCTTTTCCTTTCGGCGCTTGCCGAAGAGTATGTCCATCGCCAGGCGGTAAAGGGGATTTTTAAGCCCTTTGGTGTACTCGCTGTAAAATATGGCGGGCTCATTCATGTCGTTCCAGAAGCCCTCAAAGCCCCTGTCGGTGTAAAATTTGTACTGCCGCCCGAACCACTCCCTGGCGGAGGTGTTCAGGAAGTCCGGGAAGTGGGTCATTCCGGGCCAAACCCCGGCGGAGAAGAAGCCGCCATCCCGGTTTTTGCAGAAGTATCCGCCCTTTACGCCCTCCTCGTAAACCGGGTCGCCCGGCTCGATTTTGATACCGGCGTCTACGATGGGCACAAGGCGAATACCGCGCCCGCGCATATCCGAGGCAAAGGCGGCAGGGTCAGGGAAGCTCCGCTCGTTGAAGGAGAAGTCCCGGTACCCGTCCATATAGTCTATGTCCATGCATATATAGTCCAGCGGGATACCGTTATTTTTGTACCCGTCGGCAACAGCGCGGAAATCCTCGGGCGAGGCGTAGCCGAATCTGCTCTGCCCGTACCCGAACGCCCAAAGCGGCGGAAGATAGCACCTGCCAACGGCGCGGATAAGCTCGCGGCAGACCTCATAAGCCGAGCCGCCCTCTATCTCGTAGAGGTTCAGGTCACACGTCTCGCAGTCCGCCACGACCTCGCCGGAGCCCATGTAGTCGATCTCAAAGGTGACCTTCGCCGGGGTGTCGAAAAACGCGCCGAAGGGCCGCTCCCCGTCGATGACTATAAAATTGTGGGAGGCGTAAAGCGAGGGGTTGGAGTCCGTGTGGTCGGCGGTGTCGGTGTTAAAGGATATGTAACGCCCGCCGCGCTTGTTCACCCTTCCCATCGTCTCCCCGAGCCCGTATACCGCGTCGCCGGCCTTAAGCGGACAGCGGAAAACAAGGCGCTTTTCCTCCCGCGTCAGACTGAAGTTTTTGACCTTCTCCCCTTTTGGGACCCGCGCCGTCACAGCGTCGGTCCTCACAGGGTCTCCGAAAACGATTTTGGTTATCATATCTGTATCCCCCGGAAGCTTGACCGGCAAAAGCCGTTTTTATCCCTCCCAACGGCGCGTAAAGCCGCCGAAGGGAGCGCAGATCTGAGTATAGCAAAAAGACCGGCTGCGGCCGGTCTTTTTATGCGCGAGGCGGGACTTGAACCCGCACGTGCGTAATGCACACTAGAACCTGAATCTAGCGAGTCTGCCAATTCCACCACTCGCGCGTGCTTAAGTATATTACCACAGCGCGGGGGCGGTGTCAAGTAGTTTTTCTCAATTTTTCCTAAGCTTTTTTATATTCCCAAAAGGATGCTGGCGACCTGGAAGTAAATTAGCAGGCTCAGGGCGTCTACGATGGTGGTTATGAAGGGACTCGCCATGACAGCCGGGTCGAAGCCCAGCTTTTTCGCCAGGAGCGGGAGCGTACAGCCAACGAGCTTTGCGCAGATGATTGTGAAAGCGAGGGTGAGGCAGATGACCAGGTTCACCGTTACGGTGACGCCGGTGTTGCCCAGGAGCATCACGTCCACAAGCTGTATTTTCAGAAAGTTCACAACGGCGAGGGACACGGCGCAGAGCACCGCAACGCGAAGCTCCTTCCAGACGACGCGGAAGAAGTCCGAAAACTCCAGGTCGCCGATGGACAGGGCGCGAATAACGGTGACCGACGCCTGGGAGCCGGTGTTGCCGCCGGTGTCCATGAGCATGGGTATGAAGGCGGTGAGCGCCACCCATTTTGCGAGGGCGCTTTCAAAGGAGCTGATGATAAGTCCGGTGAAGGTGGCGGAAACCATCAGCAGTAAAAGCCAGGGTATGCGGGACTTCCAAATCTCAAAGGGCGACAGCTTTAAATACGGCTTGTCCGTGGGCATGATGGCTGCCATCTTCTCGATGTCCTCGGTGGCCTCCTCCTCCATGACGTCGATGGCGTCGTCAACGGTGACGATTCCCACGAGCCTCGACTCCTTGTCCACCACGGGGAGCGCCGACATATCGTATTTTGAGAAGGTGTTGGCGACCTCCTCCTGGTCGTCGGTGGTGGTGACGGAGATGGTGTCCGTTCCCATTATGTCCGTTATCTGCGTGTCGTCCTCGGCAAGCAGCAGGGACTTGAGCGTTACATACCCCACGAGCTTGCGGTTCCTGTCCGTCACGTAGCAGGTGTAAATCGTCTCCTTGTCAACGGCGCCGCGTCGGATGCGCTTTATCGCCTCCTCCGCGGTCATATCCGGGCGCAGAGAGACATACTCCGTGGTCATAATTGAGCCCGCGGAGTCCTCCGGGTAATTTAAAAGCTCGTTTATGGTCCTGCGCATTTCAGGGTCGGCGGACCTGAGGATACGCTTGACCACGTTGGCGGGCATCTCCTCGATGAGGTCCACCGCGTCGTCCACGTAGAGCTCATCCACCACGTCCTTGAGCTCGGCGTCCGAAAAGCCCCGGATCAGGAGCTCCTGCTCCTCCGGGTCCATCTCAATGAAGGTCTCCGCCGCCAGCTCCTTGGGAAGGAGCCGGAACATCAGCGCCAGCCTGTTCTCCCCCAGCTCCCCCAGGAGCTGGGCGATGTCCATGGGCTGCATGGTAACGAAGATGTCGCGGAGAGTCAGGTACTTTTTACTCTCAATAAGCGCCTCGATGGTGGCGGAGAGTACAGTGTTCTCGCTCATTTTTTCACCTTGCTTTCTTAAATTTTAAGAACAACAAGGCACAGCTGTGATTTTAAAGGGCGGGCACGGAAAATAGACCGGTCCCGCGCATCCGTTCTCGGTCAACTGTGCCCGTACTGCCGGCGTCCATGCCCTCACCTCACATTTTTATGATTTCCGGCCATTGCCGTACCTTAAATTTACACTATTTTTCCCCGCAAGTCAACCCGTTCATTCACATTTTTCCCGTCCGCCGCATAGCCGCGCGCGCAAAGGGGAAAGCTATTCGCGAGGTGATAAAAATGTATTATCAGAACCTTTACAACGACGGTCTTCCCATGGGCTTCGGCATGGCGCTGGCTGCCAATATGCTGGCGTATGACCGCTTCTCCGCCCTCTCCCAGCGGGAGCGTGAGGAGCTCATCGCGCGCACCCACGGCATCGAATCCCCAGAGGAAATGCGCAATTTTGTGGCGGAATTCGGTAAAAACGGACTTGGCATAATGTAACGCCTGCCCCTCCACGCTCAGATGGAGGGGCGGACTACTATTTTTCCTCTGTTCTGAGCCGGCGCCTCACCCTGTTCAGGTGGCGCTCAAAGTGCCCGCGGTCAATGAACCTGGCAAGTACATACTGGTCAAAGGCGGGCACGGGGCAGGAATAGAAGCCCAGCCTTTCACTGTAATCCCTCAGCAGGCCCTCGGGCAGGACCATGTAGCCCATACGCATTGACGGCGCCAGGGAGTGGGAGAAGGTGTTGAGGTATATGACCCGCCCTCCCCTGTCCATTGAAAAAAGAGGCTCCTGGGGCTTGCGGGAGGGGGAAAACTCCGAGTCAAAGTCGTCCTCGATAATTATCCCGCCGCCTCGCTCCGCCCAGTCTAAGTATTCACGTCTCTTTGAAGCGGAGGCGGTTATGCCCGTGGGGTAGCTGTGGTAGGGCGTCACGTGGAGTATATCGGCGCTTGACGAGGCGAGGGCGGCGGAGCTTATGCCGTCCCCGTCAAGGGGCAGCAGCTCATATTTAGCCCCGCAGGAGGCGTAAACCAGCCTTATTTTCTCATATCCCGGGTCCTCCAGGGCGAAGAGCCTGTCCCTTCCGAAAAGCTGGGCCAGCATTCCGTAAAGGTACTCGGCGCCGGAGCCGACTATCACCCTCGCCGGTTCCACCCGCATACCTCTGTAGCGCCGCAGAAACGCCGCTATGGCGTTTCTCAGCTCCGCGCATCCGAAGGCGGGGGGCTTTAGAAGGAGCTTTTCACCGTAATCGGTGATGACCTCGCGCATTATCTTTGTAAGCGCCGAGTAGCGGAATCCCAGGTCCCTTCCGGGCTCCGCCGGAACGTCCACCACCGGCGTATAGTCCGGCACCTCGGCATTCACTGATACCGCCCCGAGCTTTGCCGCAAAGTAGCCGCTCCGTTCACGGCTGACGGCGTAGCCCTCGTCCACAAGGCATTTGTAAGCCCCGTCAACCGTGATGACGCTCACATCCAGGTGCTCCGCCAGCGTCCGCTTTGACGGCAGACGGCTGCCGGAGGGTATAGCGCCGGAGCGTATGTCCTCCCGGATATGCCAATAAAGCCTCATATAGAGGGGACCTGTCCCCTCCTTCAAATTATAGGTGAGCATCTGGTTATAAAAAATTCTCCTTATCTGGTGATTTCAATATATCCAAAAGCCATTATAATGAGGTAAATCCCAAAAGTCAAGGAGGAATCCCAATGAAAGCAAGAGACATAAAAAAGCTGACCGTTACCGCGATGCTCATGGCGATGAACATAGTCCTGAGCATGGAGATACTGTCCATACCCGTCCCCGGAGGGCACCTTTACGCCAACGACATAGTCATATGCACCGCGGCGCTTCTTCTGGACCCCTTCTGCGCCTTTGTTGTGGGCGGCGTGGGAGCGTTTTTGGGGGACATGATCTTCTACCCCACTCCGATGTTCGTCTCCCTTGTGACCCACGGGCTCCAGGCGGTGGTGATCGTCCTCATGACCCGCAAGGTCCTGACAAAAAAGCCCGTGCTCTCCGCCATTATAGCCATCACCGTGGGCGCAATTATCATGGTAACCGGCTACTCCCTTGGGCGCGCCTACATCTACTCCACCCCTGAATACGCCCTGGCGAAGCTCCCCTTCCAGTTTCTCCAGGCCGCGCTGGGCTACATCGCGATACCCCTGGTATACGGCTGCGGCATAAAAAAGGCTTACGACAAGCTGATGAAATAAGCCGCGAAAAACTGAGAAAAAAATTTTTCAGAAAAACCTTGACAACCCCGCCCGCTGTGGTTATAATAGCTCTTGCGTTTAGCGGGATTGTGTAAAGGTAGCACAGCGGACTCTGACTCCGTATGTGAGGGTTCGAATCCTTCTCCCGCTGCCATAACGAGAATCCCGAAACCGCAACGGTTTCGGGATTTTCGTTTATTTCTTTTATTTTGTCAAACCGTTTAACAAATTGCTCCTAATCCCCGAAAACAAGATTGGCGACGCGGGCGGAGTCTTGGGCGTCTTTGGTGTAGTAGTCGGCGCCGACAAGTCTGGCGTACTCCTCGTTGAGGACGGCGCCGCCAACCATAACCTTGCAGTCAGCGCCGGCGTCGCGGAGCATTTTGATGGTCAACGCCATATTTTTAACCGTTGTGGTCATGAGCGCCGACAGGGCGACGAGCTTTATATTCTCCCTCTTTGTCACGTCAACAATTAGCTCCGGCGCCACGTCGCGCCCCAGGTCAACGACCTCGTAGCCGTAATTTGACAGGAGCATTTTGACGATATTCTTACCTATGTCGTGAATATCGCCCTTGACGGTGGCAAGGAGTATCTTCCCCTTTCCCTTGACCTCTCCGGATTTTGCCGAGCTTTTAACCACGTCAAAGCCGAGCTTCACCGTCTCCGCCGACGCCATCAACTGCGGGAGGAAGAACTGTCCCTTTTCAAATCTCTCACCGGCGGCGTTGATGGCGGGTATGAGGAGGTCGTTTATGACCTCCATGGGAGTTTTATCCTCCAATGCCTTCCTCACCGCATCCTCTATGAGCATTTTCCTGCCCGATAAGACGATTTGAGTTATGTCAACTTCGTTTGAAGGGTTAGTTGACATAATGCTTTCAGTTGACATAACGTTATTTTCGCCCTTGTTTACATAATTCTTGTTTACATAACTCTGATATACTGTCGTTTGGTTTACATAAGTATCTATATACGCCTGTGAGCCCACGTCCTCGCCGGAGAGCACCCGCCACGCCGCCACCACGTCCATGTACCTTTTGGACATTGGGTTCAAAATCGGCAGTGTCAGCCCCCGGGCGAAGGCGTTTGCCAAAAATGTGGCGTTCAAAAGCTCCCTGTTGGGCAGTCCGAAGGAAATATTGCTGACACCCAGAACGGTCTTCACTTCGAGCCTTTCCGTCACCAGCCCAACAGCCCGAAGGGTCTCGCGGGCAAAGCTCTGGTTTGTTGAGACAGCCATTGTCAGGCAGTCTATAAGCACGTCCTCGCGGGGTATGCCGTACTCCCCCGCCGTTTTCAGTATCCGTTCGGCTATATCCAGCCTGTCCTCGGCTCTCTCGGGTATGCCGTTCTCGTCGAGTGTGAGCCCCACCACCGCCGCGCCGTATTTTTTCGCGATGGGCAAAATCGCCTCCAGGCTTTCCCTCTTGCCGTTTACTGAGTTTATGATGGGTTTGCCGCAGTAGACGCGGCACGCCCTGTCAAGGGCTATGGGGTCGGAGCTGTCTATCTGGAGCGGCAGGGGCGA
This sequence comes from uncultured Oscillospiraceae bacterium, assembly GCA_947627285.1. Taxonomy (GTDB): domain Bacteria; phylum Bacillota; class Clostridia; order Oscillospirales; family Oscillospiraceae; genus RUG626. The sequence goes on from CANQVL010000012.1 coordinate 37,461, forward strand.
CACTGCCTGAAGCGCCGTCACAAGCCTTGTGAGCGTACCCGCCTCGTCGATCTCGGGAAGTCCGGCGTTCACGTCCAAAAGCTGTGCCCCCGCCTCCTCCTGGTTTATCGCCTCGTTGAGGATATAGTCGAAGGCGAAGGAGCGCAGAGCCTCCTTTATTTTCTTTTTTCCCGTGGGATTTATCCGCTCGCCGATCACAGCGACGCCGCTGTCGGCGCACACAAGCCTCTGACCGCTTGTAAAGACGCTCCTGCGGCGCGCTGGGCGCTCCACGGGCCGTCGCCTGTCCATCTCCGCCCGCAGGAGCCTTATGTGCTCCGGCGTTGTTCCACAGCAGCCGCCGGCTATGGTGACGCCGGCGTCCAGCATCTCTCCCACGGCGGCGGCGAACCGCTCAGGCGTGACGTGATACACCGTCTGACCGGAGGTTGCGTCTGGAAGCCCCGCGTTGGGCTGGACCATAACGGGGACTGTGGACCACTCAAGCATCGTTTTGGCAAAGGGAATTATCTCCTCGGGTCCCAGCGAGCAGTTTATGCCCACCGCGTCGGCTCCCAGCGCGGAGAGCGTCACGGCGGCGATGGCGGGGTCCGTGCCAAGAAACGTCCTGCCGTCGGCGGCAAAGGTCATGGTGACATACACCGGCAGGCGGGAATTTTCCTTCACCGCCAGCAGTGCCGCCTTCGCCTCCAGAAGGTCCGACATTGTCTCGATCACCGCAAGGTCCGCTCCCGCCTCGGCTCCGGCGAGAACCTGCTCCCGGTAAAGCTCATATGCCTCGTCAAAGCTCAATGTCCCCATGGGGGCGAGCATCGCGCCGGTTGGCCCCAAATCCAGCGCCACGCGCCTGGCGCCCGCCTCCCGGGCAAGGCGTATGCCGGCGGAGATGACCTCCCTCACCTTTTGTGCGCTTCCCAGCTTTCTTGAGTTGGCTCCGAAGGTGTTGGCGGTGATGACGTCAGCCCCCGCCGCCACATAGTCGGCGTGGACCGCCCTTACGATCTCCGGGCTTTCCAGGTTGAGGAGCTCCGGCAGTCCTCCGGTTTTGAGCCCGCGCTTTTGGAGCTCCGTGCCCATTCCGCCGTCAAAAAGAATAAATTTATTTTCCACAGGAGGTCCCTCCTCTACGGTATTCGCAGTTTTCCCTGTTCTCGCAGGTGTCGCAGGAGGTGCCGTGCCGCGCCTCCCTGACCCCCTCGGGGAACAGACCTATGAGCGCCGAAACGCTTTTTTTGGGGAGCATGAGCATACTGTCCGTCAGCGTTATCCCCAGCCGCACGTCGGCGCTTATTACGTTCAGCACCTCCGGCTGCTGCTCCAGTGGGAAGTCGCCGTACCCGGGGCTGTACCTGAACACCCCGGTGAGGCTCCTTGCCCTCCCCCAGTCAAGTATCTCACTTTCGCACCTGTCGGATACCGCCTCGATGAGCGCCGTACACGCCGCGTTGAAGATCACCTCTCCGGTGGCGGAGCGCCGGGAGAGCCGCATCATAGCCCTCTCCACCTCAAAGCCCAGCGTCGCCGCCATTACCGCGCAGTATTTTGCGCCATTCAGGTGCTTTTTTATGTCCTTTCCCTGAAATACGGCGCCTGTCCCGGCAAGGGCGGGCTGTCCGTCCCGCTCCTCCAGCTCAAAGACCTGCCAGAAGTACCGTGGTTCGGCGCTATTGAGGCACTCCTCGCAGACCCTGTCAATGAGCGCGTCAAGCTCCCTGTCTATCTCCTGACCCCGGTGCCCCAGGTAACGCAGTACCTCCGATCTGTCTATCCTATACCCCAAATCCGGCATCTCTCAGCGCCCCCATCTCGAATTTTGCCACGTCGGGCTTGTTCATGGTGTAAATATGTATCCCGCTGGCGCAGCCGCTCTCCGCAAGCTCCGTGATCTGCCTCGCCGCGTACTCCATACCCGCCTTCAAAAGGGAATCCGGGTCGTGCTCGTATCTGTAGCACATACGTATGACCGGCGCCGGCAGGGAGGCGCCGCACATGAACACCATCCTGGTTATCTGACTTTTGCCCATTATGGGCATTATCCCGGCGTCAATGGGCACCGTGATGCCCGCGGCGCGCGCCTTTTCGATGAAGCGGTAAAAAACTGTGTTGTCAAAAAAGAGCTGGCTCAGGAAGAACTCCGCTCCGGCGTCCTGCTTCTCCCTGAGATGGCGTATGTCCGCCTCAAAGTCGTCGCACTCCACGTGCCCCTCCGGGTAACAGCCGCCGCCAACGCAGAAATCCGTCGTCTCCCGAAGATACCGCACAAGCTCCGCGCCGTAGCGGAAATCCCGCGTCTCACTGCCGGGGAGCCTGTCCCCGCGCAGGGCGAAGACGTTGGAAATTCCCCTGGAGCGTATATCGCTCACCATCCCGTCCACGTCCGCCCTTGTGGAGTTTACGCACGTCACGTGGGCCACCGCCGGAATCGCGTACTCCCGCTCGATTATCCCCGTAAGCGCCGCGGTGTTGCTGCCGTTGCCGGAGCCGCCCGCCGAACAGGTGACGGAGATAAAGTCGGGTCCGGTCCCCGCAAGGGCGTCCAGCATACCCCTCAGCTCCTCCACCTTCAGCTCGCCCTTCGGGGGGAATATCTCATAGGAAATGGGGAGCCTCTTTTGCCTGTAAATATCGCGAATGTACATATTATGTAAACCTCACTGATTTATCTATTTCAGTACCTCGACCCATTGGTCGTTTTGCTTATAGAAAAACTGCTCGGAAAGTCCGTCCTCCATAAAAAGCCTCAACACGTTCTCCATGCCCTCGGCAAGCCTCATCTCAGGAAGCTCCCGGAGCGGCACCCAGCTTACCTCCCCCTCGTCGGAGGAGGTCAGCTTGCCTGAAAAACTGCCTGTTTTGTAACACAACACCGTGTACCGTGTCCCGTCGTCCCGTGTCCAGTCCTTTATGCCGCAAAGCGTAAGGCGGGATACCGTCAGACCTGTCTCCTCATATACCTCCCGTATAACAGCGTCGGTAAAGGACTCTCCCCGCTCCACGTGACCGCCCGGGAAGGCGGCTCCCTGCCAGTCAGGGTCGACCCTGTCCTGGACCAGCACGTTACCCTCGCCGTCCGTGACCATGCACATATTGGTGAATATCACCGTTTCCGTTCTTCCCATAGCTCACTCCCCCACGGGTCTTATGGGGTGGCGCAGTACGGTTTTCAGCTTCTCCGGAGCGCACTTGCGCGGGTCGGAGAGGTAGATCTCATGGTGCTGTCTCGTATCCGAGATGTCCAGACGACAGCCCCGGCTCTCCATAAATCCGTGCATAAGCCGCACCGTCTCCGGCTCGGCGTCGTAGGAGCCAATGTGCATACACTGTACGCAGAGGCCCTCATTAACCGGCAGGAACTCGACCCTTGAGAAATCGGTCCTTTTCTTCCGCTCCGCCTCTCCTATCGCCCAGTCAAATTCCTCTTTTGTCACAAAATCGGGCAGTCTTATACATGAGATAAACTCAAGGTCCGCCTTGCGGGTAAGGTCAAGCCCCGCCTCGTTCCCCTCCTGCCGCCAAAAGCCCTCCAGCGGCGGGACCACATAGTCAAAATAGCCCTCTATCCGGTGGTCGCCCATTTTGCTCATTTTGATTGTAAAGGCGATGGCGTAGAGCATACCGATGGAGGATTTATACTCCCCCGCCTCCTCGTTTGGGTCCCCGCGCCCCCTGACGGCGATATAATTCATCGGCGGAACGTCAACGATAGACGGCTTTTTGGGCGGGAGATAGAATTCCCTGTATTCCTTCTTGAAATCAAATGCCATTTCTCAAATACTCCTCTATATCCCTCTGTTCACTCATCACCGAGCCGCTGACGAGCTCCGGTCTGCCGCCGCCGCGGCCTTGGAGGGCGGCGTTCATATCCTTTGACACGGCGCGCAGGTCCACGCGCTTTGACGCCAGCGCGTACCTGTAGCCGCTCTCCTCATCGCCGGAAAAGACAGCGGCGACAGCGCACTTTTCCGCGGCGGAGCCGGCAAAGGCCTGAAGCTCCTTCATATCAAGATCCGGCTCAAAAAACACCAGGTTCCCCTCAGTATCGGGAAGCGCCGCCAGCTTTTCCTCAAGCATCTGCCGCCGGAGCCCCACAAGCTTAAATTTGAGCCTGTCCCGCTCGCGCATGAGCCGCTCCACGGCCTGCGTCACCCCGCCCCGGGGGGAGGATAAAAGCGCGGAGATGTCCGCCGCCGTCTTTGAGCGCTTTACGTAGTCCTCATACGCCCGGCTCCCCGCCAGCATACGCAGGCGCACGCCGTTTTTCCGGCGAATGGACTCGAAAATCTTTATGACGCCGATCTCCCCGGTCCGCTTCACGTGCGGCGCGCAGCAGGCGCAGACGTCCACGCCCTCAATAGTGACAAGCCGCACGTTCTCCGTAAGCTCCAGCTTACTGCGGTACTCAAGCTTTTGAAGCTCCCCGGGGCTTGGGAAGCTCTGCGTGACGGGCACGTCACGCCATATGACCTCGTTTGCCTCGCGCTCGATATCCGAAAGCTTCGCCTCGTCGAGAAATCCGTCAAAGTCCACTATCACGCCGTCAACGCCCATGTGGAAGCCCACGTTGGCGTACCCCCGGCGGCGGTGGACTATGCCGGACACGATGTGCTCGGCGGTGTGGTTCTGCATATTTGAAAAGCGCTTTTCCCAGTCGATAACGCCGTGTACGGTCTCTCCCGCCGCAAGCCTTCCGTCGCACCGGTGTATGACCTCGCCACCGCGGTCAAAGGTGTGCAGGACATTTACCGCGCCGATAGTCCCCACGTCAGCGGGGTTGCCGCCTCCCTCCGGGAAAAACGCCGTTTTGTCCAGGATTATCTCAAAATACCCGTCAATTTCCCGGCAATCCAGCACCTTCGCGTCAAACTCGGCGATGTGCGAGTCCTCATAGTAAAGCTTACGTGTCATAAAATATTCTCCTCAACAAACCTCGCCGCGCCGTCGGCGTCGCAGTCCCCGGCGTAAAATCCGGCGGCGGCTTTGACCTCTGGTATGGCGTTTTCCATGGCGACGCCTATGCCGCAGCGCTTTACGCACTCTATATCGTCAAAGTCGTCCCCGAAGTAGGCGCAATCTGCTGGACTTATGCCAAACGCGCCCAGCATCTCCCGAACGCCGTTCCACTTCGTCGCCTCGCGGCTCATGAATTGCCAGAGCACCCCACCCTCAATGGAGGTGCAGTATGTATCCCCCGTCAGGGCATTTCTCACCTCCTCCTCGGAAACGCCGCTCACCAGCACCTTGTAAAGCGTCCCCTCCGGCGGTTCGGGAAAGCCCGCGTATACCGCGGCGTTCCATATCGGTATGGGCTCGCTTGCGAATATGCCACGGCTTGTCTCCGCCGAGACCACGGCATTGGGGATGCCTATGAGCTTTGAGATGACCGCCCTGCCTGTGTCGCGGCTTATCTCGTTGACAAGCTCCCCCTTTGGCAGAACCACCCGCGCCCCGTTGAGGGTGGCGGCGGCTTCAAACTCATCAAATACATCAAACTCCCTCAGTGTCCTCTCAGGCCTCGCGGACGCCGCCAGAACGCGTATGCCGCGCCCGCGGCACCGCTCAAGGACGTTGCGGGAATATCGGGACACCGTCTTATCCCGCCGCAAAAGCGTGTTGTCCAGGTCAAATATGACTGCCCTTACCATACCTTCCTCCAAGCTGTCAAGTCACTTTATTAAATCGCATTATACCCTTCAACCGTCAAAAACGCAAGATTAAAAAGGACTATTTCAGCTTCACCCTCAGAGTACCGGCGGCGGCCCTGAGCTCGCGGATAAAGGTGTCCGCCTCCTGCGTTGTGGAGAATCTTGACAGGCTCACGCGGACAGCCCCGTCTATGACCTCCGGGCTCTCCCCCATGGCCTCAAGTACGTGGCTCCTTGCCCCCCTGCGGCAGGCTGAGGACTTGGAGACGCATATGCCCCTGGCGTCCAGGAGGTTCATTATGACCTCACTTTTGTACCCCGGCAGGGAAATGCTCAGGATATGCGGCGCGCCGCTCTCGCCGATTATTTGAAGTCCCGGTATCGCCGAGGGAAGCTCAGACACCAGGTGCTCCTTTATCCCCCTCATGCGCCCGGCGTCCTCCGTAAAGGTGCTCCCGCACGCCTTCGCCGCGGCGCCGAAGCCCAGTATCGCCGGCATGGGCTCCGTTCCGGGGCGGGCCTCCCCCTCCTGCCCGCCGCCTGTGACCAGCGGCGGCAGCCGCAGACCCCGGCGGACGTAGAGCGCCCCCGCGCCCTTGGGTCCGTGTATCTTGTGGGAGCTCACCGTCACCAGGTCCGCGCCCAGCTTTTTTGGTGTGAAGGGAACCTTCAAAAGCGCCTGGACGCAGTCCGAATGGACTAAAACGCGCGGGGATACGCGCCTCGCCGCCGAGGATATGGCGGCAATATCCGAGACAGCCCCCGTCTCGTTGTTAACAAGCATGAGCGAAATGAGCCCCGTGTCCTCCCTCAACGCCCCCATTACGGCATCAACGGATATTCTGCCGGACCTGTCAGGCTTCAGGAACGTGACCTCATAGCCCTGTGCCTGAAGGCTGAGGCACGTCTTTCTCACGGCGTCGTGCTCAGCCTGGGAGGTTATGATGTGCCTGAGCTTATGGCGCTGAAGGTAGGCCGCGCCGCGTATGGCCATATTGTCCCCCTCGGTGCCGCCGGAGGTGAAGATGAGCTCAGAAGCGTCGCACCCCACAGCCTTAGCGACGCTCTCCCTGGCGCGCCTCAGCTCCTCGGCGGCTCTTCTCCCCAGGGCATAGCCTGAGGACGGGTTGCCGTACTCCTCCGTGAGCGCCCTCATCACGGCCTCCACAGCCTCGGGGCAGGGCATTGTGGTGGCGGCGTTGTCAAAATAAATCATGGCGTTTTCTCCTTGATTTACACAAAGCTTTATACTATAATACCAGATTATACACCGAATTTTTAATTAGGACAATACCATTATGAGAATACACATACACACCCTGGGCTGTAAGGTAAATCAGTTTGAATCCCAGGCCATGGAGACGATGCTCACAAATCTCGGGCACACCGTCACGCAGGACGAGGCGGGGCTTGACGCCATAGTCATCAACACCTGCGCCGTCACCGCCGAGGCGGGGCGCAAGTCGCGGCAGGCCATAAGGCGCCTTTCCGAGCTTAACCCCGGCGCGCTGGTCGCCGTCTGCGGCTGTTGGAGCCAGGCGGAGGCAAAGGCGGCGTCGGAGCTTGGGGACATAGTTTACGGCACCGGCGACAAATCGGGCTTCGTGGAGGCGCTGGACAGGGCTCTTGTGGAGCGGCAAAGCGTCCTTCGCGTGGACAACGCCTTTGACCGGCGCTCCTTCGAGCTGCTCCCCGCCGGAAGTCCAGCCTCACGCACCCGCGCGCTTCTCAAGATCGAGGACGGGTGCGTAAACTTCTGCACCTACTGCGTCATACCCTACACCAGGGGGAGAGTGCGCTCCCTGGCGCTTGAAGACTGCGCCTCGGAGTCCGCGAGGCTCATGGCGGATGGCTGTCGGGAGATAGTCCTCACCGGCATCGAGATAGCCTCCTACGGCGCGGACCTCCCCGGAAAGCCAACTCTTGTAGACGCTGTAAAGGCGGCGGCAAACGCCGCGCCCTCCTGCCGCATACGTTTAGGCTCCCTGGAGCCCCGTGTCGTCACGGAGGAATTCTGCCGGGAGCTCTCCGCGCTCCCCAACCTGTGCCCCCACTTCCATCTGTCACTGCAAAGCGGCTGTGACGCCACACTGGAGCGTATGAAGCGCAAATATGACACCGCCCGCTTTTATGAAGCTGTGGAGCTTCTTCGCTCGACCTTTGACAACTGCGGCATAACCGCAGACCTGATAACCGGCTTTCCCGGCGAGACGGAGGAGGAGTTTTCCGAAACCCTCGCCTTTATCGAGAAATGCGCCTTCAGCTCCATGCACGTCTTCCCCTACTCCCTCCGCCCCGGCACCGCCGCGGCGTCCATGGAGCAGCTGCCACGGGCGCTGAAGGAGTCCCGCGCCCGCACCGCCGGCGCTCTTGCCCGCCGCATGAGAGACGCGTTTTTGGCATCCCAGGTGGGCAGGACGCTCCCGGTACTCTTTGAAGCCGAGGAAAGCGGCATTTGGTCAGGCCACGCGGAAAATTACGTTCTCGTCCACGCAAAGGGGGAAAATCTTCACAACGCTGTGGTAAATGTACAAATCACCGGCGCTGAGAACGGGGCGCTTTGGGGAAATGCCCTCTTGTAAAATTCTCTGTAATTATGTATAATTTACTTGATTAAAGAAGCCTGGCTTCAAGGGAGAGCTGTTCCATGTTCAACGAAAGGATCTACAATTTCTCCGCCGGGCCCTCCATGCTGCCGCTTCCGGTGCTGGAGAGAGCCGCCGGGGAGCTTAAAAATTTCGGCGGAACCGGTATGTCCGTAATGGAGATGTCCCACCGCTCCAGGGCGTATCAGGACATATTTGACGAGACGAAGTCGCTTATGCGCGAGGTCCTGTCCGTGCCCGACACACACGAGATAATCTTCATGCAGGGCGGCGCAACGGGGCAGTTTGCCGCGGTCGCCATGAACCTCATCGGCATGACCGGCGCCGCCGACTACGCCATAACCGGAAACTTCTCCGGCCTTGCCGCCAAAGAGGCGAAAAAATACGGCGCAGTCCGCGTTGCCGCCGACACCACTGATGTAAAGCACACACGTATACCGCGCCAGAGCGAGCTCAGGCTCAGCGAAGACGCCTCCTATTTCCACTACTGCGCCAACAACACCATCTACGGAACGGAGTGGGATTACGTTCCCAAGGCCCCCTGCCCCGTGGTCTCGGACATGAGCTCAAACATACTCTCAAAGCCCGTGGACATAGCCTCTCACGGCGTAATTTACGCCGGCGTGCAGAAAAATATGGCGCCGGCGGGCATGGCGGCAGTCATCATCGACAAGTCCATCGCCGGTCACGAGCTGCCCTTCACGCCCACGATTCTGAGCTATAAGACCGCCATTGAAAAGGACTCCATGTACAACACGCCCCCCACCTACAACATCTATATGCTGGGGCTCATGCTCAAGTGGGTGAAGGAGATGGGCGGAGTGCGGGGAATGGAGGAGCTTCGCGAGAAGCGCGCCTCAATGCTTTACGATTTCCTGGACAACTCCAAAATGTTTACCGGCTGTGCCGAGCCCGGCTCCCGCTCGAAAATGAACGTCACCTTCCGCACCTCATCTCCCGACCTGGACGCCGCGTTCGTAAAGGAGGCGGCGTCAAAGGGGCTCGTCTCCCTGGCGGGCCACCGCATAGTCGGCGGTATGCGCGCCTCCATATATAACGCCATGCCGGTGGAGGGCGTCAAGAGGCTTGTGGACTTCATGGGCGAGTTTGAGACGCGCGGCAGATAACGCCCCGGCAAAACAGCGCAAAAGCTTTGAATATCCATACTGATTTGAGGTATATAATTATGATCAAAATAAAAACCATCAACAACATCTCCCCCGCCTGCCGCGCCATACTTGACCCCGCAAAATACGACGTGGGCGAGGATCCGGAAAACCCGGAGGTAATCTTCGTCCGCGCCTCCTCCCTGCTGGACTACGAATTCGGCGACAGGCTCCTGTGCGTCGCCCGGGCCGGCATAGGCGTCAACACCATACCCCTGGAGAAGCTCGCGGAAATGGGCGTCGTGGTGTTCAACACCCCCGGCGGCAACGCCAACGGCGTGAAGGAGATATTCCTCATGGCGCTGGGAATGGCCTGCCGCGACATCCTGGGCGCGATCCAATGGGTCCTGAACTTTGACACCAAGGAGCGGGACGTCTCCGTGGTCATGGAAAAGGTGAAAAAGCAGTTTGCGGGTCCCGAGTACATGGGCAAGAAGATAGGCGTCATCGGAATGGGCAACGTGGGGCGCCGCGTGTCCAACATCTGCCAGCACCTGGGAATGGACGTATACGGCTACGACCCCTACCTCTCCGTGGACGCGGCGTGGGCCATCTCCAACAAGGTCGTCAGGGTAGACAGGCTCGAGGACCTTTGCGACTGTGACTTTATAACCCTCCACGTCCCCCTCACCGACGAGACGCGCGACATGGTAAACGCCGAATTCCTCTCAAAGATGAAGGACGGCGTGCGCATAATCAACTACGCACGCCAGCAGGTGGTCAACGAGGACGCCATACGCGCCGCCCTCAACACCGGCAAGGTGGCGCGCTTCGTCACCGACTTCCCCACCAACACCCTCATCGGCACAAAGAACGTGGTCATGACGCCGCACCTGGGCGGGACCACCTGGGAGTCTGAGGAGAACTGCGCGGTCATGGCGGCGCAGGAGGCTCGGGACTACATCGAAAACGGCAACATTAACAACTCCGTGAACTTCGGGAAGGCCGTCATGTCCCCCTCCCGTCTTGCCCGCCTTTGCGTGTTCCACAAAAACGTCCCCTCAATGATTGCCAAGATAACCGCCGCCGTATCCGGTCAGGGGATCAACATCGAAAACATGGTCAACTCCTCCCTTAAGGGCAGTAAGATAAGCTACACCATGCTGGAACTGGGTGAACAGCCCGACAGCTCCCTCGCCGACGCGGTCAAGGCGATAAACGGCGTTGTGCGCGTGCGCGTCATCGACGCAAAGTAAGCGCCTCGCCCGCCGGATGCCGTCCCTCTAAACTGAAAGGTAGTTTTTATGTCAAAAACCCTACTCATCGTCAATCCCGTCTCCGGAAAAGGGCGGGCAAAGAACGTGCTCATCGACATCCTCTCCGCCCTTTGCGCGGGAGGGGAGAATGTGGGCGTGTGCATAACCGAAAAGCGGGGCGACGCCTCGGACTTTGCCGAAAAATACGGTCCCGGCGTGGAGCGTGTGGTTTGCACCGGCGGCGACGGCACGCTGAACGAGGTCATATCCGGCCTTATGCGCCTCTCCCCCGACGCGCGTCCCGGCATAAGCTATATCCCGCTGGGCACCACGAACGACATGGCGACCTCCCTCTCCATTCCAAAGACGCCCAGGGACGCCATTGAAAACCTCACCGTCTGTTCTGAGCCGCGTGTGCTTGACGTGGGACAGCTGGGGCAGGATTACTTCGGCTATGTGGCGGCCTTCGGCACCTTTACAAACGTGCCCTTCACCACCCCGCAGGCGGCAAAGAACACCTTCGGATACCTGGCGTACCTTATGGAGGCGCTGGGGAAGCTCACGGAGATCACCGCCCACCACACAAGGGTGTGGTATGACGGGGGATACATCGAGGGCGACCTGCTTTTCGGCTTTGTCACCAATTCTCTGACAGTCGCCGGCGGGATCGTGAAATTCGACGAAGAAAACGTCTCCCTGGACGACGGGCTCTTTGAGGTCCTGCTCATACGCAAGCCGCGCAACATCGTGGAGCTCAACGACACCCTCGCCAACATCTTAAAGCGCAACTTCAACTCCGACAATGTGACCTTGCTCCATACAAGCCGCATAAGCTTCTCCTTTGACGGCGACGTGCAGTGGACGCGCGACGGCGAGGACGGCGGGATATACAGGAGCGTGGACATCGTGAACCACCGCCGCGCCGTGCGCATATCCGTGGGTAACGGAATATGAGGATCCTTGCGATAGGCGACGTGGTGGGAGAGCCCGGCATTGACTGCCTGCGGCGCGCGCTTTGGACGTTCCGAAAAGAAAAAAAGGCGGATTTTTGCGTCGTAAACGGAGAAAATGCCCATATGTCCGGCATCACGCCCGATGAGGCGGAGGACATATTTTCAGCCGGCGCGGATGTTATAACTCTCGGCAACCACGCTTTCCGCCAGGGCTCCATCATACCCCGGCTTGAGGAAAGACCGAATATTTTAAGGCCCGCCAACCTCTCCCCCTCGGCTCCCGGCATGGGATGGGGAGAATTTGACACACCCTTTGGGGGCGTCGCCGTCATAAATCTCATCGGCAGGCTTGGCATGGACCCAGCCGAGAGCCCTTTTTTTGAGGCGGAGCGGATATTGAAGCGTTTGACGGCTAAAATTATCCTTATAGACTTCCACGCCGAGGCCACAAGCGAAAAGGGCGCCCTGGCGTGGCACCTGGACGGTCGGGTTTCCGCCCTGTGGGGGACCCACACCCACGTCCAGACCTCCGACGCCCGCGTGCTTCCGTCGGGCACCGGCTTTGTAACGGACCTGGGCATGACCGGCGCCGCGGATTCCGTTCTGGGGATAAAGCCCGAGCAATCCGTCCGGCTTTTCCTCGGCGACCCGCGCCGTACCCCGTACTCCGCCCCCGGCGGTGCGAGGAAGCTTGAGGGCGCGCTGTTTGAAATAGACAACGCGACAGGAAAATGCCTGACAGCGGAGACGTTCCGCGTTATCAAATAATCAGGCGGGTCTTTTGACCCGCCATCTTAGAAGGGAGGGATGACCTTGAGCGGAGCTAAAAACTGGTCGCTCTCCGCGCTGAAGGCGCGGGGCTGGACGAGGGGGCTTGTAAAGGAGCTTCTTCCGCCGCCCAGGCATATACCCTCCCGTTCCGGCGGGCGTATGCCGGTGTGGAAAAGGACCGACGTTCTGGCTGCCGAGCTCACCGAGGAGTTCTGGGAAAACCGCGTCGTCCGCGTCCAGCTGCCGCGGGAGAGCGCGCCGAGGACGGACCCGGGAGCGCTGAGGGACAGCTTCAACGCCTCCTTTGAAGGCTTTTCCTGGGACGACAGCGCCGCCTCCCTCCTTGCCCGCCACTACCACAACGCCATAATGAAGAGGCTGGGCAGCGTAAGCGAGGCGTATGCCTCCGCCGGCAAGAGCCAGAACTATTCCTGGATAGGCGAATTTCTCTCCCTGGAGCAGGAACGCCCCGCCGCCGTGGTGAGGGCGTCGCTCATGTCCCTTGCCCGCGCATGCCCGTATTTAAAGCGCAACCCCGACGATCCGAAGGCGGCGGAGCTTTTGGAGCGGTATCCCCACGTCCTGCGGGCGCTGTCCGAAAACACCATCAGCGAGCTCCACGGAGTTGAGTCCGAGGAGAGCCTTTACGATATGCTCCGCTCCCCCGATTTCCCCCTGGGTATGCTTTTCAAGGACGGGCTTTCCAAGGTCTGGTCCGTCTGGTACGTCCCCCGCGCCATCCGCACCTCCCTCTCCCTTCTTGTGGCGCTGAACCCCAGGGACGAATACCCCGAGGCCCGCGCCATGCGCCGCCACTTCATCATACACATCGGCGGCACAAACACGGGAAAGACCTACGCGGGGCTTGTAAGGCTCATGGAGGCGCCTACGGGCATATACTTAGGTCCCCTGCGCCTTCTCGCTCTGGAGGCCCAGGAGACGCTTTTAGACGCCCACATTGACTGCTCCCTCACCACCGGCGAGGAGGAGGACCACCGCCCCGGCGACACTCACGTCGCCGCAACAGCCGAAAAGCTGGACCTGAAGCGCCGTTTTGACGTGGCGGTCATCGACGAGTGCCAGATGATAGCCGACCCCCAGCGCGGCTACGCCTGGACCCGCGCCATTCTGGGCGTTCTGGCTCCCGAAGTGCACCTGTGCGCCGCGCCGGAGGCTGAGGATATACTGACGAGCCTCATCGTCTCCTGCGGCGACACCTACACCGTGATCACCCATGAGCGCCGGGTGCCCCTTGTCCCCATGCGCTACACCGTTGACCCCAATAATATCCAGCCCGGAGACGCGCTCATCACCTTCTCCAAGGTGGGCGTTCTGTCCGTTGCCGAGGAGCTGCGCTCCCACGGCAAGGAGCCGGCGATAATCTACGGCGCTTTGCCCTACGCCACCCGCCGGCGGCAGATGGACGGATTTTTAAACGGCGACATGAAGTATATCGTCTCCACCGACGCCATCGGCATGGGGCTGAACCTCCCAATCCGGCGGATAATCTTCATGGAGACGGAAAAGTTCGACGGCGTTGAGCGGCGGGAGCTGAAGCCGGAGGAGATAAAGCAGATCGCCGGGCGCGCCGGACGCTACGGGATGTACAACCGGGGCTATGTGGGCGCTACCCAGAACCTCCCCTTCATCAAGGCGGGCCTCGCCGCCCCCGTGCCTCCCATTGAAAAGGCCGTGGTGGGCTTTTCTGAGCTGGTTCTCCAGGTGGACTTTGACCTTCTTGAGGTCCTCACCGAGTGGAACAAGCTCCCCACCGTGGAGCCCTACGTGAAGCTGGACATATCCCGCTATATCTCCATCATCTCAAAGATGCGCGAGCTTGGCTTCACCTTCACCAAGGACCGGGAGCTTCGCGCCGCCAACATTCCCTTCGACGAGGACTCCGAGGAGCTTCGGGGGCTGTTTTTTGAGCTTTTGAGAAAATACCAGCAGGGCCAGCCCATTGAGCAGCCGGGTCTCTCCGCCGAAAGCCCCACGCTCCTCGACCTTGAGACGTACTACAAAAAGCTGGACCTGTATTTCTCCTTCTCCAAGGCCTTTGAATTTGACGTGGACGAGGACAAGCTCTATGAGACGCGAGAGGCCGTCGCCGACGAGATAAACGAGATACTCCTCACCCGCCTCAAAACCAACATCCGCTTCTGCGCCGTATGCGGCAAGCCTCTGGGTCTTTACCAGAAGGGCAGGCTGTGCGACGATTGCTACCGCCGCACCCGCAAGCCCCAGCAGTCACGGCGCAGGAAGAAATAAGGAGGTTCACCCCATGCTTTTCAAGAAAAGGCCGCCCAAGCCGCGCCTTGATATGGCGGGCAGGATACCCACCATTCGCGCCAGCATATGCACCGGCGAGCAGGTGGCGGGCTTCAAGGATCCATCGACAGGCCGCTTCACCGAGGTCATGCTCATCCGCGGGCAGAAGGACATCGACGAGTTCACCAAGGCCTACGGGATAAGCGAAGGCGATATAAAGCGGGAGTGGTGACATGGGTACCCCATCTGTTTTCTCACCCGTTTTCGACGCTGTGGAACGCCTGATTCGCGCCTCCGCTCCCGCAATTATCGGGATCGACGGTATGTGCGCCTCGGGGAAGTCAACTTTGGGGCACGCCCTCTCTGAGGCTTACGGCGCTGAGCTTTACCACGCCGACGACTACTTTCTGCCTCCAGATAAGCGCACGGCACAGCGTCTTTCCGCGCCCGGTGGGAACATGGACCGGGAACGCCTCACGAAAGAAGTGCTCCTTCCCATTTCCCGCGGTGAAGGACCTGTCACCCGCCGCTTTGACTGCTCGTCCCTTTCACTGGAGATGCCTGTGGAGCACAAAATCAGTAAAATAAACATAGTGGAGGGCTCCTACTCCCTTCGCCCGGACCTTTGCGGCTTTTACACCCTCAAAATCGCCCTCCGGACAACGCCGGAGGTACAGCTCCGGCGCCTTCAAGCCCGCGCCCCGTCGCGCGTTCCCGATTTTATCTCAAAATGGATACCAATGGAAAACGCCTACATTGAGGAAACCTCCCTCTACTCCCGCGCGGATATGGTTATCGACACATAAAAACAGCGGAAAGGCCTACGCCTCTCCGCCGTTTCTTTTTACAGGCTGTGATCCTATTCGCTCCAGGGCCTCTTTCCGGAGCATATCACCTTACCCGGTTCCTCCAGCGCCTTACCAAGCAGCAGCCACGTATACGCGTCCTCCAGCGCCTCCCGTAGGGGGTAGCCCTCCCTTCCAAGGTAAATGAAGTCCGCCATATCCGCCATAAGTGTGGAGACGGCGTAATCGTCCTGGGCGTTCTCCATGTGGACGAAGGGGCTCCACTGCCCGCCTATGCCCTGGAGCTCCGGCGTCATCAGGTGCTCATACCCCGGTATCGCCTGCGCGCGGAGCTTGATAAGCCGCGGCGTGTGGGTATTATCCGAATACCTCACCGCCGTATCCATCCACTGACCGGCGGCGCCCCGCAGGTCGATATGCCGACCGCGTATGAAGGTGTGGTACTGGATACCGTCAAAGTCGTAAAACGCCCGCTTGCCGTTGTCAAAATCCAGCTCCGCCATCACCCTGCCGCTTTGCTGTACCGAGCCGTCCGTGATTGGACCGTATCTGGAGTCAGTCCGCTCCACCGGATATTCAACCACCTTGCCCACAACAGAGAAGTCGTGAAGCCTGCCCTTTTCCAGCATCAGCATCCGCCTTATCACCGATGCGGCATGGTAGTCGTGGCACAGCGACAGCGTCACGCAGTCCGGCTCCCCTATTTTTCCGCTATTCACCTCCCGCAGTCCGGCGGCGATAAGTGGGTAGCGGAAATACTGCTCCGCCACCGCCAGCTTGGCCCCGCTGAGGCGCAGTCTCCACAGCTCCTCCAGCTCCCGTAGCTCACACCCCGCCGGCGTCTCCGCCAAAACAGGGTACCCCTTTTCAATCCACCGCTTCGTTACGGCAAAATTCGCGCCCTTCTCCACCGCCACAACGATAAAATCCGGTCTTCCCGCGTCAATTTCCGCCTCTGTAAGTACCGCCGGTATCCCTTCCACGCGGAGCGCGGCCGCCTTCTCAACTGACCTGCACAGCACGTTTTTCAGCTGAAAATACTCCGGGAACCTGCGCGCCGCCCTTACGTAAAACATGGCCCTCCAGCCTGAGCCCACTATAGAGAACGACAGCTTTCTCATATTGTCACACCTCAATTACAGTCTCGATAATGTGGAAATTCTCATCGGGGGACTCTGGAAATCGCTTAAAGTGGCTGTCCGGGTCCTCCGCCGCCCATTTTTCCGCCTCTATTGAGCGCCCGCCGGCGCGCCTTATGTTCACTCTCTCCCTGTCCCTGGGCGTCTCAAAGTAGGAGAAAAGGATGTTCTCGTGGACGGATATGAACTGATACCTGTCCCCTGTCAGTAGCCCCTCCCTGACTATGGCCTGGTGATGGCATATGTAGCTCATTGCCTTATCCGGGTAGAGCTCCGCGATTCTCCCGCACCGCTTCTCCGGCGGGAGAGCGCGGGCAAAATGATTGTACCCCTTTGGCTCGTCGAACCAGAACACCGGCAGCATATACGCCCAGTGCCTGTCACCGTCCCGCTCCGGCCAGAGCTTCAAAAACGGCGCCAGCGCGGAAAACCACCTCTCCGGCGTGTCCCGAAGCTCCGCCTCGGAAAGCCGCCCGTCCGTAAGATACTCAAGATACGCAAAGAGCATGGACCTCCAGCGGAACACCCCGCCGGTATAGAGCTCTCCCCTGCCCTTTGCCCCTTCAAGCGCCGCGCGGCACGCGTCAAACGCCTCCGCCAGCGCCTCCCCGTCAACACCCTCGCACAAAGCGGCACGGTATTCCGCCCTGACCATATTCACCACATCGCTCACCCCTTTTCCCCGATAATACCACACTTAACTCAAAAATAAAAGACCCGTACCCGGGTCTTTTATTTTTTGGTGTGTTAATCCTGAGCGCCGCTGTCCGGCGTGTCGTAGCCCCATGCGCCTAATTCCTCCGGGAGGGCGTTCCATATCGCCTCCAGGGTTTTTGTTGCCTCCGGGGTGATTGTGATCACGATGTTGCGGTATTCGCTCCTGCGGGTATTCGACGGTCCCTCAAGGCCGTCAAAGAGGCTGAGAGGCGCGTACTCGGTCCAGGTGATGTCGATGGACCTGCACCGCTCAGGCCAGGTGTACTCGCGTCCTACCTGGCGGATACCCGCACGTCCCGCGAAAAAGTCCTCCTTTATGGCATCCAAAACGGTCCTTATGTTCTCAAAGCTGTGAAATTCGATGGAGTTGTTATCGTCGAAATAACCGTACTGCAGCTCCGGGTCATTGAGCTCCGTCTCCTCGCGGTCGTATTTCTCCATCTCGTAATTGTAGCTGAATCTGATTTCCCGCCCGCCGGAGGCTATGTACTCCTCCAGCCTGTCAAAGCCGTAAGTGCTCCAGTAGAGCTCCCGGTCCTCAAATAATTTCTCCGCTGCCCAGGACGCGGTGCCAGGCGTGTCAACGTCAGCCTTGTAAAGCGGTATGCTGTATGACCTCTCGTGCTTGATAAGCCCCGACTTGTACGTTACGCGATAGTTCATATTTTCGTCGGCGGGCCTTCCGTCCCCGTCCCTGTTTTCCAGCGCCCACTTATGTATCGTTACGGCGTATTCCATCTGCTCCGGCGTGGTCAGTATGAGCCCGTTCCACTCGCCCGAGTCGTAAAGCTGATAGCCGAAGCTATCGATCTCCACGCTGTCAAGCTCCGACGCGTCGGGAAGCCAGCTTTCAAATCCCGTCAGGTCAAAGAGCACCACGCACAGCGCCGCAGTCATGGCAAGCCCCGTGAACACGGGTCCCTTCCACTTTTTGAACACCCTGAAGGTCTTGTCAAGCATCATCTGCGCCAAAAAGCACCCCGCAACGCTCCAGGCGACAACATATACATACATATACGTGGAGTCGCCGTCCAGCATATCGCCGGTAAGATACCCAAGGAACAGCCCGGTACACACCGCCACGCCGTACTTGAACACCGGACGCATCCAGCGCACCGCCACCACGTCGCCGGCGCTCTCAAGCCGGCGGCGGCGGTAGAGAAGGTATGCCAGGACCAGCATCAAAAGCCCCGCGCCCATGTATATCCCCAGCACCTCCCAGCCGTATGTTCTCAAGCGGCTGCTGTCTGTGAGGGAGAAGTCTATGAACGCCGAGGGAGTAAGGCCAGTCAGCTTTGTGGTAGGTGTGAGCCAATCCACCGCCCGGCCCACCGAATCCGGGAAGCCGATAAAGCCGTAGTAAAACCTCCTGAACACCGTCTCAAGCAGCATATAGAGAGCCACGGCAATGCAGTTGAACACCGTATAGAACACCGGCAAGGCCAGTATGTGACCTGTGAACATTCCGCACAGGAAGGCGAAGGTGTAGAAGAAGAAATATACCCCGCACCCCTCCGCCAGCCATACGAGCGTCACGGTCGCCACCGTGCCGGCGGAGGCGTATTTGACTACACCCACCAGCATAGTTAAGAGCGCCACGATGATATTCGGCAGCCAGTTGAACGCCAGACCCGAGAGGTACTGGGTGAGGAATATCACCTCCCGCCTCACCGGCAGGGAGCCGAAGAAATTCGCCGAGCGGGAGGAATACAGGTGGCTCAGCACCGCCATCGCCGAAAACACCGCCAGGACGACGGAAAAATACGGGTGAGCGTTCATAAGGTCGGTAACGTCGTTGACGAACACGCTCTGACCGTTGAAGTCCGACATCATAAGGTATATCGGCATTATGAAAAGCCAAATCACCAGGTATGCCGCCCAAATCGGCCAGTAGCGGGTCACATTCTTTTTAAAAAGGGTACCGTCAAAGAACGATGTCTCGGACTGCATAATCCTCGCCTCCCATCTCGTAAATAAATATCTCCTCCAGCGTCAGGGGCAGGGCCTCCATAAAAAGCGGCTCCAGCGCCGCGAAGCGCACCTTTACCTCCTCCGCGCCGCCGCGGACTATGTAGGTGTAGATCCTGCCCAAATTGGAGGTGTGGAGCACCTTCAACCCCTCCGGCAGAGCCGGCGGCTGCGAGGAATTGAAGGCTATCTGGAGCTTCACGATGCCGCCCTGAAGCTCCGAAAGCGACCTCTCCAGCGCCACCCTCCCGTGGCTCAGTATCCCCACGTGGTCGCACACGTCCTCCAGCTCCCGCAGGTTGTGGGAGGATACGAGCACCGTCGTCCCGTACTCCGTCACGTCCCCCATGAGTATGGACCACACCTGCCGGCGCATCACCGGGTCCAGTCCGTCCACAGGCTCGTCAAGGAGCAAATAGTCCGGCCTGCATGACAGCGCCAGCCAGAACGCCGACTGCTTCTGCATACCCTTTGAGAGCCTCCTGATGGGCCGCTTCTCGTCCACCTCCGGGAACGCCTCTCTCAGCTTGCTGTACCGCTCGCCGTCAAAGGCGGGGTAGAGCCCCTTGTAAAACCTCATCATGTCCTGTGTGGAGGACGAGCCGAAGTAATATACCTCGTCGGGTATCGCCGCGATCCGCCGCTTCACAGCGGGGTTTTCGTATATTGGCGCCCCTTCAAGGGTTATCTCCCCGGAGTCCTGCCTGTACGCCCCGCACAGGTGACGGAGTATGGTGGACTTTCCCGCGCCGTTTGGCCCCACAAGGCCGTATATCGCCCCTTTGGGCACCGTCATGGTGAGCCCGTCCAGGGCGCGGAACCCGTCAAAGCTCTTTACCACGTTTTTGACCTCAATCATTCCTTTTCCTCCTCTCTCTCCATGCGCGCCGCAAGCTCCGGCGGCTTTACGCCCAGGTATCTGAGCTCCTGGACGATGGCGTCGAACCGCTCCAAAAGCTCCTCCCGCCGCCCGGCATTCACGTCCGTGGGCAGAGCCGCGAAGCTTCCTTTGCCGGGGACCGTGTAGGCGTAGCCCTCCGCCTCCAGCGCCTCGTAAGCCCGCTGAATGGTGTTGGGGTTGATGGCAAGGGAGCTGGAAAGCGCCCGCACCGACGGCAGCTTGTCTCCCGCCGGGATCACGTCGGTTATGATGAGCCGCCGCAGTCCGTCCCTGACCTGCTCATATATCGGACGGCTGTCCCTGTAATTGAGCTGGAGCATCACACCGCCTCCTTCCGTATTAAGTGTATCAGCTGTGTTAATACAGTTATACTACCCTTATATCGCCCTGTCAACGGATTTTTATCATCTTAAACGTTTCTTAATTTACGGCGCCCTGCAAAAAAGGGCAAAAAAAGCCCCTTTACCGAAAAGCTTGCTTTTCAGTAAAGGGGAGGAAAGAGGCGACACCCAGACTTGAACTGGGGAATCAGGGTTTTGCAGACCCTTGCCTTACCACTTGGCTATGTCGCCGTCTGATAATATTGTATGCGCTCGGGGGAAAAATGTTCCTGTATGAGATCGGGGGCGCTGAACGCCCCCGTCTCAAGAGCGGCCTACGAGGCTCGAACTCGCTACCTCCACCTTGGCAAGGTGGCGCTCTACCAGATGAGCTAAGGCCGCAAATGGTGCCCAAGGTCGGAATCGAACCAACGACACGCGGATTTTCAGTCCGCTGCTCTACCAACTGAGCTACCTGGGCATAAATGGCGACCAAGAAGGGGCTCGAACCCTCGACCTCCGGCGTGACAGGCCGGCGCTCTAACCAGCTGAGCTACTTGGCCACATGGGATGAGAGGCAGATACTCTAATGAGCTGTGCTCCCCTATCTCCCTCTGCCGCTCTTTCAGCGGCAACAGCTATTATACTAAAGGCGGTCCAAATTGTCAACCCCAAATTTTAAAAATTTAGCGTCATTTTTGGGAATATTAAAAAACCGCGTTTAAAGCCTTGCGACGCCGCGTTAACTGACTGAAACGCACTCTTTTCAAACATATAACCCCCGCGGGACGGAACGATGCCGTCCCGCGGGAACATATTTTTGGTTGCTTAGTATTTCGCCATGTAGTTGCAGAGGTTCATGAGGATCACGGCGGTTTGGGCGCGGGTGGTGATGCCGGCGGGGTTCAGGGT
>CANQVL010000013.1 GCA_947627285.1 uncultured Oscillospiraceae bacterium
ATGCCCTGTCTGTCGGCCTGTGCCTCGAGGTGGGCGTCATTCAAAAAGCCTCTCCCCGCGCTCTCGCCTCTCGCCTGGCTTACCACGTGGCTCAGCTCATGTCCCAAAAGCGCCTGGCCCGCCGTGCTTGTAAGATCCAGCTTCCCCGGCGCGAAGGCTATGTTGGACCCCTGCGTCACCGCCTCGGCCCCCGCCTCGGCAACCGTGCCGGACTCATAGAGCCTCACGTGAGAAAAGTCCGCCCCAAAGGAGTTCTCCATCTTCTCGCGTATGGCGTCCGGCAGGTCCACCCGGTGACCCATCTGCTCCCCGGTGGGACGGACCCCCGCGGCAAGCTCCGCCGTGGACGGCCCCGCCTGCGCTTTTTGCGGCGCGGGCGAATCCTTTTGCTGCTCCCTTCTCTTCATATATATCTGTGACATGCTTGTTCCCTCCTAAAGGCCCTCGGGCCCATAATACTGCGTTATACTAATCTTCTCGACCGTCTTCGGCGCTGTCCTCCGTCCCCTCAGGAGCGCTCAGCCGCGCCAGGCACACGTGCTCCTCATACTCCACGCATTTGCCTCGCATGAGCCCCCGTGCCAGCCGCTCGGTGTGCTCGTTGATTGCTGAAAAATAAAAGGGGAAATGCCCGCCCCGCCTGTAAAAGCACCGGTTCAGCAGGTCCGTCAAAAGCGATGTGAACGCCGTCGCCGGAGCGTCCTGGCGGCTGACGGCGCTCAAAAGCACAAATCCCCCGTCCCGGCTCTCCTCGCACAGCAGATACGCCGCCACACGCCCATTGAGGACCAGCGCCACCGAAAGCTCCGGCTCCGCCTGTCCCCTGAGCAGTCCCCAGGACAGCATCTCCGGTATGTCCTCAGCCGCCGTAAGCTCCGTGAGCTGCTCCTCGGTGAGCTCTGAAAATGCCCGAACATCCTTCGGCGTCCTCCACGACGGCGTGAACGCCGCGCCGAGTATCCCGTGGTCCGTGTAGTCCCTTGACTGCGCCATAAATGTCCGCGAGCGGAGCGCGGGGGCGGTGAACCCGGCGGACCTCAGGAGCGCGTCCATCGCCGCCAGCTCCTCCCCCTTGAGGGTGTAGTCCGCGGACAGCATCTCTATCCCCACCTCGGCGAGTATGTCCATGACCTCCTCAAGGAGCACACCGCCTATCCCGTTTCCGCGCGCCGCCTCGTCCACGAAAAGGTCCGTCAGCTCCGCGCCGTTTGCCCCGTCCGGGACAGCCGCCGCCGCGCCCACCGAGCGCCGCCCCAAAACCGCCCCGATCGCCAGCACGTCCGCGTCCTCCCACTCAACGGCAGTCGCCGTGTCGGGGAGAAGGTACTGCCGAAAGCCCGGCAGCTCCTGGCGGTCAATGTATCTTAGGGTCAACTCCATCTTTCTCTCCTTAGGTGAAAGCCCTTAAAGGGATACTCCTGCCCACTACATCATTCTATTTCAAATTATACCACTGTCTTCGGGTTTTTTGGATGATTTCCAGTCCGTTTCAGCCCCGTTCGCGTCGCCCCTTCCCCCTTTTTCGGCAAAAACCGTTGGAAAAGCGGTAGCATTTTAAATTGTTGACAAAGACCGCTGGTCTTTGTCAACAAGGGGAACGTGCGGGGCAAATTTCTGAATTTTGCGAAATTCAGAAATTTGCCCCTGCTGTCGTCGTCCTCGCTCAAGCCGCTTAACCTCGCCCCGCGCAAGCGCAGGGCTCAGGCGCAGGCTCGGCTCGTCCTCTCCCCAACGGGCTTACGCCCGTCGGGGGCCCCAATTACGCGCCCCGTAGGGGCACACTTGCGCGACATAAGGTGATTTTTCCGACGTACATGCCGCCGGAAAAATATTTAAAATGGGGTCTTACTCTTTTCTGGGGTTTGTCAACAGTCTGGAAAGCGGTAGCTTTTTGGATTCCGCCGTGATATAATGCCGTCATATCAGGCGGCCCAAAACCGCTCAAATTTTGGAAGGATAGATGAGGTAAAAAAATGTGAATCATACTGTGCATCGTGAGTGTTCTTTTCGGCGTGCTGTCCATGACAGCCGCTTTCAGTCAAGTGAAAAGTGATCAAAAGCCGATTTCCGCCATTCTTATGATCATCGGCTCACTTCTGCTGCTGGCTGCTGTTATATGCAATATACTGGAACAGCGGGCGGATTACATGATTGCCTTGCCCGGATGCGTCGCCATCTGTGCCGCCGCTATTTGGAACGGCAAAAGGAGCGGACAGCTTCACATACAGCATCACATCATTCGTATTGTCTTGTCCATCGTACTGATTATCGGATTTGTGGCTTTATGAAGGGAACAGGAGCTGACCGTCAAGACAGCCGTTGGCGTCTTCCAAGGCGTTAAAAGTATGATAAAATGGCAGCAAAAAAGGTCCCGTTTCACTGCGGTTTACGCAGGGAAACGGGGCCTTCAATGTAATGCTTGCGAAATGCAGGAACCGGCGGCGTCTAACGGTCGTCGTCGTGACGGCGGTTCCGCTTTGCCATTATGAAAGCTCCTTTGACAAAGCCAATACCCTCCCGGCGCACTTTTCCAGGTCGGCGCGGGTGATCTCGCCGCTTTCAAGACCCGCCAGGATGCCGTCTACGTCCTTCGCGGATCCCGCCATGATGAGGTCGTTCCCGGCTTTGACGCACTGAGCCGGACTGCTGGCCCCGTGAGCGCCTGTGGTCAATTTTTCGTCTGTCGTGCCCCAGTCGGTCATAACGACGCCTTCAAAGCCCCACTCGCCGCGAAGAATGTCCGTCAGCAGATCCCGGCGGTTGGCGGTGTGGATACCGTTCAGGAGGTTGTAGGAGGTCATCAGGGCTTTGGGGGCGGATTCCTTGACGCAGATCTCAAAGCCCCGGAGGTAAATCTCCCTCAGCGCCCGCTGTGACACCACGCTGTTGGAGCCGACGCGGTTCGTCTCCTGATTGTTGCACGCAAAGTGCTTGACGGTGACAGCGCGTTTTTCGTGCTTTTGTACGCCACGGGTCATGGCGGAGGCGGTCCTGCCGGAGATCAGCGGGTCCTCGGAGTAATATTCAAAGTTGCGTCCGCACAGGGGGCTTCGGTGGATATTCATCGCGGGCGCGAGCCAGACGTTTGCGCCGAACAGCCCCATCTCCTCTCCCACAATGTCGCCGCACGTCTCAGGGACAGAGGGGTTCCAGCTCTGCGCCAGCGCCGTACCGATGGGGATGGCGCTGGCGTAGTGATAGAGCACCGTATTTGCCCCGGCTTTTTCCCCGTTTTGAACCTGCTTCACGGGGATAAGCTGCCGGATTTCGGGGGGAAGGATGTTCAACAGGCCGCCAAACGCGTCTGAGTCGAGGCTGTCCTGACCGGTCTCGGTCTCCACATATTTTGTGGCGAGGCGAAGCCCCGCGGGACCGTCAGCCATGACCAATGCGCCATAGCCGCGTTCAGTTACTATGGACGCGGTCTCGCCCGCTCCGCCGGCAAGCCGGGCGGCGGAATTGCCGATGACCTCCGCCTCACCCTGGGCGTCGCTGTGCCTCCCGACGCATATCGCGGCAAGCTCCCTGTCGCCAAAATCGGACAGATCGGGGCAGGCGAGTTCTCTCGCCGCGGCTTTGCCCCGGTTATAATGCCCGATCCCCTTCAGCTCCGCCGCCCTCACGAAAATGACCGGCAGATTGTCGGGACGCTCCCGGTTCACTTCCGGTTCCCAATCGGCAAAGTCGGCCTCGCCGCCGGAGTGGCTCAAGCTCTCCGTGACCGCATCGCCGTCAAGGGACACGACGCCCACCGGAGTGCCGCCGAGCCCGATCACATACTCTCCCTTTTCAAGAAGCCAGGAATCCGTCTGCGTATCCCAACTCGCCATATTCTCAATGGGGAGCGTGAAGGTGAGGGCCTCGCTCTCGCCGGGGCGGAGCTCGCCTGTCTTAGCATAGGCGCCAAGCTCCTTGACGGGCTTACCCAGCTTCCCCTGGGGGGCGGAGTAGTAGAGCTGTACCGTCTCCTTCCCGGCATAGCCTCCGATATTTTTCACAGCGGCCTCTATGACCACAGCGTTGTTGCGGACTTCAAAGCTGTCCGCTTTGATTGCGAAATCCGTGTACCCAAGGCCGAAGCCGAAGGGGAAGATGGGGGTTGTTCCCGCCGCGTCAAAGTAGCGGTAACCCACATAGATCCCCTCGCGGTAGCGGGTGTCATCCTGCTTTGCGAAATCCCCGACGGTGGGATAATCCTCCGCTCCGGCCCAGGTGGTGGTCAGCTTGCCGGAGGGATAGGCTTTGCCCAAAAGCACATCGGCAAAGGCGTCGCCGGTGACGGAACCGAGCTGGCTCAGCAAAAGGACGTTCCGGGCGTTCGCCAGCACGGGGCTTAAATCCACGGGGCCGCCCACATTCAGGACCAGCATGAATTTCTCATATCTTTCCGCGCAAAGGAGGATGTCCCTGACCTCATCCTCGCTCAGCAGTAGATCGCCGCGCGTTCCCTGCCGGTCAGCGCCCTCGCCGGAGCTGCGGGCAAGGACGTAAACGCAAGTCTCCCCCTCTCCGTCAATGGGCAGATCATAGCGGGGTTCGGGCGGAGTTCTGCCCAAGCCCACATGAAGGAAGGATTTCCCCTGGGCCTTCGCCTCGGCGGCGATCCTCCGGTAAAATTCCTTTATCTCGGCGTCCTTCGCCGCCCTATAGCCGTCCAGCCACGCCTTTGTGGTGACGGTGAAGCCGGCGTTTTCAAGCCCCTCCTCCACCGTGACGTAGTGCCGGACGTTCACATCGCCGGAGCCGGTGCCGCCCTCAACGGTCTGCCTCGCCCCGGAACCGTAGAGCGCTATTTTGCAGGGCCCATCCAGCGGGAAATCGCCGTTTTTCTTCATGAGCACCATGCACTCCGGCGCAAGAGCGCGGAGCTTTTTAAGATGGTCCCGTTCAAACTCCTGGATATCGGGACTTGATATTTTTATCATTCAAAAACCTCAAAACGTTGTAAATCGGCTCAGTAGTATTGCCGCCCGCTTCCACCGCATTTGGAGCATGTGACGGAGCCGGAGCCATGGCATTTGGAGCATTTCTCCCAGTGCCCGGAGGAGCTGCTGAAGTGACTGCTTCCCGAATAGTTTGGAGTGGAGTGAGTGTAAACCGTCTTTCCTCCGGAACCGTTGCATCTGGAGCAGGTGACCTCACCGCTGCCGTGGCATTTGGTACATGGCATCCATTTGTTGGAGCTGGAACTGGAGGAGCTGAACGATTCGGAAGAGCCGGAAGATTCGGAAGAACCGGAGGAGCCGGAAGAACCGGAGGAGCCGGAAGATTCGGAGGAGCCGGAAGATTCGGAGGAGCCGGAAGATTCGGAGGAGCCGGAAGAACCGGAAGATGGAGCCTCCTCCTGAGGCTTCGATTCAGGTTCGGGGACAGAGGCATAAGTAGTCCGGACCCCGGGATCCGCTATCTCCAGATCAGGCGAGACGTGGAAGGTCAGTTTCCTGGAGGAACCGCTGTCGGTATAGTCGATATCCACCAGGAACAGATTTATATCTCCTGTTCCGACGGTGTGCAGATCCGTGATGCGATTACATAGGGACAAGGAAAAAACAGCGGAATCTCCTTCCCCCTCATATGTAAACCAATAATATGCCGACTGCTCATCTGGGTTTTCAAAGTACCCGCGCAGTTTGTAATCCCCGCTGTCCGTCAGGAGACTGATGTACTCCGGTACAAGCACATCCCCTGCCTTACTATCGCAGCTGTAATAATAGAACACACGACCTTCATCGATAAGGTCTTCGCCTCTTTCCCCATCCTGGACCGCGTAACCGTTGGAGAATGCCGCAAAGTCGGGAAGCTTCGGCGTCGCCGGAATACCGGCGCCGGGGACCTCCGCCGTGTGACTTGGCTCATTCGCCCCGTCGGTTGCCACGGGCGTGATGGGAGCGGGTTCGGTATGCACAGCTTCAGTTTGAGCAGGCCCGTTCTTTGCGGGATCACTCTCCCCGGTTCCTGCGTCAGTCCCGGAAATAGAAGGTTCGCTTTGATTCTGTTGGATTTGCCCAGTGGTCTCACCCGAACCGCCGCAGGCGGCAAGCGAGACCGTCAGGATAGATGCCAGAAGCAGCGCCATAAATCTTTTCACGCGGATTCCTCCCCAATATCGTTTTGCGGGACCTCCCCGTCACTTAAACCGATCCGGAGGTTCCCTGTTTTAACCGGCAAGGAAAATATGGGTATGCCTTCAGCTTTGATTCTATCATTTAGGCACCAATATGTCAACCGATTTGACAAACGAACCGTGGAGGGCAAAAATACGGTTGTGCGGCGGAGCCTTAAGCTACGCCGCGTATGGGAAAAGCGATGCGTTGGCGGGATCAATAATATCCCGTCCAACGGTCGGTGTCCGTTGGCTCCTGCGGCAGAGGCTGTTCGTCGTCCCTGTCGCCCCCACCGTTACCGTTGTCTCCGCTGTCCCCGCCGTCCTCACCGGGCTGTGACGGTTCTGTCGGTTTATCGGGTCCCTCGGGGGGATCGTTCTCAGTTCCGTTCTGCGTCCCGTTGTTGTCGTTGGTGTCCTCGCTGCCGGTTGGCGTGTTTGAGCCGGGCTCAGTATTATCGGGGTTCGGCGTGACCTGCTCCTGCCCGTGATTTTCCGAGTGGTCCGTCCGGGCGTTTCTGACCGCAAGCAGTAAAATCACAGCAATCAGCAATACCGCGACACAGATACCCACGATCACGGCAATCTTCTTTTTTGAGACTTCCTTTTTCATCTCAGCTCCTCCTGACCCGGTTTTGTTTCCAGCTGCAGCGGATAATCACCCAGATGCTCCAGCCTGAAGCCCTGCTTTTTATATTGCTCATAATCAAAGGCCTCGAGCTCGTCTATCGCCAGCTTGTGGAACTCGTAAAAATTGTGCCACCAGGTCTGGTCGCTCCCGAGCTCGGCGGAAAGGTAGGCGTCCGCGATATCACAGCCCATGGCGGGCGCGACGTAGAACGCCCCCATCGCGAGCACGTTCACGCCGTTGCCGGTGATCGCCCGTCTCGCCGCCGGGACGCTCTCGACGACGCCGGCGTGTACGTGCGGGCATTTGCTCGCGGCGATGTGGATCCCCATGCCGGTCCCGCAGAAGACGAGCGCCCGCTCGAAGTTCCCCTCGGCGATTTGCGCGCCCACGCGCAGTCCGACACGGTGAAACATATTCTCGGTGTCGTCAGGGTCGCTGTCCTTGGTCACGCCGAGGTCGGTGATCTTCCAGCCCTTTTTGCGCAGGTGCTCACAGACCGCTTCCTTCAGCGGGAACCCCGCGAAGTCCGCTCCAACCACCAAATACTTGTCCTTTACCGTTTTCAATTCGATCATTCCTTTCTGTCTTGTTTGTCAAAGAGATGATAATAATAGACCGGGAGGGCACTCCAGCCGTGGCACAGACTGCCCGCTCCGTCAAAATCCGCTTCCCCTTTTTCCGTTTCCCAGAACGAGGTGGCGCCCTGCCGCAGCATGGAGCCGTAAACCTCATCGATCTCGGAAAGGATAAACGTCCGGTATTCCGCCGCGTCGGCTGTCAGAAGCGCGTCGTAGCGGAAGATGTTCATGCTCAGCGTGTTTTTTAGCAGATCATCGCTTCCGCGGGCGATTTTCGCGGCGACCTGCCTTTGTTTTTCCTCCGGGCAGGCGCCGCAGAGGATACAAAGCGCATTGGCAAGCGCGCTGTAGGCTTCGCCGCGCAAGCGTGTTTTGAACAGGCCGGTTTTTTCCTGGTAGAAGTGACCGTAAATCGAGGCGTTCAGGCTCGCCTGCCGGCTCTCGTAACGCGCGGCTGTTTGCGCGTCCGAAAGCATCCGGCAAAGGCGGGCGGTTTTCGCAAGCGCGATGGAGAGAAAGGCGTTGATCAGGCTGTCGTAGTCGTCCCGCTCTTTTTCCGCGGGATCACGCGCGAAGAAGGAGCCGTCCAGATCCCCAGCCCATTCGTAGAAATGCCAGAGCTCCGGCCTGGAGACCGTTTTGTACAGGCCGTTTTCCCGCAGGCCGTCAAGGAAGAAGCGAAGCAGTTTTTTAAGCCGCGGCATCGCCCTTTCAGCAAGGCTGATGTCGCCGGTATGCTCGGTGTATTCCAAAATCACACTGGGCAAGGTCAGGGAAAACGAGGGAATGGTGAAGGGAAAGCGGCTCGGGAAGGTGATGTCAAACAGGCCGCTGTCCTGCTGTCCTTGCAGTATGAGCTCTATGGACGCCCGGGCAAATGCCGCCGGGTTTTCAAAGGCATAGTAGCCGCAGAGCATTTGATTGCGGGAATCCATGATATACAGCCCCTGCTCCCGCCACGGGCAATCCTCGTAATGGTCGTGGGCGCACAGGGACAGCGTCCGCACCGAGGTGTCGTAAATTTTCTGCCGCAAAGGCGTTTCGGCGCGGTATTCCCTCACGGTAAAGGGATATTCGGCCTCCCGCAGGCCGATTTCCTCGATGATTACGTCCGCGCCGGCGTCGATTTGGAGATAGCGGCACCCGAGCCTGCGGAAGGGGCCGAAGAAGTCCACGCTTTCGCCGCTGGCGATCAGAGAAACGGAAAAATCCCGATCTCCGATCAGGTCCCGCACTCCGCCGTCGGTCAGATGCTCCCCGTAGGCGATCCGAACCGTCTCTCCGGCGGGGGCGGAAAATCGCACCGAAAGATACCCGCAGCACTCCCTGCCGAGATCGTAGATCCCGCTGTTGGCGTCACACAGCTTTGCCTCGCGGAAGGGTCTTAATATCGGCTTTTCTATCGGTCGGGGAGACAGCTTTTCCGGCAGACTGTCTACTCGGACAGCCTGAGCGGAGGCGCGTTTCTCGCCGGCGTGCCTTGTATCATATGTGTAGGAATAGCCGAGCTGCGCGGTGATGAGGTGTTTTCGGTGGCTGACATAAGCCGGGTCGGGGCCGCAGGCGATCCCCGGGCGGGAATATGTCAGGACTTCACGCCCGGTGTAGACCTCATAGATAAGCCCCGCCCCGAAATCGTAACCGGTCAGGCAATCGAATCCGATGTACCACGCGACCACGCGCAGCTCGTTCTCTCCCCGCAACAGAAAGGGCGTGAGGTCGACGCGGTCAAATTTTTTATCGTGGCGGTAATCCGGGTACTGTCCGAAGGAAACGAGCCGCCCGTTCACATAAAGCGCGTAATCCCCCGCGCAGGAGATGTCGATTTTGACGGGCTCACCGGTATATGTCACCGTGTCGTAAAATACGGCGTATTCGTCCGGCTCGAACGTCCGGCTTTTCCAGATCCATTCAGCTTTTCGCATAGCTTTGTTCTACCGCCGGCCTTCCGTCAGATTTTTATCTCTTCCTGTTTGACCATGGAGGCGTCAGCCGCGTACACACAGGTGTGACCGAGGATACTGTCCTGGATTTTGGTGCAGGAGACGCTGGTTTCGCCGCCGTTTATCATGCTGACGAAATCGCGTATTATCCCGTCGTCTCCTCCGGCGTGATTGTCGCTTTCCGCAACCTGCGCGGCGACATCTATCTCCCGTGCGGTGTAACCCGCGGTTTCAAAATCGTATTTGTACAGCGTAAATTTACTTGTTTCGATAGAGCCCTCGATCTCGCCCCGGGTGCCCACTATCCGCATGAGCCGGCGCGGGATCACCGTACCCTGTATCATCGTATGGGCCGCGGTGCTTCCGTTTTTGAAACGCAGGATCAGCGTCTGATGATCCACAATGTCCGAGCCTGTCCCATATGCGCACAGACCGTGCGGGTTAAATGTCTTTAACGACTCGATCTTTTCTTCCTTTGTTATCTCACGGTAGTCTTTATCTATGCAGTCCCAGGAATACCAGGGGAACCTGTCGTTCAACACATAGATGGATTTCGCGGAATACATACAGGAATCCGCAAGCGGGCAGTCCACAAGACAGCGTTTCCCCGCGCCCTCCGGCGCTTTTTCCGGGACCAGGAAATCCCTGCCGCCAAAGCTGGCGACACGCTCCGGCTCCGTGCCGTTGTTCAGCCAGCAAAGCAGATCCAGATCGTGACAGCATTTGGCAAGCAGCATGGAGCTGCCGCATTTTTCGGCGCTGTTCCACTTGCCACGTATGTAGGAATTGGAGGCGTGCGCCACGCCCACGTTTTCACTGCTTTCCATATGAATGATCTCGCCAATCTCGCCGCGCAGCAATATCTCTTTGATGGCGCGGAAGAAGGGGGTGTACCTCAGCACATGGCAGACCATCAGCAAACAGCCGTTTTCCTCCGCCGTCCGCTGAATATCCAAAAGCTGTGCCCGGTTGTTAACCACCGGCTTTTCCAGCAGCATATGATAGCCCTTTTGCAAAAACGGGATCGCCGTTTCGTAGTGGAGCTCGTCCATGGTGCAGTTGAGCACGCCGTCCGCGATCCTCCCGTGCCGTTCGTGATAGCGGATACATTCATCGACGCTTGTAAAACAGTGATCCGGCGGTACGCCGTACCTTTGCGCCCCCTCCGCCAGTTTTCGCTCGGACGGGTCCACGATCGCCGCGACCTTCAAAAGCTCCGGCGCGGTCAGGGCGAGCTTGCAGTAACAGTTCGCCCGGTCCCCGTTGCCGACAATGATCACCTTTACCTGTTTCATATCATTCACCTCGTGGTGTTTTCTCCCCGCGAACGGTTACGGTTCGCGAAAAGCGCGGAGAAAATCGCCTTAATAGCATTTGAAATCATAGAAATACATATTGTACACG
The DNA here is from genome assembly GCA_947627285.1 of uncultured Oscillospiraceae bacterium. GTDB lineage: Bacteria > Bacillota > Clostridia > Oscillospirales > Oscillospiraceae > RUG626. The sequence goes on from CANQVL010000013.1 coordinate 10,660, forward strand.
TTCCACCAGCCGCCGTTTGCGGACAGCTCCACGTCGCGGAATACGACCGTCAGGTCGTTTAAGCTTTTGAGGTCGTAGCCCGCCGCCTTCAGCTGTTCCGCGCTGATCGTCACGATCTCGCTGCCGTTGAAGATACCGCCGACCGCGTCAACCTTATACTCGTGGATCTTGATGAAGGTCTCCCCGTCGGAGAAATCGCTCAAGTCTTTCAGCTGATCCGGCGTATACGTGACGCCCTTTTTCACAAGGTAGAACGGAATACGCGCGCCGCCGGAGCCGTTCATTTGCAGGTCTACGGCGAAGGAAACGCCGCTGTAACCGCTGATGTTCGTGAATCGCGGTCCCTTGACACGGATCAGATGAGCCGCGTTTACCTCGCTCGCGTCGGTCTGTAAAACGTACCGGTTCCTGAAATTTTTGCACAGGGATTTTTCCGTTCCCAACGTGACGTCAAATTTCGACCGCAGATCGTCCAGGGCGTCGCCGTCCCCTGTTCCGGTGGAGTTCGCGACCCATAAGGTCGGGTTCCAGCTCCCGTTGTCCACCTGTTTTTTCGTATAGAAGGTGATGTTATCGAGGTAAATAGTTGCCGTTCCAACGGGGTCAGTCTCCCCGGCGATCAGCTCCGGGAAGGCGAAGGTGACGATCCAATCTCCGCCGCTGGCGTAAATTTTCTGCCATTTTCCCAGCTTTATCGCGCCCAGATATTCGCCCGTGCCGTTTGTCAGCGGCAGGTCCTTCGTGAAGGCGGAACGGGTATTCAGGATAACCTTCACGTCGGCGGAGAAGGCGTCGTACCCGTCGGGTATGCGCACCGCGTAGTCGTTATAAGCGGTGATGTCCTTGTCACTGATCTTGATGCTTTTGGTGCTGTTTTTCCCGTAAAGGCCCTCGCCTTTTGTGTTTTGCGAGATGGTCGCGGTCTCCGTACTGCCGCCCCAGATGTATTGCACGACGGTTACCAGGTCCTGATCCTTATCGACGCGTACCGTCACCGTCGTCTCGACGCTCTCGCTGACAGGGTAATCGCCCTCGGCACACACCCTGATGCGCACCTTCTGCTGTTCTATGGGGGCCAGGTTGGTAAATTCCTCCCCCTTGCTCCAGACGGTCGATCCCTCGAATTTATATTCGTAAATATCGGCGTTTTTCACCTCGACCTCCACGGTCTGATACGCGTTGGACGGCGCCGAAAAGGTGAAGTCCTCCGCGTTGGGCTTTACCGTATAGTAAAAGGTCGTGCTTTCGGACGCGTCCTTTTCGGCTGTCGCGCTTCTGCGGACCGAGATCTTCACCCGCGACGCGTTATCGCAGGCAAATGTCTTTTCGTCGGAATAGGCGCCGTCGTTAAATGAGACCTCGCAGTCGTCCTCCGCGGCGACCGTCAATACGCCGCTCTCGTAGGAGACCCTGGGCTCGTCGGTCCGCGATCCCATGTCTCTTCCGACGGCGTCCCATTTCGCGTAGAGGGTGAAGCCGGCGCTGACAGTGCTTTCCACGAAATCATACGGGCTTTCCGCCAAAGCGCCGTCCGCGGTTTTCTCGTACCAGCCCGCAAACGAATACCCGTCCCGCTGTGGGTTGTCCGGCATTTGAAGGCTGTCGTTCACAGGCACCTCCTGCGTAAAGGTGCCCGCGCTGTCGTAAGCGGGATCGAAGATCACTTCCACGCCGGGCTCCGCTTCCCTGGCACAGCCGCAAAAGCTCCCCGCCATCAGCGCGAACAGCAAAAGCGCGCTCAAAACTTTCCGCTTCATTCGATTACCTCCAAATTTTATCAACATCTATCAGATCACAGCTTGTATAAAGCCCGTCCCCGTAATAGACGACAGCCGTCACGACCTTCGCCCTTTCCGGGATCGGGACCGTCGCTTTTCCGTCTGAAAACCTAATCGGAAGGCTTTTCCAGGGGAGCTTATGTAAGTCGCCCTCGACCGTCTCGGTATAAATAAGCTCCGCCGCCGTCGGGACGTCCGCAAATCCGAGCCGCAGTCCGGCGTCCGTCAGCTCCGCTTCCAGGGGCTTTCTCCGTTGCTCCCCGCCGAAAAAGCGATCGTCAAAAAACGCGAAGACATTTTTATTTTCAAAGTTGCTTACATTGTCGTGGTAGAGCTCCTTTTTCACCGCGAGGCTCACCTCCCCCGCAAGCAGGCGGCAGGTGCGCCGGCGGTTGAACGGGGAAAACGCCCCGTCAAGCAGTCCCGCGTGAAACAGCACCGGCAGATCCGCGCTGTCCAGATAGTTTTGAGGGTCCAGCCAGGTATCGTAAAAATCCTTTTTCTCCGGCGTGTCAAAAAGGCCCGTCTCCTGCCCCAACAGGTCGTCCGTGATAAACCCCGCGGAATAGATTATCGCCGCGGCGGAAAACCGCCTGTCAGCGCCGATAGCCATAAGGGACAGCACGCCGCCCCAGGAAATGCCGACGATCCCGGTCCGCTCGGGGTCCGTATCCGGCAGTGACAGCAGATAGGAGTGCGCCGAGATCAGCTGCGCGACGCCGTAATATGTCCAGGAGGCGTAAGGGTCCTTCCCCAGGCTGTCGAAGGAGCCGACGCAGATGTCCCCCGCCGCGCTGTTTTTTTGGGGGTGAATGGGATCGGCAGCGGTAAAATGTGTTCCGTTCAAATCTACCGCCATCGCCAGATACCCGCGCCGCGTCCAGCTTTCAACCCATTCGAGGAAGGCGTTCCCGCCGGCGCCGTGCGCCAGCACGACCGCGGGACACCGCCCCTTTGCCCCGGCGGGTCTTCCGAAATAGGCGAAGGTCTTTTTTTCGGTCCCGTTTACCCGCGTCCGCAGATAGCCTCCCACTATATTCGCCGGAAGGCGCGGCAGATCCGCCCTTTCAAAGTCCGGCGCCTCAAAGTATTCTGACCAGTCGAGCCGGTTTTCGGTTTTGGTTTTCAGCCTTGCGAATAGCCGGCTCAGCGCGTCGGTGAAGAAGCTATAGCCGAAATCGTTGGGGTGATTGAGGTTGTTCCCGGAAATCTCGCAATAGCTTTTCCGCTCCAGGAGCCAGCGGAAAACGGAGGTCATGTCCAACACTGTGACGCCCTCCCGCTCCAGCGTCTTCAGCCCGAACAAATAGTTTTTTTGCTCCTTGTTGACGTAGACGCAGTCGGGGTTCGGCAAAAAGGGGGCTATAAGGATAAATTCCGTCTCGCCGTCACACGCGCGGATTTTTTCCATTATCTTACTGATGTTCTCTGTAAATGTCTCCACCGTCATTCCGTCGGGCGCGTCGTTCATACCGAATGCGATGATCGCAAGGTTCACGTTTTGCCCCGCGAATTTCTCCTCCGCCGCGTCCAGCGCCCAGACGGTGCCGTATCCAGAACGGGAACAGTTGTAAAACTCGATCCTTGCGCCGTACTGCTCCTCACAGCGCCAGGCCGCCGCCACGCACCAGTGCTCCTCCCCCGTCCAGCCCATCTCCCAGGACGAGTTGGCGGCGTTGGAGATGCTGTCCCCGAACAAAGCGAGCTTGAGCCGCTTTTTTTCCGTCAGCTTCCGGTAGGTTGCCGGCAGCCGCAGACGGTCCGAAACGGCGTCCGGGAAATCGGCGGGCGCGCAGTCGTAGCTCGCCAAAAGCTGAGCCTGCCGCATAAACTCCGGGCCAACAAGCAGGCACCCTTCTATCCCGTAGGTTTGATTTTCCGAAGGGATCTCCGGCGGGACGTTTCGGTTTTGAAGCCAGCCCTCCTGAAAATAGAAAACCGAACGGTCGCAAAGCTCGATCTCCCGCCCGACCAGACGGTAATCCCTTCCGGCGGCGAGCTCCGTCCCCTCGCGGGTGACGATCTTCACATTTTCCGGCGAGTCGAAGGTCAAATGCGCCGTTATCCTGCCGCCGGATTCGGAAAATACGAGGATCTCATTTTCTATGTGTTTGCTTCCAGGCACCATGTCTTTTCACCCTTATTTTTCCTCAAAAGACTCCATATTTACCTTTTTCAGCTTTCCGACGTCGCTGGGATACATTCCGGTGTAGCGCAAAAACAGCTTGTAAAAATGGGTTTTGTTGTAATAATTCAGCTTTTCCATCACATAGGAAACCGATTTTCCCTCGTTGGTCATCATGAGCAGCGCCGTGTGCATCTTTTGGCGGTTCACGTAATCCAGAGGCGTACAGCCGAATTTGGATTTGAACTTTTTGAAAAAAGCGTTTCGCGACAGGCCGCAGCTGGCGGCGATGTCGTCCACATTGATGAGATCGCACATATGCTCCTTGACATACTGCTGGACGCTCTTTTCAAAGGTAAAATCCTGCTGGCTCGCGGTGACCCCGTGCCTCAGCAGAATGGAGAGGAGAATGTGGAGAGAATTTTGCAGAATGTAGACATAGCCGTCTCCCTTTTCGCGGTACTCCTTTTCCATGAAGGTGAGCAGGCGCTCCATCTCTTCCCGGTCGTCCCCCACGTCAACGACGCTCCCGATTTTCTGCCTTGTCGAGAACGCTTCGCTTTGGGCAAGGACCTCGTTATAAAGCTCCGGGTAGAAATCCACGTTGATGATTTCCGCCAGTCCGTTGGTGTAGAAGAAGTGGTTGTCCTCCTTATAGAGGACGAAAAAGGTGCCCTGCTTTCCCTCGTATATCTCGTCGTTGATCACCTGCACGATCGACCCTCTGAGCACATATTCCACCTCCATGAACTCATGGCTGTGCAGCTCCTGCTTGCCGTTGAGCTCGTGATGTGAAAAGCCGATCATCTCTTTTTTGTCGATGGTATTGTTCATCGTCCAAATCAATTCCGCCACCTCCTCCCCTTTTGCCGCCGGGCGCGGAGTTTCCGCGCCCGGCGATTTTTTTAATAAACTCTGAAATCGTAGAAGTACATGTTAAAGACGTTTAACCAAAGACCATCAGTGGGCCCTTTCACGTCGCAGAAAGCAATCGTCAGTTCGTTTAAGTTTGCGGGGTCGTAACCGACCGTTTCAAGCTGCTCTTTGGTGATTCTCACTATCTCGCTGCCGTTGAAGATCCAATTGAGATTCACCGCATCCACCTTATCTACAGTATAGTTATGGATTGGGATAAAATCCGTCGAATCAGACAGGTTTGTCATGCCGTTCAGCTGATCCGTCGTATACGAGGCGCCATTTTTCACGAGGTACAGCGGAAGCGTTGCGCCGGTCCAATTACCGCGAATTTGCAGGTCAATGGCAAAGGAGATGCCCTCATAGCCGCTGACATCCGTAAAGCGCGGTCCAATAACCTTGACCGTATGGCTGCCGTTTGCGCTGGCTGCCACTGTCTGGATCACGTACCTGTTATAGTAATTCTTGTAAAGTGACCCACTCGTCCCGAGGGTGATCTCAAACTTTTGTTTCATATCCTCAATCGCATCCCCGTCACCGACGCCGGTGGAGTTCGCTACCCAAAGGTTGGGATCGAAGCTGCCGTTCGACACCTGATCCGCCGTGTAGAAGGTGATGTTATCGAGGTAAATGGTAGCCGTGCCGGTGGGAGTTCCCGCCTCGGCGACCAGCTCATCGAATTTGAAGTAGATTGCCCAACTTGTGTCGCTGGAATAAATTCTCTTCCACTCGCCGAGCTTGACCACGCCGAGATATTTGCCCACGTCGTTTGTCAACGGCAAATCCTTGGTGAATGCGGAATCGAAGTTCAAATCGACCTTCACATCAGCGGAAAAAGCGTCGTACCCGTTCATATTAAACATATATTCGTTATCTTTGGTGATATCAAAGTCCTCGATTTTCACGCTGCGCACGCCGCTCCCCATGAAAAGTCCCTCTTTATCGGTGTTTACAGAAATCGTAGCCGTAGCGGTGCTGCCATTCGAGCGTATGTGATAAGTGACAAGTCCTTCGTGATCCGGGTCCTTATAGTACCGCTTGAGGACGAGCGTGTTGTCAAACTTAACATTCCCGGTAAGGACATTTTCATTCGCTTCGTCGTAGACAAAGCCAAGCAGTTCGAGCTCGTCGATTGCGACCTCCGTGCCGATTTGGGCGGTTCTCACCTCGCTTTGAGAGGGTTTCTCGCCGTACCCGGCGGCGGACTCAATATAGTATTCCACAACGTAGTTCGCGTCGCCGGTCGTGGGCGCCCAGCTGCCGTCCTCCACCTGATCCTTCGTGTAGAGGGTGATGTTGTCGAGGTAAATTGTGGCGGAGACGGGTGTTCCCTCTTCTGCGGGGGTCAAGCTCGGGAACTGGAAGAAGAGCCCCCAATTGCTGTCGACCGAATAAATTTTCTGCCACTCGCCGAACTTGATCGTGCCGAGATATCCACCCACGTCATTTTCCAACGGCAAGTCATTGGGAACATTGGACGCGTTATACAGCACGACCTTCACATCAGCGGAATACCTCTGGTACTCGGACAACCAAACCATGTATTTGTTAACTTTGGTGATGTCATCGACCTCGATCATCACGCTGAACGCGCCATTTCCATCGAAAAGTCCATCAGGATTGGTATTATTGGAGATGGTTCCGGAGTCCTCCGCGCTGCAATCAGTGTAATAACGGATAAGAGGGGTTTCTTCGTTGTGATCCGGGTCCTTGTAATACCGTCTGAGGACCAGCGAGACGTCGGACTGGGCAAACCCGGAAAGGACGTTATCCTGCGCCGTGTCGAGGACAAAGCCGGGAAGCTGGAGCTCTTCGATCACGACCTCCGCGCCGACCGGGGCGAATCTCTTTTCGCTTTGGTAAGCCTCCTCGCCGTACCCGTCGGCGGACTCTACATAGTATTCCACGGTGTACTCCACACGGACGTCCTCAGGCAGCCAGCTTCCGTCCTTCACCTGATCATTCGTATAGAAGGTGATGTTGTCCAGGTATATGGTGGCTGAGCCGGTTGGGGCTCCGCCCTCGGCTATCAATTTCGGGAAGGCGAATGTGAACAGCTGATCGCTGGATGTAGAATAAATCTTCTTCCACTGACCGAGCTCAATGAGACTAATACGTTTGCCGGTGACGTTTGTCAGCGGCAGACCTCCGGTGGCGGCTGGATCGCTGTCCAGCGTGACCTTCACATCGGCGGAAAAGGCGCCGTACCCGTCGGGGATCTTCACCGTGAAATCGTTCCATCCGGTGACATTCTTGTTCTCGATCTTCACGCTGAGCACACTGTTCTCACCGCAAAGTCCATCTTTATCTGTGTTTGAGGAGATGGGGCCTGTGTCATTTACGTTACCGCCCCAGGCATAATCGACCAGAACGTTCTCTTCATTGTGATCGGGGTCCTTGTAATACCGTGTGAGGACGAGCGTGCCGTCGGACTGAACGACCCCGGAAAGGACGCTCTGCGCCGTGTCAAGGACAAAGCCGGGCACCTCGATATCTTCGATGGTCACTCCCGAGCCGACCGGGGCGGTTCTCTCTTCGTGTTTGAAGGGCTCGCCGTACCCTGTGGCGGTCTCTTTGTAGTATTCCACGGTGTACTTTGCCTGGGCTTCATCCGGCAGCCAGCTACCGTTGTCCACCTGCTCCTTCGTATAGAAGGTAATGTTATCCAGGTAAATAGTGGCTGAGATGTTGGGAACCGCGTTCACTGGGAACAAATCCGGGAAGGCGAAGGTTACGACCCAATCGCCGCCGCTGGCGTAGATCTTCTGCCATGTATTGAGCTTGATCGTGCCGATACGTTTGCTCGAGGCATTTGTCAACGGCAAATCACCGGAGACAGCAAGCTCGCTTTCCAGCACCACCATCACGTCGGCGGAAAAGGCGTTGTACAGATCGGTGTTAAACTGTACCGTGTAATCGTTCCAACCGGCGATGTTCACGTCCTCGATCTTCACGCTGATTGCGCTGTTATCCCCGTAAAGTCCCACGGAATCGGTGTTTTGCGAGATGGGACCGGAGTTTTCTACGCTGCCGCCCCAGGCAGTGTAATAACCGACAATACCGCTTCTTTCGTTCTTATCGAAGTCCTTATAGTACCGTCTGAGTACCAGCGCGCCGTCGACGGTGACTTTCCCGGATGTGACATTTGCCTGGGCCGCGTCATAGACAAATCCGCGCTGGTTGAGATCTTCGATCGTGACCTCATCGCCGACCGCGGCGGTTCTCACTTCGCTCTTGAAGGGCTTCGCGTACCCGTCGGCGTCACTGTAGTATTCTACCGTGTAGTTCGCCTGGGTGCCCTCGGGGATCCAGCTACCGTCCTCCACCTGCTCCTTCGTATAGAAGGTGATGTTGTCGAGGTAAATGGTGGCTGTGATCGGCTGATTCCCGTCCACGGCGGTCAAGCTCGGGAACTGGAAGAAGAGGCCCCAATTGCCGTCGCCCGAGTAAATTTTCTGCCACTGGTCGAGCTTGATGAGACCGATACGTTTATGCCCGTCTTCCGCGTCGTTTGTCACAGTCAAACCACCGGGGACGGCGGAAGCGTTATTCAGCACGACCTTCACGTCGGCGGAGTAAGCGCAGTACCCATCGGGGATCTTCACCACGTACTCGTTATATCCGGTGATGTCCTTGTCCTCGATCTTCACGCTGAGCGCGCTGTTCTCCCCGCAAAGTCCCACGGGATCGGTGTTTTGCGAGATGGGGCCGGAGTTAGCCTCGCTGCCGCTCCAGGGCTCATAATAACCGACAAGGTCGCTTCTTTCGTTCTTGTCAAAGTCCTTATAATACCGCTTGAGGACCAGCGTGTTGTCAAACAGAACCTTCCCGGAAACGATATTATCCCGCCCCTCATCGTAGACAAAGCCGGGCTCTGTGAGCTCCTCGATTGCGACCTCCGTGCCGATCGGGGCGGTTCTCACTTCCCTTTGGAAGGGCTTCGCGTACCCGTCAGCGTCACTGTAGTATTCTATCGCGTAGTTCGCGTCGCCTTCCGTGGGAGCCCAGCTCCCGCTCTCCACCTGCGACTTCGTATAGAAGGTGATATTGTCCAGGTAAATGATAGCCGTGCCTGCGGGCTTCTTCTCCCCGGCAGGGTCCTCCCCGTCGGGGTCTTCCTCCCCGTCGGTCAGATCCGGGGAATCAAGGGAAATTGCTGCCACTCCGCCGGCGGGATCGTCCTCCCCGGCGATAAGATCCGGGAATTGGAAGGTGACGACCCAAAAGCCGCCGCTGGAATAAATCTTCTGCCACTCGCCCAGCTTGATAACGCCGAGATAGTCGCCGTTGTCGTTTGTCAACGGCACGCTCCCGGTGACCTCGGAATCGCCGTCCATGACCTTTACCTTAACGTCGGCGGAAAAAGCGTCGTACCCGGAGGGGATGCGAACCGCGTAATCGTTATAATCAGCGATGTCCTTGTCCTCGATCTTCACGCTTGTACCGGTTTCCCTCCCGCAAAGGCCCTCGGGATCGGTGTTCTCGGTGATCTCAGCCGTTTCAGCACTGCCGCCCCAGGTAAAATCGACAGTGGGGTACACTATGTATTGAGCGGGGGTCTTATAATACCGCTTGAGGACAAGCGAGCTGTCAAATTTGACCTTCCCGGAAACGACGTTGTTCTGCCCCGCGTCGATGACAAAACCCGGCATCTCGATCTCGTCGATGGTGACCTCCGTGCCGATGGGGGCGGATCTCATTTCGCTTTTGAAGGGCTCCGCGTACCCGATGGTGTCCTTATAGTATTCAACGGCGTAGTACGCCTCGCCCTCCTTGGGCGCCCAGCTGCCGTCGTCCACCTGCTCCTTCGTATAGAAGGTGATGTTGTCAAGGTAAATGGTGGCAGAGCCGGTGGGCGCCTCCTCCCCGTCGATCAGTCTCGGGAATTGGAAAATGAGGCCCCAAAAGCCGCCGCTGGAATAGATTTTTTGCCACTCGCCCAGCTTGATGAGCCCTATGCGTTCGCCGGTGTCGTTTGTCAGCGGCAGGCCGTCGGCGACGTCGGAATCGCTGTGCAGTACGACCTTCACGTCGGCGGAAAAGGCGTTGTACATATCGGTGTTGAACTTCACCACGTAATCGTTCCAACCGGTGATGTCCTTATCCTCGATCTTCACGCTGCGAACGCTGTTCTCCCCGCAAAGTCCCTCAGGATCGGTGTTTTGGGAGATCGTCGCCGTAGCCTCGCTGCCGCCCCAGCCCGGGTAATAATCCACAAGGGCGTTCCCCTCGTTTTGATCTGAGTCCTTATAATACCGCTTGAGGACGAGGGAGCCGTCGAACAAAACCTTCCCGGAAAGGATATTTTCCCGCGCTTCGTCGCAGACAAAGCCGGGCAGATCGAGCTCGTCGATGGTGACCTCCGAGTCGATTGGGGCGGTTTTGACCTCGCTCAGGAAGGGCTCCGCGCCGTACCCGTCGGCGGACTCTATATAATACTCTACGGTGTAGTTCGCCTCGCCGTCCATGAGCGCTCCCAGGTATGCCTTCCTCAGCCATTCGTAGTCCGAAGCGGAGAGCGCCTGCCCGTCGGCGATGGCTTTTTGGGCGACTACGACCATGGAGCGGGAGACCTTACCCGTCAGCTTATAGGTCTTCTGCCCGTTCTCGGTGTAGCAGACATAACCGACAGCCTGGAAATTCCGCGTAATATCATCAGGCGTAAAATTGAGGATGGAGGCGCGGTAATAGACCTTGTCCGGGTCCTCCCCAAGACTGCTGTCGGCGAGACGAAGGCCGACGGTCTCAAAATTCACGATCTGGGTCATACTGGTTTTGGGATCGTCCCATTTTTTCGTGCTTGTGTTCCAGGTCGCCCAATCGTACTGTTTTTTGGGTCCAAAAACCTTCTCCACCGTCAAGTCGAATTTTTCCTCGTCCGGGGCGATAAGCAGGCCGAACCTGAGCGACGCGTCATTTGCGTGCTCCGCTACAAACGCGTTGTAATCGGTCTGCTTCATCGCGATGGAAAAACGAAGCCCGTTTTCCTTTGCGGCGATGGCCTCCTCCCGGTCGATGATGCGGATGCTGGCGCCGTCCACGATCTCAAACGAGTCCAACGGGTCCTCGCCCTCCGCGCGGACCTGTGTCACTCCCGCGGCAGCTGTGATGACAAGAAGTGCCGCCGCTAACACCAGGCTGAGGACTAACTTTCTTTTTTTCATACGGTTCCCCTCCTTGTTTCTTCTGATTCCCGATAAATATTTCCCGCGTTCCGATTTCGGCTCACCGCCGGTCTTGATTGCCATCGCCTTCACTCCTTTGCAAGCAGAAACAGCCTTCCTTCCCCTTTTTGCAGGCGCACCGTAACGGTTCCGTTTTTAAAAACGGGCTCCTCCGTCCGCGCCCGGTAAGCCGTGACGGGACATGATACCGTGAGCTCCGCCACGGTTTCTTTCTCAAAGCTTTCGTTGACCACAAACAGAAGCTCATTCGTTTCGTCGCGAAGGCAGCTCACGACCACGTCTCCCCTGACGCTCCGAAGGCGGTCGAACGGTTCAAAGACACATTCGTTCCCCGCCCGCAGGCCCCTGCAGATCCTGGACCTCAGAAAGACGTCCCCCACGCTTCTTAAATAGGCGTTGACGCGCTTCCCGTTTTCGTAGGTTCCTGTTTTGTTCCCGCGAATATCGGTAAACGCGCCGAACCAGTTGGCGTCGTCGTAGGGTATCCAATAGCAGAAATACGCGAACCCCTTTGTTCCGTAGCAAAGGGAGGTGTTGACCTGCCACAGCATCTCCTCATAAGAGGGGACCCTTGCGAAGGTGCCGAACTCCGGAAACGCGCAGGATTGCAGGAAGCACCAAATCGGCAGCTCCCGCCTGCGGCAGGTGCGCAGTACGGTCTCCAGCTGGTCAAAATAGCCCGCTTTGACGGTGGGATAGTCCCCGCGAAACGGATAGAAATCGTAGCAGAAGCGATCCGGTTCGGCCTGTTTGCAGTACGACTCGCAATAGAAGCCGTAATCCGTGTCAGGCGCTAAACCGCCCCTGTTTTCCGCCCCATTGGGAAGCGCCCATGCCGGGGCGTAATTTTGCAGAAGGTTCACAAAATACAGCCGGTCGGGATAGATCCTGCTGAACGCCCTTCGGAATTTCCGGACCTTATCCCAGTCGCAGTAGCCCGGTTCGTCCGCCGCGTTGATGCCGGCGAAGGAACGGTAACGCATAAGCGGGGCGTAGGCTTTACGGAAATAGGACTCGGCCTCCGCCTCCGTCCGGTCCGCAAAGCCCTCGCCGTCGCGGACCAGATAGAGCAGCTCCTGCTCCTCGCATTGCTTCAAAATGCGATGGACCGTCTCCCCGTCTTTGGAAAGGCAATACTGCGCGCCGACTATCATGTCGATCCCACATTCCTTGACGGCGCGAAAGGCCTGCGCCTCGCTCACGGCAAAATCGTCCCTCTGATACGCTCCGTAAAGCAGCGGTTCGACGAACGCAAGGATGGGGAAACGCGTTCCGTCGGCGATCCCCTTGAGTAAAGAAGCGGCGTCTTCTCTCATTTTAACAGCACCAACGCGCCCTCGCCGCCGTTCAGGTTGAGGGTCAATGTTTTCCCCGTCGTACTGCGCACGATCCCGCGCTGAATGACGCTGTATCCGTAGGCGCCGTCAAATTTCAGCGTGACCTCGTCGACCTCATCCTCCAGTGTGTTGTTCATCACATACAGCATGGTCCTGCCCTTGTAATCGAAACAGCCCACGAGCCCGTTGTCCGAAACCGATCTCAGCTCCCGGAACTCGTCCAGCAGGAAGGTGTAGCCGTCCGGCATTTGGAAGGGCAGGTCGTTGGAGATGTTTGAATCGGGGCTGGAGGCGGGATCTACAAGGATCCCGACGCTGGCGGCGTTCATCAGATATTTTTGGCACGCGCGGATCTGGGCGGTGACGTTCTTGGAATAATAGTAGTATTTGGTCTTCTGCCCGTCCATCGCCACCAGGCCCAGCTCGCCGTTCGGGACCTCCATATAATCGTCGCTGGTCGGCTGTACGCCCGGGAAATACTCTATCCCCTTCGCGCCGCACGCGAGCGCGCTGTTGACGAGCCATTGAAACTCCGGTTCGTTGGGAGCTTTGTTCAGGGCCCCCCAGCCGCCCACCGGCAGGCAGACCCAAAACGGGATCTGATATTCCTGCGCCCAGCCCCGGATCAGCGCGAGATTTTCAAACCATTCCTGGTCGAGCGTCCCTGGCTGGTCGTCGCCGGCGCTCCGCAGAAGAGAATACCGGTCATAGGACAGATACGGCAGCTTGCCCTTATCCATAAAGCCGCGGATCATCATCTCATAGTCATACTGCTTGTTGGTATAATCGGTGGAATAATACCCCACCTCCGAGCCTGTCCAATAGGGGTGCATATTGGAATAGGCTATCAGGTTCGTGCCGTTTTTCTCGTTGTAGTCAAAGACGAACTGATGGGCCTTCGCAAGCTCGTCCAGGTATTCCATACGGGCCTCGTCCTGGCAATAGATACCGGCGAAGGATTCGTACTGCTCGTAGAAATCCAGCCGCTGTTTCACATTTTCATCGTCCAGGGACGGAATGTCAGCGTTGTTCAGCCAAATGAGAGACGTGTCGAAGGTGACGTAGTTGATCCGGTATTTCTCGGTGTAGTTTAATATCCGGGTCACCTCGTCCAGCCTGTCGCCGTTCACCCAGTTGGCGGTCCCGACGATGCCGTTGACCCCCGCCTCTTTATAGTAGCGGTAGATGTTGTCATTGATCATTGTCTCGGGCTTATAGCCGTCCATGATAAAGCCGTCGATGGGCCCGCCGAACATGACGACGGGCATTTCGTCCTCGCCCAGAAGACCGAAGGTGTATTTATAGACGGGCAGCGGGTCATAGGTCCCCGCTTTCTTTACCCCGGAGCCCGCGGCCGCGCCGCAGCCGGAGGAGCTCAGCGCAAGCACACCGGCGAGAAGGACGACACAGAGTTTTTGTCTGATTTTATTTCCGCGCACCGCTCTTTTTCCTCCTTCTCACGCTCCAAAATACAACGGCCCCGACCAAAATCACCGCCGCGGCGCCCGCGCCGATGACGATGGGGATAAGGGCGCTGTTTTCGCCCGTTTGCTGTCGACCGCTTATGGGCAGCAGGTCGCCGTTATTCCAGGTCTTTGTGTACTCATAACCGTCCCATTCGATCCATTCCCGACTGGATTTGAACCCGTAATCGGCGTGATTGCTGGGATCCGTATCTGTATTCTTTACCGAAAGATTGTCGATCCGGAAATTGGAGCAGGCTCCGTCGCCCTGCACCCCGTCGCCGTACCCGCTGATGCGGATGCTCCCGGTCAACGCGCCGGCAGTCTGGATCTCGGTGATCCTTGTGAATTCCTCCTCGTCGGAGGTCTTCAGGTAGAGGGCGAGAAGGCCGTCGGTCATCGTGAGCCGCACGGTAAAGATTTCCCCCTTCGCCGCCTCGGAGAACATATCGTACCTCTCCGGCAGGGTGTCCGCGATCTCGTTTTCCACATGCAGGATAGAGTAGACCGTGCCCCTGGTCGATGCCCGGAAGGAGATCAGTGGACGAAGCTCCTGATAATAGAGGATGTTGAAGGCGTCGTTATAGCCTGAGATGCCGTACATTATCCGAATATCGGTGGACGGACCGATCCCGTTTTTCTCCTCCCGCTGGATGTCGGTAATGTCGAAACTGAGGTCGAAATTGGAGAACTGCGCTTTTGTCGTGATCCCGGCGTTGGTGTTTACGTTCCGAAATACGAGCTCCCCGTCGGCGGCATAAACACCGTCGTAGCGTTCCTCTAAGTTTCCGCCCCAGCTGGGCAGATACCACTCGTTCACGTTGATCTCGTTATTTGTAAAATCCGCCGTCAGGTCTTTGTTTTCCGGCTTGGAATACACCGCGTTCCGAATGGAGAATTCGTCGATCTTCACAGTGGCGCTGCCCGTCAGCCACAAGCCGAAATACATTTTATTCCTGGAAAATTCAAGGGGGCTTTCGGCGCTTTCGGTCCGGTCGCCCACGGTGACCGTCAGGCTCCCGTCGCCGTCCACCGACAGCGCCAGCGGGATTTTCCCGCCCGCCTCGCCGAAGGCCGTCGGCTCCATGAGCGTACTCCACTTCGCGCCGCCGTCTTCTGTGAATTTCACGACGGAGAAGGTGTTCTGCCCGGAGGCGTTTTCGATCCTGACGGCATAGGTGTCCTTCGCGCCCAGCTCCGTGTCATAGGCGTTGCCCATGCCGAAGCAGAAAAGGAAAACCGCGTCCGTCCCGAAGTCGGTCAGATACAGGTCCTGCCTGACCGTGATATTTTTCGCCAAATCGTAGCCTACAACATTCCGGTCGATCTGCGCCGAGGTCTTATTCACCGCGTAGGCCGCTTTTTCGCCCGTCGCCGTCAGCTTCATTTTGCCGAGGGCGCCGAAGGTAACGGATCTGGTGTTGCCGGAGTAATCTATCAGATAATCTGAGCCCACGTCGCTTTGGTCGAAATGAAACTCCGCCGCGGCTTGGGACGCGTCGTCCGCGAAGACCCGGACATTCGTCAATTTCCCGGTGACCGCCCTTTCGCCCTGCATGACGCAAACGCCCATTCTGCCGGCGGTGTAGGGATCCAGCTGTTTGTCCTTTGTCTGAGCGAGCAGCGTCTCCGCCCCGTCCTGTTTCATCGAGAAGGTAAAGCTCCCGGCGTCGTCCAGCGTCACGATCAGTGTGACGCCGGCGAGGACGCCCTGGTTGGACGGCAGCTTGCGCAGCTCGAAATAATGCCGGCTTTCACTGTCGCTCCCGCTCTGGATCGGGTTCAGATCCCCGTCCACCAGGTCGTAGCCGACATAACTGCCGTCCTCGTTTCTGGTCTGGGTCACCAGATGCCAAATGCCGTTGACATAAGAGAGCATCACATGCTTGCCGTCGGCAAGGTGGTTCCAATCCATGATCGGGTCTGTGTCCTGCGTCCCGATCAGAAAGCCCAGCCAGCCCCCACTTGAAAAGTCGAGCCGGTCCACGTCCACCTCCATACGGATTTTTCCGGCGGAGATCTCCTCCTTCGTGACGATGCCGGCGCCCTCTGACGCGCCCGCGAAGCGCAGTCCCGGCTCCTGTCCCTCGTCGGTTTCCACCTGCGCGCACTCGCTCACCCACGCGCCGTCCAGCGCGCCGAAATCAAAGGAGTTCGAGTATGTCTCGCCCGTTTCCAGCCCCGCGTAGACCGGGATTGGGAGCAGGCACCCGAAGGCCAGCAGTCCGGTGAGAAGCAGGGCGGCGCTTCTCACTTTGAAAGCTTTTGTTCTCTGTCTCATTTGCCTAAAACCTCGTTCGCGATCCTGCAGAAGTGCTCCCACTGCGCGTCGATATACGCCCTTTCGGATTCCTCGATCTCCACGGCGGTGCGTCTGTCGCCTGCCGCGCTCGCGCCCAGCGTTTTATCGGGGTGTACGTTGTCCAGCATTGTATAGGCTCTCAGGCCGTTCATATAGAAGATGGGGTCGCTGATGATCTCCATGGGGACCGTTCTTCCGTTGGAGGATTTGATGAGCTCCACCTTGGATTTGTCGAACTGATTTAATTTGGATACGTCCATGGCGTCGATCTCCGACCGGACGACCGGCATCATCCCGGAGTTTTCAAAGGTGATCTGCATGGCCTCCTTCGTGGTCGTATAGAGCAGGAACTTCTTCGCGAGCTCCACCGCGTCGGAATACGCCGGCACAAGCGCGATGTTGGTAGAGGCGATGGAGGAGCTGTTCAGATAGCGCGCCTCTCTCACCGCGTTCAGCACCTCTTCGGCGCTAAGCCCCTTTTTGGAAGAGACGGCGGGCGCCTCCCCTGTCTCTCCCCCGTCGATATAGTGTATAAGCTCCCGCAGGGTATTTTCGCCGATTCCAAGCTTATTTCCCAGGGCGCTGACCACCGGCACCTTCATCATGGCGATTTTTTCGCCGTAGGAGGGGTCCTTCATCTCGTGGATGACCCAGCCGCCGTTGGGCATCATCGCCGCCTTCTCCTGCCTGACAAACGCCGCCTGGATCTCGGAGAACTCCAGCGTCAGGCACCCTTCGATGCTGTACCTGTTGGACGGGTTGATGAGATCCTGCAAAACCGTCAGGGATATCTCCCGGCCCTCCTGGTAATAGCCGGATTCCGGATCGCTCGGGGCGACGGAATAATCCGGGCGCCAGAATGCCTCATACCGCTCCAGCCCCTCGTACTGCGCCCACCAGACCGGCGTGCAGTATTCCCAGTAACCCGAGACCCACGCAAACGGCTTGACGTTCTTTCCGCTCGTGTTGATCGTATCCGCCAGCTCCAGCAGCTCGTCGGTGGTCACCGGGACCTCCCAGCCGTTTTCCCGGAACATTGCCGCGTTGTAGGCGATACCGTTGGTGTCGTTCAGCGTCGGAAAGGCGTAATACCTGCCGGTGCCGTTGTAATTGAAAACATTCTCAAGCGTGGGGTCGATGCGTTCTTTAAAGGTTTCTGTCTCCCCATCCGCCACGGACTCGTAGACGTCGGTGAGGTCTGCCAAAATCGCCCCGCCGTCCGAAAGCTGCTGGGAAACAAGAGACATATAATAGGGATACTGGTAGATCATGATGTCAGCCGTGTTGTTTTTCGGACCGGATTTCAGAATGGATTCCGCCATATCGAAGTTTCGCGTTTCGGTGACAACGATCTTATACCCCGGGTTCTCCGTCTCGAATTTTTCCGCCAGCTTTTTCACCCATTCCACACCGTAGCCGGCGTTATATACCTCGACCTCCAATACCTTTTCGTCGCTGGCGACCGTCGTGTTCTTTTTGACCGCGCAGCCGCTCACCGTCAGCAGCGTCACAGCCAGCGCCAGCGCGAGCCATCTTTTCTTCCGCATAAGCCTTTTTCTCCTTTCTTCCTTTTCCATAATTATCCTTTCAGGCCGCCGATGGAGACGTTTGTCATCATTCGGTCTGAGAAGATGGCAAACAGCACAAGCGGCAGAAGCACCAGGATCACGACTCCCGCGAAGAAGACCGGGTAATTCACGTCGTAGATCATATTTTTTTCAAACACCATAAGCCCGGTCGCGAGCGTCGGCATATCCTCCAAGTAGAGCAGCGGCCCCATGTAATCGTTCCAGGAACCGATAAACGAGATGATAAACAGCGTGATCATAGCGGGCCTAACCTGGGGCATCATCACGTGGAAGAATACGGCAAAATGACCGGCGCCGTCGATACGCGCCGCCTCCATGTAGTGATCCGACACGCCCTTGAACATGGCGTAAAAGATAAGGAAGTTTCCGCCCAGACCGCCGGCGTTGGTGATGAGCAGAAGCGGGCTGTTGGTGATGCCAAGGTCGTTGAGCATCTTATACATGGCGGGCAGGTTGCCGACGATGGGCAGGACCATTTGAACTATCGCCACGCTGAATATAAGGTTGCGCCCGACGAACCTGTATTTGGCGACCACGTAGGCCGTCATACAGCAGAACCAGACTCCGATAAACGCCCCGCCGGCGGAATACCACAGCGAGTTTATGAGCATTCCCGGGACGCCGACCCCGTCTATCGTCAGCTCCTTCCAGGCGGACACGTAATTGGCGAACGGGGAGCCGCTCGTCAAGAAGTCCTTCGGCAGAGAGAACTTGCTCACGTCCCATTCCGGCACGGTCTTAAAGCTGTTCGAGAGGAGCCAGATAAGGGCGTAGAGCACCGTGGCGGTGTAGACCGCGAAGACGATAAACACCACGACCGAGGAGGCGCCGAAGGTGAAGCTTCTGCTTTTCAGGCGAATCCTTTTTTCCTTTCCCATCTCAGTAGCTCACTCCTTTGTCAACTCGATTGCAGATATAGCGGACGATAAGCACAATCGGCAGACCGATGCAGGTAAAGAAGAGTCCCACCGCGGATGCCAGCGGATAGGAGCCGCTGCTGGCGCCGTAAACCATCGTCCAGATGTAATACGACAGGGTCGTGGTATTGTAAGCGCCCTCGGTGAAAAGCAAAATGGGGCCGGTCGCCGTGAAGATGCCCGTCATGATCATTATTATCATGGTGGACATGGTCGGCCAGATCATGGGCAGGATGATCGTGAACAGCTCCCGTATCGGTCCGACGCCCTCCAGCTTGCCGTACTCCATCACGTCCTCAGGCAGTCTTGCCATCGCGCCGCCGATAAGCAATATCTTCGGACCGAACCCGACCCACAGCATGTATGTCATGATGACGGTCATCGCCGTGCTGCTGTTAGCCAAAAGCTCCGGCGCCGCTTCGGCATGGGTCAGCATCTTATAAATCACCATGACGATCCCGTCGACCGCGATCATCTTCTTGTAAAGCATGACCAGCACGGTGGCGCAAATGACGCTGGGAAGGAAGAACATCACGCGGAAGAAGCGGTATCCCGGTATCTTTTTGTATATAAAATAGGAGAATACGAAGGATACAAGCAGGAGCACGCACTCAACCGCGAAGAATTTCAGGGTGTTGGGCAGGTAGGAGGAAAAAATCGGCAGGACAGTGGAGGATACGTCGAGAAAATACTGAAAATTATAGTACCACTTTTCCCCGGCAGGCACCTTGAACGCCAGAAGTATGGAATTGATGTTGACCGCCAGATAGAACACACAGAAGCAGATGATCGGCACGATCAAAAAGCTCAGCACAAACACATATTTGCTTACGACGTTCTTGTTGATCCTCTTTTTCGGCTTTTCCATTTCGCTCATTCCTCCCGTTCTCCGTTTTCACCGTTCGACCGGCTATTTACGCAGCCAGGCGCTGATGTCGCGGGGCTCGTAATAATCCTTCCCGGCGAATCGGTACTCTCTCAGCGGCAGCTCCCCGCCCGTTTGCAGTGCGACCGCCCATTTGTGCCCTTCCAGCGCTCGGCACTTCACATGCCCGTTTTCGTCAGTCATGGGCGGATAGGACTGTTCCAAATCGCAGTCCGCGGAATCGGCGCACAGCACGATCGGCCCCTTCGCCAGCGCGTACAGGTCGGAGACGTCCGGGTTCACGCTTTCCGACGGGATCACACGGACCGGCAGCTCCATCTGAAGATCGAAGGTGTCGCCCGGCGCGACCGTCTCCTCAGGAATGATGTAACCGCGCTCCTCCCTGCAGGCGCAGGGGCGGCTGTTGTGCAAAAGCCGATAGCTTTCGCACCACGCCGCCTTCCGCAGGCAAATGTGCCGGATTCCGGCGGACAGCTTTGAGATCTCGATTTGAATATTACCGTCGTAGGGATAGCCTGTCCGGACCGAAAAGGCGGTTTCCCCGTCCTCCGACGGCAGCCGGCAGCTCCCCTCAAAGAAAAGGTTCAGCACTATCGCCCCGTCCCATTCGACCGCGTTCACCTGCGGCAGGATGCCGATCCCCGCCGCGCCAATGGAGACACAGCAGCCGGACTCCGCGTAGGAGGAAAGATTTTTGTACCCGCCTATCATGGTCCACCGCGGGTTGCAGTAAACCGGCGAATAGCTGTAAAAAATGGGACGGATCAGATAGCCCTCGTTCTTTTCGGTGTTCAGCGCGCCTAAGTACAGGTTCAAAAAGGATGTCTCTATCGCGTCGATATAGGCCGAATTGCCGGTGTAACGGTAGAGATTCGCCAGGTATTTCATGAGCGTCACGGTGACGCAGGTCTCCTGCTTGCGTATTGAGGAGGGGAGGACCTGCCCGAGGGTCGAATGGTCAAAGAATTCGTCCTCACAGCCGCTCCCGCCCACTACGGTGAATTCCGTTTTCAGGACTCGGTCGGCAAACCGCACGCAGGTTTCCAGGAACTGCCGCCTGCCCGTCACCCCGTAAAGCTCAAGCATCCCCTCGAAGCAGGAGATGATCTCGTATGCCTTTGTGATGGGATAATCCCCGGGCGCTATCTCGTCTTTGTATGCCAGCCGGAAGATGTTCTCCCCGTCGGGTGCCTGCTCCCGGATCAGCATCTCGGCGTAGGACAGGTAATCCGCATCCCCCGTCAGCCGGTACAGCTTTACAATGGGCTGGAGAATGGAAACCGAGTTGACAGCGCCCCAGGCCTTGCTCGTTTCCCGGATCGGGATCTGCCCGTCGCCGTCCCCCACACGCCGCATGATATAGCGGGCGTGCCGCTCCAGGGCGTCAAGGATCCACTGTCGGAGCGGCTCCTCCCGGCAGATCTCATAGAAGAATTCCAGCCCGAGCATGACGTATTTTCTTGACCACATATCCCAGCCGGAGAACTCCTTTTCACGGCTATATGTCGAGATCCTGCCGTCCTCGTCCTGTTCCCGCAGAAGCCCCTCCACGGCATTTTTCAACACCGCGTACAGGTCCTCGTCCTCGGAATAGGCGTAGACCATGGAGCCGCCGCGCATCAGCTTGCCCCAAAACTCCCCGCGCCAACCGTCGTCAACATCATCCGAGCGCAGTCGGAATTGGCGGATCAGAAGCTTCCAAAGGACCTCGTCCTTCAACTGTTCGTCGCTGATATATGTAAAATACATATCCAGAAAACCGCCAAATTTCGACATAAAATGCGGGTGTTGTTTTATCACGTCTGTTTGCATCGCTGCCTCTCCTCATATTTGACATCTATATCAACCCGTCTTTATATAAAGCGCACAAAAACAGGTAACATATTTTTCCTTTATTATAGCAAGAGTCCCAATGCTCTTCAATAACTATTCGTATGCTTATTTGTATCCTTTTGTACCTCGTATCGTTTTGTACCTCAATTGACGTCGGGTATCAGCGGACCGGCGAGCTCCTTCAGGTAGAAGAGCCTGCCGGGGATGGTGGGCATATAGCTGGAGGTTACCCAGGGGTTCGGACCGTAGTGGAGGGTCGTCAAAAAGCTCATGCCCTGCCAGCCCATGCCCCGGCCCAGAGCGCCGTCGGCGCCGCCGATGGCGTAGTCTGCCTGGAGGAGAAGTCCGGGGCCTACCGTGTTGGCGCTGCAGGGCACCAGGGTAGTGCGGCTTCTGAAGCTGGTGATGGCGTTCTGCTCGATGGTCAGCGGATGGAGCTTTGCGCCCAGGCGGTAATTCTGGGCCTTCCACTGGGCCTCCGTCTCAAATTCGGCGGCAAAATGGGGCTCCCAAAAGGCGATGTGGCACATCCTGCCAATGCCGAAAATCAGCACCAGCTTTGCGCCCTCCGCCTTCAGAGCGGCGATTTTGCCGGGGTAGGCGGGAAGATTCTCCCTGGTGGCGAAATTCCGCTGATGCTCCGGGACCGTCAGCGCCCCCAGAGGGTTGAAAAAGGCGTCCTTCATGCAGTATTCAAAGGAGGCGGGATCGCGGCTGGGCAGGGTATTGCCCTCGCCGTCGGCCCATTCGTCCATGTTAAAGGTGTAGACATGGTCACAGGAGACGCCCCACTGGGTTAAGAAATACACTGCCCACTTGTACATTCCCATGGGTCCGACGGGAATGATCATCGCCAATTTTTCTCCCCGGTCCCTGGCGTTTTTGATCTGCAAGGCGATCTCGTGGCCCATCTTCACGTCAAATTCGCCGATATTCTCGCACTCCACGGGCTGAAAATCCCTGTGCCAGAAGCCCTCGCGCTCTACGCCCTTTTCACAGCAGGCGTCGATTTTGTCCATGTCCCATCCGGCGGGGTAAAACCCTTCCAGCAGGGAGCCTTTAACTGTCGTCATGAAGTTCATAAGGATACCTCCTAATTGTATTATGGTATTATGGCAAAAGCCTTTTGGCTGTGCCCTTCAGATAATACTGGGCCTGGCGGAAGCCCTCGGCGTAGCCGGCGCCGCACTGATACCCCCGGTAGCGGGAGCAGGTTTTCACCATGTCCGCGAAATCTATGCCGTCATGCTCCCGCATCCAAACCAACTGGCTGGCGTGGCACTCCAGCATTTTCAGCTTCAAATCTATCACATCGGTGATGTCTACGAATTCCGTTGGCACGAAGTCGACCCCCGCCAGGGTATCCATGTAGTAGATGGGCACAAGCTTTGCCGGGGGCGTATCACTGGCGCTGTATGTATAGCTTGTCAAGGCATAATTGGGCAGTGTTGCGGTAAAGCTGGCGTCGAATACCAGCCGCGCCACCGCCGTGTGGTCCGGCATATAATCGTCGGGGTTGTGGGTGATGATAACATCGGGGTCGGCATACTTGATCACGTCCACGATTTTATCTCTGGCTTCCTTATTGCCGTCGTAGATCTCCAGGTCGTTGAAGCCCGCGCAGATGACCTCGATACCCCCCAGAGCGCCCGCGGTCCTTGCCTCATTTGCCCGGATCACGGCAAGCTCGTCCGGAGGAATTATCACGTGCCCCAGGTTCCCGGTGGAGACATGGCAGGTGATCACCCTGTCGCCGCGCTGCCTGCATTTGAGCAGGGTTCCGGCACAGGCGATCTCCACATCGTCGGGATGACAGCCGATGGCTAACACGTTCATTTGGCATTTCCTCCTTGGCATATGGTCGTTTTTTACATTTTCCTTGCAAGTATCTCCATTATATGCTATAATCAGGAAAAAATCTTTGCGCTATTTGCAATATTATTTAACACATTATACACAAGGAGGCGGTTCCGTGAGCTTTGAGCTTGTGCCGATCACGCCGGAGATAGAGATAAAGGGCTTTCACAGCCTTTACTATTTCGAGCTGGATAAATTCTTCTATCACACCCCGGAGAGGCATGATTTTTGGGAGCTGGTTTATGTGGATTACGGCAGCATCAACGCCATCGTAGACGGGATCGGATGCAGTCTCAATAAGGGGCAGGTCATTTTCCACCAGCCCATGGAGCTCCACTCCCACATCGCCAATCACCTGAACGCCAGCAATCTGGTGGTGATCTCCTTTGCGTGCGACAGCCCGATAATGTCGTTTTTCAACAAGAAGGTCTTTACCCTGGAAAAGTCCTCTCAAAAAATCCTCTCCCTGTTCCTCACCGAGGCCGCCAACGCCCTTGGCAAGCCTTGTGGGGACTATTACAACAAATCCCCGCTGGACTTTTCCCACGCGAAGGTCGGAGCTATCCAGATGATGCAGTGTTACCTGGTCGAATTCCTGTTTTCCCTGATCCGCGGCGCGGAGGGCTCCGTTACCGCCCTGACGCCCACCCGGGATTCCCGGCAATTCGCGGAAAGCTCCCTTATTGATTCCATTTTGCAATTTATCCAGAACAACATCGACCGGCCGCCGTCGTTGGAGCTGATCTGTGACCGGTTTTCCGTCAGCCGTACATATCTTCACCGCATTTTCAAGGAGGCAACCGGCTCCAGCCCCGTGGACTACTGGATCGGACTCAAAATGAAGGAGGCGAAGAAGCAGATCCGGGAGGGCGACAAAAATATTACCCAAATCGCGGAATCCCTGGGCTTTTCCGGCATCCATCACTTCACCAGGATGTTCAAGCGGGTCACCGGTATGTGCCCAACCGCCTACAGGAGCACCATCGGCAGGTGAGCTCCGGGATCTGCGCTCCCGTGGGTGCGAACTCTACGAACCGTGTAGTTTTACCCGTTTCTTTCTCCAATCAGAATATCGAAACCGTAGGTTTACAGCGGCGTCGCCGCCCGTTATAATATAAAATATGGTAAATTGAAATCGGTGACGCCGTAGAGAAATACTGTTGAGGTGAACGGACCGTGCGTGTGATCGAGACTGAGGATTATGAAGCGATGAGCCTGGAGGCGGCGTCGCTGATCGCCGCCCAGATCAGGGAAAAGCCGGATTGCGTGTTGGGCCTTGCCACGGGCTCCACGGTCATCGGCGCATATGAAAGGCTCCAGGAGTGGCACAGGGCGGGACAGCTGTGCTTTGCCGGGGTCCGGACGGTGAATCTGGACGAATACCTGGGCCTCGCTCCGGAGCACTGCCAGAGCTACCACTCCTATATGCGTCGAAGGCTTTTTGATGGCGTGGACATTGACCCCGCCAACACCTTTCTCCCGGACGGGACAGCCGCGGACCCGTGGGAGGAGTGCCGCCGGTATGACCGGCTCCTGCGCGAGATGGGCGGGCAGGACCTGCAGCTTCTCGGTCTGGGTCACAACGGTCACATCGGCTTCAACGAGCCGGGGGAGGAATTCGTCCTGCCCACCCACGTAGTGGAGCTGGCGGAGAGCACCGTCCGCGCAAACTCGCGCCTCTTTTCCTCCGTAGATGAGGTGCCCCGGCGGGCAATCACCATGGGCATCGGCGGCATAATGGGCGCCCGGCGTGTGGTGGTGGCAGTCAGCGGAGAGGACAAGGCCGAGGCGGTGGAGCTGGCCTTCGCGGGACCTGTCACCCCCCGCGTCCCCGCGTCCATACTCATGCTCCACAGGGACGTGACCCTGGTGGGTGACAGGGCGGCGCTCGCGAGACTTCCAAAGGAGATGCGCGTATGATCCTTCGCGGCGGAAAGGTATTCGACACACAGCGCGGCTTTGAGGAGCGCGACTTATGCTTCGACGGACCCATAATAACAAAGACGGGGACCGGCGAGGTATATGACGTGTCCGGGTGCTTCGTGATCCCCGGCCTTACGGACCTGCATTTTCACGGATGCCTGGGGGAGGACCTGTCGGACGGCAGTCCACGTGGCCTGGAGATCATGGCGTGCTACGAGCTCAGCCGGGGCGTGACCCAAATTTGCCCCGCCGGTATGACCCTGCCCGAGGAGCAGCTTCTGAAGGTCTGCCGCACGGCGGCGGAGCACAAAAGGGCGGTCAAACCCGGGGCCGCTCTGGTGGGT
The DNA here is from genome assembly GCA_947627285.1 of uncultured Oscillospiraceae bacterium. Lineage (GTDB taxonomy): Bacteria > Bacillota > Clostridia > Oscillospirales > Oscillospiraceae > RUG626. The sequence continues at coordinate 36,114 of CANQVL010000013.1, forward strand.
GTGAATCTGGAGGGACCGTTCCTCTCCGAGGCGAAAAAGGGCGCGCAGAACGGCGCGTGGCTGCACAGGCCCGACGCGGACATGCTAAAAAGACTTGTGGACGCCTCCGAGGGCCTGGTGAAGCTCGTGTCCGTTGCTCCGGAGCTGCCGGGAGCCATAGATTTTATCCGTAAGGCTGGGAAATCGGTGGTTGTATCTCTCGCCCACACCGTGGCAGACTACGACACGACCCGCGCGGCCTTCGCGGCAGGCGCCAGGGAGGTGACGCACCTCTTCAACGCCATGCCCCCGTTCAGCCACCGGGCTCCCGGCGTGGTGGGCGCCGCCTTTGACTGCCCGGACTGCCGGGTGGAGCTCATCTGCGACGGCGTGCATATCCACCCCGCCGTGGTGCGGGCGGTGTTCCGCCTGTTCGGGCCGGAGCGGGTCATTCTGATTTCCGACTCCATCCGCGGCGCGGGGATGCCCGACGGCAGGTATACGCTGGGCGGGCAGGACGTGAATGTGCGCGGCCCCCTTGCCACGCTGGACGACGGCACCATCGCCGGATCCGTCACCGACCTCATGGGGTGCCTGAAAAAGGCGGTGGAGTTCGGTATACCGCTCCACGACGCCGTCCGCGCCGCGGCGGTCAACCCCGCGCAGGCCATAGGAATCGCCGGGGAGTACGGGACACTGGAGCCGGGCAAACACGCCAACGTCCTCATTTTGGACAAAAGCCTGGAGCTCAAGGCGGTGTTCTTTGAGGGAGAGAAGCAGTGACCAACAAATCAGTCTCCAGCGCCCGGTTTTCAAAAGACATAATGAGCGGGACCCGGCTATGCCGGGTCCCGTTCATTGCGCGGGTAGATATTTGAGCAAGCTTGAGCCGATTTCACCCTCCGATCTGCACCCACGTCACCTCAAAAATGCAGGAGGATCTAATCAATCGACCACCAGTAGTCATAGACCTTACGATAGCCGTTTCCGCGCAGGGGGAGATTCGTGGCGCGGCGGACGGCCTTGGCGGAGCGGTGCTTATGGTATGTCATGGGCTTGGAGGTCTTTCTGTGCCGGAGATACTTTCCCGGGATCACATGACCGTCCACCAGCTCATACTTCACATAGATTGACCGGGGATACGCCATATACGCGACCGTATTGAGGGTTTTTTCGAGCTTTTTTCGGCGTGCCTCGATCCTGTACGCCCGGCCTCTCGCAGTCGTGTCCGACATGGCTGTCACCTCCTTCGCCTCATTTTAGCCCGTGTCAGGGCAAAAGTCAAGCCGCCGCGCGGCGCTCCTTTTCGTCTCGAATATTCATCAAGGTGAATAGAATCGGGAAACCTGTTTTATTTAAGGGGGAGAAGGTAAAAAACAGCGAATATATTCACAAAATCAGGAATAATTATGCAGGCGTTGAAGGGAGGCGAAAATGCGGGTGTTGAGTGCTCTACATGGCTTTTTTGGGCGGGCGGGTGTATCATGCGAAATGGAAAAATGGGAAAATGACGCAAAGGAGGGCGGCTGAATGGACATGAGATTTTATCGGGACGGCGAAGGTAAGGTTTACCGGTTCCTCTGGCGGAGGTTCCGGGAGAGCGCGGAGAGAGCCGCCGCGCTGGAGGGACGTGAGACGATGAAGGAGCGGCTGGCTGGCGCGGGAGGCGTGTCGGAGTCAGCCGTGGAGAACCATCTGCGCCCCCGGACAAAGCGCGGCGCCAATTTCCCCTGCGACATCGCCACCATCCGCGCCTACGGCAGGGCGCTGGAGGGGGACGAGAGGGCCTTTCTGGAGCTGGCGGTCCCCCGCATGGACGCCCCGGTGGAGGAGCCGGCGGACCCCCGGGAGGTCCTGCTCCTGCCGGGCCTCCGCTTCCGCGGCTGGAAGGAGCGGGACCGGGACGTTGGTGAGGCGGTGTTCACGGGGCTTTGGGAGCTTCTGGGCCTCTACGCCGCCACGGACTGCTACAACCGCCGGCCCGACACCTGGGAGCTGGAGGGCGCGGAGGAATACTTCGCGGGCAGGCTCAGGGACATTCACCGCGCGGCGCTTTCGGCGGAGGACCGTGGGGCGCGGCTGTTTCTGGAGGGCGCCATAGGCGAGGTCGAAGCCTTTGTGCGCAGCTACGAGCTGCCCGGCGTGCCGGACCGCTGGCTCAGGCTGAACCCGCGCCTGGGGTTTTTCGACCCGGTGTTCGAGCTGGCGGAGTCCCAGCCCCCGGAGACGCTGGAGGGGCTTGACGCCGCGGGGCGCCTGCGCGTCCCACTCCCCTCCCCCTGGGAGCGGCGGATGCGCGGGCTCTACTTCTCCGCGACGGACGGCGACGAGGCCGCCTTTTTCACCCGCGAGCTCCAGGAGACGCTGGTACGGGTGTTCCGCGAGCCCGGTTGCGCGGGGGATGGGGATGTGGTAGAATAAGGGCAGGCAGAGATGCCACGAAAAAAAGAAAGGATGATACAATCATGAGCGAAACCGGAATTTCTTTTGAAAAAGCTATGGATGCAATAAAGGACGTAACTGGGAAAGCGCGAATGGACATTCGCGAGGAATTGAAGAAAGATCCCCGTATCAGGTTAAAAAAAGGGGAAAACGGCTGCGGAAAAGACACAGATTATAATGATCGGAGCATGTACCATTGGATTACCGCCTGTGGTTCTGACGATAAGGAGTATGAGCTGGCGTTCTTTTATAGCGAGATCGATGTGGATTCCGGAAACTGCCATTGCCAATTGGGTCGTTTGATGTTCGTGAAAGGATTGATCAAAAATCCGGGCAGCAACATCACTTCACCAAATGAAGTTATATGCAACAAACCAGGTGAGACGACCATAGTATTTCATTCCAACAAGTGGATTAATCCGTTGGATTACATCTTTGGTTCTGACAAGCCGCAAAAAGAAGAGTTCCAAAAAAAGCTTGCAAACGGCAAATGGATCACGGTCGATGATGTTTGCCGCGATGAGTCCATCAAACAGTTCGTGGTAAAGGCTTTTGTGAAGTTTATCTTGGAAAGCCCGAACGCCGACGCCAAATGAATAAGGCGCGGCAATTCAAATTCTAATTTTATAAAAGGAGTGACGCTTAGATTGAAGTGCATCAAGCTCTTTCTCGGCGAGCGCGAGGTCGGGCGGGCATACGCGAACAGGTTTTTGAACATGGTGCCGCCCAATCCCTTCGGAATAAACTCCGGAAGATGGTACGACGACTGCTTCTACGGGATTGACGGGAGCGACACGTTCGCCCAGCGTTTCAAGCTGGTGACCGAGAACAACTACATGTGCTTTTCCAAGCCCACCCTGAAGCTCATTGCCTGCGAGGTGGACGAGTGACGCGGAAAGGGGGATACCTATGATCTATGCCATAAGCGACATCCACGGAAGCTTCGACGCCTACCGGACTATCCTCAGTAAGATCTCCTTCAAGTCCACGGATACCCTGTACGTCCTGGGGGACGCGGTGGACCGGGGAGCGGAGGGGATAAGGGTCCTCCGGGACATGATGGACCGGCCCAACGTGGTCCCGATTCTGGGAAACCATGAGCTGATGATGGCGGTGTCGCTGAAATTTCTGACGCGGGAGATCACGGAGGAATCAGTCTCAAATCTGGACGAGGCTGAGATCGGGGCGCTGTCGGACTGGTTCGCCAACGGCGGAGAGCCCACCCTCCGGGCCTTCAACGCGCTGTCCTGTGAGAAGCGGCTGGAGATTGTGGAGTACCTGGGGGAGTTCTCCCTCTACGAGGAGGTCAGGGCCGGTGGGCGGGAGTATGTTCTGGTCCACGCGGGCATCGACAACTTCTCCCCGGAGCGGCCCCTGGAGGACTACGAACCGGCGGATTTCCTGGAGGGGCGTTCCGGCCTCACCGACGCCTACTGGCCCGACAAAACTGTGATCTCCGGTCACACCCCCACCCGGCTCATCCCCGGCAACCCCGCGCCCGACCGTATCTACAAAACCGTAGGCCGCGTCTGCATCGACTGCGGCTGCGGCTTTGGCGGGACGCTGGGGGCGCTGTGCCTGGACACGGGCGAGGAGTTTTACGCCAATTAGCGGAAAGGGGCGCGGCGCCGTGACGAATACAGAGAAGACGGAGCTTTTTTTGAAGGAACAGCTTGACGGGTGCGAATATTATCAGTGGCACCCGGACAAGAAGGCGCGGGAGCTGGAGCATGCCTACCGGACGGCCCACGCCGCCGGAGAGATCGCCCGCCGGGAGGGGCTCGATGAGGAGGGGCTCATCATCGGCGCCCTTTTGCATGACGTGGGGTACTGCCAATGTGTTCCGAAAAACCGGGAGGAGCACGGGCGGATCTCTGCCCGGATCGCGCGGCCCTTTCTGGAGCGGCTGGGTCTGGGCGCGGAACGTGTCCGGGAAATTTGCTACGGGATCGCCATTCATGTGGACGGAAGGGCAGATTTTCCCGGCGAAGATACGCCCTTCGCCCACAGCATCCGGGACGCCGAGGACGTGGACCGCTACGGCGCTTACGGGATCTATGCGGATATGTCGATGATAGATTTCCTCAGGCTCGACAGCGCCGTCAGAAAGCAAGCGCTCGAGTACAGATTGGACTTTATACAATATGAGCTGGGGAAAAAGCGCGGCACAAAAACCGCCCGGCGCATGATTGACGAGCGCTTACGGTATCAGCGGCAGTATTACGAGAGGGTCATGAAGCAGCTGGAGCAGGGGGAAGGGATAGATGCCCTCAGAGGCATATAGAGGAGGCGGCAAATGCTCTACGCGATGTCGGACATACACGGATATCTGCTCCCACTGCGAGAGGCTCTAAAGAAAATCAACCCTGGCGGCGGGGACAGGCTGGTCTTTTTGGGCGATTACATAGACTACGGCCCGGAGAGCGGGCAGGTCCTGCGGCTCCTTTATGAGCTGCAGCAGGAGCGCGGGGCGGACAGAGTCATTGTACTCCGGGGCAACCATGAGGAGGCTTTTTTGGAGTGGCTGGACACATACGCCGGTCCGACCTCGCCCGATGAGTGCGGACTTCTCCCGTGGAACGGCTGGCTGGAACGGGACGTTGGCTTTCGGACCTGCCGGACCCTGGTCTCCGAAAAGCGGTGGGATGCCCTTGAAAGGCTTCTCCCCATGCTGTCAGACGACGCCCTCAATCGGGCGGTGGCGGAAAGTATATTGACCGACAGCCGGGAACTGATCGACTGGCTGAGGGGTCTGCCGTACTACTACGAGACGGAGCGGCAGATCTTCGTCCACGCCGGGATCGACGAGGAATACGGCGAGTGGTGGCGCAAGCTCACGCCCAGGTCCATGTTCGTCCTGAAAGCTCCGCCCACACGGGGCAGGTTTTACAAGGACGTGATCGCGGGCCATACGCCCACGTCAAGGCTCGCCGGCGATCCCGGCTGTCACGGGGTCTACTTTGACGGCGCCAATCACTACTACATCGACGGTTCGGTAAGCGCCGGCGGGCGGGTCGCGATTTTGGCTTTTGACGAAGAGACGGGTAAATACCGTTCGGTTTAAGGAGGGAAAAGCGGTATGGTCATACTCACCGGCGACACCCACCGGGATTTCGACCGTATTTTCGACTTCTGCGCGGAGTACGAGACGACCAGGGACGATATTCTGGTCATCCTGGGGGACGCGTGTATCAACTATTTTTTGGACGGCTCCGACTATGACCTGAAGTGGGAGCTTTCACATCTTGAGGTGACGCTGCTGTGCGTCCACGGTAACCACGAGGAGCGCCCCTTCCTCATCGACGGCTACGAGGAAAAGGAGTGGCATGGCGGCGTGGTATACTGGGAGAAGGAATTCCCGAACCTCTTATTCGCCAAGGACGGCGAGATCTACGACCTGGATGGCAAGCGGGCGCTGGTCATCGGCGGGGCCTACAGCGTTGATAAGCGGTGGCGGCTGGCCTCCGGCGAGCCCTGGTTCCCCTCGGAACAGCCCTCCGGGGAGATCATGGACGACGTGGAGCGGGCGCTGGACCGGGTCCACTGGCGGGTGGACGTGGTGCTGTCCCACACAGCGCCGCTGAAATATGAGCCTGTGGAGGAGTTCCTGCCCACCGTCGACCAGTCGCTGGTGGACAAGACCACCGAGCGCTGGCTGGACTCCATCGAGTCGCGGCTGGATTACGACCACTGGTATCTGGGCCATTACCACTGCGAAAAGCGGGAGGCAAAGGTCAGCATTTTGTTTGAGGAATTCGTGGAGCTTTAAGCGGTACGCGAAAGGGAGGTTTGCCAATGGCAGAGCATTTTTTCACCCCTGAGGACATCCCCGCGATGGTGCGGGAGCTCATCGACTACTGCAAAAAATGGGGCCTGTGGCGGGACACAAGCGTCTGCGCCGGAGGAATACGCTACTCATATTACACGCCGAAGCTCGGGCCGGAATTTTACGGTTCCGGCGGGCTTCTTGAAGGCTATGACGACGTGTGGGCAAATGAGCTTTCCGTCGTGGAGCGGGAGCGGCTTTTCAAAACCCCGATATACGATCCCAATACCGGCGGTTATGAGTTTGTGTGCCTTTGCAGCCCGGAGCCGCTTCTGGACATGACCTTCGAGGGGCCGCTCTACGACCTTCTGCACCAGACCCGGTACAGGATTGAGCTTGCCGAGCTGTCCCCGGAGGGGCTGGAGGAGGTCATGAAGCTCCTGCTGGACAGAAGCTCCCAAATCCGCTGTGAGGCGGGCCTGACGCCGGACCTCAGGGAGGAGGCGATGTCCGACGCGAAAAGGCTCATGAAGCGGCTGGAGGGCTGGGACCCCGAGGAATTCGACACCTGTGAGGATTATCTGGAGTTTACGGAGCTTGAGGACCCCGATTGCGTCGGAGAGCTCCCGTTGCGGGCGGAGCTGCGGGAGGCCCTGGAGCTGTCCGGGGACGCGCGGGAGGACGCGCTCTATAAGGCGTTTATGATGAAAAAGCTGTGCGACCGTTATTTTGACGGCCCGACAATCGTCGATTACGGGAAACTGGAGGCACGGGTCTATGAAGGCTTTTCGGACATTTTCGACAGGTACGGCCTGCGGTATGAAATGTGCTCCGGCACAACGCTGACGGCCTATAGAAGCTGATAGCCGTCCGGGAGGGATGACAGTGGAGCTTATACACGGCGGGACCTTTGATTTGGAGGCTCTGGACGGGGACTTTCCGGCAAGGTGCGTATACATGCACTATCAGGCATCTACGGGTCTGGGCGGACCGGGGGTCATCGAGTGTGTCACCCGCGACGGTACGCGATGGATCGTTGGAATGGAGAGCGCGGATATCCCGGAGCACCTGTTCCTGCGGCGCTTCCCGGCGTTGGACGCCCTGTCCAAAAGCCTTTGGAAGACGGATAACCCCGAAAGCTTCCAGCGGCTGGACGGCTGGTATGGCAGGGACGCGGGTCTGTGCCTTGCGGTGTTTGTGCGTGAGGCATTTTTTGAGGCCCATACGGAGGACTTTTTGCCGTTCAACGGGAAAACCGGCCTTTTCGGGGAGCGGGACGCGGTCCTGCGCCTTCTGAACGCGGAGGACCGTCCGCCCATGCTCTGGTCGGAGACTGTCCGGTGGATAAAGGAAAACACAAAAACGGATTTACGGTTGGAATCGACAGAAAGGAGCTCGACATGATCATAGCCGGATTCGCGGGGACGGGAAAATCCACCTTCGCGGCGCGGGTCGAAAACGCAATAGACCTGACCTCCATGCCCTACAGCCGGATCCTCCCCACGGTCAAAAGCGGGGAGCCGGAGGCGGAGAAGGCCGCGCCCTGGCTTTTGAACGACCCCCTCTACCCTGACAACTACGTTGCCGCCGTCCTGCGGGCGGAGCGGCGGTACGACTATGTTATCATCCCCACAAGCGAGTGGGTGATCTACAGGCTGCAAAAGGAGTACGGACGGAAGATAGTCGTCTGCTGTCCCACGGACGAGTGCCGGGAGGAGTACCGCCGGCGGTTTGCCGGTCGGGGCAACACCGAGGAGTTCATCAAGGTATTCATCGACGGGTGGGAGAGTATCCTCTCGAATGTGCGGGAGCTTGACAACGTCGTACATATCCCTCTCGGTCCGGGGGAGCACCTCACCGACATTCGGGCAAAGCTGGACAGCGAGCGCGCCGCGGACGCCACGCGGCCCGTCCCGGAGCGGCTGATTGAAAAGCTGGAAGAGGAGGTGCGCGATGGTGGAAAGGGCTATGTCCTGTATATCTCCGGTTGGAGGGACACCTGCCATTACCGCATCCCCGACCTCCACGACCCGGCGGAGCGGGACTTCCTCTATCGGGTGGGGCGGGAGCTCTGGGAGCTGGGCCTTTCCCGGATCGTGGAGGAGGCGTTCATCTTCGAGCGGCTTGACCGCGAGTACGAGGTGAATTTTGTTGACCGCGAGGGGCTGGCGGAATTTCTGGCGCGTGAGCGAGCCATTCAGAAGACCCTGGGGGAAAATTCATGATATTCTATATCGCCGACACCCATTTCGGACACAAAAACGCGATCCGGTACGACAAAAGGCCCTTCGCCGGCACGCAAGCGATGGCGGAGGGCTTGATTGAGCGTTGGAACCGGCGCGTAGGCGATGATGACACGGTCTACGTCCTGGGCGATGCATTCTGGAAGGACGGGGAGGACAGCGCCAATATTTTCAGACGCCTCAACGGGCACAAGCGGCTCATCCGGGGAAACCACGACAAGCTGCGGCGCCCGCCGGGCACCCTGTGGGAGAGCGTGGAGCCCTACGCCGAGATCACGGACGGGGGCACGCAGGTGGTTTTGTGCCACTACCCCATCCTGTTTTACAAAAACCAGCACCACGGGGCGGTCATGCTCTACGGTCACGTCCACAGCACCGATGAGTGGCGGCTCATCGAGAAATGGCGGCGGGAGCTGCGAGAGCTTGGCATCCCCGATAAGATCATCAACGTGGGGTGCATGATGGAATATATGGACTACGCCCCGCGCACGCTGGCGGAGCTTTTGGAGACCGGCGCGAGAGGCGTCGGAGAAAGAGAGGAAAAGCATTGAACACGGGAAAAGCGATTGAGACGGATAGGCTCCTGCTCCTGCCGGGGCAGAACGCCCGGGACAACAAGCCCTTCCTTCGGATGCTGCGGGAGGACGGGGATTTTTATATGTTCTGCGGCGTGAAGTATTCCAGACGGTATTTGCGGAAATTCGCGGATTATTTTGAGAGGACGGGCCACGGGGAGTGTATCTATTCCCTTTTCCTGAGGGACGAGCCGGAGCGGTTCATCGGGTACGTGGGCTTCCACCGGGAGGACCATTACGAGCTGGAGTTCTATGTCTCGAAGCCGTACCGGAACCGGGGCTACTGCACGGAGGCGTCCCGGGCGGTCATAGACCAGCTCTTCGGGGAGGGACTGAGCGTGGACGGCGAGCCCCTGACCGTGGGCAGCCTCTTTTCCACCATCGTCGAGGGCAACGAACCCACCGAGCACGTCCTCAAAAAGCTGGGCTTTAAACGAAACATACCCAAGGACGGCCCCATACTCGTCATGGTCGGTCACATCACCAAAACCGGCAAGCTCCTGGACACCTGGGTGGAAGAATACATCCTGGAAAACCCCGCCCGATAGTGATATGAGAGCGTACACCCCCTTCAATTCGGGAGGGGAATATTAACAAGACGAAGAGCAGCAAATATAAAGCCCCACGTATGCAAAAAAGCAAGTGGAAAACGCCGCGGCACTGTGATATAATCCTATCAAATCAAAAGTCAGATAAGGGAACGGCGGTGGCGGGATGGAATACACCATAGCGATATGTGACGATTCGGACGTTGACCGGCGGAGTATCGGCGGCATGGTTCGGCGGTGGGCGGAGGCGTCGGGGGTTGGTATGCGGCTCGATGAGTTTCCGTCTGCCGAGAGCTTTCTCTTTGAATACGCACAGAACCAGGATTACGACATTCTCCTTCTGGACGTGGAGATGCGGGAGCTTTCCGGCATTGAGCTTGCCAAGCGCGTAAGGGCGCAGCGGGGACGGGCGGAGATCGTGTTCATCACCTCCCACTTTGAGTTCATAGCCGAAGGGTACGAGGTGGACGCCCTCCACTACCTTGTCAAACCGGTGTCGGAGGTCAAGCTGTCAGAGGTGCTTGATCGTGCGGCGGCGAGGCTGGCGGTGGAGCCGCCGTCGGTGGTCATAAGCTTGGACGGCGGGACGGTGAAGCTCCCGGAGGCGGACATCCTCTATGTGGAATCCTTCGCCCACTACATTGAGATCCACACCCGCGCGGACGTATACAGGCTCAAGGAGAGCATCACCGCCTTTGGGGAGCGGCTTTCCGGCGACTTTTTCCGCACCCACCGCTCCTACCTTGTCAACCTGAAGGCCGTGGAGCGCATTTCGCGGACGGGTGTGACGCTGACAGGCGGAACTGAAATTCCCCTGGCCCGTGGGAAGTACGACGGCGTGAACCGTGCGTTCATAGAGAGGAATTGAGATGTTAAAGAGGACATATTTAAAGCTTGTGGAGTACCAAACCGAGCAGTCCCGGCAGCACCTCAGTGAGGTGCGGAGCATCCACCGGGAGATGCGGGGCTACAAGCACGACTTCCACAACCATTTGCAGACGCTGAAAAGCTTTCTGGATGCCGGGGACCTGGAGCGGGCGCGGGAGTACCTTCTTGAGCTGGACGAAAAGCTCATGAACGTGGACACCCTCCTCAAGACCGGCAACGTATCCTTGGACGCCATACTCTCCGCCAAGCTCGCCCAGGCGAAAAATGAGAACGTGGCCGTCACGGTGAAGGCCAACGTGCCGGAGGGACTGACGGTCAGCGACCTGGAGCTCAGTATCATCGTGGGGAACCTGCTGGACAACGCTATCGAGGCCTGCCGTGGCGCGGAGGGCGAGAGGTTCATCCGCTTATTTCTGGGTATGAAGGGGAAAATGCTCTATTTCTCCATGCTCAACTCCGCCGGTGCAAAGCTTAAAAAGTCCGGCGCCCTCTTCGGGACCTCCAAATCCGGAGCCCACGGTTTCGGGCTCAGGAGAACCGATGCAATCATCAGGGACCACGGCGGTTGGGTGAAGTACAACAGCGAGGACGGGGCCTTCACCTCGGAATTTCTCGTCCCTGCCCTCCCCTAAAACGCAATTCGTGCACGGACGGCGGCGTTTCGTGCACGAATTTACTTTTTGGGGGGCAAAATGTGCTACGATGGGAGCGAAAGGGGTGAAAGACCTTGGAATACGAAAAAGACCCAAACAAGAAGCCGTACAAATCGGCGCTGAGTAACGCCCTCTGGAGCTTCCAGCAGATGCTCCGAAGCGCTCCGGCGGCCCTGCTCTTCCTGCTTTTGCAGCTGCCTTTGGCGGTGTTCCTGACCTGGAGCGAGGTGCGCCTGCCGGCCTTAGTTGTGGGAGCGGTGACGGCTGGGCGGAGCTTTGATGAGGCGGCACTTGCCGTGGGGCTGATGCTGGGCTTGATGCTGACAGCCACGGCGGGCCGTGACATCTTTGTCAAATTGGCGGATAACGTCCTGAATATCTACTGGGACATCATGGGCGCGGAGCTCTCCCGACGGTCCGTCCGGTGCTTCTACCAGACCTTTGAGCGCAAGGAGACCCGGGACATGTATGACCGGGCAGCGCTTGCCACCCAGTCCTGGGACGGGGTACAGCCCCTGTGCGACACGCCCCGGCGGGCGGTGAAGCTCATGGAGTACGTTCTGTGCTACGCCCTTCTGGGGGCGGTGATTTCCGGCGTCAGCCCCTGGCTGGTGCCGCTGCTGACCGCGGCGCCGGCGGTAAATATCCTGTGCGCACGGGCTTACAGGAAATGGGAATACTCCACCCGGGCGGCCCGGACGGACAACAACGCAAAGCTCGATTATGTCATCCGAACGTCGGGGGACTACGACTACTGGAAGGACATCCGGGTATACGGCATGGCTGGGTGGCTCCGGAGGCTCTACGATGACCTCTTTAAAACGGATGTGGACTGGGGCGAAAGGATGAGGCTCCGACAGCTCCTCATGCGCCTTGCCGACCTTCTGGTGATACTCCTGCGGGACGGCGCGGCCTACGCGGTGCTGATCGCTCAGGCTATACGGGGGGAGGTGGACGCGGAGCGGTTCGTACTCTACTTTGCCGCCATATCCTCCTTCGCGGGATTTGTGGGGAACATCGTCACCGAGTGGACCGGCATGAATAACGCAAGCCTCTTTGTCAGCGACTTCCGGGAATATCTGGACATGCCCGAGGACGCCCCTGACGGCTCCGAGACGGCGGAAAAGCACCTGCATTTTGCCCCGGAGATCGTCTTTGACCACGTCTCCTTCCGCTATCACGGGGCGGAGGCGGACACCATTCACGACCTGAACCTCACCATAAGGGCCGGGGAGAAGCTGGCCCTGGTGGGTCTCAACGGCGCGGGTAAGACAACGCTGGTGAAGCTTCTATGCGGCCTCTACGCCCCCACCGAGGGCGAAATAAGGCTGGGCGGCGTGCCGGTCCGGGATTTTAAGCGGGAGGAATACTATAAGTTGTTCTCCCCCGTCTTCCAGGACGCCCGCGCCGGGTGCTTCTCCATTCTTGAGTGCGTGTCCGGGCAGCTCAGCGGCGGGGACCGGGAGCGGGCGGAGACGTGCGTACGCCGCGCGGGGCTGGGGTCTAAGCTTGACGCCCTTCCACGCGGGCTTGACACCGTTTTGGATAAGCAGCTGGACAGTGAGGGCACGGAGCTTTCCGGCGGCGAGACGCAAAAGCTGATGCTTGCCCGTGCCATCTACAAGGACGCGCCGGCGCTGGTGCTGGACGAGCCCACGGCGGCGCTGGACCCCATCGCGGAAAACGAGGTGTATTTGCAATATAACGCCATGGCGGAGGGCAAGACGTCGGTGTTCATCTCCCACCGTCTGGCCTCCACCCGGTTTTGCGACAGGATACTGTTTTTGCAAAACGGGCGGATCGCCGAGCAGGGGACCCACGCAGAGCTCTTGGCCCTGGGCGGGGAGTACAGCCGGCTGTTTGAAATACAAAGCTGCTGGTACAGGGACGACTACAAGGGAGGTGAGGCGGAATGAAGCTTACCGAGCACATCAAAATTTACAGGCGCGGCATGGCGGCTCTCTGGCGTCTCAGCCGCAATGAGGCGGCCTTCCGGTTCCTAGGGGCCGTGGTGGAGGCAGTCACGCCCTATGTACCAATCTGGTTTTCCGCCCGGCTCATCGACGCAATCGCCGCCGGACGGCCCGCCGGGACGCTGGCGCTGTACGCGGGGCTGACGGTGGGGCTGTCCTTCGCGCTGGGGCTTCTGGCGGCATGGTTTAAAAAGCGAATGGACGTGGGGAATGCTGAGTTCAGCGACAACCTGGCCTTCAGCTGGTCCCGGAAGGTCATGGAGATGTCCTACTCCTCCGTCGAGGACCGGGACGTGGCATTGCGGCGGGAGCGGGTGGAGAGCGAGACCACCAGGGGGTACAACTTCTACACTCTGCGCGAATGTACGCAGAGCGCCGTCCTGTACCTTACCCGGATCGCGGTCAGCGTATCCCTGACCGTCCCCTTCTTCGCGCTGGGGAGCGTGTCGGTGTGGATGAAGCTGGCCCTGGCGGTCGGGGTGGCGGCGGCGGTGGCATGGCAGATGGTCCTGTACTCCCTGTCGGCCGGACAGGTCCGCAGGCTCTTGAGCCGCGTGGCGGACGTCAATCTCCACGTCGGCAAGCTGGACGAGCTCATCGGCGACTACGCCTACGGCAAGGACATACGTCTCTACGGCATTGGCGAGGGCCTTGTCCAAAAGGGGCTGGAGCTGAGCATGACCTGGGCGCGGGCGTTCAACAGGGTGCAGCTGTGCGCCGAGCTGCTGGACTCCCTGGGAAAGGCGGCGGACTTCGCCCTGCACTTCGTGGTCTACCTGGTGCTGATCTACGCCTCCCTCCGGGGAGAAGTGTCCGTGGGCTCCATCGCCCAATATGTCTCCTGCGTCACCCTCCTGCTGTCGGCGTCCGCCGGGGTCGTGAGATCCGTCCAGCGGCTCGCGGTGAACGACGGATACCTGAAGCGCCTTTTCGCCTGGTTCGACATCCCCAACGAGATGTACAAGGGCACCCTCACCGTGGAAAAGCGGGACGACAACGAGTATTACGTGGAGTTTCGCGACGTGTCCTTCAAGTACCCCCACACCGACACCTGGGCGCTGAGGCACGTCAGCATGAAATTCAAGGTGTGCGAGAAGCTGGCGGTGGTGGGCATGAATGGCTCCGGGAAGACCACCTTCATCAAGCTCCTCTGCCGCCTCTACGACCCCACGGAGGGCGTCATCCTGCTCAACGGCGTGGACATACGGAAATATGACTACGACGAGTACATGTCTCTCTTCTCCGTGGTGTTCCAGGACTTCCGGCTCTTCGCCGTCAGCCTGGGGCAAAACGTGGCCGCCGGCACGGATTTTGACCGGGCGCGTGCGGACGAATGTCTGAAGCGCGCCGGGTTCGATGAGCGCGAGGGCACAATGCCGAAGGGCCTCGATACGCCCCTCTACAAGGACTTCGACAAGGACGGCGTGGAAATCTCCAGCGGCGAGGCTCAAAAGATCGCCCTGGCCCGCGCCCTCTACAAGGACGCGCCCTTCATCATCCTGGACGAGCCCACCGCCGCCCTGGACCCGGTGTCGGAGTACGAGGTCTACAGCCGCTTCAACACCATCGCCGGGGACAAGACCGCCGTCTACATCAGCCACCGCCTGGCCTCCTGCCGCTTCTGCGACAAGATAGCCGTCTTTGACGCCGGTCAAATCGTCCAATCCGGCTCCCACGACGCCCTCCTCGCCGACCCCACCGGCAAATACCACGCCCTCTGGACCGCCCAGGCGCAGTATTATACAACCGAGCCCCCTCAATGACCCCGCCCCTGTCATCCCGTTGCCGCCCCCTTGCGCGGTTTTAGGGCAGGACGTGTGGCAAAACACCATGTTGGGCGTTTGCGATGGAAAAGGATTTTCCTCTCCGCGTATAATTTTCAGTCGTTAGGATGGTGATACCAAAACGAATTTCCGGCCCTTTTTCAAGGGAAAAATGCCGCTCGGTTATTGGACAAGATAAAGAGCCGCCCGCCTGTTGGATAATATTCTATTAAATCGCCATATGCGGCTAAGGGCTATGATTCTCCATCAAGTCCATGTTATCATCCGAGCAGCTCCACTTGGAATTATGCAGTGCTGTTGATTGTAGGAAAAATATCTGGCGGAGGCTGCGGCAATGCGATATGATAAAAGGCGGGGACGTGACCCTGGACGTCCGGGAGATGATGGTGTACTTCAACATCGGCTCTCCCGAGGAGTCCCATGCGATCCAGGCAAACGACGGGCAGGGAATCGGGCTATTACGGTCCGAGTTCCTGTACCTGGCCGCCAACGAATACCCCAGCGAGGAGGAGCAGTTCGAGGCATACAAGGAAGTGGCCACGGTCACGAACGGCAAACAGGTAGTCCTCTGCATTCTGGATATCGGAGCGGACAGGCAGGTGGAGTATTTCCACCTTCGGAAAGAAGAAAATCCGGTCATGGGTGTGCGGGCTATCCGCATCCGCCTGAACCGTCAGGAGGTGTTCCGGACACAGCTGCGAGCGCTGTATCGCGCCTCCGCTTTCGGCAAGGCGGCAATCATGTTCCCGATAATCACCTCGGTGTAGGAAGTCAAGGAGTGCAAGCGGGCGTGTAAAGCCGTGATGGCGGATCTGGACGCGGAGGGCATCCCCTACGACCTGGGCAAGCTCTTTGAGCCTCACCACCCGGCGGTGTTTCGGGCGATGATAATCGCGGCAGACGCGGCCCACGCGGCGGGGATCTGGATTGGCATCTGTGGGGAACTAGGGGCGGATCTGAGCCTGTTGGATACCCTCCTGATCATCGGGATCGATAGCTGAGCGTGTCGCCGTCCTCGGTGCCGCCCCTGCGGTCGGAGATCCGAAAGTCTATCGCCAAGGCCTGCACGCTGAAGCTGCTGGACTGCTGAAGGTTTTGTGGGCCTGTTCCAGCGAATACATCAGCAAACCATTTTGCTTGTTGAGCACGGCCCTTTGATGTGCGGAAGATCAGCGCCGTTGAGTGGCAAACTGAACAGCCGCCTGATGTACGTTGACCGTCAGGCCCAGCCAAAGTTGGACAGCATCATCCGCCAAATTGCCCAGGGCGTCACCGAGGCGCCGAAGGCCACTGACCCGATGGAATGGGCGTGGAAGATGAACAATATCTAATCGGTGGTTGAGATCATGAACGCAGGAATCATCTTTGCATAGGACACACCAGGTGGGCGATCCGGTAATTGCCCACCTCACGGCAACAGCATTTACTTTTCCCCGAACACCACCCGCCGCAACACCTCGTTATCCATAGCTACGCGGTACATCTT
>CANQVL010000014.1 GCA_947627285.1 uncultured Oscillospiraceae bacterium
CACAATGCGCAAGTGCCGGATAGGAACGGCAAAATTTTTTACACTTCTATTACTTCTTTATCGCACATAAGCAAAAGGCGCCGGTTTATCGTATAATCAATATATTGTCTATTCGATTTGCGAGGGGCGCCGTCATGGAGCAAAAGCTGGAACGCATACTCAGCCGGGTACAAAAGCCCGCCCGCTACACAGGCGGGGAATACAACGAAATTGTCAAGGACAAAAGCGCCGTTGACCTGCGGGTGGCGTTCTGCTTTCCCGACACCTACGAGATAGGAATGTCCAACCTGGGACTCCAGATACTTTACGGCGCCATCAACCGGGAGCCGGATATGTGGTGTGAGCGGTGCTTTGCCCCCTGGGGAGACATGGATGAGGAGCTTCGCGGGGAGAAGATACCCCTCTACGCCCTTGAAAGCGGCGACCCAATAGGGGATTTTGACGTGATAGCCTTCTCCCTGGGCTACGAGATGGCGTACACCGCCGTGCTAAATATGCTGGAGCTTGCCGGCGTGCCATACCGCGCCTCGGAGAGAAAAGAGCTCACGCCGGTGGTATTTGCCGGCGGCACCTCCTGCGTAAACCCGGAGCCCATGGCGGATTTCCTCGACTTCTGCGTCCTGGGTGAGGGTGAGGAGGCGGACATCGAGGCGCTGCGCCTCGTTGAGCGCGCCAAAAAAGAGTGCTGGGACAAGCCGCGCTTTCTGAGGGAGGTATCTAAGGTTCCCGGCGTCTACGTCCCGAACCTATATACGCCGGAGTACGGCGAGGACGGGACGCTCCGCGCGCTGACCCCCAGCGACGGGGCGCCGGAGAGGGTGACGAAGCGGATAATTGAGGACCTGGACAGCGCCTTTTACCCCGACCGCGCCATCGTTCCCTCCACCGAGATCGTCCACGACCGGGTGGTGCTGGAGCTTTTCCGTGGGTGTGTGCGCGGGTGCCGTTTCTGTCAGGCGGGCTTTGCCTATCGCCCTGTCCGGCGGCACGGAACGGAATTTCTGCTGGAGAAGGCAAAAAGCCTGCTGGAGAGCTCAGGCTATGAGGAGATCACGCTTTCAAGCCTCTCCACCAGCGATTTCAAGGGCCTTGGGGAGCTCACGGACGGGCTTCTGGACTGGTGCGAGCCCAGGAGGATAAGCCTTTCACTGCCCTCGCTGAGGGCGGACAACTTCTCCATGGACCTTATGGAACGGGTGCAGAAGGTCCGCAAGTCCGGGCTCACCTTTGCCCCTGAGGCGGGGAGCCAGAGGCTCCGGGACGTGATAAACAAAAACGTCACCGAGGAGGAGCTTTTAAACTCCTGCCGCGTAGCCTTTGAGGGCGGCTGGAACACGCTAAAGCTCTACTTCATGCTGGGACTTCCCACGGAGACTGACGAGGACGTCATAGCCATAGCGAAGCTCGCCAACAAGGTGCTTTACACCTGGAGGCAGTACGCCTCCAACAAGGCGAGGGGAGTGAAGATAACCGTCAGCACCTCCATGTTCGTCCCCAAGCCCCACACGCCCTTCCAGTGGGAGGCGCAGGTGGGGACGGAGGAGTACCTGCGGCGGGTGAGACTGCTCAGGGACAACATAACCTCAAAATCCATAACCTACAACTGGCACTCGCCTGAGGTGAGCCTCATCGAGGCGGCGCTTTCACGCGGCGACAGGCGGGTGGGGAAGGTCATCGAGTACGTACACGCCGCCGGGGGGAGGCTTGACTCCTGGAGCGACTATTTTGACTTTGAAAGGTGGCTTCGCGCCTTCTCCGACGCGGGGCTTGAGCCCGGCTTTTACGCGTCGCGCGAGAGGGGAGAGGACGAGGTCTTCCCCTGGGACATTATCGACTTGGGGGTGCGCAAATCGTACCTTTTGAGGGAACGGCACGAGGCCTACGCCGGACGGGTGACGCCGGACTGCCGGGTAAAGTGCATGGGCTGCGGTGCCAACTGCCTTTTGGAGAGGAGGAAGTGCGATGAGTAGGCTCCTTTTCAAAAAGGAGGGGCGGGCAAAATTCATCTCCCACTTGGACCTCATGCGCACCATGCAGAGGGTATTTATACGGGCGGGGGTGAAGATAAAGCACACCGAGGGCTTCAACCCGCATCCCTATATGAATTTCGCCATGCCGCTCCCTGTGGGCACAGAGAGCGTATGCGAGCTCATGGACTTTGAGACCGACGCGCCCATTGACCTTGCCGCCCTCCCCGCCGCCCTCAACGCCGTTTGCCCCGAGGGAATCGAGGCGCTGGAGGCTTTTGATTCGGATAATAAATTTAAATATATCAAATGGCTTGACATAGAGGCACGTTTGTTTTACTATAATAAAGTTCACCGCCCGGAGGAGCTTATGAGCTTTTACGGCGCGGAGAGCATAGTTATGGAAAAGCGCACCAAACGCTCGGTGTCCCAGGTGGATATAAAGCCGCTTTTTACCGGACTTACGGTGGAGGCGGCGGGGGAGGGCGAGCTACTTTTGAAGGCGCGCCTTGCCGTGGGCGAGCCGGCGCTTTCACCGGCGCAGCTAATTTCGGCGCTCAGTCAGATCTCCCCGGAGCTCGCGCCGGACTACGCGGCGTTTAAGCGGCGTGAGGTTATTGACAAGGACATGAACCCATTCAGGTAAAGTCCCTTTCACATAGAGAAAATGGAGGAAGTATTATGGCAGAATATGAACCAAAGGTCCACAGGATAGGCGTCCTCACCTCCGGCGGCGACGCGCCGGGCATGAACTCCGCCATACGCGCCGTGGCGCGCACCGCCCACAGCATGGGCATTGAGTGCATAGGCGTCCGCCGCGGCTATCACGGGCTTATAACGGGCGACATGGAGCCGCTTACGCCCCAGGATGTCTCCGGCATAACCTCGCTGGGCGGTACAATGCTCTACACCGCCCGCAGCGCCGAGTTCCGCACCCCTGAGGGGGTACAGAGGGCGGCGGACATCTGCCGCTTCCGCGGCATTGACGGGCTTGTGTGCGTGGGCGGAGACGGCACCTTCCGCGGCGCCCTGGAGCTTTCGAAGTACGGGATAAGCGTCTGCGGCATTCCCGCCACCATAGACAACGACATCGCCTGCACCAGCTACACCATCGGCTTTGACACCGCCTGCAACACCGCCATAGAGTGCATAGATAAGCTCAACGACACCATGAAGTCCCACGAACGCTGCTCCGTGGTGGAGGTCATGGGCAACAGGGCGGGTTACCTGGCTCTTTACGTGGGCCTGGCGGTGGGCGCCTCCGCGGTGCTCGTCCCGGAAAAGCCCATCGACTACAAGCGGGACGTGATACTGCCCATAAGGGAGGGGCAGCTCCACGGGCGCACGAATTACGCCGTTATCGTCGCCGAGGGCGCCGCCCACGCCTTTGACGTGGCGAAGATAATAAACGAGGAGACGGGCATGGACACCCGCGCCACCATCATAGGGCACGTTCAGCGCGGTGGGCGCCCCACCGTCCGCGACCGGGTGCTGGCGGCGGATTTCGGCTACACGGCCGTGAAGGTGCTCGCCGAGGGCATGACAAACAAGGTCATATGCTACGACGGGCAGAAGATGTACCCCATGGACATAGTTGAGGCGCTTCAGATGAAGAAGGACCTGGGGGAGCACAATTATAACATGATGGAGACGCTCAGGTCCGGCATGTGAGCCACTCCCGTCTTATTTTCACAAAAAATCGAAATTTTGTGAAAATAATCCTTGCTTTTCTCAAAATGTTGTGTTATTATATCAAAGCCTTTGCGGGTCAAAGTGGATTTGCCCGCGTATCGGGGCGGTCCTATGCCGTGTAAAAGCGGTACGAACGCCTATCAAGAGGGGAGGAAAACACAATGAATTTAGTTGAAACCTTGAATGAACGCTACATGAAGCCCGAACTTCCCGAAATGAACGTGGGCGACACCGTCCGTGTCACCGTCAGGGTCAAGGAGGGCAACCGTGAGCGCACCCAGGCCTTTGAGGGCACCATCATCGCCAAGAAGCACGGCGGCATCAACGAGACCATCACCGTCCGCCGTATCTCCTACAACGTGGGCTGTGAGAAGGTCTTCCCGGTCCATTCTCCCAGCATCGTTTCAGTCGAGACTGTCCGCCGCGGCAAGGTCCGCAGGGCAAAGCTCTACTATCTGAGAGACCGCGTCGGCAAGAACGCCAAGGTCAAGGAGAGAATCTAACAGAGAGAAAAGGGGGAGGCTCATCCCCCTTTTTTCCTTGTCGCGCTAAAACGCGGAAAAACGGATCATAAGGCAGAAAGGCGGCGGAAGAAAATGGACGACAGCACCCCCGGCGGGAACGCGCCGGAGCCCGTCTCCGGAATAGAGAAGCGCAAGGCGGAGAGGGCGAAGAAGAACGAGGGGAAGATGGAGCTCTACGATTGGATACAGTGCATCGTGAGCGCCCTCGTCGCCGGTATCATAATATTCATGTTCGGCATACGGGTGGTAAACGTCAAGGGCACGTCCATGTACCCCACGCTCCACGACGCCGATATGATCCTGACAACGAATCTGTTCTACACCCCGAAAAACGGCGACGTGGTCGTCGTCCAGACGGACACCTACGGACCCGAACCGTTGGTTAAGCGTGTCATCGCCACCGGCGGGCAGACGGTGGATATAGATTTTGAAAGCGGCATCGTCTATGTGGACGGGGTTGCCCTTGACGAGCCCTACACGGCGGCTCCCACCAACACACGCGAGGACTTTGAAGGTCCCGTGACCGTGCCGGAGGGGTGCATGTTCCTCATGGGAGACAACCGCAACGGCTCCACAGACAGCCGAAGGGCGTCCATAGGAATGGTGGACAGGCGGTGCGTCATAGGCAAGGTGCTGATGATAGTTTTCCCATCTCCGGCGGGACTGAACGGCGCCGTGGGGGAGAGGGACCTTTCCAGGATAGGGAGCATCTACTGATGGGCGGGGAGATGAATGTCCAGTGGTTCCCCGGTCACATGGCAAAGGCCCGGAGGATGGTGTCGGAAAATCTGAAGCTTGTGGACGCGGTATGCGAGGTCATTGACGCCCGCGTTCCCCGCTCCAGCCGCAACCCGGAGATCGACGCCCTCGCCGCCGGAAAGCCAAGGCTCATAATACTAAACCGGGTAGACGGGGCGGACCCCGCCATAACGGGGCTCTGGAGCGCCTATTTCAAAAAAAGCGGCGCGCAGGTATTGGAGACGGACTGCAAGACCGGAAAGGGGACAGCCGCCTTTACGGGCGCCGTCAGGGAGCTTTTGAAGGACAGGCTTGCCGCATACGCCGCCAAGGGGCTTACAGGCAGGACGCTCAGGGTGATGGTCCTGGGGATACCGAATGTTGGCAAGTCCTCGTTTATAAACCGCGTCGCCAGAAGAAGGGCGGCGGAGGCGTCAGACAGGCCCGGCGTCACGAGGGGGAAGCAGTGGATAAACGTGGGCGGCGGCGTGGAGCTACTTGACACTCCGGGGCTTTTGTGGCCCAAATTCGACGACAAGGCAGTGGGGGAGAACCTGGCGTTTACCGGCGCTGTGCGCGACGAGATACTTGACGCGGAGACGCTGGGCGCGCGCCTTTGCGAAAGGCTCAGGGACCTGTACCCCAAAAGCCTCGTTGACAGGTTCGGAATAGAGGACCCCCAGGGTATGGAGGGGTTTGAGATACTTGAAAAATGCGCCCGCCGAAGGGGGTTTCTCATCTCCGGCGGGGAGACGGACACGGAGCGTATGGCAAAGGTGCTGCTGGACGAATTTCGCGGCGGCAGGCTGGGCAGAATGACGCTTGACGGTCCGCCGGAGGTGTGAGATGGACCTTTGGACGTATGAGCGACAGCTTTTTGAAAAGGGATACACCGTTATCGCCGGCGTGGACGAGGCGGGCAGGGGACCCTTGGCGGGGCCCGTATGCGCCGCCGCCGTCATACTGCCGCCGGAGCTCGTCATCGACGGGCTCAACGACTCGAAAAAGCTCTCCGAAAAAAAGAGGGAGGAGCTTTACGGGGAGATAACCCAAAAGGCCCTTGACTGGTCCGTCGCCTTCGCCTCCCATGAGGAGGTGGACGCGCTCAATATACTGAACGCCACATATCTTGCCATGAACCGCGCCATCGAGGGGCTCAAAGCGGCGCCGGAGATCGCCATAATCGACGGCAACCGCTCCGCCGGGATCAAATACCCCAACATGACACTTGTGGGCGGGGACGGAAAGAGCGCAAGCGTCGCGGCGGCTTCAATACTTGCCAAGGTGAGCCGTGACAGGCTCATGCTGGAGCTTGCGGAAAAGTACCCGGGCTACGGCTTTGAGCGGCACAAGGGCTACGGTACGAAGGCGCACTACGAGGCGCTGGCGAGGCTGGGTCCGTGCGAGATACACCGCCTCACGTTTTTGAGGAAGACGCATTGAACACAAAGCTTCTTGGACGCTGGGGCGAGGCCGCGGCGGCGGAATACCTGCGAAAAAAGGGATACAGGCTCATCGCCTCCGGCTACCGGACAAAGATCGGGGAGATCGACCTCATCGCGGAGGACAGGAAAAGCATAATATTCGTGGAGGTCAAGACGAGGAGCGGCGACGGCTACGCCCAGGCGCGTGACGCGGTGACGTACCGCAAGCAGGGGAAGATAATAAGCACCGCCAAGCTCTATCTCCAGACCCACAAAACGGATAAGGAGCCGCGCCTGGACGTGATAGAGGTATACGCGCCTGAGGGGACCGACACGAAAAAGCCGAAGATAATCCACATTGAAAACGCCTTTACCGAGGACCGGTAAAGCTGGAGGGATACACCTATGCGCTATATAAGCACACGCGACAGCAAAAATGCCGTGAGCTCCGCCGGGGCCATCGCCCAGGGGCTCAGCGTTGACGGGGGGCTATTTGTCCCCGAGACGCTCCCGGCGCTCCCAAAGGGGGCGATAGAGGAGCTTTGCGAAATGAGCTACCGCCAGAGGGCGGTGTATGTGATGAAGCTGTTCCTTGAGGACTACTCCGTGGCGGAGCTCACGGACTTTGTGACCCGCGCCTACGGGCCGAAGGGGTTTGACACCCCCGCCGTGGCGCCGGTGAGAAGGCTCGCGCCCGGGACTCACTTTTTGGAGCTCTGGCACGGCCCCACCTGCGCCTTTAAGGATATGGCGCTTCAGCTTTTGCCGTATCTGCTCACAGCCGCCATGAGAAAGAACGGCGAGGAGCGGAGGGGCTGCATACTCGTCGCCACCTCCGGGGACACGGGAAAGGCGGCGCTGGAGGGCTTTGCCGACGTGGAGGGGACGAGGATATGCGTATTTTACCCCGTGGACGGGGTGTCGGACATCCAGAAGCTCCAAATGACAAGCCAGTCCGGGAGCAACGTCATGGTCGCGGCGGTGAAGGGGAACTTTGACGACGCGCAGGCGGCGGTGAAGGAGATTTTCTCCGACGCCGGGATGCGAAAGGAGCTTTCGGCGCGGGGCTGGATGCTCTCCTCCGCCAACTCCATAAACTGGGGGCGGCTCCTGCCCCAGGTGGTATACTACATCTCCGCCTACTGCGACCTTATAAATTCCGGGGACATAAGGGCGGGGGAGAAGGTAAACTTCTGCGTCCCCACCGGAAACTTCGGGGACATACTGGCGGGCTACTACGCGAAGCGCATGGGACTTCCCGTGGGGCGGCTCATCTGCGCCTCCAACAGCAACGACGTGCTCACGGATTTCATAAAGACCGGCACCTACGACAGGAACCGCCGCTTTTACACCACCGTATCGCCGTCCATGGACATTCTGGTGTCCAGCAACCTGGAGCGCCTGCTTTACGACCTGTCCGGCGGGAACGACGCGGAGACGGCGGGGTATATGGAAAAGCTCAGGACAGACGGGAGATACACCGTCTCGGCGGGGATAAAGGCCGCCCTGGACAGGGAATTTTCCGCCGGCTCCTGTGACGACGGGGAGACGAAGGCGGTGATAGCACGGGTCTTTTCGGAGCACGGGTATCTTATTGACACGCACACCGCCGTGGCTTACGGCGTTTTGGAGAAATACCGCGCCGAGACTGGCGACGACTCGCCCACGGTGGTGGTATCCACCGCCAGCCCGTTTAAATTCTGCGCCGCTGTCATGGAGGCGATAGGGACCGCGCCTGAGGGCAGGGGACCGGAGCTCATCACGCGCCTTGAGGACGCCAGCGGCGTAAGCGCGCCGATGCCCTTAAAGGCGCTGGCGGGGAGGACCGCCAGGTTCACGGAGAGCTTTGAAAGGCCGGAGCTTGCGGGCGTGGTTCGGGATTTCCTGAGATGATATGTACCGGGCTTTCGCCCGGCGTAAGCTGACGGGAGCCGAGGAAAGCGTCAGCTTACATTGACGACCTTGCCTCGAAGGTCCCGCAGAAGGTCTCCGCCTTCCTGATGGCGGAGTGGGACTCCACGTTGATGGAATCGGCGTGGCAGTGACCGTCCTTGCCGTGGTAGACGCAGTTGACCACGTCGCAGCCGACGCCGGAGAGCCTGGCGGAATCCCATTCCTTATTTACGCTGTCGCTCACGGATGTGTCTCCTTTCATCAAGGTATCTCGGTAATATTATTGTCGGCGCCGGCTGTTTTATTCGGAAGGGGGCGCGAAATGCTCTGGACGATCGGCGATCTGCACCTCTCCTTTGAGGCGGACAAGCCCATGGACGTGTTCGGGCCCGAGTGGGCGGGACACGCCGAAAAGCTAAAAAAGGGGTTCGGGCTCGTTTCCCCCGGCGACACCACCGTTATATGCGGCGACCTCACCTGGGGAATGGATATGAAAAGCTGTCTTACGGATTTCCGCTTCATCGACGCGCTTCCGGGGGATAAGCTGATACTCAAGGGCAACCACGACTTCTGGTGGTCCACCGCGGGGAAGGCAAGGGCGTTTTTCGCGGAAAACGGCATTGAGACGATAGATATCATCAACAACAACTGCTTTATCCGCGAGGGCGCGGCAATATGCGGCACCAGGGGGTGGATGTACCAGGGAAACCCCTCGGAGCACGACAAAAAGCTCATGTCGCGGGAGGCGGGGCGGCTGGAAACGAGCCTCAGGGCGGCGGGGGACGCGGAGAGGAAGCTTGTGTTTTTACACTATCCGCCCATATTCGGCAGGTTTTACGCCTCGGAGATCGTCGAGGTCATGCTCAGGTACGGCGTGAGGGAGTGCTTTTACGGGCACATCCACGGTCCGGGGAGGCCCTTTGCCTTTGAGGGGGAGGACCGGGGGATACGCTATAAGCTCATTTCGGCGGACCGGCTGGGGTTCGTGCCGCTGAAAATATCATAAAAAACCGAAGAAAACCATAAAAGTATTTGCAATTGAAAAACAATCTGATATAATGACTAAGATGCCTTATGGCAGAATAATGCCATAATGGCAGGAACAAACATAGGAGGAAACAACCGTGAACGTCAAGGAATTTGAGAAGAAAGAGAAAAACACAGCCGAGCTTACCGTGCTTGTAAGCCCCGAGGAGTTCGAGGACGCCGTTCAGAAGGCGTATCTCAAGGGACGCTCCCGCATACAGATCCCCGGCTTCCGCAAGGGCAAGGCGCCCAGGAGGATGATCGAGGCCATATACGGCGCCGGCGCCTTTTATGAGGACGCGGTGGAGGCGCTCGCCCCGGACGCCCTTGAGGCGGGAATAAAGGAGCAGTCCGTGGATACCGTGGGCCGCCCCTCCATACTGGACTTCAACATAGGCGAGGACAGATCACTCTCCATCAAATTCCGCGTATCACTGTACCCCGAGGTGAAGCTTGAGGGCTACAGGGGCATAGCCGCCCCCAAGCCCGCCGTCCGCGTCACAAAGAAGGACGTGGAGCACGAGCTTGAGCACGTCCGGGAGCAGAACGCCCGCATCGAGACGGTTGACAGGGCGGCGGAGAAGGGCGACATCGCCGACATCGACTTTGAGGGCTTTGTTGACGGCGTTCCCTTTGAGGGCGGCAAGGGCGAGCATTACGACCTGGAGCTGGGCTCCGGTCAGTTCATACCCGGCTTTGAGGATCAGGTCATCGGCGCTGTCTCCGGCTCCGACGTGGAGGTGAAGGTCACCTTCCCCAAGGAGTACACCCCGGAGCTTGCCGGCAAGGACGCCACCTTTAAGGTACACGTAAACGAGGTCAAGGTCAAGGAGCTTCCCGACCTTGACGACGAGTTTGCCAAGGACGTGTCGGAGTTCGACACCCTGGAGGAGTATTCCGCCAGCATCAAGGAGCAGCTATCCGAGCGGCGGCGCGGCGAGGCACAGTCCGCCTTTGAGGAGGCCGTCATGTCACGCCTCACCGACATGGTGGAGTGCGAGATCCCCGACGCCATGATCGACGAGCAGGCCGACCAGATGATGAGCAACTTCCGCTACAACCTGATGAACCAGGGCATGGACCCGGACCAATACTTCAAGATGATGGGCATGAACGCCGAGGACTTCCGCGGCAGCGTGCGCCCCACCGCCGAGA
This sequence comes from uncultured Oscillospiraceae bacterium, assembly GCA_947627285.1. Classification (GTDB taxonomy): domain Bacteria; phylum Bacillota; class Clostridia; order Oscillospirales; family Oscillospiraceae; genus RUG626. The sequence continues at coordinate 10,420 of CANQVL010000014.1, forward strand.
AGCAGATAAGGCTCGACCTGGCGTTTGAGCACATAGCGAAGGTCGAGGACTTTGAGATCTCCGACGGGGACATCGAGGCGGAGTATTCAAGGCTTGCCGACCAGTACGGCATGAAGGTGGAGGACGTGAAGAGGGCCATCACCGCCGACTCCGTCAAAACCGGTCTCAGGCTTGAGAAGGCGAAGCAGCTGGTGCTCGACACCGCCGTCGTGGAGAAGAAGGAGAAGAAGACCGAGGCGGAGGCTGAATAATTCCCCGTGTTTCCGGCTATGATTTTACGGTGAAGGACAGTTTTTTCAGGAGGTTTTGAAAATGAGCTTGGTTCCTTATGTAGTTGAACAGACGTCACGCGGCGAGCGCAGCTATGACATATTCTCGCGCCTTCTAAACGACCGCATAGTCTTTTTGGGCGAGGAGGTCAACGACACCACCGCGAGCCTTGTTGTGGCACAGTTCCTTTTCCTTGAGGCGCAGGACCCGGATAAGGACATTCAGTTTTACATCAATTCCCCCGGCGGCTCCATAACCTCCGGCATGGCGATCTACGACACCATGAAGTACATCAAGTGCGACGTCTCCACCATCTGCATCGGCATGGCGGCGAGCATGGCGGCGTTCCTTTTGAGCTCCGGCACCAAGGGCAAGCGCCTGGCGCTCCCCAACAGCGAGATCATGATACACCAGCCCTCCGCCGGCACCCAGGGGCAGGTCACGGACATGGCAATACACCTGGCGCGCATACAGAGGATAAAGGACAAGATAAACTCCATCATGGCGGAGAACACCGGAAAGAGCGTGGACGTGATACGCGATGCCTGCGAGCGCGACAACTTCATGAGCCCGCAGGAGGCCCTGGATTTCGGACTCATCGACAAGGTCATCACAAAAAGATAAGCTGACGGACCCCAATTCTCCCTCCCCGCAAACGGGGAGGGGATATGTGAAAGGAAACCCGGTAAATGCCGAAAATTGACGAATATACGCCCCGCTGTGATTTCTGCGGCAGGACCCAGTCCCAGGTGCACCGGCTGTTCACAGGACAGTACGCCAACATCTGCGACGAGTGCGTGGAGCTTTGCCACGATATAATCCGCGAGGGCTGGGAGGACGAGGAAGAGCTGGACGCCGCCGGGCGGGAGGAGGCATCCCCCTACGAGATGGCGAAAAAGCTCCCCAAGCCCGCGAAGATAAAGGAATACCTGGACCAATACATCATTGGGCAGGACAGGGCAAAGGTGGCCCTGTCCGTGGCTGTTTACAACCACTATAAGCGTATCTTCTGCCAGACAGGAAACGACACGGAGATACAAAAGAGCAACATACTCATCGTCGGACCCACCGGCTCCGGCAAGACCATGTTCGCCCAGACCCTCGCGAAGATGCTGGAGGTCCCCTTCGCCATCGCCGATGCCACCACCCTCACCGAGGCCGGCTACGTGGGCGACGACGTGGAGAATATCCTCCTGCGGCTTTTGCAGGCGGCGGATTTCAACGTGCCCCTTGCCGAGCGCGGGATAATCTACATCGACGAGATAGACAAGATAGCCCGCAAGAGCGAAAACACCTCCATTACCCGGGACGTGTCCGGCGAGGGCGTCCAGCAGGCGCTTTTGAAGCTTCTTGAGGGCACTGTTGCCAACGTTCCGCCCCAGGGCGGGCGCAAGCACCCGCACCAGGAGTTCATCGCCGTGGACACCACGAACATCCTTTTCATCTGCGGCGGCGCCTTTGACGGCATCGACAAGATAATCGAGCACCGCCTGGACAAAAAGTCCATGGGCTTCGGCGCGGAGATAAAGACAAAGAGCGAGAAGGATATCAGCGAGATACTGGAAAATATCCAGTCCCACGACCTTTTGAAATACGGCATAATCCCGGAGCTCATCGGGCGTATGCCGGTCATAGTGCCCATGCGCCAGCTCACCCGCGAGGACCTGGTGCGCATACTCAAGGAGCCCAAGAACGCCCTGACGCGCCAGTACAAGGCGCTTATGAGCTATGACCGGGTGAACCTTGAATTTGACGACGCCGCCCTTGAGGCCATCGCCGACAAGGCCATAGCCATGGACATCGGCGCCAGGGGGCTCAGGTCCGTGGTGGAGGGGATACTTACTGACATCATGTTTGAGATACCCTCCGAGGAGCGGGTGGACCGGGTCACGGTGACAAAGGAATGTGTCACCGAGGGCGCGCGCCCGCGGCTCCACCTTCGACCCAGACCGCAGATAGACCCGGACGCGGCTCCTGCCATCTGAACTGAAGACACAAGAGCTGCATGGACAATGCGGCTCTTGCGCGTGCTTATACCGGGAAGTATTATGTATACCCACAACGAGGTTTTATTATGAACGAAGCTTATTCCGATCTGCCCGTGGAGGAGCTGCCCCTTGTGTCGCTGAGCGGCACGGCAGTCTTTCCCGGAATGACAATAAAAATAGTTGAGGAGCGGGCGCAGAACCTGACGGCGCTGTCAAAGTGCTTCAGCGGCGAGAGCCGCGCCTTTGTCATCACCTCCGAGGACCTTTTCGAGCACGGCGACGGCGAGGACGGGGACGGGGAGATGGAGCAGCTCACGAGCGACGACCTTTCGGAGCTGTTCGCCAAAATGGAGGAGCTGACAAAGGACGAGAACGAGGAGGACGACAGCCTCTTTGTTGACGACCGGCCGGTCTCCCGCGCAGGCTCCGGCATCGCCGCGCTCGGAGGCGTATGCACCGCCGACCACTATTTCCAGATACCCGGCGGGGGGATGGTGGTGATGGTCTCCTGCGTCAACCGGGCCGCAATAATCGAACGCCACAACCGGGGCACCCACTACACCGCCACGGTCCTACTCCTGGGCGACGAGAATGTGCGTATGACCCCGCGGCTCCGCGTGCTCTTGAACAGTGCCCTGGAGCTTTACAGGCGCTTCTGCGAGCTTTCGGGAAGCGCGCCCGTGTCTGCCGACACGGTGGAAAAGGCGGGCTTCTCAGGCGACCTGGGCTTCGCGGCGGACATCCTTGCCCAGGCGCTTTCGCTCCGCGCCGACCAGAAGCAGGAGCTCATGGAGACGCTTGACCCCATAAAGCGCTTCCGCACCGTCACCGATATGCTCCGCGAGGCCGTGGAGGTCATGGACGTGGAGCGCGACATCGGGCGCAAGGTGGATGAGCAGATGGCGCGAAACCACCGGGAGCAGATACTGCGCGAGCATATCCGCGTCCTCCAGTCAGAGCTGGGGGAGGACGACTACTCGGAGATAGAGGATTACAGGCGGAGGATATTTGCCCTCAACCTGGACGATGAGACCACCGCTAAGCTTTTGAAGGAGAATGACCGCCTTTCAAAGCAGCCCTTCGTCTCCGCCGAGGCGTCGGTCATCAGGACATACCTTGACGCCGTTTTGGAGCTTCCCTGGCGCAGCTCCACCAAGGAGCGCCTTGATTTGAAGAGCGCCAGGCGCATACTTGACCGGGACCACTTCGGGCTTGAGAAGGTAAAGGAGCGGATCGTGGAGTTCCTCGCCGTCAGGTGCATGGCTCCCAACGTCAAGGGCGGGATCATATGCCTTGTGGGGCCTCCGGGCGTGGGGAAGACGTCCATAGCCATATCCATAGCCGACGCCATGAACAGGAAGCTTGCCCGCATAAGCCTGGGCGGCGTCCATGACGAGGCGGACATACGCGGTCACAGGAAGACGTACATCGGCGCGATGCCGGGACGTATCATCACAGCCATCACGCAGGCGGGGTCGAATAACCCCCTCATAGTTCTGGACGAGATAGACAAGCTGGGGCACGACTACAAGGGCGACCCGGCAAGCGCGCTTCTGGAGGCGCTGGACCCGGAGCAAAATTCCTGCTTCCGCGACCACTTCTTAGAGGTGCCCTTCGACCTCTCCGGCGCCATGTTCATAGCCACCGCCAACACCGTTGACACCATACCCAGACCGCTTCTTGACCGCATGGAGGTCATAGAGATAACCAGCTACACCGACGAGGAAAAGCTCCAGATAGCCAAAAAGCACCTCATTCCCAAGCAGAGGAAAAAGCACGGGCTCACCGCGAAGACCCTGCGTGTGGCGGACAACGCCGTGAGGGAGCTCATATCCGGCTACACGCGGGAGTCCGGCGTGCGCCAGCTTGAGCGGGAGATCGCGCGTCTTTGCCGCAAGGCGGATATGCTCATAGCCTCCGGCGAGGGCGAGTATCTGTCCGTGACGGCCTCCTCCCTGGAGGAGCTTTTGGGACCGCGCAGATATAAGCCGGAGCGCCTTACGGGGCGTGACCGGGTGGGGATCGTCAACGGGCTTGCCTGGACACAGGTGGGCGGCGAAATGCTCGAGGTGGAGTGCGCGGCGCTGGAGGGCTCGGGGAAGATAGAGCTCACGGGCAACCTGGGGGACGTGATGAAGGAATCAGCCCACGCCGCCTTGAGCTATATCCGCTCTAAGTGCGATAAGCTGGGCATTGACAGCGACTTTTACAGGAAAACCGATGTCCACCTCCATTTCCCCGAGGGCGCGGTGCCAAAGGACGGTCCCTCCGCCGGTATCGCGATATCCTGCGCCATAGTCTCGGCTCTCACGGGTATCCCCGTGAGGAGCGACGTGGCAATGACGGGGGAGATAACGCTTACCGGGCGCGTCCTGCCCATAGGCGGGCTGAGGGAGAAGACGATGGCGGCGCTGAGGTTCGGGGTGAAGACGGTGATAATTCCCGAGGAGAACCTGCCGGACCTTGAGGAGATAGACCAGACCGTCCGCAGGTCCCTGGGCTTTGTCGCCGCGTCAAAGCTTGACGACGTGCTTGACGCCGCCCTGGTCCACCCGGAGGGGCGTCCGACACGCGGGCACGCCGGCAGAAGGGGAGCGAAGGACGGCTCCGCCGCCGCGAGGCAGTAAGGGCTTAAAGATGGATTTCAGAAAAGCGGAATTTATAAAATCGGCGGTGGGACCGGCGGATTTCATACGCGACGGGCTCCCCCAGGCTGCCTTTGCCGGGCGCAGCAACGTGGGCAAGTCCTCGGTGATAAACTCACTGGTGGAGCGGAAAAACTTTGCCCGCGTGGGTTCACGCCCCGGGAAGACGGGTCAGATAAACTATTTCCTTGTGGACAAACGCTTTTACATCGTGGACCTCCCCGGCTACGGCTACGCGGAGGTCTCCAAGGCGGAGCGCGACAGGTGGGGCAGGCTCATGGAGGACTACTTCGCCTCGGGGCTCATAACCCTGGGCGTACAGATAGTTGACGCCCGCCACAAGCCCTCCGCCGACGACATAACCATGATGGACTGGTTCAAGCACAATCTTTGCCCATTCATGGTCGTCGCGAACAAGGTGGACAAGTGCAAAAGTTCCGAGATCCCCGGCAGCATCGCCCGGATCCGCGAGACGCTGGACATCTCCCAGGACACGGACCTTGTCTATTACTCCGCCCAGACGGGGGAGGGCAGGGAGACGCTGAGGATCATTTTAGAGGGTGCGCTGGAATGAGGAACATATGGGAAAACCTGGACTGGTCCATACTGACAAACGCACTCATCTCCGCCATACCGGTGCTCATATGCATCACCCTCCACGAGTGTGCCCACGGGCTCACAGCGCTGAAGCTGGGGGACACCACGGCGCGGGACATGGGAAGGCTCAGCCTCAACCCGTTCAGGCATTTTGACATAATGGGCTTTATAATGATGGCCTTTGTCGGCTTCGGCTGGGCAAAGCCCGTGCCTGTGGACATGCGCCGCTTCCGCCACCCAAAGCGGGATATGGCGATAACCGCCGCGGCGGGGCCCGTTTCAAATATCCTCATTAGCGCGGTTTTCCTCTTCCTTTACGGGCTCTTGTGGCGGCCGCTCTCGGGCGAGGGCGTGCCGTATTTCATAAGCGCCATGCTGTACCGGACGGCGTACCTGAGCCTCGCCTTTGCCGTATTTAATATTATCCCCATTCCGCCCCTGGACGGCTCTAAGGTGCTCTACTCGGTGATTAGCGAGGAGAGCTATTATAAGCTCATGCGCTATGAGCGCTACGGCATGATAATACTTGTGGTCCTGGTGGTGACCGGCATCGTTTCCGGTCCACTCAACGCGGCTACACAGTGGCTTTTTGATAAGCTTTTTGTTGTCGCCGAGCTGGGCTTCAGGCTTTGGAGCCTCATATTTTGAAAGGTATCAGATGGAGAATCCCACCTTCCGGCTGGAGGGCGTTGTCAGGACCCGAGAGGAGCTTGAGGACTTCGAGGGACCGCTTACGCTTATCCTTCAGCTTCTTGCCAAAAACAAAATAGAGATACAGGACATAAGGATCGCCGAGCTTCTTGACCAGTACCTCGCCTACCTTGACGAGATGAAGTCCATGGACCTGGACATAGCCTCGGAATTTGTCCAGATGGCGTCGCACCTTGTCTACATCAAGGCGCGTATGCTCATATCCGCCGGTGAGGAGACGGGGGAGCTGGAGGAGCTCATCGAGTCCCTTGAGCGTTTGCGCAATAAGGACTCCTTTGAGCGGCTGAAGCTTGTCCTTCCGGACATCGCCTCCATGTATACCAGAGGCGCCGGGACCGTGGTAAAGCCGCCGGAGTATCTTCCCGTGGACAAGGAGTACCGCTACGTCCACGAGCGGTCCGACCTCACCGACGCCATGGTTCGCGTGCTCACCAGGGAGGACGCGCTGAACGCCGCGAAAAGCCCCGCGGGATTCCGGTTCCCGGAGAGGATAGTTTTCTCAGTCACCGAGAAGACAAAGCAGATCGTAAACCTCCTCACGGCCCGGGGACCCATCACTCTGCCGGAGCTTTTCAAAAAAAGCGGCAGCCGCACGGAGCTTGTCGCCACCTTTGTGGCGGTTTTGGAGCTTGCCCACGACGGGAGCGTCGTTTTGGAGGGCGAGGGGGAGGAAATGAGCATTTCCCTGAATGAAAAAGATACCTGAAAGGCCATAATATGGACGAACACGAACTTGAATCCGCCATAGAGGGGATACTTTTCGCCTCCGGCGAGCCGGTCTCCGCGAAGCGCATCGCCGCCGTGCTTGTGACGGGGGAGCGGGAGGTATTTGAAGCCGCCGAGCGCATACGCCTGCGCCTCATAAACGAGGGGCGGGGGATACGCCTGGTGCGGCTGGAGGACTCCCTTCAGCTCTGCTCCGCGCCTGAGCTTTCTGACGTCATACGTCTGGCGCTGGAGACGCGCAAGCCGCCAAAGCTCACCCAGACGGCTCTTGAGGTCCTGGCAATCACGGCGTATTTCCAGCCCGTCACCAGGGCGTACATTGACGATATGCGCGGCGCCGACTCCAGCTACACCGTCGGCGTACTCACCGAGCGCGGGCTCATCGAGCCCTGCGGCACCCTGGACGCGCCGGGCAGACCGACGCTTTTCAGGACAACCGCCGCCTTTCTGCGGGTGTTTGGGCTCCAAAGCCTTGACGACCTCCCGGAGCTTCCGCAAAAGGAGGGCGCGGAGGGCGAGCAGCTGAAAATACCCGACCTCGACCCTGACGGAGCGGCGCAGCCGTCCGCTGAAGGTTGACTTTGACAAATTCGGCGCTATATGGTAATATTATTACAATCATAATTGACCGGGAGGTGACGCCTTGCTGACGCTTCTTTATCTCATAGCCTTTTTGATCCTCCTGTGCTTTGGAAAATTCAAGGTCGCGCTCATCATTATGGGCGTCACGCTTTTCCTGGACCTCGTTTTGCTCCTACTTCGCGTGGGCGCCAGGGCGACGCTGGATGAAAACGGCTTTTCCCTGTGGGCGGTGGCGGGACCCGTGAAGCTCAAAATACTGCCGCCCGGTAAGGAAAAGGCGAAAAAGCCCAAAAAGCCCAAGGAGAATAAAAAGGAGACAGAAAAGCCCTCCGAGGAGAAGAAGGAGAAGCCAAAGCCGAAAATCAGCATAACTCTCGACCTTGTAACCACCGTTTTAAAGGCGGTGGGGGAGATGTTGGGAAGGCTGCGGCGGAAGATATGTATTGACAGGCTGGTTATCCACTATACGGTAGGCTCCGCCGACCCCGCCGACGCCGCCATGACCTTCGGGTACATGAACGCCGGTATCGGGGCGCTCATGCCGGTGATAGAGAACATCTTCAAGGTCAAGGAGCGCGACGTGGGCGCGGCGCTGGATTTTGACGCGGACAGACCGGAGATATTCATTGACGCGCGGCTCACTCTGGCAATTTGGGAAATAATATACATCGTTCTGGCGGTGTGGCCCGTGGTAAAGGCAGTCATCGCCCAAACTATCAGTAAAGGAAAGGTGGACAAAAATGGACAAGCATCCGATCAATGACCTTATGGGGACAGTCATGGAGAAGCTCCGTGACATCGCAGACGTCAGCACCGTGATTGGCGAGAGCATCTCCACGCCCGACGGGATCACCATCATTCCCGTGTCCCGCGTCAGCATGGGCTTCGCCTCCGGCGGCTCCGACTTCACCGGAAAGCACCAGAAGGAGGGGCAGGCGAGCCCCTTTGGAGGCGGCTCCGGCGCGAGCGTGAAGATCGACCCCATCGCCTTTGTCGTCATCAAGGAGGGCGTGGTGCGGGTCATGACCATCGAGCCCCCCGCTGCCAACACTATTGACCGCATAATCGACTCAGCGCCTGAGCTGGTGGACAAGGTCATGGCCATCATTGACAAGAAAAAGGCGGAGAAGGCGGCAAAGGAAGCTGAGGCGGCTTCGGAATAATCCTCCCTCTGCCGGGGCATAATGACACTCCGTAAGGGTGGTGCCATTATGCTGAAAAAAACAATATCGGCAATCGCCGCCATCTCCCTATTGGCGGCGTTTTCCGTTTTCCGCGCCGGGGCGGTCACCGTCTCGGCAAGCTCCGCTATATTGATGGAGGCGTCCACCGGAAGGGTCCTCTTTGAAAAGGACCCTGACTCACGCCGCCTTATAGCAAGCACGACGAAGCTCATGACGGCGCTGGTGGCGCTGGAAAACTCGTCTCCCGACGAGCTCGTGACTGTGCCGGCGGAATGTGAGAATGTGGAGGGCTCCTCCATGTACCTGAAGGCGGGGCAGGAGCTCACCATGCGCCGGCTCCTCTATGGGCTCATGCTGGAATCCGGCAACGACGCCGCCGTCGCCGTGGCGTACCACATCTCCGGCTCCATCGAGGGCTTCGCGGGGCTCATGAATGAACGGGCGGCGCAGCTGGGGCTGGAGAACACACATTTCGTGAACCCCCACGGGCTCAACGCCGAGGGCCACTATTCCTCCGCCAGGGACCTGGCGCTTATAATGCGCGAGTGCATGGAAAACCCCATCTTCGCCCAGATCGCCTCCACAAGGAGCATATCCTTCGGCGCCCGGACGTTTACGAACCACAACAAGCTCCTTTGGAGCTATGAGGGCATGGAGGCGGGCAAGACCGGCTATACCAAGAAGGCGGGGAGGACGCTGGTCACCTGCGCCTGCCGGGACGGGCTGAGGCTCATCTGCGTCACCCTCAACGACGGCGACGACTGGGACGACCACACCGCGCTCCTCGATATGGGCTTTGCCGCCCTGGAGATGCGCCGCCCCGTCAGGGCGGGTGATATAGTTGGCGAGGTGCAGGTCGTCTCCGGCGCAGCCGAAAGCGTTCCGGTGGCGGCAAAGAGCGGCGCCGCCGTGGTGATTGACAGGGGAGAGGAGCTTGAGATAGGCGTCTCCCTGCCGCCGTTCGTCTATGCCGCCGTGGAGAAGGGCGGCAGTGCCGGCGTGCTCACCGTCACAAAAAACGGGGAGGTCATGGCGGAGGTGGAGCTTGTCTACGCCGAAGCCGTGGAGCGCGACGCCGGACAGAAGGTAACTCCGTTGGAAAGATTCAAACGCCTTTTTGGTTGAGGTAACCATGGAAGAGAGATTGCAGAAGATACTTGCCGCCCGCGCCGGGGTCTCCCGCAGGGCGGCGGAAAAGCTTATAGAGGACGGGCTCGTGACCGTCAACGGCTCTGCCGCCTCATTGGGCGACAGGGCGGACCCGGAAAGGGACGAGATACTTCTCCGAGGCGCGCCCATCGGGGCGGCGGAGGAGAAGTATTACATAATGCTCAACAAGCCCGTTGGGTACGTCACCACCATGAGCGACGAGAAGGGCAGAAGGACCGTCGCGGAGCTTGTGAGCGGTGTGCCCGCCCGCGTCTACCCAGTGGGACGGCTTGATATAAACTCCGAGGGGCTCCTGCTCATGACCAACGACGGTGACTTCGCCAACAGGGTCATGCACCCGTCATATGAGAAGGAAAAGACCTACCGCGTCCTCGTCACAGGCGACGCGGAGAGCGGCATAAAGCGCCTTTCGGAGCCCATGGAGCTTGACGGCGTGAGGCTGAGAACGCCCCGCGTGCGCCTTATCGGTCATGATGGCGCGGCGTCGGCGGTGGAGATAACCATACACGAGGGCAGGAACCGCCAGGTCCGGCGCATGTGCGAGCTCGCGGGCCTCAACGTCCGCCGCCTCACACGCGTTTCCATTGGGAAGGTGCGCCTCGGGAACCTGAAAAAGGGCGCCTGGCGCTTTCTGACACGGGAGGAGATCGATTCGCTCCTCGGTTAAAAATGCAATTTTGTAAATCAAATATTTCATTTAAGTCGAAAAAACTATTGCATTTTGCAGGAAATCATCTATAATGGGTTTGCATTATTTCGCCGCTTACAATAACGGCTAAGCCGGGACGGAGGGGTTTGAAATGGGAAAAGATGTCTTGACCGCGATACGCGAGCTTGCGCCGACCTTCTCCAAGGGTCAGCGCAGGATCTCCGAGTACATCACCGAAAACTACGAGAAGGCGGCGTTCATGACCGCCGGCAGGCTCGGCTCAGCCGCGGGCGTGAGCGAGTCCACCGTCGTCCGCTTTGCCGCGGACCTGGGCTATGACGGCTACCCTGAGATGCGCCGCGCCATGCAGGAGCTGGTGAAGAACCGCCTCACCACCGTTCAGCGCATTGAGGTTGCGCGGGACCTTATAACCGGCTCCGACGTGCCGGAGACGGTCCTCAACTCCGATATGTCCAAGATACGCCACACCCTGGAGGAGCTTGACCGGGAGCAGTTTGCCGCCGCCGCCGAAGCCATAAGCAAGGCGAAGACAGTTTACATCGTGGGCGTTCGCTCCTCGGCGGTGCTCTCCAGCTTCATGGGCTTTTACTTAAACCAGCTTTTCCCCGACGTGCGTGTGATCTCCCAAAGCGCCTTTTCCGAGATATACGAGCAGATACTCCACATCGGCGAGGGCGACGTGCTTGTGGCAATCTCCTTCCCGCGCTATTCCCGCCGCACCATAATGGCGATGCGCTACGCCCGTGACAAGGGCGCGCGGGTCATCGGCATAACCGACTCCGAATCCAGCCTTGTGGCGCAGCTTGCCGACATAAAGCTTTACGCCCGCAGTGATATGCTCTCCTTCCTCGACTCCCTTGTGGCTCCGCTGAGCCTCATAAACGCCCTCATCGTGGCGGTCGCCGAGCAGTCGGAGAAGGATTTGGAGTCCACCTTTGAAAGGCTGGAGAACATCTGGTCGGAATTTGATGTGTATGAGAAATACGACCAGTGACCTTTTGGTCATAGGCGGCGGAGCTTCGGGAATGATGGCGGCGGGCCTCGCCGCCGAAAGAGGGCTCTCGGTTACAGTGCTGGAGAGGACCCAATACACCTGCCGGAAGCTGGGCATAACCGGCAAGGGAAGGTGCAACGTCACCAACAACGCCACACCCCGCGAGGTGGTTGCGAATATTCCAAGGAACGGAAAATTCCTCTACAGCGCCGTCACCCGCTTCCCGCCCCAAAGGGTAATGGAGCTTTTTGAGTCCCTGGGCGTGCCGCTGAAAACCGAGCGCGGGAACAGGGTCTTCCCCCAATCCGACAGGGCGGGGGACATATGCGACGCCCTCCGCCGCTTTTGCAGGCGTGGCGGCGTGGGGATAGTCCGGGGGACGGCGGAGCGCATTTTGACCCGCGACGGCGCGGTCACGGGCGTTGAATACACATCGCCCGAGGGAGCTCGCGGTGAAATACCGGCGAAAAATGTCCTTCTCGCCACCGGCGGCATGAGCTACCCCTCCACGGGCTCCGACGGCAGCGGCTACGCCCTCGCAAGGGAGCTCGGTCACACCGTCGTGCCGGTCCGCCCGTCCCTTGTGCCTTTGGAGGCAGAGGGAGGAGACTGCGCCGCGATGCAGGGCTTTGCCCTGAAAAACGTGGCGATAAAGGTGGTTGACGCCGCCGGCAAGCGGGTGTACGAGGACTTCGGCGAGATGCTTTTCACCCACTTCGGCGTCTCGGGACCCATGGTCCTCTCGGCCTCCGCCCACATGAGGGACTTTGAGAAAAACAGGTATACGATATATATCGACCTAAAGCCCGCCCTTGACGAGGAGACGCTTGACCGGCGGATACTGCGGGACTTTGAGAAGTATTCAAACCGTGACTTCCAAAACGCCCTCACTGACCTTGCCGGCAGGAGCATGATCCCCGTGCTTGTGGAGCGCTCCGGCATACCGCCGGAGACTAAGGTCAACTCCGTCACCCGCGAACAGCGCCGCGGGCTCCTGGAGCTTTTCAAGGCTTTTCCGGTGAGGATAACCGGCGCGCGCCCCATCGAGGAGGCGATAATCACCTCCGGCGGCGTTAGCACGGGCGAGATCAACCCCAGGACAATGGGCTCAAAGCTTGTAAGTGGGCTATTTTTTGCCGGGGAGGTCATCGACCTTGACGCCTACACCGGCGGCTTCAACCTCCAGATAGCCTGGTCCACCGCTTACGCGGCGGCGGAAAGTATCGGAAAGGAGAATGACAAATGAGCACAGCCATCGCCATAGACGGTCCCTCCGGCGCGGGGAAATCCACCCTCGCCCGCATGACCGCCAAAAAATTCGGCTTCATTTACGTTGATACCGGCGCGCTCTACCGCACCGTGGGGCTTTTCACCCTGCGCCGGGGCGTGGGCACCAGGGACGCGGAGGGCGTCGCGGCGCTGCTGCCGGAGATACACATTGAGATGCGCTATGACGGCGCGGGGGTCCAGCGCATGGTGCTGAACGGCGAAGATGTAACCGAGCTTATACGCACCCCGGAAGTCTCCATGGCGGCGTCCGACGTCTCCGCAATACCCGCCGTCCGCGCCTTTTTGCTGGACACCCAGCGGGACATGGCGAAAAAATACGACGTGATAATGGACGGCAGGGACATCGGCACCGTTGTCCTGCCCGAGGCGCGGATCAAAATATTCCTCACCGCTTCCGCCGCCGAGCGCGCCCGCAGGAGGTACAGGGAGCTGCGGGAGAAGGGCATGGACGTGGAGTATGAGCAGGTTTTGAGGGACATCGAGCTTCGGGACAAGAACGACTCAGGCCGCGACATCGCCCCCCTGCGTCCGGCTGAGGACGCCGTCATGCTGGATACCACCGAGCACGATCTGGAGGCGAGCTTTGAGCTCATATGCGATCTCATAGGGGAGCGGTTAAAAAATGGACTTTAAAAAGCTTCTCTACCGCGTCCTCCGGCGGCTTTTCATGCTCACCTACGGTCTTCTGTGGCCCTATAAGGTCTACGGGCGGGAGAAGATACCCGCTGGCGCGGCGGTGGTGTGCGCCAACCACACCCACTTCTCTGACCCCTTTTACATGGCCTTCGCGGTCCCCGCAAAATATCACCTGTGCCTTATGGCAAAGCAGGAGCTATTCAAATTCAAGCCCCTGGGCTGGCTTTTGAGGGCGATAGGCACCTTTCCGGTGAACAGGGGTACAGCCGACATGAACGCCATGAAGACGGCGCTGGGGGTTTTGAAGTCCGGCAAAAAGCTGGGCATTTTCCCGGAGGGCACGCGCACCCACTCAGACGGCGAGGTCAGCCCTAAGGCGGGCGCCGTGCGCCTGGCGCAGAAGGCGGGCGCGCCGCTGGTGCCCATGTTCATTCCGCGTGAGAAAAAGCTTTTCCGCCGCATAAGGGTGATAGTCGGCGACCCCATAAGCCTCGAGGGGCTTGGAAGGCTCACAAAGGAGGAGCTTGAAAAAATCTCCGACGAGCTCATGGATAAGATCGCCGCTTTGGGGCATACTGGAGAACGGAGGGCGGCGTGATGGAGCTTGTGCCCGCCAAAACCGCCGGCTTCTGCTTCGGCGTAAAAAGGGCTGTGAGGCTCGCTGAGGAGGCGGCGTCGTCAGGCCCCTGCGCCTGCCTGGGTCCGCTCATACACAACGACGACGTTGTACGCCGCCTTGAGTCCATGGGAGTGCGCACCGTGAGCTCCGTAAGCGAGCTGCGCCCGGGTGAAACTGTGATAATCAGGAGCCACGGCATAGGGCAAAGCGAGTACGAGGAGCTCCGGCGGCTCGGCTTAAATATCATCGACGCCACCTGTCCCGACGTTGCGCGTATCCACCGCCTGGTGGAGGAGCAGTCGGCGGAGGGCAGGAAAATCGTCGTCATCGGCGAGCGCCGCCACCCGGAGGTCGCGGCGGTACAGGGCTGGTGCGGCGACTCGGTGGTGCTGGAAAACCCCGAAGAAGTGGAAACCTGGCTCTCGGAGAACCCGGAAATGACCGATTTTCCCCTCTGCGTGGTGTCACAAACCACCGGAGAGAGAAAAAATTTTGAAATAAGTGTTAAAATTCTAAAAAAACAGTGTACAAACGCGAAAATCTTTGATACAATATGCAATACGACATCGAATCGACAGAGGGAGGCACGCGAGATAGCCTCCAAAGCCGACGCGATGATCGTAATAGGCGGACGGCACAGCGCCAACACGGCGAAGCTTGCCCAGGTCTGCCGGGAGTGCTGCGGCAGGGTGCTTCTCATTGAGAACGCCTCACAGCTCGACCGGCGCGAGCTTGAGGGGGCGAAGGTCGTTGGCGTAACTGCCGGCGCCTCCACACCAGAGTGGATAATTAAGGAGGTCAACAGGATGATGAGTGACGAAGTCAAGGCTGTGGAGACAGCCGAAGAAGAAACCAAGGCGGTGGAGACCGTCGAGCCCGTGGCGGAGGAGACCGCCGAACCCGCGGTGGAGGAGACTCCCGCGGAAACCGCGCAGCAGGATGCACCCGAGGCGGAGGCCTCTTTTGAAGAGCTGCTTGAGCGTTCCATCAAAACCTTACATACGGGGGAGAAGGTCCGCGGAGTGGTAGCGTCTATCACCCAGACTGAGATCTCAGTGGATCTTGGAGCGAAGCAGTCCGGATATATCCCCATCTCCGAGTTCACCGACGAGCCCGGCGTCAACGTGTCGGACGTGGTCAAGGTGGGCAATGAGATCGAAGCGTATGTTATGCGCGTCAACGATGTTGACGGCGTGGTGATGCTCTCCAAGAAGCGCCTTGACAGCGTGAAGAACTGGGACAGCATCGTTGAGGCCCGTACCTCCCGCGCTGTCGTTGAGGGCACCGTCATTGAGGAGAACAAGGGCGGCGTCGTCGTCAACGTGAAGGGCATCCACGTTTTCGTGCCCGCCTCCCAGTCCGGTCTTCCCAAGGAGGCTCCCATGTCCGAGCTCCTTCGCAAGAAGGTCAAGCTCCGCATTACCGAGGTCAACCAGCCCCGCAAGCGCGTCGTCGGCTCCATCCGCGCCGTGGCTTACGAGGAGCGCAAGGCCCGCGCAGAGGCCACCTGGAGCGAGATCGAGGTCGGCAAGCACTATCACGGCGTCGTTAAGAGCCTCACATCCTACGGCGCGTTTGTGGACATCGGCGGCGTGGACGGCATGGTCCACGTGTCCGAGCTGAGCTGGAAGCGCATCCACCAGCCCTCCGAGGTTCTGAAGGTCGGCGACGAGATAGACGTCTACGTCATTTCCTTCGACAGGGACAACCGCAAGATCTCCCTGGGCTACAAGGACCCCAACGAGAACCCCTGGGTCAAATTCACCACCGCGTATCCCGAGGGCTCCGTGGCGGAGGTTCGCATAGTGAAGCTCATGACCTTTGGCGCCTTTGCCGAGATCATCCCCGGCGTTGACGGTCTTATCCACATCTCCCAGATCGCCGACCGCCGTATCGGCAAGCCCGAGGACGTGCTCTCCGAGGGCGAGGTCGTCAAGGCGAAGATCATAAAGATCGACAACGAGAACAAGAAGGTCTCCCTGTCCATCCGCGCCCTTTCCGAGCCCGCCGCCCCCGTATCCAAGCCCGAGCCCAAGGAGGCCGAGCCCGACGACGGACCCGCGGTAGTTTACGACACCGAGAATCCTCCCGCTCCCGAGGATCTGCCCCAGGAGTGATCAAAACCCCCATATAAGCGGCAACAATCAGTTGCCGCTTATTTTCAACGGCTTGTCTGCATATACTTGACTGATACCGTACCGAGGTGAACACATATGGGAGTTAAGAGGATATTGGCAAGGGCTTTGGGCAGGGCGGTGACCTGGAACAAGCTTCCCTTCGGCACAGCCGTCGTCGCCGCCGCCGGCGCCTCACAGCGCATGGACGGGGAGGACAAGATTCTCGCGGACCTCAACGGCCTGCCCGTTTTGGGCTGGTCGCTCCTTGAGCTTCAAAGGTGCCCCAACGTCCATGAGATAATCGTCGTGACGCGGGAGGACGCCATCGTCCCCACAGCTGACCTTTGCGCCGAGCTGGAGATAAGCAAGGCGACAAAGATACTCTGCGGCGGCGAGGACAGGCTCGATTCCGTCCTCGTCGGCGTAAACGAGGCCAGCCGCGACGCTGAATACATCGCCGTGCACGACGGCGCAAGGCCCCTGGTGACACAGGAGATAATCGTTGACGCCTTTCGCAAGGCGTACAAATACACCGCCGCCGCCCCCGCCGTATCAGTAAACGACACCGTTAAGACCGGTGCCGGCGGTTTCGTCACCGGCACACCCGACCGCTCGACGCTCTTTGCTGTCCAGACCCCGCAGGTCTTCCGCGCGGATATTCTCAAGGCGGCGCTTTTCAACGCGAAGCAGAAGGGCATTTCAATTACCGACGACTGCGGCGCGGTGGAGGCCATCGGCGTAAGACCCGCCCTGAGCCTGGGCTCCTTCGAGAACATAAAGCTCACAAGACCCGTTGACCTGGCTTTGGCCCGCGCCATACTGGAAGCGAGGGACGCAAAATGAGGATAGGTCACGGCTATGACGTCCACCGCCTCGTCCCTGACAGAAAACTGGTGCTGTGCGGCGTGGATATACCCTGTGAAAAGGGGCTCCTGGGCCATTCCGACGCCGACGCCGCCGTCCACGCCCTCATGGACGCCCTACTGGGAGCGGCGGCGCTGGGCGACATCGGCAGGCTTTTCCCGGACACCGACCCCAAATATTCCGGCATAAGCAGTCTCACCCTCCTTGACAGCGTGATGGAGCTCCTCAATTCCAAAGGCTTTTCCGTTGGCAACGCCGATATTACCGTAATCGCCCAGTCGCCCAAGCTCTCCGGTCGCATAGACGAGATGCGCTCCGTTCTTGCCCGCCATCTGCGCGTCACCTCCGATCGGGTGAACGTCAAGGCCACCACCGAGGAGGGGCTGGGGCAGGTGAGCACCCAGGGCATCGCCGCCCACGCCGTGGTGCTTCTTGAAGAGAAAAGGAACAGAGCTGTAAACCTTTAAACTTTTATCTCCTTCCGGCATAGTATGTGTTGACCGGTCGCCGGTCACCATACTTCCGGGAGGAATCTCATTATATGGACAGCTATTACCTCACCTGCCGCTCCCTGACCTACGCCCAGAGGGTATCACGGGTCCTGACAGCGGCAAGGATACGAAATATCATAGTCCGCACGCCTCAGAAAATGTCCGCGGAGGGGTGCGGCTACGCCATAAGAGTTTCGCCGTCGTCCTACGCCGACGCCATGAACGCCCTTCAAAGCGCCGCCCTGCCGCCCAAGCGGGTCTACCGGATGTCCGCCGGCGGCCTTTTTGAGGAGGTGCGGCGTTGATATATCTTGACGCGGCGGCGACCTCCTTCCAAAAGCCCGCCTCGGTGGAAAAGGCTGTGCTCCAGGCGCTCCGCTCATATTCAAGCCCCGGCAGGGGAGGGCATAAATACGCCATGGCAGCCGCCGAAAAGCTCTATGAGCTTCGCGAGAGGGCGGCGCGGCTTTTCAACGTCGCCGATGTGGAGCGCGTCGCCGTCACCTTCAACGCCACCCACGGGCTGAACATAGCCATCAGAAGCCTTGTGCCACCCGGCGGCAGGGCGGTGATCTCTGGCTACGAGCACAACTCCGTGCTCCGCCCGCTCCACGCCCTGGGCGCGGATATAACCGTCGCCGACTGCCCCGTTTTCGACTACGCCGCCGCGATACGCGCCTTCGACCGCGCCACGGCGCCCCGCCCGGACGCGGTGATAATAAACCACGTCTCCAACGTCTTCGGCTTTGAGCTTCCCGTCTGTGAGGTCGCGGAGCTTTGCCGCGTCCGGGGCATTCCCCTTATCGTGGACGCCTCCCAGTCCGCGGGAGTGCTGGAGGTGGACGCCGAAGGGCTGGGCGCGGACTTCATCGCCATGCCGGGACATAAGGGCCTGTACGGTCCCCAAGGGACGGGGCTCCTCATCGCCTCGGACAAAGCCCGCCCGCTCCTCTACGGCGGCAGCGGAAGCGATTCCAAAAGCCCCGATATGCCCCCGTACCTCCCGGATATGCTGGAGGCAGGCACCCACAACATGCCGGGCATCGCCGGCCTTTGCGCGGGGCTCGCCTTCGTGGAAAAAACCGGAACGGACAAGATCGCCGCCCACGAAAGGGCCCTTGCCGCCGGCTTGATCCGGGGACTTCGCTCCATTCGCGGCGTGCGTGTCTTCGCCGCGCCGGATATGGAGCACCAGACCGGCGTCGTCTCCTTTGAGCTTGACGCCATGGGCTCCGAGGAGGCGGCAGGCAAGCTTGCGGACCTGGGCTTTGCCCTTAGAGCCGGCCTCCACTGCGCGCCCCTGGCGCACAGGACCGTGGGGACGGCGGAAAGGGGAACGGTCCGCGCCAGCGTATCCGCCTTCAACACAGAGCGTGAGATCGGCTCGTTCCTCGACGCCGTAGAACTTACAGCGCGCGGCGCCCAATAAGCCCGCGCCGCTTTTTCTTTTTCTTTTTGCGAGTTCATAAAATATTTATTGCCAAAGAACGCCTTTAGTAGTATAATGGTAATTTAGAAAAATGTGTTCCCCGGTGGGGACCGGCTTGGAAGGCGGTGCTGCTATGGAAGGATTCAACGGGCTTTTGAGCGACCTTCTCAATGTGCTCCAGAATTTCATACAGACGGTGAGGATATGGGACGTGCTGGACATGGCGATAGTTTCGTTCCTCATCTACAAGCTCATCACGTTCTTCTCCAAGAGCAACTCCATGAACGTCGTCAAGGGCATACTCCTCCTTGTGGCGGTCATGGTCCTCGCCACCTTCGCCGACCTCCCCGTGGTCAAGTACCTTCTTGGCAACACCTTTGAAATGGGCCTTATCATCGTCATAGTCCTCTTTCAGCCGGAGATACGCCGTATTCTGGAGCAGGTTGGCGGCAGTATCAAGGACATATTCGGTCACCCGGTAAAGCTCAAGAACATAGAAAACGCCATAGACCAGACTGTCCTCGCCTGCACGGATATGTCCCGCTCCCGCACCGGGGCGCTTCTGGTTTTTGAACGCAGTATGAACCTTGAATCGTACATCAAGACCGGGACGATAGTTGACGCGTCCCCGGCGGCGGAGCTTTTAAAGAACCTCTTTTTCGACAAGGCGCCCCTTCACGACGGCGCGGTGATCATAAGGAACGGTCGCATAGCCGGCGCCGCCTGTATGCTCCCTCTCTCCGGCAACTCCAATATAAGCCGGGACCTGGGTATGCGCCACAGGGCCGGCATCGGCATGAGCGAGCGTTCCGACGCCGTGGTTTGCATCGTCTCCGAGGAGACGGGCGACATATCCGTCGCCATCGAGGGTATCCTCAAAAGGGGCCTCTCGCCCGCGACGTTTGAAAAGATGCTTCGCATGGAGCTCATGCCCCAGGAGCAGGAAAACAGGGGCTTCTTCGCCCGCCTGCGGGACAAATTCACCGCAAAGCGCGGAAAGGCAGGTGAGTGAGCATGTCCGAAAAAAAGCAGGGGGGAGTACGCAAGGTCCTCTACATGGTATTTTCCGTCATCGTCGCTGTGATCCTCTGGACATACGTGGTGTATGTTGACAACCCCACCGTGGGCAGCCCGATAACCGTCTCCGGGATCCAGGTGGAATTTACCGGCGAGGAGACCCTGCGCGACAACGGCTATATCGTCTCCGACATCGACGTGCGCCGCCTCAACATAGCCTTCGGCGGACGTATCCGCGAGGTGACACAGCTTTCAAGGGAAAATGTCCGCGCCGTCGTGGACCTGACCGACATCTTCAATTACACCTCTCCCACCGGCACCCACTCCCTGAATTATGAGCTGGTTTACGACACAAGGGCGTCCTCCATAACCGTGGAAAGCGCGTCCCGAACCGTAATCGAGGTCACCGTGGAGCGCATGGTCACCCAGACTATCCTTTTACAGCCCGTTTACAACGGCTCCATCGCCGAAAACTATATGGCGGGCACACTCTCGCTCAACCGCGACACCGTGGAAATATCCGGCACCGAGAGCGCCATCGCCAATATCGACAGGGCGACGGTCACCTTGAAGCGCGACAATTTGAGCGAGACGGTGACCCAGGAGGAGAACATCGAGCTCTACGACGCCGAGGGCAATCTTATCAACATGGAGGAGGCCGGGCTCACCTTCGTCAATTCCAACGGCAAGGCGATGATAACCCAGACGGTCCTCATGATAAAGGACGTGCCCGTGAGGATCGACATCGTGGAGGGCGTCACCGCCACCGACGCCAACACGCGCATAAGCTACTCCGTCCCCTATATCACCCTCTCGGGCGACCCGGAGATACTTGAGGACTACAACGAGATAAACCTGGGTACGGTGGACCTGAAGAGCTTTGCCACCACCTGGGAGGAGGAGTGCCAGGTCCGTATCCCCAACAACACCACCAACGAGAGCAACGTGTCATTTGTCACCGTGACCATCACCGTGGCAAACGTGGCGACAAGGCGCCTTTCCGCCGGGAACATCACCTACCGCAACGCCTCCGACAACGACGTGGTGTCCATCATCACCCAGAGCCTTGATATAACCCTTCGCGGTCTGAATGAGGAGGAGCTTCAGGCGGTCACGTCGGACTATATCCGCATCGTGGCGGACCTCTCGGACTACGCCGGCACCAGGGGCACCTGCCAGGTCCCGGCAAGGGTATACGTTGACGGCTTCTCCGATGTGGAGGCGGTAGGCGACTACAAGGTCACCGTCATTATCGCCGACGCCTCAGCCCAGTAAGCCATGTTCGGATACGTCCGGCCATGCGCCGAGGAGCTGAAGGTAAAGGAGTTTGAGCGCTTCCGCGCCTGCTATTGCGGCCTTTGCCACGAGCTGGGCAGGGAGTACGGCATCCCCGGCAGGAGCATACTCAACTATGATTTCGTGTTTCTCACAATGCTCCTTTGGGGCGGCAGGGAGACGTGCGATTACACCTTCCGCCGCTGTCTCCCGGGCCTTTTCCGAAGGCGCTGCGTCTGCCAAAGGGCACAGCCCCTCACCGTCAGCGCCGGATACAGCGTCATTTTGGCGTATTGGAAGGCACGGGACAACGAGGACGACAGCAGGGGAGCGAAGCGCCTCGCCGCCCGTGCCGTGAGGCTGTTCCTCACGCGGGGCTATAAAAAGGCGGCGGGGAAATACCCGGATTTTGACAAAAGCGTCAGCTCGCGCCTTGCTGAGCTTCGCGAGCTTGAGCGGGACGGGGAGAGGAGCCTTGACCGCTCGGCGGACAAGTTCGCCGCGCTTCTCGCCTCGGCGTCCGACGCGGCGGAGGAGAGCTGCCGGCAGCCGCTCAAAAGCCTTCTCTACCACGTGGGCAGGATAATCTATATCGCCGACGCCTGGGCGGACCTTGAAAGCGACCTGAAGGATCGGCGATACAACCCCGTCGCCGCCAGGTTTTCCCTCACCTCCCCACAGGCGCCGGAGGAGATACGCGAGAGCGTGCGCGAGACATTGATGGGCTCTGTAAGCCTTGCCGTCGCCGCTTTCAACCTTCTCCCCGTGAGCTATTGGACACCGGTGACCGAGAACATCGTCGCCGTTGGAATCCCCAAAATGATAAACGACGTGCTGGCGGGCACCTTCAAAGCCGCCGGCAGAGGAATCCCCAAACGCCCGTCAAATACGGGCAGAACGGAGACATTGAAATGACAGATCCCTACAAGGTGCTGGGCGTGAGCCCCAGCGCCACAGACGATGAAGTAAAAAAGGCGTACCGGGAGCTTGCCAAGAAGTACCACCCGGACAACTACGCGGACAACCCCCTGGCTGACCTTGCCCAGGAGAAGATGAAGGAGATAAACGAGGCGTATGACACCATCACCCGCGCCCGCAAATCCGGCGGCTCCGCGGGCGGGTACTCCGGCGGCTACTCCCAGGGCTACGGCGGCTCCGCGTACCAGAGCTCCGGCTACCAAAGCTCAGGGACAAGCTATGCCCAGATACGCCAGGCGATAAACTCCGGCAACCTCCAGTACGCCGAACAGCTTCTTGACGCCTGCCCCGCAAGGGACGCCGAGTGGAACTTCCTCATGGGCAGTCTATATTACCGCAAGGGCTGGCTTGACGACGCCAGGAGCTTTTTCCAGCGCGCCGTGGGAATGGACCCGACCAACGGCGAGTACCGCCAGGCGCTGAGCATGGTCAGCGGGGCCAACTCCCCCTACCGTCAGACGGGCTACGGCCCCCCGGCCCAGGGCAGCTGCGATATGTGCGATATGTGCACCACAATGATGTGCATGAATATGCTCTGCGGCGGCTGCCGCTAAGACCATGAGGGAGAAAAAAACCGCCCGCCGCGTGGCGTTCACGGCTGTATTTACGGCGCTTTCAACAGCATTTCTATACCTCGCCGCCGTCCTCCCCACGGGTCAGCTGGGCTTTTTGGGCGTCAGCGCCCTGTGCGGCATCGCCGCCGTGGTGGAGTACGGCATACCTG
Source organism: uncultured Oscillospiraceae bacterium (assembly GCA_947627285.1). Lineage (GTDB taxonomy): Bacteria > Bacillota > Clostridia > Oscillospirales > Oscillospiraceae > RUG626. The sequence continues at coordinate 33,397 of CANQVL010000014.1, forward strand.
GCGGCGTCTTCATCTGGGCGGGAACATCAGTCCTCGGCTTTATCCTCTCGCCCTCAAAGGTCCTCGCCGGCGTCTACGCCGTCTTCTTCGGACCCTACCCTGTGGTCAAGGCCTTCGCGGAGCGGCGCGGCAGGATATCGGAGTGGGTCATAAAGCTTGTCTTCTTAAACGCCGCCCTCTCCGTGTGCGTCTTCGCCTTTAAGACCGCCATGTTCACCTTCTCCGGCAAGGCGCTGTCCGTCCCCGTGCTGTATATCGCCGGCAACGCGGTATTTGCCGTATTCGACGTCGCCGTAAGCCGCGCCACGGGCTTTTATATGTCAAAAATACACCCGAAAATCCACAAGTGAGGTCAGAGTATGATAAAGAGCATGACCGGCTACGGTTCCGCCAAGGGCGCCTCCGAAAAGCTGGAAATAACCGTGGAGCTCAGGTCGGTGAACAACCGCTTTCTCGACTGCTCCGTAAAGCTCCCCAGGGTCTACACCTGCCTGGAGGACGGGATAAAGTCCCGCGTGGGAAAGGCGATCTCCCGGGGAAAGGTGGACGTTTTCATCACCGTTGACGCGTCCAAGGCGGAGGACACCGTCATCCGGGTCAACGTCCCCGTGGCGCAAAGCTATATGGCGGCGCTCACGGAGCTTTCGGAGCGCTTCGGCGTCCCCAACGACGCCACCGCTATGGGGCTTGCCCGTATGCAGGACGTGCTCACCGTCACCCGCGCCGAGACCGATGTGGAGCAGCTGGGGCGCGACATTGACGAAATTCTCTCCCGCGCCCTGGAGGACTTCGGCTCCATGCGCGAGCGCGAGGGCAAAAGGCTCTATGACGACATATCCTCCCGCGCCGACGAGGTGGAGCGCCTTGTGGGGCTTGCGGAGGAGCGCTCTCCCCAGACGGTCGATGAGTACCGCCGGCGCCTTGAGGCGAGGCTCAGGGAGCTTTTGGAGGGTGCCGCCCCGGACGAGGCGCGTGTGGTGACGGAGGCCGCCATATTCGCGGACAAGACAGCCGTTGCGGAGGAGACAGTCAGGCTCAGGAGCCACCTTTCACAGCTGAGGGAGCTCATCAAAAGCTCCGAGCCCGTGGGCAGGAAGCTGGACTTCCTCGTCCAGGAGTTCAACCGCGAGGCGAACACCATCGGCTCCAAGGGAAGCGACGTTCAGATGGCGCGTATCGTGGTGGACCTTAAGTCCGAGATTGAAAAGATACGCGAGCAGATACAAAACGTGGAGTGATAATTTATGCGTCTTATAAATATCGGCTTTGGCAACATGGTCTCGGCGTCGCGGATAATCGCCGTGGTGAGCCCCGACTCAGCGCCAATAAAGAGAATAATCACCGACGCCCGGGACCGGGGCAGTCTCATCGACGCCACCTACGGACGCCGCACACGTGCCGTGGTGATATGCGACAGCGGTCACGTTGTGCTCTCCGCCATCCAGCCCGAGACAGTCTCAGGGCGGCTGTCCGGCAAGCCGGACAGGGAGGACGAGCTTTTGGAGGAGGACGGCGATGGCAAGCAGGGGTAAGGCGTTCATAATCTCCGGTCCCTCCGGCTCCGGCAAAAGCACGGTCCTGCGGGAGGTATTCAAAACATACAAAAACTACTATTTCTCCGTATCCGCCACCACCAGAGCCCCGCGCCCCGGCGAGACGGACGGCGTGGAATATTGGTTCATCACCGGTGAAAAATTCGACGAGATGGTGGAGAACGACGCGTTTCTCGAGCACGCCCGCTTCGCCAAATGCTCCTACGGCACCCCCAGGGGACCGGTGGAGGAGAAGCTTTCCCGTGGCGTTGACGTCTTTCTGGACATCGAGGTCCAGGGCGCGGCGCAGGTGAAGGCGAAAATGCCGGAGGCCGTGTCCGTCTTCATCAAGCCCCCCAGCTTTGAGGAGCTGGAGCGCCGTCTGCGGGGGAGGTCCACCGAGAGCGAGGAGAAGATCGCCCTGCGGCTTGAAACTGCCAAAAAGGAGCTCCTTGAGGCGGAGCACTACGACTACGTGGTGATAAACGACAACTACGTTGACGCCGCCCGGAGGCTTTTGGATATAATAAACACCGAAAAAGGGAAAAACTGAAAGGAAGTCATAAACCATGATGCTCTATCCCACAATGCCCGAGCTTTTGTGCCGGGTGGACAACAGCCGCTACCTTCTTGTGAACCTCATCGCCCAGCGCGCCCGCACCATATCGGGCGAGGCGGAGGCGCACGGCATAAGCCTTGACGAAAAGCCCGTCTCCATCGCAATAAAGGAGATAGCCGAGGGCAAAATAACCGCCTCCATGTGAAGCTGAAACGCGGAATATGGCTTTGAATATCGCGAAAATCGCTGTTTCGGCGGCCATATACTCCATTGACAGGCTCTACTCCTACCTCATCCCAGAGCCTCTCGCCGGCAAGGTCCTCCCAGGTGTGCGCGTCACCGTCCCATTCGGGAAGGGAAACCGCCGGAGCGAGGGGGTCGTCCTGAAGCTCACGGACTCGTCGGAGAGGGAAAAGCTCAAGGCGGTGGAGTCCGTCCTTGATCCGGAGCCTGTGTTCTCACAGGAGCAGATAAAGCTTGCCCTGTGGATGCGGGAGCGGTATTTTTGCACCTTCTACGAGGCGGCGCGGGCAATGCTCCCCGCGGGGATGTGGTTCAACGCCGAGAGCCGGCGCAAGGTGGGGGATAAGACCCAAAAATTCGCCTCCCTCGCCGTTTCCGCCGAGGACGCCGCCCAAATAGCCCACCAAAAGCACCTCACCGCCCCCAAGCAGGAGGGGATACTTGACCTCCTCTCCGCCGTGGGCGAGGCGGCGGTTGCCGACATATTGGCTCTCACCGGCGCCTCCGCCTCATCCCTCACCGCCCTTGAAAAGCAGGGGCTTGTGGAGACCGCCGTCCGGGAGGTCTACCGCCGCCCCGTCCGCGTAGGCGGCGACACGGCGGAGGAAATACGCCTGACGCCCGACCAGCAGGCGGCGTTTGACGGCCTTTTGGACCTCATGAGCTCCGGAAAGCCCTCCGCGGCGCTCCTTTTCGGCGTCACGGGCTCAGGAAAGACCAGCGTCTATATCCGCCTTGTGCAGGAGGCGCTAAAGGCGGGCAAAACCGCCCTCATAATGGTGCCTGAGATAGCCCTGACGCCCCAGCTTGTGGATATCTTTTCCTCCCACTTCGGAGATGATATTGCCGTCCTCCACTCATCCCTCACCATGGGCGAGCGGTACGACGAGTGGAAGCGCATACGCTCAGGAATGGTGAGGGTGGTCATAGGCACCCGCTCCGCCGTCTTCGCGCCGCTGGAGAACATCGGCATAATCGTCATAGACGAGGAGCAGGAGCACACCTACAAGTCCGAAAACTCCCCCCGCTACCACGCCAGGGAGGTGGCAAAGTTCAGGTGCGTCCAGTCCGGCGCCCTCCTTCTTCTGGGCTCCGCAACACCATCAGTTGAGTCCATGTACGCCGCCAAAACCGGCAGATACGGGCTTTTCACCCTGGAGAACCGCTACAACGCCCGGCCCCTTCCCGACGTGCTCATAGCCGATATGCGCCGGGAGCTTAAAAGCGGCAACGGCGGCGCGGTGAGCTCCCTTTTGCGCGAGGAGCTCAAAAAGAACATCGACAACGGCGAGCAGAGCATTCTCTTTCTAAACCGACGCGGGGCGTCAAGCCTTGTGATGTGCGGCGAGTGCGGCTACACCTTTGAGTGCAAAAACTGCTCCGTCTCCATGACATACCACTCCGTTGGCAGCAATTTGCGCTGTCACTACTGCGGCTGGTCCGAGCCCGTCTATGAGGAGTGCCCCCAGTGCGGCGGCAAGCTCAAATTCGTGGGCGTCGGCACCCAGAGGCTTGAGGAGGAGCTGCGGGAGCTCTTTCCCGACGTTGATATGATCCGCATGGACACCGACACCGTGGCGAGGGCGGGCTCCCATCAAAAGCTCCTGAGCCAATTCAGGGACCGGCGCGTCCCCATTCTGCTGGGTACGCAGATGGTCACCAAGGGGCTTGACTTTGCCAACGTCACCCTGGCTGCGGTCATATCCGCCGACCAGTCCCTTTATGCCGGAGATTTCCGCGCCCACGAGCGCGCCTTTTCCCTCATCACCCAGGTGGTGGGCAGATCCGGCAGGGGGGAGAAGTCCGGCAGGGCGATTTTGCAGACCCTGACGCCGGAAAACCCGGTTCTGAAGCTCGCCGCCGCCCAGGACTACATGGGCTTTTACGAGCGCGAGATCGGCGTCCGCCGGCTTTTGGGTGCGCCCCCGGTGAACGACCACATAACCGTCACCGTCACAGGCGCCGACGAGGGCATGGTCCTTCGTGGGTGCGTGAGACTTGCGGATATCATAAGGTCCGCGGGCGCCGGCCTGGGCGTGACGGTCCTGGGACCCGCGCCGGCGGGCGTCACAAAGGTAAACAACAGATACAGATACCGCCTCACCCTCCGCCTCACCAACAGCCGGGAGACGAGGGATATGATAAGCTCCGTCCTCAGGGCCTTTTCAGGCGAGAGCGAGAACAGAAGGCTCGCGGTATTTGCCGACGCCGACCCGCTGGAGTGAGGCGGACAAATCTACAAAGGGAGAAATCCGAATGGCACTTAGGAACATACGTGAGGAGGGCGACTCCATACTTCTGAAGACCTGTCGCCCTGTAACAGATTTCAACAGGAGGCTCCACACCCTCCTTGACGACATGCGCGACACGCTCCTTGAAGCCGACGGGGTGGGTCTTGCCGCCCCGCAGGTGGGGATACTCCGCCGCGTTGTCATCGTCATGGACACCAACAAGGAGGAGCTCACCCCTGAGGAGCAGATAATAGAGCTCATAAACCCCCAGATCATATCCTGCGACGGCGAGCAGACGGGGCAGGAGGGGTGCCTGTCCGTCCCCGGCGTATACGGCATCGTCACCCGCCCGGAGCACGTGGTCGTGCGGGCGCTGGACAGGTACGGGAAGGAATTTACCGCGGAGGGCACCGGCCTCACCGCCAGGTGCTTCTGCCACGAGATAGACCATCTTGACGGTCACCTCTTTACCGAGCGCGCCCAGCGCATTTTGACGCCGGAGGAGCTTGAGGAGATGAACAGGGAAGACAAATGAGAGTTTTTTTCATGGGCACGCCGGACTTTGCCGCCGCGTCCTTATCCGCCGTACTTGACGCCGGCTTTGATGTTGTTGGCGTCTTCACCCAGCCCGACAAGCCGGTGGGAAGAAAGCAGATCCTTGAAGCTCCCCCCGTAAAAAAGCTGGCAGTCTCGCGGGGCGTTCCCGTGTGGCAGCCGAAAAAGCTGCGCGACGGTACGGCGGCGGAGCTTATCCGCTCCCTAAAGCCGGACGTCATAGCCGTCGTCGCCTACGGGCGCATACTCCCGAAGGAGATCCTTGACATACCCCCAAAGGGGTCAATTAATATCCACGGCTCGCTCCTCCCCAAATACCGGGGCTCCGCCCCCATACAGTGGGCGGTCATCAACAACGAGCCCGTCACCGGCGTCACCGCCATGTATATGGCTGAGGAGCTGGACGCCGGGGACATGATCGAAAAGCGTGAGGTCCCCATATTGCCTGAGGAGACGGCGGGGGAGCTCATTGAAAGGCTCGCCCCCATAGGCGCCCGGCTCCTTTGCGACACTCTGCAAGGTATAGATGCCGGGACCGTGACCTCCGTACCCCAAAACGAAGCCGAGGCGACCTTCGCCCCGCCCCTCACAAGGGAGCTGGCGGAGCTGGACTTCTCCCTGCCCGGGGCGCTTGTGGCGTCAAGGGTGAGGGGGCTGGACCCCTGGCCCGTGGCGACAGCGGAGCTTGCCGGGGTCAAATTCAAAATATACAAGGCTTACAACACCGTAAAATCCGTCTCCGCCCCGCCGGGCACAGTTATCTCCGCCGGAAAGCAGGGGATCGAGGTCGCCGTATCCGACGGCTCGGTCACTATAACCCGGCTCCAGGCTCCCGGAGGAAAGCAGATGGCGGCGGCGGACTATCTGAGGGGGCATCCCATATGTGTCTGAACGCCCGTAAAGCCGCGCTGGAGGCGCTGACAGGCTGCCGCAGGCGCGGGGCAAGACCCGAATATATCCTGTCCCACAGCGGACTTGGCGACCCCAGGGAGATGTCCCTGGCGGTGAACATCGTAAACGGCGTCCTTCAAAACCGCACCTACCTTGACTACGTCATCGCCGCCAGCGCTCAGAGCTTCAAAAAGCTCCAGCCCATAGTCCTTGACATACTCAGGCTCTCCGCCTACCAGATACTCTTTCTTGACCGGGTGCCCAACAGGGCGGCGGTGAGCGAGGGCGTGGACCTCTGCAAGGCTTACGCCCCCCACGCCTCGGGACTTGTCAACGCCGTGCTCAGGCGCGTAAGCGAAAAGGGGAATTTGAACATAGAGGACAGGCCCGCCGAGGAGTACCTTTCCATACGCTACAGTCACCCCGTATGGCTCGTGAGACAGCTCTCGGAGCTCTACGGCGACAAGGTCTGCGAGGAGATACTTATCGCCGACAACTCCGCCCCGCCCGTAGCCGTCCAGGTGAACACCCTGAGGACCACGGCGGAGGAGCTCTCCGGGGCCCTGACCGCCTCCGGCGTCAACGTGAAGCCCTGCCCGATCCTTCCGGACGCTTTGTATCTTTGCGACACCGGCCCCGTTGAGGAGCTTGAGGAGTTTAAAAAGGGCCTATTTTACGTCCAGGACCCGGCGGCGAGGCTGGTGACTGTCGCGGCGGGGATCGTTCCGGGAGAAAAAGTGCTGGACCTGTGCGCCGCGCCTGGGGGCAAATCCTTCGCCTCGGCGATAGCCATGGGCGATAGGGGCGAGGTCCGCGCCTATGACATACACGAAAAGAAGCTGGGGCTCATTGTCCGGGGCGCCCAAAGGCTGGGGCTCTCCTCAGTAAGGGTCGCCGCCGGCGACGCCAGCCGGTTCGACCCCCGACTTGAAGCGTGCGCCGACGCGGTTTTGTGCGACGTGCCCTGCTCCGGCACCGGGGTAATACGGAAAAAGCCGGAGATACGCTACAAGGCGCCGGAGGACCTGGAGGGGCTTTACGAAATACAGCTCGCCATACTGAAAAACGCCTCAAGGTACGTAAAGCCCGGCGGGAGGCTCGTCTACTCCACCTGCTCCATACTCAAGCGTGAGAATGAGGACGTGACAAACGCCTTTCTCAGGGAAAACGGCTCCTTTGAGCCCGTACCCTTTGAGCTTCCCGAGCCCTTCGGAAAATCGGACGGGCAAAAGACCATACTGCCCTCACAGGGCGGCACTGATGGGTTTTTTATATGTGTTTTGCGGAAAAAATGACAGAAAATAACGGCAGGGCGGATATAAAATCAATGCTGCCGGCGGAGCTTTCCAAGACCCTTTCGGACATGGGCGAGCCCGCGTTTCGGGCAAAGCAGGTATTCAAATGGCTCTCATCGGGCGTATCCTCCTTTGACGAAATGAGCAACCTCCCCAAAGCCCTGTGGGAGAGGCTGGCTGAGCGCTTTTATCTCACGTACCCTTACGTTGAGAGAAAGCAGGTCTCCGCCGTTGACGGGACCGTAAAATACCTTTGGCGGCTTTTGGACGGGAACCACGTGGAGAGCGTCGTCATGCGCTACGAGCACGGTAATACCGTGTGCGTGTCCTCCGAGGTGGGATGTCCCATGGGATGCGCCTTCTGCGCCTCGACGATAGGCGGGAAGGTGCGGAACCTCTCAGCGTCCGAGATACTTGACCAGGTGATCTTCGCCCAGCTTGACTCGGGTATGCGCATATCAAACATCGTCCTCATGGGGATAGGGGAGCCGCTGGACAATTTTGACAACGTTGTTCGGTTCCTGCGGCTTGTAAACGACCCGGAGGGTATGAACATCGGTATGCGCCACATCTCCCTCTCCACCTGCGGTCTGGCGGAAGGGATTGACAAACTGGCGGAGCTTGATTTACAATTGACACTGTCGGTATCCCTCCACGCGCCCGACAACGAGACGCGCGGCAGGATAATGCCGGTGAACCGCGCCTACGATGTGGACACGCTGTTGGCGGCGTGCGGCAGATATTTCAGGCGCACCGGGAGAAGGATATCATATGAGTACGCCATGATACGGGACGTGAACGACACTCCCTACCACGCCTCGCTCCTGGCGGACAGGCTCGCGGGAAGCGGGTCACATGTGAACCTCATCCCGCTCAACGAGGTGCCGGAGAGCCGTCTGCGCCCCTCCACGCCGGAGGCCATGCGGAGCTTCATCGGCATACTTGAAAAGAGAGGCATAAACGTCACCGTCCGGCGGAAGCTGGGACCTGACATAGAGGCCAGCTGCGGTCAGCTGCGCCGGGAAAGAGAGAAGAATTGAGGTGAGGCTATGGACTCCTTCGCCATTACGGATAAGGGGAGCGTCAGGAAGGCAAATCAGGACGCCTGCCTTATCCACCGGGAGGAAGAAAAGGGCACGGCGTTACTCTTGGTGTGCGACGGCATGGGCGGTCACAACGCGGGGAACGTGGCAAGCTCCCTTGCCGCCTCGGTATTTGCCGGGGAGGTAAAGGAGGGGCTGGCAAAGGCGCGGGTGACCGGAGGCGTGTGCAGTCTGATGAAAAGCGCCCTCAGAACGTCGAACTCGGCTGTTTTTCAGCTGAGCGAGGCGGAGGAGAGCTGCCGGGGCATGGGGACCACAATGGTCTCCGCCGTCATAATCGGCGGCGAGGCGACGGTGATGAACGTGGGGGACAGCAGGTGCTACCACATGTCACGCGGGCTCCTGCGCCAGGTGACGCGCGACCACTCCGTTGTGGAGGAGATGGTCGAGCGGGGCGAGATAACCCGCGAGGAGTCGCGCCACCACCCCAGGAAGAACCTGATAACCCGTGCCGTTGGCACCTCAAGCGACCTGGAGGCGGACTTTTTCTCCGTCTCGCTGAGCGCCGGGGACACGCTCCTCCTCTGCTCCGACGGCCTTTCCAACGTCCTCACCGACGGAGAGCTCTCGGCGTTCCTGGCGGGCTCCGAAAGCGCGGAGTCGGTATGCCGGGGGCTTATAGACGAGGCTCTGCGCCGGGGCGCGCCGGACAACGTCACAGCGGTGGTTTTCAGGCTGTGATTTCCTTTGATCCCCAAGTACGCACGGGAGGTTGATTTTATGGATGATATGTATATCGGAAGGTATCTGGACGAAAGGTACGAGATACTTGAGAGGATAGGCTCCGGCGGCATGGCGGTGGTGTACAAGGCTCTTGACCACCGTCTAAACCGGTATGTGGCTATAAAGATACTCAAGTCCGACCTCGCCCAGGACCCGGAGCTCAGGCGCCGGTTCCACGCGGAGAGTCAGGCTGTAGCCATGCTTTCCCACCCGAATATCGTGTCCGTATACGACGTGAACCACTCCGAGAACGTGGATTATATCGTCATGGAGCTCATCGAGGGCATAACCCTGAAGCAGTACATAAACCGCAAGGGGCTGCTCAACTGGAAGGAGACCGTTCACTTCACCACCCAGATAGCCAAGGCGCTGGAGCACGCCCATTCCAGGGGGATAATCCACAGGGACATAAAGCCCCACAACATCATGATACTCAAGGACGGCAACGTGAAGGTGGCTGATTTCGGCATAGCCAGGCTCCTGACCACCCAAAACACCCTCACCCAGCAGACGCTGGGCTCCGTCCACTATATATCCCCGGAGCAGGCCAAGGGCGACGCGGCGGACGCGCGCTCGGACATCTACTCCGTGGGCGTGGTGATGTACGAGATGCTCACGAGCCGCCTCCCCTTTGAGGGGGATTCGGCTGTGTCCATCGCAATCCAGCACATATCCTCCGTGCCTCTCCAGCCCAGGGAGATAAACCCGGACATACCCGTGGGGCTCGAGGAGATAACAATGCGGGCGATGGACCCAAATATAAACACCCGCTACCAGTCCGCCACGGAGCTCATAGCCGACCTTGAGGACTTCCGCAAAAACCCCTCCGTGCGCTTCAATTACTCCAAGATACCCTCCATGGCGGACGACCTGGACGCCACCCGCGCCATACCCTCGGGGCACAACATCTCCGAGGCGGAGCGTCTGCGCCGGCGCGTCAGCGGGAACGGCGCCACAAGGAACAGGGTGACACCGAAGGAATACAGGGAGAACCGCCGAAAGGCCGGTAAAAACACCATGCTGGTGGGGATATTCTGCATTATACTGTTGCTGGTCGGCCTTGTCGCGGCAATGTGGGAGTTCTTTCTGAAGGACGTTTTTCTTCCCGAGGAGGAGGAGCACATACGTGTGCCCAACTTTGTGGGGAGAATGTATGAAAGCGTCATAAGCAACGAGGAATATCTGCGGTACTTCCGGTTCGAGCCGCCCAAGTACGACTACCAGTCAACGAATCCCGAAGGGTATATACTCGATCAGGACCCGGACGCGGGAATGACCTATAACCAGACCGGCGAACCGGTCCCCGTGACCCTCACCATCGCGGCGGGGCAGGAGCAGCTCTTTATGCCCTACCTCATAAACCGGGATTACCGGGAGGCGCGGAGGATAATCGAGGGAATGGGGCTCATTCCGGACATTCAGGCGCAGGCAAACGACACCTACACGCCGGACTATGTTTTCTACCAGTCGCCGGACAAGGATACCCCCCTGACTCCGGGCATGACGGTCACGATAATCTATTCCACGGGGCCCGAGATACCCATGGTGCCGGTGCCGGACCTCAAGGGCCTCACCGAGGCGACGGCGCTTCAGAAGCTTGAAAAGGCCCAGCTCACCGGCAAGAAGGTGGAGGAATTCAACGCCGACGCCACAAAGGGCAGGGTGTTCCAGCAGAGCGTGGACCCGGAGGTTGAGGTGGAGCTGGGAACGGAGATCGTGTTCTATATCTCCTTAGGTCCCGAGCCCACGGATACCCCCGAGGTGCCCATACCCGGATACGGGGAAAACGAAGGCGGCGGAGAAGGTCCCGGAGATAACCCCGACGAGGGAGAGAACTCCAACGGCGAGGAATACGGCGGGGACGAAGAGGGGATAACGCCAATTGGGTGAGGGCAGGATAATCAAGGCCCTCAGCGGCTTTTACTACGTTGAGGACGGCGGCAGGACAGTGCGCTGCCGCGCCCGTGGCAAATTCAGGCACACCGGCGAAAGCCCCCTGGTGGGGGACCTGGCGGAGTATACGGCTCTATCCTCGGACGAGGGCGTGATTGACGCCGTTTTACCCAGGAAAAACGCCTTTTCCCGCCCGCCGGTGGCAAATATCGACCTTATGGTGATAGTGGCGTCCCGCGCCATACCCGTGACGGACCCGTTCCTCATCGACCGCATGACGGCCATAGCCGTGAACGCCGGCGCGGAGCCGGTGGTGTGCGTGAACAAATCGGATATGGACCGGGCGGACGGGCTTACGGAGATATACAGGCTGGCGGGGATAAAGACTGTCCTCACCAGCGCCGTGACAGGCGAGGGGATAGGGGAGCTGAAGGAGCTGCTTTCCGGCAAATTCAGCGTCTTCACCGGCAACTCCGGCGTGGGAAAGTCCAGCATTTTGAACCGCCTTGACCCGTCCCTCAACATACCCACCGGCGAGGTGAGCGAAAAGCTGGGCAGGGGGCGGCACACCACGCGGCACGTGGAGATCTTCGCCTCCTTCGGCGGCGCTTACATAGCCGACACGCCGGGCTTTGCCGCCTTTGACCTGGAGACGTCGGAGCTCACAGACCCGGAGGCGCTCCAGTACGCCTTCCCGGAGTTCGGGCCCTATTTGGGCGCCTGCCGGTTCACAGGCTGTTCCCACACCGGGGAGAAGGGCTGCGCCGTTCTGGAGGCGTTGAGACAGGGCTCCATCGCCCCCACGAGGCACAAAAGCTACGTGCGGCTCTACGAGCAGCTCTCATCTGTCAAGGATTGGGAGCGTAAGGATAAAAAAGCAACGGCAAAATAACTTTCCCGCAACAATAGAGAAATCATTCGACCGTCCCTTCGGGGGCGGTTTTTTTTGCCTCCTTTGCTTTGGAATAATCGCATTATACTACAAAAGCTTTTTAAAGTCAAGTAAAATTACTTTGAGAAGCTTAATTTTGTAGACATGCACAAAATCAAAGCACCCGGCATATAATGAAATGACGAAAATTCAGGGGGCGGGATCATGAGGAAGCGGAACAGGACGATAGGCGGGATAATCGCCTGCTGCGGGGTTATGGTGGTGCTGTCGCTGGTGCTCCCCACGTCCTTTTGGTGGTTCGTACTGGGCGTATTCCTCATATGTATAGGCATATCCGTCATGCGCCGGTGCTAAATCTGGGGACAGGCGCATATAATCCTCCGTAGGCCTGAGAGTGTACAAGGGCAAATTCTGGTTAGGGGAGATTTGACGTGAATATAGACCTTAAAAGCGACAGACAGGGCATTGTGCGGCGCGTTTTCGCGAAGCGCTTTGCCAGGGAGGAGACCGCGGAGGTGATAGTGCCCGACGCCCTGCCGGACATACTGCGCATACTTGACACCCAGGGGTATGTGTGCCTGCGCGGGAAGGACTCGGAGGCGGGCAGGGTCACGGTGGCGGCGACGGCGGAGCTGACGGTGCTTTACGTGCCGGAATCGGGAAGGGGAATAAGGAGGCTCACCGCCTCGGTGCCCATGGAGCTTTCCGCCGAGGGGGAGGAGATAACAGCCGACGGGCTTTTGACGGCGTGCCTCACCCTTACGGGGGCGGACGCCAGGACGGTGAACCCCAGGAAGATTGTTGTACGGGCGGAGGTCGCCTGCGAGGCGGAGGTCTACGTGCCCGAGACGGTGTGGTCAACCTCGCCCAGGGAGCAGGAGGGCGTGGCGTACAGCACCGAGAGCAGCACGCTGAGGCTGCCGGTTTCCGTGAGCGAGAAGGCGTTTGTCTTTACCGACGAGGCGGGGCTTCCGGACTCCGCGCCGGCGATCGGGGAGCTTTTGCGCGCCTCGGGCGTTTTGAGGATCGAGAGCGTCAAGGCGGTGGGGAGCCGCGCCGTCGTAAAGGGCAGCGCGGAGACGGAGGTGCTTTACGAGACAAAGGACGGGGACCTGCGCAGGGAGACGGTATCCTCGCCCTTCTCACAGATCGTGGAGACGGAGGCGGTGGGAGAAGCGGCGGAATTTATTGTGATGCCGGAGCTTACTAATATGTACGTCTCCCGGGGTATGTCCGGCGACACGGGGGCGGAGACGCTGGCGCTGGAGATACACGCCGTGGTGCAGTGCGTATCCTACGCCGACATAACGGTGGAACGCGTCACCGACGCGTACAGCGTGAAAAATCCGATGAAGGCAAATACGGTCAGCACACGTACCGAGAGGCTTTTGGGGAGAGATTCGGTTTCCGATGTGTGCTCCGTCACGGTTCCCACCGGCGGCGCGGCGGGGGAGGTGCTGTCCGTATCCCTGCGCTTAAGTCCAGCAAGTGTGAGGAGGGGAAACGAGGGGCCGGAGTGCTTTGTGCCGATGAACGTCTCGGCGGTGTACTCTGACGGCTCCGGTGAGCTTCTTTCCGCGTCAAAAAGAGGGGAGTACCGCAGACCCATGACGGAGGACCCTTCGCGGATAGAGGTGAGGTTCGGCGAGCCGGAGGCGAGGGCGTCCGAGGGCGGGATAGACCTGCGGATCCCCGTGGAGCTTGGCTTTGTCAGATGCGAGGACGTGGAGCTCAAGCGGGTGGAGAGCCTGGAGCTGGACGAGGATACGGCGATTGACAAGTCGGATATGCCGTCGGTGACGCTGGTGAGGAGCGGCAAAACGAGCCTTTGGGAGCTTGCCAAGGCGCACCTGTCCACAATGGAGCTCATATTGGACGCCAGCGCCCTGGAGCCCGGAACGGAGATCCCGGAGGGGACGGTACTGCTGATACCGAGGGCGTAAAAACATGAAAAAATCCGTGAATTTTGGAAATTCACGGATTTTTTAGCCTGTCAAAAAAGGGCTACGCCCTTTTTTGACAAAGGGAAACGTGCGGAAGACCTTTTCCGGGGGTTGTCAATTGCCTGTTTGTCAAAAATATAATTACGCAAGAAAGTGCTGTACAAATCATCTTTCATATGGTAAAATATCCGCTGTGCGGATATTTTACCATACGAAAGGTTGTGGCGATATGAACATGGAGCAGGTTTCGGTTATTATACCGGTTTATAATGCCGAAAAATTTTTGAGGCGATGCCTGGATTCACTACGTAATCAAACCTATCGGAATATAGAGGTTTTAATGGTCGATGACGGTTCGACAGATCGAAGCCTGAAAATTTGCAAAGGCTTTGCGGCGAAGGACGGTCGTTTTAAGGTACTCCAAAAGCAAAACGGCGGCGCGAGCAGCGCGCGGAACCTGGGACTTACAAATTCTGGGGGGGGGGTACGTATTATTTGTAGACGCGGACGATTGGCTGCCTCTCGGTGCGGTCGAGACGCTTTGGAAAAAGAGGCAGGAAACGGACGCCGATTACGTGGGCGGGAATATTATGCAGATTTTCCTTCTCAAATCTGCCGAGCTTCATTTGTTTGATGAAGCCTCGTTTGTAAAAACAGATGTTCGGGCTTTTGATAAATTCTTTACATCAAATTTCCTCGCGTATGCGCCATGGGCTCATTTGTACAAAAATCAGATCATTCAAGCTGCCGGGCTGAAATTTAAAACAGATATCGTATTTGGTGAGGATACATTATTTAACTATCAATATTTGCAGCATTGCAGCCGTATTGCGACGACAGGTGAAGTGGTCTATTATTATAATCGTGTTAATTGGGGGTCCATCACAAAAAACTATTATCCGAGCAGAAACAAGGATACATTATTTTCGCTTAATGAACGAAGAAAGCTGTATTCAGGCGAACTGACAGAAGCTCAGTCATATAAAGAAGATGATCAGCTCCTGTTTACTTTTTCTGTCCTATGTCAGGATTATGCTTTTTTCCTCTCAAAGGATTCAGCGGTGGAAAAGCTTCGGGAAACTCACTTGATGTACCGCCCGCTTTTGGATGGCGTAGGGACCTATAACGGAGATATTGTCCAATCCCAGCCCATTAAGTCCTGGCTGGATTATCGGCGCTTTTTAGATGAATCCGACTACGAAGGGCTGTATGAATATTTTCGCGGTCAGCCTAATTTTCGCACGTTTGAGAGACGCTATCCCCTGGCAAAGAGCATTTTGACGCGCTTGCGAATATTCCAGCTGTTTCAATTGAGAATCGGATACAGATGATTTTTCGGCTTGTCAAGATATTGCTGCGGGCGGCAGATACGCGCGACAAACGGAGAATACACGATTATGTAAAATCCCGTGAATTCCGGTGAATTCACGGGATTTTTCGGAACTTTTCCTTTAAAAAAGAGTTTGCCTTTTTTTACTTTTGCTGGTTGTTCTGCTGATTGTTGTTCTGCTGCTGGTTCTGGTTGCTGCGGTTCTGCTGGTTGTTCTGCTGCTGGTTCTTCTGGTTGTTCTGGTTGCTCATTGATTTTCACCTCCTGAGGTGACTATATTATGGCACAAAAATATTCGGATTATACGTTGCAAAATGAAAAACGGTATGATATACTTATCATATCTGCGTATACGGAAGGAAGGTAGAATATGTCAGGACATTCCAAATGGCATAACATACAGAAGACCAAGGGCGCGGCAGACGCCAAGAGGGCTCAAGCCTTCACCAAGATCGCCCGCGAGATGATAGTCGCGGTGAAGGAGGGCGGCGGCAGCGCCGACCCCGCCAACAACTCGCGTCTTGCCACGGTGGTCGCCAAGGCAAAGGCGGCGAATATGCCCAACGACAACATCAAGAGGACCCTGGAGAAGGCCGCCGGCAGCGCCGGAGGGGACAACTTCGAGTCCGTCACCTATGAGGGCTACGGTCCCGAGGGCGTGGCGGTCATAGTTGATGCCATGACCGACAACCGCAACCGCACGGCATCCGAGGTCCGCCACCTCTTTGACAAGTACGGCGGGAACATGGGCGCCGCCGGGTGCGTGAGCTGGTCCTTTGAGAAAAAGGGCGTCATCGTCATTGACAACGAGGACGAGGACTACGACGAGGACACCGTTATGATGGACGCGCTGGAGGCGGGCGCCGAGGATATGAGCGCCGAGGAGGAGACCTTTGAAGTCTACACCGACCCCGACAGCTTCCCGGCGGTGCTGGAGGCGCTGGAGGGGAAGAAGTACAAATTCGTCTCCGCCCAGGTGGAGATGGTGCCCCAGAATTACGTCAAGCTCACCGACGAGGAGAACATCAAAAAGTTTGAGAAGATGCTGGAGCTCATGGACGACAACGACGACATCCAAAACGTCTGGCACAACTGGGAGGACGCGTAAATAGGGGACAACACGGAACCTCCCGGCAAGGCTAAGGGTCTTGCCGGGAGGTTCATTTTTTGCTCAGTTAGGTAATCGCCAGGCTGGGGCAGGTTTGCGGGAGCTTTATTTGCCAAAAAGATCCGAGTGCTTCCCTGTCCTGGCAAGCTGTAACTCGCTCCCGGAGACCCGGTACACCAAAAGCCAATCCGGGATTATGTGACATTCCTGATACCCCGACCAATCGCCTGTGAGGGCGTGATTCCGGTTTTTTGCCGGGAGTGCGGCCGGCACGCGCAACGTGTCAATGACGGATTGCAGGAGCTTCATGTCACAGCCGCGTTTGACGCACAGCTTGAAGTCCTTTTTGAACAGGGCTGAATATCTTACGTCCAGCATCGTCAATCCCCCATAAGCTCATCAAAGAGCCGGCTGGTGGAGCCGGTGAACAGCTGCCCGCCTCCGTTGTCAAGCTCCTCCATAGCGGCGACCGTATCAGCGTTGGGCGTTTCATCCGGGATCGCCGCGCCCTGAAGATAGGCGAGCACATAGAACATCTTGCTATCCGGGATCTGGTCGATAAGGCTTTTAGCCAATTCTTTATCGCTCATTCCTGTATACCTCCTTCGTCCCGCTCCATCGTTTCCACAATGGCACGGTTGATAAAGCCGTTGAGACTTTCCGCATGACACTCCTCGTGGGTCTTTAAAATGTAATTCTTGCCCTTTCTGTTGTACGGTTATATTATATCCCATGGGACTACTGCTGTCAATTTACAATTTATTTTATGTTTTCCATCGCGTTTCCGTTTTGCAAAAGAAGGGCACGGTTATTTTATAACGACAAAAGAAGGATTGCCGAGGGGGCATCCAATAAAACAAGTTCAGATTGTTTTCGGAGTGCGGCATGATTTCGGTCATGCCGCTGTTCCGTTTATGAGGTCGTTCAAAAGTGAGGCTGGGAGTATCCCGATGTAATTGTAGCTGATGTCCACGTCCTGCACCCGATGTCCGCTGGACTTGTCCGGCGCGTGGACGTAGACCGCCTTGACCAGATCGTTCAGGATCGCGGGCGTCAGCTCCGTCAGGCAGAGATATTTCTTCACCGTGCAGATGAAATGATC
>CANQVL010000015.1 GCA_947627285.1 uncultured Oscillospiraceae bacterium
CTATTGTTTTGATAATAACTATGTTATTGCTATTGGAATCCTGTGACATTTCCACCAAAAAAGGCAATTTTGCCAATGAATATAAAAACTATGGAAATATGCTCGTTTTAGGACTTGTAAATGATACGGATTTAACTGAAAATGGTGTAGTATACTTGAATGCTATTTCCGATAATCTTAACGTCCAGTTTGCAAATTTAACCGATAATGATTCGGAGTATATTTTGAAATTGTTTTTAGACTATAAAGAAATTCAATTTCGTATAAATGACGATTTAGTAAACTCCTACATCTTTCAGGCCAAAGCGGGAGATTCGTATGTTTTCCCAGTTAATATTGATTCCACGATTGAGTTAAGCAATTCTCATATCTTGACTGCTGCCGTTCTGACCGCACCTCAAAAACACGCAAAAGCAAGTGATTTCATGAGCAATTCATATGGAGTAGTATTGAGCTATGAGTTATCTCCTAAAATTGGAAACAGGGAGATAATACTGAGCGATACATTTGATGAGCCTTTGGCATATCTTGAATTGAATTACCAAGGGCTGATGCTTAATTCTGATTTTGATGGCGTAGAAAATACTATTGTGCAATTTCCGTCAAAGGATTACATTGCAGCGCCCGGTGATAAGATTGAGTTAGCTTACCGGGCCGGAAATTATGATAATGCGGAAGATATTCTGATTGTTGTTCTTGTGGACTGGCAGCAACAATCAATTAACGGTGCAGACTACATATATATACGAAACATTCCCGGATATATAAGCTACGGTACATTAGAATTTACTGCACCTGCGGAAGCAGGTGAATATGAAGTAACGGCTTTTGTTGTAGACCAACCATTTGAACTTAAAGATTCAGATTCTTTTCATACTCATGATACTGCCTATCGCTTTACCTTAACTGTTCAAGAATAACTCTTTTTTTATTTATATATGTTATTTCCATGCCAACATTTTTGGCGGCATGGATTTTCTTTTCACATAATTGTGCAACCTGATAGTATCAATACTTATCTAGGAATGGGAGTATTATAATTGCCACATTAAATAAAATACCTATTGAAAAACTATTGAAAAAGCGGCGGGACGGGGGTATAATAGGGGAGAAATAAAGATTGGAGGTCATTTTTATGACATTTACAAAGGATACCATCGTCGCTGAGGTCATGATGAAGGCGCCCCAGGCTCAGCCCTTCTTCCTGAACATCGGTATGCACTGCCTGGGCTGTGCCCTCGCCACCGGCGAGTCCATCGAGCAGGCGTGCAACGCCCACGGGGTGGACCCGGACACCTTCCTTGAGGAGCTCAACGACTTTTTGGCTTCCGAGGCGTAAGGCTTTCAAAACAAAAAAGAGGGGCGGGCGGAATGCCCGCTTCTGCTGTGTGGGGGGGTGATTAGCTTGAGGCTGTCGGCTAGGCTTGGCTCTGTCGCCGCGCTTGCGGGGACGGGGGAGAGCGTCATAGACGTGGGGACGGACCACGGGTATTTGCCGGCGTACTTCGCGCTGACGGGCAGCTTTTCCCGGATCGCCGCCTCCGACGTGAGGGAGCTCCCTCTTGCCGGGGCGCGGCAGACGGCAAGGAGCCTGGGGGTGGAGGACAGGATAAGCTTTTACCTCTCCGACGGGCTTGCCGGTGTGCCGGAGATCTTTGAAACGGTTGTTATCGCCGGAATGGGCGGGGAGACCATGGCGGGGATACTGTCGGCGTGCCCCTGGATCGCCTCGGCAAGGCTCGTGCTGCAGCCACAAAGCAAGCTCCGGGAGCTGTCCGCGTGCCTTGAGGCGCTGGACTTCGGTTACGAGGACGCGTGTATCACACAGGACGGCGGGAAGCTCTACCCGGCGTTTTCTGCGCGCAGGGGCGCGGAGGAGTGGGACATGGTGAGAGCGCTTATATTGAGGCGTGACCCCCTTTTGGGGCGGTGGGCTGGTATGCTTGCTGACCGCCGGGAGAGGGCGCTGGAGGGCCTCAGAGGGGGCGCGGACGCCGCCTCTGAGCGCGCGGGCGAGCAGGAGGCGCGGCTGGGCGCGGAGCTGAGGGCGCTCAGGGATATTGTAAAGGAGACTGAAAAATGGTAAGGATAACGGATATTTTCGACAAGCTCAGGGAGCTGGCGCCCCCGGAGCTGAAGCTGGGCTTTGACAACGTGGGCCTTCTGGTGGGCTCCTGGGAGGACATGATAGGGCGCGTCCTGGTGGCGCTGGACATAACCGACGACGTTATCGGGGAGGGAATGGAGATGGGCGCGGAGCTCATAGTCTCCCACCACCCCATGTTCTTTGAGCTGAAAAACGTGACGGATTCGGATGTCACGGGCGCTCGGGTTTTGAAGCTCGCCAGGGCGGGAATGAGCGCCATTTGTATGCACACGAACCTGGACATAGCCCCCGGCGGGGTAAACGACGCGTTGGCGGAGACGCTGGGGATAGCCGACGCCGTCCCATTTGGGGAGGAGTCCTGCGGGCGGATAGGCTGGGTGGAGGAGCAGGAGCTCGGGGACTTCCTCGCCCGCGTCAAGGGCGCGCTGGGAGCCGAGGGACTTCGGTTCGTGGACTCCGGCAGGAGCGTTCGCCGTGTCGCCGTCCTGGGCGGCGCGGGAGGCGGGAATATGCTGGAGGCGGTAGAGGCCGGGGCGGACACCTACGTCACCGCCGACGTGAAGCACCACCAGTTCATTGACGCTAAGGAGCTGGGAATAAACCTCATCGACGCCGGGCATTTTTCCACGGAGAACGTGGTGGTCCCCGTGCTCGCCGAGCTTTTGCGGGACGAGTTTTCGGAGCTGGACGTGAGGATTTCCCGGGTACACACCCAGCCGGAGAGATTTTTTTGAGGACGGTATTGATTTATTGAATTAAAATCGCTATAATATATCCGGCTCCGGGCGTCTCCGGCGCCAAGGGCCTAATTTATGCGCCGCATCCCGGGCTTTCGGCTTGACAGGACCGAAAGCGGAGGGAGCGACAGCAGGAGGTAATGTAAAAATGAACAGCGAAAACTCTGTCAAGACGAGAAAGCTTGTGCTTCTCGCCATCCTCACCGCCATCATCGTGGTGCTTCAGGTGATCACCCAGTTCATCAAGCCGGGCTTCTTCCCCATCACCCTCTCCCTGACGCCGATCATAGTCGGCGCCGCCCTGTGCGGAGCGGGGGCTGGCGCGTTCCTGGGCTTCGTGTTCAGCGTGATGGTGCTTTTGGACCCCGCCACCGGCGCTTTTTTGGCGGTCTCCGTCCCCGGCACCGCGATCACCGTCATCGCCAAGGGCACGCTGGCGGGCCTTGTCTCCGGGCTTGTGTACAGGCTCGTTGAGAAGAAGAACGAGTACGTCGCCGCCGTCAGCGCGGGGATCGTAAGCCCCCTGGTGAACACGGGCGTGTTCTTTATCGGGTGCCTCGTCTTCTTCGCCGACTACTGCGTTCAGGTGGGCGAGAGCGTGGGACTTTCGGGGAACGCCTTTTACATGATCGCCACGGTGTTTATCGGGGCAAACTTCTTTATCGAGCTTGCCGTAAACGTGGTCCTCTCCGGCGTCATCGTCATGCTGGTCAAGAACGGGCGGAAGATACTGAAGCTGGACAAATGATTTTTTGGGGGCGTAAATAATATGCTTTTGGCGGTAGACATCGGCAATACCCACATCTGCCTTGGCTGTATGGAGGGGCTGAAGATACTCCGAATGGCGCGGCTCACCACCAACAAGCTCAAGACGGACTTTGAATACGCAGCGGACCTGCGCGATTTCTTTGACTTTTTCAAAATCGACACGGCGGGGCTTGACGGGGCGATAATCTCCTCCGTCGTTCCGCCTCTGACAAACGCCTTCTCCAGGGCGGTGAAGCTCGCCACGGGCGTGACGCCGCTCATATTGGGCAAGGGCGTGAAAACCGGCGTCAACATACTTATAGACGACCCGGCGCAGACTGGCGCGGACCTGGTAGCCGCCGCCGCTGGCGCCATAAAGCTCTACGCCCCGCCGCTCATTATCATCGACATGGGCACCGCCACCACAATTTCCGTCATAAATAAGGCGGGCTCCTTCATCGGCGGCACCATCGCCCCCGGCGTGGCGCTGGGGCTGGCGGCGCTGAGCTCCGGCACCAGCCAGCTGCCAAACATATCCCTGGAGGCGCCGTCAAAGGTCATCGGCACCAACACCGTCGACAGCATGAAGTCCGGCGCCGTCCTGGGCGCCGCGGCGATGCTGGACGGCATGATCGAGCGCATCGAGGCGGAGCTTGGCGAGCCGGCAACGGTCGTCGCCACCGGCGGCATAGCCTCCTCAGTCGCGCCGCTGTGCAAACGGAAAATCGAGGTAAACGACGACCTGCTGCTCACAGGACTTGCGGTCATCTACGAGAAAAATAAAAGGAAATAAAAAACGGGACCTGCCGAAGCTTTCGGCAGGTCCCGCGCTTTTAGTCATCGTATTTTTGGAGCGGAATAATTCAGAATACCCCTTTGTTGTATTTACTTTGTACCGCGACGATACAGGCGGTCCCGACGCATATGCCTATCAGGAGGACGGCAACGGCGGCTGTCCCGATGATTTTTGTGTCGGCAAACAAACCGACTATACCGCTGAGCAGCATCGCCAGGGCAAAACAAAACAGCGCCTTCCCAAATGCCCTTCCGTAAGCGGCTTTGTCCCGGACCCTGGTCTGATGGTACTCATGTATCAAATCGGTCCTGCCCATATAAATCGCTATGCTGAACGCCGAAAACAGCGCGGCGCCCAAAAACATGATAACGGAATAAACCAGCATAAGCTCAGCACCTCCGAAAATACAGATTTGTAAAGTGGATTTATTTTTTAAAACCGGTTACAGTATATCATATGGGGCATAAGCTGTCAACGTCCACTTCGGCGGGTGTTGCAAAAGGCGGGGGAAAGTGGTAAAATCTATGTACATTTGAATTCGGGAGTAAAAACATGAATTTTAACTCTCTTGAATATATGCTTTTCCTGCCGGTGACGCTGGCGCTTTACTATGCGCTTCCGGGGAGGGTGAGGAACCCGTTTCTGCTGGCGGCAAGCTACTTTTTCTATATGTGGTGGGAGCCCGCCTATGCGCTCCTTATGCTCTTTTCCACCGCCGTGACCTACGGCTGCGCCCTGGCAATGGGGTCGGCGAGGGAGGGCGGGGCGCATAGGAGACGGGCGTGGCTCGTGCTGTGCCTTGCGGTGAACCTGGCGATTTTGTTTTTCTTCAAGTATTACAATTTCCTGGCGTCCTCGGTAAACTCTCTGCTTGGCAGGTCCTCCGGGGGACTTCCGGCGCTGGATATACTCCTGCCCGTGGGCATATCCTTTTACACCTTCCAGGCGTTGGGCTACACCGTGGACGTGTACCGGGGCGAGCTGGAGCCGGAGCGGAGCTTTATAGACTACGCCCTGTTTGTGTCCTTCTTCCCGCAGCTTGTGGCGGGACCCATAGAGCGGGCGGGGAACATTCTGCCGCAGCTCAAAAAGCGGCACAGGCTTGAGATAAGGAACCTGCCCGGCAGCGTTCTGCTTATTTTGATCGGCTTTTGCAAAAAAATGGTGATCGCGGACAACCTGGCGGTGGTGGTGAACGGCGCGTTTGCCGACCCCTCGGCATATACCGGCGCGCAGCTTGCCTTTGCGTCCCTCTGCTTTACCTTCCAGATATACTGCGACTTCTCCGCGTACACCGACATAGCCCGCGGCTCCGCGCGGCTTTTCGGCGTGTCAGTTATGGAAAATTTCAGGGCGCCGTTTTTTGCCGAGTCCATCCGCGACTTTTGGCGCAGGTGGCACATATCCCTCTCCGGCTGGTTCAGGAGCTACGTCTATATCCCTCTGGGCGGCAGCAGAGTGGGAAAGTGGAGGCGGATATTCAACCTGATGGTGGTGTTCCTCCTCAGCGGGCTTTGGCACGGCGCCGCCTGGACCTTTGTGCTCTGGGGCGCGGTCCACGGGCTCTATCAGGCGGTGGGCGTTCTGCTGGACCCTGTCAGGGAGAGGCTTTACATGGCCGTTCCGAAAAACGCGCCTGCTGTGAGGGCGGTGAGGATACTATTCACCTTTACCCTCGTCTGCGCGGCGTTTGTCGTATTCAGGGCGGAGAGCATAGCCGACGCTGTGTATATCCTGAAAAGCGCGGCGCTGGCGCCCTTCACGGGGCTCTTTCCCCTCGCCTTCGGCGCCATGGGGCTCACGCGCCGTATGCTTGTTGTGGTGGCGCTACACGTCGTTTTGCTGCTTACGTATGACGGGCTTCGGGATAAGGAGGCGTTTCTTGGGCGCGTGTCCTCCACGGTCTGGCAAAAGTACGCCCTGGGGCTTTTCCTCATATTCTCGATCTTGATTTTCGGCAGCTACGGCAAGGAGGTCCCCCGCCAGGTGTTTGTATATTTTCAATTCTGAGGGGGTCAATTCTGAGGGGGCGAAGGAATGAAGCGCAAAACAAAGGAGACCGTCGCACTGCTGCTTTCCCTGGCGATTTTGGCGGGAGGGTGCTGGTATATCTCGCGTATGTTCATGCCCGACCGCACCTTCTACGGGGCGGGCTGGAGCATGTACCGGCAGGAGAAGCGGGACAGCGTGGACGTGATGTTCGTCGGCTCCTCCTTCGTCTACTGCGACGTGATACCGGGAAAGCTCTACGCCGACACGGGGCGCACGTCCTACGTGGTGTCGGCGCCGGTCTGCACTATGGCGACCTCCTACTACTACATCAGGGAGGCTCTGCGCACCCAGTCGCCGGAGCAAATATTCCTTGAGGTGTCCTCGATGTTTTTCGACGAGTATTCCCAATACGCCGACGTCGCCGTGGGCTATATGCCCTGGGGCGTCAACAGGCTGGGCGCGATATTTGCCTCCGCCGCGCCGGAAAGCCGCTTCGGACTGCTGTTCCCGCCGTACAGCTACCACCAGCGGTGGCAGGAGATGGAGCTTCCCGCCTTTTTCAAAAGGGGAGACGAGACGCCGGACCCCTGGGCGGGGTATATGTACCTCAAGGAGGCGAAGCCCATGGAGCTGGCGCAGGCGGAGACGGTGGAGCTTGAGAGCATAAGCTTTGAGAAAAACTGCCGCTACCTTCAAAAAATCGTCGAGCTCTGCAAGGAGAGGTCAATCTCCCTCGTCTGCTTCATGTCGCCCTCCTGCCGTCCCTACGGGGAGGCGGAGCTGGAGCTTATCCGCGAGCAGCTTGGGGACGCCGGGCTTCGGGACTTCAACGAGGACATAGAGGAGATCGGGCTTGACCTGACGACGGATTTTTACGATGAGCGGCACCTGAATTTCTCCGGCGCCATGAAATTCAGCGCGTTCCTGGCGGAGGAGTACGGCGAGAGCTGGCAAAGCCTCCCGCGCCGGGACTTTGACGGGGAGCTTTGGTCCGCGAGGGCTGATAAAATACTTGCCCCCGATGGGGGAGACGCGTGAATACGCCGCATATAGACAAAATGAGTACCGCGGGTGGACCGACCCGCGGTATTTTTTGCGACGTCAGAGAAAAAACCGGTGCTCTTTTTATGAGGGCCCTGATTAAATGAGATGGGGGTGGAGCATGGAGGACGAAATGATCGTGGAGCTTCTCTTTGCCAGGAATCAGTCGGCGCTGGCGGAGGTGGAGAGGAAGTACGGCGGCTGGTGCCGCGCGGTGGCGGGGAACATACTGACGGACCCCGAGGACGCGAGGGAGTGCGTAAACGACGCGCTGATGAACCTGTGGAGGTCCGTGCCGCCGGAGCGCCCGAAGTCCCTGAAGGCGTTTTTGGGGAGCCTCACCCGGTGCGCCGGGCTCAAAAGATACCGGGACAGCAGGGCGGAAAAGCGGGGCGGCGGCGAGACGGCGCTGGCGCTGGAGGAGCTTTCCGAGTGCGTTCCCTCGGGGTCCACACCTGAGCGGGAGGCCGAGGCAAGGGAGCTGGGAAGGGCGGTCAACGACTTTGTGATGTCGCTCAAAACCGACGAGAGGAACGTATTTATCAGCCGCTACTGGTATCTTCAGCCCATCGGCGCCATCTCCCGCAGGTTCGGGTTTTCGGAGAGCAAGGTGAAGTCCATGCTTCACCGCGCGAGGAAAAAGCTGAAGGAACGGCTTATCAGGGAGGGTATTTATGACGGAAAGTGAAAAGCTGTTGGACGCCATGTCGGAGCTGGACGGTCGGGCGGTATTGGAGGCGGGAAGAGCGGGAAAAAGGCGCGCGGGGACCGGGAGGAGGCTCCTCGCGGCGGGAGCCGCGGCGGCGGCGCTGTGCGCCGCGTTTATCCCCTGGCACCGGGCGAACGGGCTTACGGAGAGGAGCTTTGACAGCATCGAGCAGGTGGAGGAGCTGTATGGCGGGACGCTCCTGGCGGAGGATATTGCCGGCTCCGGCGCGGAGCTCACGTCCATTCGCCTCTCCCACAGGGAGGACACGGACGTCTCCGACATCTCCGGCTGGGACAGCCTGCGCCTCGCCGGGGAGCTGAACGGCGAGCCGGTGGAAATAAGCTGCGCCTTCAACGCCCCCGATGACCCGCCCCTCCCCGGAGAGCCCACGCAGACGCTGGACTACAACGGCGTGACGGTCTATCTGTACCTGAGCGATTTTGACGAGTGGGGGGAGCGGTACAATTACGCGTGTGAGGCTGTCTTTCAGTACGGGGGCGTGCGCTACGACATGTCCGTGCGGCTGAGGGAGCGGGAGGATATAGGCGAATTTCTGGATATGGTCATAGGAGGCGGCGGGGAGAGCGCTGAATATAGCAATATCGACTCTCTTGACAGCGTGCTGGGCTTTGAGGACTACCGGGTGACCTTAGAGGAGGCGGCTCCCTGGACGCGGATATGGCATTTCTGGGTTGAGCTGGACGGCGTGGAGACATGCGTGGCTGAGACATTTGGCTCCGACGTTGACTGGTTTGGCGCGTACAGCGTGGACATGGACGGGGACGGAGTGCCTGAGCTTGTAACCAACAACGAATACGCGGACGGGGCACTGCGGGTGTACGTCTACAAAATTGCGGACGGTGTGATAATGCGCGGCTATACCGATTGGAAATACTACGAGAATGAGCTGGGCTTTGATATGCTGGTTGGCGCCGCCTGTGTCGCCGAGGAGCGCTACGACCCGGAGAAAAACGAGTTCGTGGTTGTAAACTACGGGAGCAAGGAGACAAAAACCGCGACCTTTACCGGCCTTGAGCATTTCGAATTCCTCCCCTTTGAGCACTCCTGAATCAGCCTGTCGGCAAAGGCCGGAGGCCTTTGCCGACAAGGGGAAAAGGTGATTTTTCCGACGTACATGCCACCGGAAAAATGTTTGATATGGGGCTTTGCTCTTTTCCGGGGTTTGCCGACAGTTTGATATCCCCCTCCGCGTGAGGGGGATATGTGCTTTGGCGGTAGTCACTGTAGGCGTATATCCTCGTGGCTTGAGACGATGAGATAGAGGGGCAGGCTGTCCAGGCGGTCCCAGCGGGAGGTCAGGAGCGACCTGGCGATGGGGAAGGGCAGGACAAAGGTCCGGGACTCACCCTCACGCATAAGAACGCGGGAGGCGTCCCTTTTGATGCCGGGATTTAGGTCAAATAAAATATCCCAATACGTCGCGAGCCGAAAGTCGGACCCGTGAACGGTGAAGTCGGAGATGGGAAACGCCGTGTCGCTGCCGTCGTTTTTGGTGACGGTGATGCGGACAATAGCCGTCCTGTCCTCCAGCTGAAGCGCGCTCAGGTGCTCCGGGGCGGCGTCAAGATCGCCGTTGTCCAGTATCTCGAAGCTGTCAACGCGTATGGAAAAGGCGCCGCCGTACTCCACCGTGTCGCCTATGCCGTAGACCGTGTCCTCCGCGCCGTCGCCGCCGGCGAGAGCGTGATAATGCCTGTTCACCGCCAAAAACCGCCAGGTCCACAGCCCCGCCGCTATGAGGACAGCCGCCAGCGTCAATATGACCCGGTAACGCCCTTTCATGCCTCTCTCCTCTCCACGCGCCCTTCGGCGACGGTGTAAAGCTCGTCCGCCAGACCCTCCAAAAGCTCCCTGTCGTGGCACGCCGCTATCACAAGGGCGCCCCGGTCACGCTCACGGCGTATAAGGCGGCAAATCTCCTCAACGCCCCCCTCGTCAAGGGCGTTGGTGGGCTCGTCCAGAAGCAGGAGCTCCGGCTTTTCCATGACCGCCGCCGCTATGCCCAGGCGCTGCTTCATGCCAAGGGAGTATTTGCGGTATTTTCGCCTGTCGTCAGGGTCAAGACCGGCGTCGGTCATGGCTGTCCGTATCTCACCGTCGCCTATCCTGTTTTGGAGCCCCGCCAAAAGCTCCAGATTCCGCTTTCCCGTGTACTCCGGCAAAAAGGCGGGGTTCTCTATGAGAAGCCCCAGGGAGGGCGGGAAGTCCATGTCGCGCCCAAGGCGCCTGCCGTCGATGAGCACCTCGCCCTTCGTGGGACGTATGAGACCGGCAACGAGCCGCATGAGCATGGTCTTCCCTGAGCCGTTGGGACCCTGAAGGCCGTAGATCCTGCCGCTTTCAAGGGTCAGCGTCACGCGGTCAAGTATGAGAGCGCTCTTTATCGTTTTTGTTACGTCCCTTATCTCGATCCTCATGCTCCTCACTCCTCCAATCCCAGAATGTCCGTCCGGCGGAATTTTAAGACCCCGACAGCGACGCAAAGCACCGCCACCGCCAGGGCGGAGCCCATGGAGAGATACGTGCTGACCCCGGCGTATTCCGGTCCGAGGCTGTTTGGGGCGACCCACGAGCTGCGCATCACCATAGCCCCCTCGCCAAGGCAGAAGGGGGACTTTATAAAGACCGCCGCTATGAGCTGTATCTGGCAGATGAGAAAGCTCACCACGGGCTTTGTAAAAAGGCACAGCGTCATCTGTAACATACTGAGCGCCGCCAGAGTGACAAAGGGGGCCGCGAGCCCCGCCGCCAGCGTCTGCCACGCCGTGAGGGAAAAGCCCTCCGTTATGTACCTGCCGCCGATGAGACGGGAGAGCTCAAAGGTGCTCTCAAGCGTGAGCCTTCCGCCGAAGCACGCGTCGCACAGCGCCGCCGTCAGGAGCATGGCGGCAAAGCAAAGGGCGGTGCTGAGAAAGCTCCACACGCACTTGCTCAGGAACCAACCGGACCGGCTTCGGCACCGCACGATCACCTGCTGACCGGAATATGTCAAGTCGTTTAACATATAGTCCAGGTTGATAAGCAGTACCGAGCTCATGATCAGGAGCCACCGGAAGGGCATATCCAGAAAATCTCTAAGATTGTTGGCGACGATGGGCTCGATGCCGCCAAAGGCGTACAGCATCATGTCCCCCAGGGACGGGCTGAGCCCGGCGGCGGAGGCCGCCTCGCCAAGACGCAGGAACGCCAGCAAAACAAGCGCCGGCGCCAGAAAATAGCGGCGTCTTAGAAGCCCGCACCGCAGATCGTGGGCGAGGACCTTAATCCAGCTCATGCTTTACCACCTGAAAATATCCCGCAGCAAGGCCAAGGGCTGCCAATATCCCGGCGACGGCGAGCCGCCACATTCCCGGATACACGGATTGGTTCACCTGTACGATATAAAGAAGGCTCGAGATCCGCCTCACAGGGAGGGACAGGGGGAGGATACCGGCGTCAACGAGCTGGCGGGTGACGGTGGGGATAATAAAATAGATGGCAAAGGGTATTACCGTCACCAGCGCGCGAAGCCGAAGACCCGTCCAGGCGAAAAACGAGAGGCACGCCGTGCTCCCGCCCAGAAGGGACAGGACGCCGGACCAGCACAGGGCGTGGAGCCAGGGGTTTTGGTAATATAGCTCCGAGAGAAAGCCGGCGGGCGGGTGGACGGGCCACATCGCGTCCTTGATGGACACCCTCCAGTAGGGCAGGACAAGCGCGTCGGCGAGAAGGGAGCCGAAGTGGGTGAGGAACACCACCGTCCCCCCCGGAGATAAAGACAGCCGCGTACTTGGCGAGGAGGTATCTCCTCCTCCCGACGCGGGATACTATCTGGCAGTATACCCCGGTCCGCCGCTCCTGCATATAGGAGGAGCCGTAGGGCATTGAAGCCAATATGGACCAGACGTACATAAATACGCTGGCGGAAAAGGTCACGTGGAGATACGGCATTGACAGCACAAAGAGGGAGTAGCCGGAGGAATAGGAGCCGCTGTCAGTCATGCCCTCCCTCACAAAGCCCACGCTGTCTATGACGCTCAGGACGATAACAACGCCGCCGCCCGCGAGAGCCAGCCACATCATGGGGTTGTGGAACGCCTTCCACAGCTCGTTTTTTATAAGCCGCCCCATCACCTGTCCCCCATTCCATCGGGCCGGTCAAGACCAAGATATACCGCGGGCGTCACATCGCCCTCGGAGATGCTGTTCACTCCCGTGGACGCCGCGAAAAGGTCGCCGGGGTCCGGCAGCACCCCGTCGGAGGCGCGCCTGCTCACGATGTACCCCAGCGTCAGCGCTGCCCTCTCACCCGGCTCAAGCTTGAAGGACATCTTGTAGTTTGTCACGTCGTCCTCGCCGCCGGGGGTGAGCTCCGCGTCCTTCGCATCCGGATCGCCCCTTCCGTAACCGGAGTAGAAGCACAGACCGATACGGTTCTCCCTCCTGTCGTTGTCGTCTGAGATGACAGCGGCGCTGTCTCCCAGGACGCACAGGGAAAAGAGCTCGTTTGCCTTGAAAAGATACGGGTCGTAAAAGGTCCCGGGGCGCTCCGCGTCAAGTACGGTCCGGCAGGAACAGCCGGCGTTTTCCAGCGTAACGTCCAGCAATACCATGTAGACCCCGTCTGTGAAGGAGCCGTCCTCCCCGGCAAAATCCGAAAATCCGGTATTCCTGTCGGAGAGACTGTGGGAGTAATATATGTATTCCCCGTCGACGTCCGTGAGGGCGAAAAGGTCGTACCCCGGAATAAAGCTCCCCTCCGGGAGCCCGGAAAGCTCCGTGATGACCCTCGCTCCCGTGACGGTGGCGCGCAGCTCGCCCTCCCGGATATTGAACGCCGTTGACTCGCCGGTGTAGACGAAGGTGTAGGTCCCCGCCCCAAGCCCCTCCGGGGGACCCACGAGCTCAACGCGGTTGTCCCGCGCCGAGGAGGCCAGGTCCTCGCTGTTAGACGCCGGAATAAGCTTGGGTACGAGTTCAAACGCCAGTACGACGGCAAGGGCGACGATAAGTAAAATGCTGAAAACCTTCATATCCCCCGCGCCGCCCTCCATTTTTTATTTGTGTACAGCCGGAATACCGGCCTTGACAGCAGTTTACCATAACGGTCACCGCTTGTCAAAGGCAATTATCAATTTGTCCTGAAATACCGTCATATCCGCAAGCTTGCCCCCATACAATTTTGTAGACCGCGGATTTTTGATCTATCAGGGGGTTTTGAGCTTGGAAAAAGGCAGTATATATGAGGACATCGCCCGCAGGACGGGCGGGGACATATACATAGGCGTGGTGGGGCCCGTGAGGACGGGCAAATCCACCTTTATCAAGCGTTTCATGGAGACGATGGTCCTGCCGCGTATCGACAACGCCTACATGCGCGAGCGGGCGAGAGACGAGCTGCCCCAATCCGGCTCCGGCAGGACGATAATGACGGCGGAGCCGAAATTCGTGCCGGAGGAGGCGGTGTCCGTCTCCCTGGGCGGCGGCGCGGAAATATCCGTCCGGCTCGTGGACTGCGTGGGCTACATGGTGGAGGGCGCCCTGGGCGACACGGAAAACGGCGCGGAGCGCATGGTCACAACTCCCTGGTTCGAGGAGGAGATACCCATGCGCCGCGCCGCCGAGGTGGGCACCCGCAAGGTCATCGCCGAGCACTCCACCATAGGGCTCGCTGTCACCTCCGACGGGTCGGTGACGGACCTTCCCAGGGAGGCGTATGTGGAGGCGGAGGCGCGCGTGGTGGAGGAGCTGCGGGCGCTGGGCAAGCCCTTTGTACTGCTCCTCAACTCCCAGCACCCGGATTCCGAGGAGACGGTGGCGCTGAGGGACAGCCTGGCGGAGAGCTACAACGTGAGCTGCCTCGCCGTCAACTGCATGACCCTCACCGAGGAGAACGTGACGGAGATAATCGGCGCGGTGCTGAGCCGCTTCCCCATAAGCGAGATAGGCGTGGTCCTCCCGCCCTGGCTGGGAGCACTGGGGAAGGACGATCCCATAAAGGAGACCGTCTACGCCGCCCTGCGCGACGCCGCAACGCAGGCGAGGATACTGCGGGACCTGCCCGCATTTGCCCAGAGCCTCGCCGGGTGCGGAAAGGTCACGTCCGCCTCGGTCACGGGAGTGGACATGGGCACCGGCAGGGCGACGGTGGAGCTTCAAATGCCAAGAAAGCTGTTTTATGAGGCGATAGGTGAGCTGTCGGGTTTTTCCATCGGCGATGACGGCGACCTCATCTCCCTGCTCACGGAGCTCTCCAAGGTCAAGGCGGAGTACGACAAGGTCGCCGGTGCCCTCAAGGACGTGCGGGAGCGGGGCTACGGGATAGTTATGCCGGACCCGGAGGAGCTTACGCTCCAGGAGCCGGAGATAGTGAAGAAGGGCGGCAAATACTCCGTGCGCCTGAAGGCCAACGCCCCGTCCATACACATGATAGGCGTGGACACCGTCACCGAGGTGTCCCCCGCCGTGGGAGGAGAGAGATCCGGCGAGGACGTGATAAACTTCCTCCTCCAGGAGTTCGAGGGCGACACGGGGAAGATATGGGAGTCCAACCTCTTTGGCAAATCCCTCCACGACATAGCCGCCGAGGGGCTCCAGACGAAGATAAGAAAGATGCCCGCCGAGGTCCAAACAAAGCTGCGCGGCACCATAGCCCGGATCATCAACGACGGCTGCGGCGGCCTCATATGTATAATATTGTAAGTTGCGGCGGACCCCTTCGGGGGGTCCGCCGCAGTCTGTCGATAAAGTGGTTTTAGAGATAATAATCTCGACAAAAAGTTAAGAATAACGCATTTTCATGTGCATTGATGGACTTTTTTGCATGATAAAATTGCGCACTCTTTTGAAAACCCCGGAAAAGAGTAAAAACCCATATCAAATATTTTTCCGGCGGCATGTACGTCGGAAAAATCACCTTTTGTTTTGCAAGCGTGCGCCTTTTTGGGGTCCCCACGCAATCATGATTGCGTGGGGAGAGGAGGAGCGAAGAGAGCGCCTGAGCCCTGCCGTCGGGGGACCCCAACAGGCGAAGGCCTGTTGGGGAGAGGACGAGCGGCGTCAACGCCTGAGGGCGACCAACGGGAGCCCGAGGTTAAGTGACGCCAGCGAGGACGAGGGGGCGAGGTAAAGCGGCTTCCGCGACGACGAGGGCGTGCGCGCAGCAAAACAGCAGGAAGACCTCCGAGAAAAGCCCGCAGGCTTTTCTCGGAGGTCTTCCGCACGTACCCCCTTTGCCGCAAAAGGGCGTCAGCCCTTTTGCGGCATAATCTCCGGCGGAACGTGGGAGATCACGTCGATCACATGGTTTTGCGTGTAAATGCCGTAGTGCGTCCACTTGCCGGGGTAAAAGGAGCCGTCGCGGAGCTGCCCGACATCGGTGACGCCGCTCAGATAGGAGAGCAGTTTTGATTTTTCAAATGTGATGAGATACCTCCCGTGACGGATCTCCTCATGATCATCAAACGAGCAGTAGGACTCGTCCCTGACTTGGTAAAGGATGTAGTCCTGAAAATATATTTCATATTGCCGCCGTTCATTGATTTCAATCGGCCTGGTCTTTGCCAGGATTTCCTGCAAGGATTTATTCGTGGCCTCGCCCATATCCGAAAAATCTGGAACATCGGCTCCCGGTTCTCCTACCTCCGCCGCGGCGATCACAAGCCGAAGCTCCTCCCGCACCCCGTCCTCCAGCGACACCAAAAAAGGCGCATGGTCGCCGATGACACTGTCAAGCTCTTCAAAAATCATGCTTCATGCTCCCTTCGCTCTTTCCGAATAATGAGGACCTCCGCTTGCCGGCGACGCTTATCGCGTCAGACCGGCAAGCTTTTCCTCCTGTCATCATTCTACCGCATCACCGTCTCCAGTGCAACTGTCAAGAATAAATTGCTATAAATTTAAGCATAAATACATTGCAAAACTTGCGGAATATTTTAAAATACTAAAATAATGCTTGACTTTTAAGCAACTCCGTAGTATAATGCATCTGTAACCGAGAATGGGCCTTATTCAAATACCACGGTGTACTCCTCAAAAACGGAGAGAAGGTCGGAGATGACCGTTTGGGTGTTGGTAACGGCGCTGTCAAACAGCCCTTGGGCTTTGGCGGATGCCAGCTCCTCCCGGGCAAAATCGGAAAGGTAGTCGGGAACGGTGCCCACGTCAATGGGGTTGAAGATATTGTTGCTGCCGACGCACTCCATTTTGTCCACGTTTATGTAGTTGTCCAGCACCTCCGGCTCAGGGAGCTTTATGGTGATCGTCATGGCGTCGCGGTCCAGTGTCAGCTTGAGCTTTGACATCTCAATGCCCACCTTGATGATACCGGAGTAGACGAATATGACCTCGTTGGTGGTCAACGGAATGTCGCCGCCCCAGAAGCCCTGGAGGGTGTTGGTGACCTTTTTGGTGTTGCCGTACTCATACATATAGGTGGCAAGCTCGCCTATGGGCGCCAGCCTGTCCCAGACCTTCACGTCGGTCACGGTGAGCCGCTCCTGCTCCTTTTCGTATGCCTTGTGGAGCGCCTCCTTGGTGGTGGAAAGCTCGGTGTCCAGCTCTTCAAACCTGGCGCTGTCCTCCCTGCGCGCCCGCGCCGCGAATATGCCGACGGTGATCGCGCCCGCCAGCAGACCGACGATCAGCCCGATGATGAAAAGCCGCGCCTTTTTTCCAAAGGGGTATTTGATCAGTATTGCCTTTTCGCCCCTGAGCTCGCCGTTTTCGTCCCGGAGGTCAACCTTTTTGTCCATGCCTCTCCCTCTTTCATTTTTTTCTTACCATCAATATACACGCCGAGGGACTATAAGTCAAGACGCGGGGCTTGAATTGGGCGGCACAAAGAGCTATAATTTAAACAAACCAGGATAAAACGCGAAACGGCAGGGAGGCGCGGTATGAACGACAGGGACAACGCTTTTTTGGGCACGGAGCCCGTGGGAGGGCTGCTTTTCCGGCTTGCCGTACCCACCATCACGGCGCAGGTCATAAATATGCTGTACAACGTGGTGGACAGGATATACATAGGCCACATGGGGCCCGAGGGGGATATGGCGCTCACGGGCGTGGGCGTTTGTATGCCCATAATCATGTTTGTCTCAGCCTTCGCCGCGCTCATCTCCTCCGGCGGCGCGCCGAGAGCGTCCATCTTCATGGGACAGGGCGATAAAGAATCGGCGGAGCGGACCATGGGCGGGTGCTTCTCGGCGCAGGTGATAGTGTCGCTCATATTGACGGCGGTGATACTTTTGTATAACCGCCCCCTGCTCCTTGCCTTCGGAGCGTCGGAAAACACCATCGGCTTCGCCACAGCCTACATGGGCATTTACGCCCTGGGGACGCTTTTTGTTGAGCTGACGCTGGGAATGAACGCCTTTATAACCGCCCAGGGCTTTGCCAAAATGGGTATGCTCACGGTGCTAATCGGAGCGGTGTGCAACATTGTCCTTGACCCCATATTCATCTTTCTTTTCCACATGGGCGTGCGCGGCGCGGCGCTGGCGACGGTCATATCCCAGGGCGTATCCTGCGCCTGGGTGGTCAGGTTCCTCTCCCGAGGTAAGTCAATACTGAAGCTAAACGGGGACTCGCTTAAAATTCGCCCGTCTCTTGTCCTACCCTGCGTCGCCCTGGGCGTGGCGCCCTTCGTCATGCAGGCAAGTGAAAGCGTCATATCCGTGTGCTTCAACTCGTCGCTTTTGAAATACGGCTCCGATGTGGCAGTTGGGAGCATGACCATACTCACCTCCGTCATGCAGTTTGCCATGATGCCCCTCCAGGGCCTCGCCCAGGGCGCCCAGCCCATCTCCAGCTACAACTACGGCGCGGGGAACGCGGGGCGCGTGAAGGCGGTCTTCAAGCTCCTGCTAATAACGAGCCTCGCCTATTCCACAGCCCTCTGGGCGCTTATTATGGCGTTCCCGCAGGTGTTCGTGACCATGTTCAACTCAAAGCCGGAGCTGGTGAGCTTCGCCTCTAAGGCCCTGCGGGTATACTGCGCCGTGATGTTCATTTTCGGCGCGCAGATAGCCTGCCAGATGACCTTCGTCTCCTTAGGCTATGCCGCCGCCAGCGCCATAGTCGCCATCGTCCGCAAATTCGTTCTGCTGGTCCCGCTAATTTACATCATGCCCGCCCTTATGGAGGACAAGGCAATGGCGGTCTACACCGCCGAGCCCGTCGCCGATTTGCTTGCGGTGACGTTCACGGTGATACTCTTCTCCGTCCAGTTCAAAAAAGCCCTCCGAAAAATGGAGCTTCAACAGCAAAAGCTCTCCCCTCCGACGGGCGGAGAGGAGAGCTGAAAGAGGTTTAAGGCTCATTGACTATGCCCACGAAAAGTGGCAGGCCGCTGTCGCCGGTTATGCAGAATATGAACGGGCGGTCCAGGACAAAATCCACCTCGTCGTCCGGCGGTCCGCCTGCGCCGTTTCCCATCATCACAGTAAACGCCGCGGCGGTGCAGCCCTCCTCGTCGATGGTCACGCGCGAGGCGTGGTTTGCCTCGGACACAAAAACGGGCACGTCCGTGACCGTGGGGGTGAAGTCGGCGAGGGACGGGTCAAAGACGTCGGTGACGCCCATCGTCATGAGCCCATCCGCCAGGTCGAATTGGGAGACCACGTCGAATTTCGGAATGGATTTATTCACAAACAGGTATTTCGAGTTTTCCCAATCGCCGCCGCTGAAAAGGAAATCCATCGCCTCGCTGTCGGACAGAAGCTCCTCCGGCGTGACGCCCTCGTCGGGCAGGAGGAACCACATGGAGCCGCCCTCACGGAAGCTTTGGCTGACGGCGGAAAATTTGCCGCCCCAGTAGTAGCTCTGTGCGTTCCTTTGATGCATGAAGTCCGTCTCCACGTCCCCGGCGGGGCTGTGAAAGGTCTGGGGCGCGGTGGCGCTCTTTGAAAATTCGTTCGCCCATTTCGCCCTGTAATAGACGGTGGAGGCGAGGGCGAGGACGGTGCGGGGGTCCATTGTGATGCCCTCCGCCTGCTCCTTCAAAAGCCCGCCGGTCTGCCGGTCCAGCCACTCCCGGAGCTCCTTATTGAAGTCATCAGAGCCCATTTCCCCACGGTAGGAGGAGGCGTAGAAGTCGCTTGCGAGTATGTCAGCGGTTCTCTGATCAAAGCCCACGTTCTCGTTGAGCCACAGGGAGTTTGCCAAAACGGAGGTGAGGGCGCCGTCGTCGCGGTAATTTGAGTTCCACACGTCGCTCGCCTGACGGCGCAGCTCGTCCATGCCGCCGCTGCCCAGGAGGGCGAGGATTTGTCCGCGGCTGTCGCCGCCGGTTATCTGCGCCAGCATTGAAAGCGCCATGTAGACGTTGAGGGGGGAGTATACCTTGTTTTGTCCCGCTGTATCCGACAGGAACACGGCGCTGCTGGTTTGGAAGAAGGCCAGAAGGGGGGATACGTCCCCCAGGTCACGCCGCTGCGCTCTTACGTCATCCCACCAGGTGTCATACTGCTTTTCGGTGTGGGGTTCTCCGGGGTAGGGCGCCATTTTGGGGTACTCCGCCTCCGCCAGGGCGTAAGCCGTTATACCTGCGCCGGAATTGCCGGGGTTTAAAATTATCCCGCCGATGACTGCCAGCACAAGCACCGCCGCGACAGCGCAGGTCTGCCACGCCCTTTTGCGCGGCTTCTGCCGCTTCGGGGCGGACATCGCCCCGTCGATGAGGTCGTCACGTATGTCGGTGACGCCGTCGTAAATATCCTTTGAGTCCATTATAAAGCTCCTTTCGATTCCAGAAAAGCCCTCAGAGCGCATCGAAGGCGGCTGAGGCGTTGGGAACAGGTGTTGGGCTGTTCGTGAAGCTCCTCCGCCAGCTCCTTCACCGGACAGGCGTACCAGTACCTTCGGATAAAGAGCCGCCTGTCCGCCTCATTCAGCGAGTCCAGCCACGCGCCGATGGCCTCCGCCAGGACGCGGCGCTCCATGTCCGCCTCCACCGCGGCGGGGGAGGGGACGCAGTCCTCCAGCTCGGAGAGCATTATTTCCATGCCGTCGTACCGCTTTTTGGCGTGGTCCCGCCGCCACCGGCTGACGGACAGGTTGCGCGTCAGCCTGCCGAAAAAGGCGCCCAGCGACGCGGGGCGGTCGGGAGGCATTTTGCCCCAGGCGGCGTACCAGGTGTCGTTGACGCACTCCTCCGCGTCCTCCCTTATGCCCAGGAGCCTCAGAGCAATTGAGCGGCATATCCCGCCGTATTTCACGTCCGACTCGGCTATCGCCCGCTCCTCACGCCGGTGATAGAGCTCAATTATTTCCCTGTCCTCCACATCGCACCTCCGTTCACATATTCGGGATCCCTCACCCATAAAGTCGCAAACCGGCGAAAAATATGACAGAGCTTTTGATATATTTTTTCCTCTTCTGCCAAAAAAGACAACTCCCATTCCTGGAGAAGTATTGATACTATCAGATTGTACAATCATGTGTGAAAAAAATCCCTGTCAGCAAAAATGCTGGCAGGGGAATCGATAGCTGTTTTTTGCTCCTTATGTGATATGAACCGTAATGTATTAACCGCCTATCATTGTATTTGCTGCTATCAAGCCAAACTCCAAAGCTGCAATAAGATATACGGCTGAAATAAGTACAACTACACCCCATAGAATGAACCACTTCATTTTTTTCTTTTTCACTGCTCCAATTACAAAAGCGATAACTGATATCAAAGCTGAAATACTGAAAAGCAAAAAGAGGACGATATACAGCGTTTCCGGTATCACAAGTATATCAAAACCCCTGTGGGGTAAAATATACATTTCGCTGCCTCCTTTCATTTCATTTATGCGGCTTGCGGTATTATACCATACCCGCAGCGCGGGGATGGTATATTCGCCGTGTTTTTCGGTTCCCGGCGAAGCCGGGGAGAAAAACGGCTCAAATCATGTATAATATCCGCTTTGCGGATATTATACCACAGAAAACTGTAATACGCAACTGCCACAACAGGCAAGATTAGGATAATACACTATGTGGGCTACGGTGATATCATACTAATATCTAATTAAAACAAGCCATTCGCGCCGGTCTTTTTCGCGCCATGCAGCGTCAGCCGCCTTGGAAATACCAATGGGTATTCCCCGCGGCGTCTTCCTTGCCTGGCACGAAAAATCCTCGCCGCTCGGTGTCTTCTTTTAAATAGATATTAGTATAACTGTTTGTTTTTTATGTTTTGGGAAGTTTGACGAAGTTGAAGGGGTATCAATACTTATCCAGGAATGGGACAAAAACAAAAGCCCGGATATGACCGGGCGATCGTCACTGTTGGGGGTAAAGGGCTTTTAGAAGACATTGACAGCCCTCTTGAATGTCCTGCCAGGCGCGGCGGAAGTCGCCGGTGTACCAGGGGTCCGCGACGGGGCGGGGGGAGGGGGTGTAGTCCATGAGGAGGCGCAGCTTTCCCTCCGGGTCGCCGCCAAAGGCGCGGAGCATATTCCGCAGGTTGGCGCCGTCCATGCCGATGATGAGGTCGTAGTTTACATAATCATCGGCGGTTATACGGCGGGCGGTTTTGCCGCCGCAGGCTATGCCGTGCCTTTGAAGCTCCTCCCTCGCGGGAGGGTAGACGGGGTTGCCCAGCTCCTCACAGCTCGTGGCGGCGGATTCAATAAGGAATTCGGACTCAAGTCCGGCGTTGCTCACCAGCTTTTTCATGGTGAACTCCGCCATCGGGCTCCGGCAGATGTTGCCGTGGCAGACGAAAAGAATCTTTACCATTTTCCCGTAACTCCTTATAAATCCTGTGTTTCTTCTCAAATGCTTGATCTTGCGGGCCTTTCCGGAATTTTTCAATGATATGTGCCCGTGCCGGCTTAGATACAACTCAAAATGTATGGTCGATAAACTCGATATAAGGTCTCTTGTTCACTTTATCCAAATTGTCTCTATACCATGTAAACGCCTCTTTTAACCCCTCGTACAAATCCTTTTCATCCGGCATCAACTCATGCTGTTTCGATACGTCAAGGTAATATTCATAATCATAAAAGCAAAAATATTTCCGCTGTTCCGTGTCATCATAAACGTTCTTAAATCTTGCCCTTTTCCCGACCGCGTTGTAACACATTTCGACCCATTGACGAATCAACACGGGATTTTGATTTCCTACATTGAAAATATGACATTGGGGCTTTTTCATCAACAGAACATCAATGAATCTGCATAAATCTTCCACATGGAAAAATTGTAATTTCAATTCGCCGTCCTTGGGCAGGTAAAAGTACCTGTCGCATAGCGCGCAGTCGAACACGAACGCTTCTCTGTATACATTATTCATCTGCCCGTATAAATAAGGCGGCCGCAGGATATAGGCTGACGGCTTTCTTTTTAATATGGCCTTTTCAGCTTGGATTTTATCTGTTCCGTAGCTTCCCCAATATTTATTTTCAGCAAGCTCCGATCCCTCTTTAAATGGCTGTGCTTCGTACTCCGGATATACCGCGCTGGAGCTGATAAAAATATAATCTTCGCAATATCCCAGCGCGTCCAATAGGCCGTTTACTCCTTCGGCGTTATATGCCGTATCAATTACAACATCAAAACGACAGTCGCGCAGCGTCTCTCCCAGATGAAACCGATCCGCCCGGATCAAATTTACACCTTTCGGTTGTTCCCTGTTGTTCCTGTTGAGAACATACACGTCATAACCTTTCGCAACATAGTATTCCGCGATATATCGGCTGACAAAAACCGTGCCGCCTGTGACGAGGATCTTCTTCATATCTGTCTCCCTTTTGACAATTGATATGTCATCGGTCGTTTGCCTCCATATTTAAGGGTCAGCTTTTGGTGGATCTGCGCTTGAATACGAAAGCCAGCGCGAGAAGGACGGCGATGGCGGCGGCGTAGGGGATGGCGAGAAGGAACGCCGTGCTTGCGGGGGCGCTGCAGGCGGGGCAGTTGGAGAGGCAGCACCAGTTGTAAGCCACCTGCGCGCACATGACGTCGGAGAGGAGAACGGCGAGGACTGTGAAGATAACGGACAACGCTTTCATGGTTTGACCTCCTGTTATTTTTTCCGTATTTGTTTCAGGAGGAGCACGGCGCCGGTGAATATGGCGGCGACGCATAGAGCCAGAATTATCCCGTTCCCGTCCAGGGTCACGGCGGAGGACTGACCTATCCGGTCCGACGCCGAGGGGTCAAGGAGGAACAAAAGCCCCCATAGGATAAGCCCGACGGCGCCGGCAAGACAGACGGCAAGTCCCGCGAAAAAGCCCGTACCCATATTGGCGCGGGGCTGTTCGCCGCCGCGCTCCTCGGAGACAGGGGGCTCCGCGCCGTCCCGCATGAGGTAGTCTAAGGATACGTTGAAGCACTCGCTTATGGCGATGAGCTTGTCCCCCTCCGGTACGGAACGCCCCGATTCCCACTTGGAGACGGACTGGCGCGACACGCCCAGCTTCTCCGCCAGCTGCTCCTGGGAGAGACCGCTCCTTTTGCGAAGGTCATACAGCTTTTCCGGCAGTGCCATAGCTCTCTCCTTTCGTCAGCTATGATTATACGGGAATCAACAGTAGAACGCCATAACTTTGAGTGTACAGTTCCGCAACCCTCGGTTGCAAATTCATATTCGGAAGTCTAAATTTGATTTAAAGGAGAAAAACACAATGCTTTTGACTAACAGCCTGGAGACGCCAAGGTTGAGGATACGTTCCTGGCGGAGGTCCGATAAGGACTTTACGCTGTCTATGTGGGGGGACAGGGAAAACGGAAGGTATATGATCGACCCCGTCCGCGAGAACATGGACGAAGAATACCTCAAATGCGTCGATGAGATGGAGGACAACCCCGACGGATACTATCTGGTCGTTGAATGGAAGGCGGACAGCACGCCCGTCGGCACCTGCTGCGTATTCCCTGAAAACGGGAATTACGATATCGGGTATTGCATCTCAAAGGACCATTGGAAGGAGGGGCTGGGGACCGAGGTGGTCGACGCCTTGATCCGCTGGGTCAAGGCGGAGGGCGGCAGATCCATAACCGGAGAGGTGGCGGATATAAACACCGCGTCAATCGCGCTCCTTAGCAAATTCGGCTTCTCACAGGACAGAAAAACGCGCTATAAAAAATGGGGCGAAGAAACCTGGTTTGAAGCCCACTATTATAAGCTAAATCTAAATTGAACGTTCTATCTCGCACAACAGAACGTACACAGGATACCTTACAGGTATAAACCACCAATCAAATATTTTTCCGGCGGCATGTACGTCGGAAAAATCACCTTATGTCGCGCAAGTGTGTAACATATGGGGTCCCCACGCAATCATGATTGCGTGGGGAGAGGAGGAGCGAAGCCTGCGCCTGAGCCCTGCCGCTTGCGGCGGGGCGAGGTTAAGCGGCTTCCGCGACGACGAGGGCGTGCGCCGCGCGACAGCAGGAAACTTTACGTGAATTTCGCAAAATTCACGTAAAGTTTCTGAACGTTCCCCCTATCTTATTCCAAAAGGGCACAGCCCTTTTGGAATAAGATAATCTCGGAATACGCCATAATGAATGGCCCGGAGCCCTTGCCCTCGTCGGGGAGGTAGTATTCGGGGAGCCGGTAGTTGTCGGTGTTGTTGGCGGTGGCCTTGAGGTAGATGTCGTCGAGACGGTCGCCGTTTATTTTAAGCTCAGCCATTGCCACAAATGCCTTGACTGCGGCTTCGGCGTAGGAGCTGTCAAGCCAGCCGTGGCGGACGCCCTTGAGGATGGTGTAGACTATCATGGCGGTGCCGCTGGTCTCAAGCCTGTTGGTCTCGGTGGTGTCCCAGTCGGCAACGTTGGTCCACATACCCTCGGGCTTCTGATAGCGGAGCATGCCGTCAACAAAGAGCTTGAGCGCCGCTTTGCGCTCCTCCATGTACTCCTCCGGCAGGACCTCCATCACGTCCACCATTGCCATTCCGTACCAGCCCATGGCGCGGGTCCAGTGGTAGGGGCACACGTCGGAGGCGGAGTTTGCCGCGTGCCAGTACATGCCGTCCGGGGCGAGGAGGGTCTTTGCCACCCAGGAGAGACGCCCGTTCACCAGCTCAAGCTGCCGCCTGTCGCCGACCCTGGCGGCGAAGTGGGCGATGAAGGGCTGGAGCATATATATTCCGTCCAGCCAGACCTTGTATTTGGGGGGATTGCCGTTGGCCCAGGAGTGCCAGTAGTTGTTCCCGAGGCAGGGCTCGGTGTACTCCTTGGGGACGATGTGACCGGTGGAGTTTACATAACTTTCATCGGTTAGATCCCTATACAGGTCGCGGCATATCTGCATATAGCCGTCTTCCCCTTGGGCGGCGCGGACGAGGAGGGCGGCGGTCTTGTAGCAGTCGGCGCCGTGGTGGTCAACATAACCTCCGAGATTGCGGCTTATCGCCTTGTGACCGGCTCCGTCCTCCACAATGAGGGCGTCCAGATACCTGCGAACATAGTCGAGGTACGCCGCGCCCTCCCCGGGGTCAGCCTCGTAGACGTCAAAGAGGCCCTCCACGACCACGCCGTTGTAGTAGCTCCAGTCAAAGAGATAGGGCTTTTGCGAGGGGGTGCGCTTTTCGTTGTCCCAGGTGAAGAACCTGTGTTCGTCGGCGACCACCGCCTCGGGGACGTTGACGGGGGAGTTGACGGTGAGGGTGTCGATGTATTTTTTCGCCTTGAGGACAGCTGCCTGGATCCT
The DNA here is from genome assembly GCA_947627285.1 of uncultured Oscillospiraceae bacterium. Lineage (GTDB taxonomy): Bacteria > Bacillota > Clostridia > Oscillospirales > Oscillospiraceae > RUG626. Next base: position 25,789 of record CANQVL010000015.1, read on the forward strand.
TTCCTTTTCCATGCGCGGGTCTCCTTTCAAATATTTTATCTACAATGAGATTACCATATTTTTCGCCGGTTTGCAACAGTTTTGGGCACGGGATAGGGCGGGCGATTGATTTTTCGGGACGGGTGTGGTACAATATCCGCGGAACAGTAAATTTCATCCGTAACGGAGGGATACATATATGAGCAGCAGCATATCAAAGGGATTCATCGAGGAATGCGGGGCGGAGTTCCGCGCGGACAGGGCGAACAGGGTCGCCATGGACGCGGTAATGACCAACGGGCTCAACAAGAGCTGCCTCAATCATGACGCCAGGCGCCGCACGACGCACACCTTCTCCATATCGCTGGAGCAGGGGAGCGTGACGAACCAGAAGGCGAGCGGGCGGTGCTGGCTCTTTGCCGCCATGAACGTGATGCGGGCGAGGGTCATGAAAAAATGCGATCTGAAGGATTTTGAGCTCTCCCAGAATTACATGCTCTTTTGGGATAAGCTGGAAAAGTGCAACTACTTTTTGGAGAACATCCTTGACACCCTTGACGAGCCCGTGGGGAGCCGGCTTTTGGAATTCCTGCTTCGGGACCCTGTGGGCGACGGCGGTCAGTGGGACATGATGGCGAATCTCGTGGATAAGTACGGCGTGGTCCCCAAGGAGGCGATGCCGGAGTCCGCCGTGTCCTCCTCCACAAGGGAGATGTGCCGGACGGTCACGGAGCTTTTGCGCGGCGACGCCGTTATACTCAGGTGCATGGCGGGAGAGGGCGCGGACAGGTCCGCCCTCACCGCCGAGAAGGAGAGGATGCTGAGGGAGCTTTACCGCGTGCTTGCCATATGCCTGGGCGAGCCGCCAAAAACCGTGGACTTTGAGGCGCGGGACAGGGACGGCGGGTTCATCCGTGACCCGGGGCTCACGCCGAGGGAGTTTTTCAAAAAATACGTGGATATGGACATCTCTGACTACGTGAGCCTCATCAACGCCCCCACCGGCGACAAGCCGTATATGCGCCGCTACACGGTGAAGATGCTGGGGAACGTGAGGGAAGGGAATCCCGTCTGCTACCTGAACCTGCCCATCGACCAGGTGAAGGCGGCGGCGATAGCGCAGCTGAAGGACGGGGAGCCGGTGTGGTTCGGCTGTGACGTGGGGCCCTATTCCGACAGGGAGACGGGCACGCTGGACACGGACAACTACGACTACGAGAACACCCTCAATGTGCGTCTCGGCATGACGAAGGCGGAGAGGCTTGACTACGGGCAGAGCCGAATGACCCACGCCATGGTGTTCCAGGGCGTGAACCTGGACGGCGAGGGCCGGCCCACCCGCTGGCGCGTGGAGAACAGCTGGGGCGACGAGCCGGGGAAAAAGGGCTATTACGTCATGTCCGACGCCTGGTTTGACGAGTATATGTACCAGGTGGTGGTAAATAAGAAGTACCTGACGCCGGAGCAGCTGAAAATACTCGACACACCAGCCATAGAGCTTGAACCCTGGGACCCGATGGGATCCTTGGCATAATCAAAAAAGGGCGAAGCCCTTTTTTGAAGGGGAACGTGCGGAAAAAAAGCTGTGAATTCTGCGGAATTCACAGCTTTTTTTCCTGCTGTCGCGCTGCGTGCGCCGCCGGAGGCGACACACTTGCGCGACATAAGGTAATTTTTCCGACGTACATGCCGCCGGAAAAATATTGAATTGTTTGGGATTTCAAAAAAGGGCTCCGCCCTTTTTTGGATTACTCATCCAAAGGTACGCCCTTGGCGTCCTTGTTGATTTTGCCGCAGAGGATCATGATACCCTCGATGAAGCCCCAGATGGCGCCGATGCCGAAGCAGAAGTTGGTGATGATCTGGGCGATGGCCTTGCCGGTGTAGCCGAGGTAGAAGTTGTGGATGCCGAAGCCGCCGAGGAAGATGCCGAGAAGTCCGGCGGCGAGCTTTGATTTCCTGGCGGAGCCGGCGGGGACGTTATTAAGGGCGTAGCCGCAATTGACGCACACCGCGGCGTTGGGGTCCACGGGGGAGCCGCAATTCTGGCAGAAGTTTGTGCCGTCGCCGACCTTTACGCCACAGCCCAGGCACACGCTGGCGGCGGGGTCTATCTCCTTGCCGCAATTTTTACAGAACATATTTTATCCTCCCTTATTGATTTTTTTAACCTCTCTCGGAGGTGAGTTACGACTGTCAGACGGCGCCGCCGGCGGAGAAAAAGGCGATGAGCTTTATGGCGTAATTGACGGCAAAGCCGGCGCCTGTCAGGGACAAAACCAGGATATCCACTGCCTTTTTCCGGAATACGCGACCGTCCAGGGCTATGTACAGGACCAGCAGGGGCATGGAGAACACCATGGGGTGGAATCGCCACGCGCCGGCAAGATCCAGCCGCAAAAGCGCCTTGACCGCGTGGGTCATGCCACAGCCGGGGCATATGACGTGAAAATACCTGAGAAAGACGCACTGAAAGCCGGTGAGGGCGGAGTAAAGGAAGAAAAGCGCAAAGAGGGAGAGCCAGAATATCACCCGCGCCCTTTTGCTTTTCAAAAGCCTACGGTTCTGACGGGCGGGGGCGCTCATCTCGCCTCGACCGCCTTTTGCCTCTCCAGTACGACCCTGAGAGTGAATTTGTTTTCGTAGTTTATCTTGACGAGCACGGGCCCGCTGTTGAGGTCATACTCAAAATGTCTCGAATAGACGTCGACCTTTACGTGGGAGCTTTCGCCGTACTCGCGTATGTCGTAGAAGCATCTGATCTCGTAGGTGTTGTCCTCGCTCAGGCTGTATTTGTCTTCGTAGCTGTATTTTTTGCCGTCAACGTCAAGATCGACCCTGACGAGTATCTGTACGTTGTAATCGGATAAAGTGTCTGACGAGAGAGTTATGGAGTCCTTGGGATTTTTTTCGTTTGTCAAGGTCACTTTTTTCCCGCACAGGATCTTAAACAATGTATCTATATTGATGATTACCTTCGGCTTTCCCTTCCGCTGAGCTCCCCGGGCCTGAGACGCCTGGGGCTGGGGCTCCCGAGGCTTCTTTGACGTTTCGGTGATAAGGTCCATGGCCTCGTTGAGCAGGGCGGCAAGGCCGGCGCTGCCGTCCGCCAGGTCCGGGTGGCATTTTATCATCATCTTATGATACTTTTTTCGCGCCTTTTCTACGTTTTCCTCCGTTATGCTGTCTATTTCAAATATCCTCATAGCCTCGGAGATATCCATTGGCGTCACCCTCCAAACCTTTAACTGTACCGTCGCTTTGATTATATAGCGAACGAATGAGGATGTCAAGGAAAAACGCCTTCCGCCGATGGAAAATATGTCAAAATCTGCAATATTTCGCCGTTTTCTTGACAGGGGGGCGGGAATGGTGTAAACTGGACGTGACAATAAATTACGGGGAAGATGTTATGGACGGCTTTGAGGAGATATATCTGGAGGACTGCCCCTGCTGCGGGGGCGTCGGGTGCGTTGAGGAGGAGGGCGGCTGGTGCGTGTACGTCCAGTGCCTCGACTGCGGCGCGCACACCTCGTCTGTGGCGTTCGAGAGCGGCGCGGAGAGGCTTGACGCCGCGCGGAGGGCCGCCGCAAACTGGAACATGAGGAAGGTCATCGCCCCGGGACCGGGGGAGTGAGAGGCGCCGGAGCGCTTTAAGGGATCTGAGATAATGCCCTCCGCCTCGGCGGGGGAATCAAATTTACGGAGGTATACAGGCTATGGAACCAAAATTCTTTCCGCTTTTACATATCGGCGGGACGCCGCTGTTGGCGGCAAAGGGGCATTTTGCCACGCAGAACAGCCACATAAACTATTTTATTGACGTCACCGCCCAGAAATACAGCCTCAAGGGCGCCGAGGCGGTGGCGCACAGGATGTGCGAAAAGGTGAAGGGGCGCTTTCCGGTGGACTCCATCCTCTGCATGGACGGCACCAGCGTCATCGGCACCTGCCTTGCCAAGGAGCTCACAAAGGCGGGCGGACGCTCCCTCAGCGAAGGGAGCAACATCTACATCGTCAAGGGCGAGCTCAACAGCCGGGGGGAGCTTATTTTCCGGGACAACGCCAGGTTCATGCTGGAGGGCAAGCACGTCCTCATACTCACCTGCTCCCTGACCACGGGCACCACCGCCCTGCGCGGCAGGCAGAGCGTGGAGTATTACGGCGGCAGAGTCGTGGGCGTGGCGTCGGTGTACGCCGCCTTCCATGAGCTTGACGGGCTGCCCGTGGTGTCGCTTTTTGACACCAACACCATTCCCGACTACGTGTCCTACGCCCCCTCCGAATGCCCCATGTGCAGGAGGGGAGAGCCCATCGACGCCGTGGTGAACACCTTCGGTTACTCAAAGGTGAAGTGACCGCGAAGGCGTGAAAAACTGTTTTGTGTCCGCCCGGAGCTCCCTCCGGGCGGCTTTTCGCGCGGCTTCGGCAGGAAACGGCAGGCTTACGCCGTTTCCTGCCTGCGTATATTGCCGCTTGCCGGCTTTTTGACCCTTCCCGCCAGCAGGCACAGGGCTGTGATATTTGGCAGGAGCATGAAAAAGGTGGCGATGTCGGAGAGGCAGATCATCGCGGGGAACGAGATAAGGCTCGCCGCCGCTGTCACGGCTGGGAACAGGAGCCTGTACGCCCGCGCCGCCCTCTCTCCGCCAAGGAATTGCGCGCACCGCTCGCCGTAAAGCGACCAGCCGACGATGGAGGAGAAGGCGAAGAGCGTCATGGACACCGCCATAAAGACCCCCGACGCCGCCGTTCCGAATACCGACGCCAGCGCGCCCGCCGCCAGCTCCGCCCCGCCGGGCGTGCCGCAGGGTATTTCCACGCCGGAGGTGAGCACAGCCAGGGCGGTGAGGGTACACAGCAGGAGCGTATCCACAAAGACCTCGAAGATACCCAAAAGCCCCGCCTCCTCAGCCGTCCCCTCCCCGGCGGAGGCGTGGGCGATGGGGGAGGAGCCCAGCCCCGCCTCGTTGGAGAAAAGCCCCCTGCGAAAGCCCCAGGACACCGCCGCGCCCGCAGTCCCGCCGAAAACCGCGTCCCCTCCCAGGGCGCCCCGGAAAATCGAGGCGACGGCGGCGGGGAGCCTTCCAAGGTTCGCGCCTATCACCCCCAGGCACCCCGCCACGTACACCGCCGCCATCACCGGCACCGTCAGCGCCGCCGCCCTGCCCCGGCCCTTCGCCCCTCCCCGGCAGGTGAGAGCCACAGCCGCCGCCATTACAAGCCCTATGACAGGGCGGGGGATCACCGCCCCCGTCCCCGCCAGCGTCATGACGCTCCCCACCTGGAGCATATTCCCGAGCCCCAGGGACGCAAGCGAAGCAAAGACGGCGAACATCACCGCCAGGGGACGAAACCGCCGCCCCAGACCGTTTTTTATGTAGTACATGGGCCCGCCCACGTACTCCCCGCCACGCCTTTCCCGGTATTTTACGGCGAGGTTAATCTCCGCGTACTTTATCCCCATGCCCAAAAGCGCCGACACCCACATCCACAGCACCGCCCCCGCGCCGCCCATGCTCAGCGCCACGGCGACCCCGGCGATGTTGCCCGTGCCCACGGTCCCCGCCAGCGCCGTACACACCGCCTCAAGAGGGGAGGTGCCGTCCTCGGAGCGCCGGCGCGTCACGCGCCCCAGGGAGGTCCTGAGCGCCAGCCAAAGCTGCCGCACCTGAACAAAGCCGGTCCTCGCACTGATATACGCCCCGCACACCGCCAGCGCCGCCACCGTAGGCGTGCCCCAAAGCAGCCCCGATATGTTCTCAAGCATAAAAAATCCCCCCGAACGACTTGTCTTCACAAGCATATTCGGGGGGATATGTAATTTATACAGCCGATTACCGGGTGTAGAACTCGTAGACCGTGGTGGAGCGCAGGGAGGCGCCCTGAGGGAAGATGGGCGACTGGAACTCCTCCACATTCACGGCGTTGGGGACGAAGCCTGTCTCAAGGCAGATCCCGCAATAGGGGCCCAGCTCCCTGCCGTTCTTGCCCGTCTCGATCTTGTGACCGGGGTCGGTGTAGAGCACGATGGAGGGCATGTCGGTGTAGGTCCTCATGCCGCGCCCCACGTTGTAGGAGTACAGGTCCGCCACGGGCTTGCCGGACTCCTGCTTGTCCAGAAGGTAAAACTCGTCGTAGGAGACGTCCCCGTCTCCGAAGTAATCCCCGCCGTACTTCATGGCCTCCCGGATGCACCGGAGATACGTGAAGTCCGCCGCCGTGCCCTTCACGGAGATGAGCCCGCCGTCGGGTATCGCCTCCTCGTCCCTGTGTGTGCGGTAGCTCGCGCCTATCCACAGGTCGTGGTCCCGGATGTCGCCGGTGCCGGAGAGGTCAAAGTACACGTGGTTCGTGGGGTTGATGAGCGTGTCGCCCTGGGCGGTGAACTCGTACTCTATCGTCAGGCGCGACATATCGTCAAAGCGATACCTGACCTGGGCGTTGAGCCCGCACTTGAAGCCCACGGTGCTCTCGTCGTAGTAGGTGAGCACCACGCTCTCCCCGTCGATGCGCCCGGACCAGAGCTTTTTGCCGTAGTCGTCGGAGGCGCCGTGGAGGAAGTTTTTGCCCTCGTTGCACTCGAGCTTGTATTTCACGCCGTTGATGGTGAACCTGCCCCGCTTTATGCGGTTGGCGACGCGCCCCACCACTCTCCCGGACCTGCCGAAATCCTCGATCCGCTCGCCGCTCTCGCACCCCAGGCACACGTCGCCCAAGTCGTTGTTGCGGTCCAGGACAACTATGGAGTGGATGGCGGCGCCGTACTCGATGATCTGCACGTACTCGCCCTTCTTGTTGGCGATGGTGAACCGGCGGACCTCCCGCCCGTCACGAAGCTTGCCGTAAATGTCAGATGTGATCATTTGGTATTCACCTCAGAAGCAAAATTATTTTACTCGTTAAATCATCAATTCATTTACCGAATCAATATTATACACTCAATTTCAAAAAAATCCAGTGTTTTCACGCAATTTTACAGCTTTTCAAGTTTTGCCCGAAAAGCTATGGCCCTGGGGGTGGGTATTCCGTCAAATTTGATAATATGAGCGCCCTTCTCCCCGTCCGCTCCGGTGACGGTCCCCTCCCCGAAGACGCTGTGGCGCACCCTTGTGCCGGGAGGGAGCGCCATACCGCCCTCCACGCCTGAAAGCCGCGCCTCGGACGCCTCGATGTACTCCCGCGCCTCGCGTATGAGCCCCTCCCGCGGCGGGGAGGTGTACTCCAAAAGCCCCGGGTCGATGTCCAGCACAAAGCGCGAGGGGTAGCGGGGCGACCCGTCCGGGTTCCGCCCGGAGGAGCTTGTGAGGTAGAGCCGCTTTTCAGCTCTCGTCATGGCTACAAAGGCGAGCCGCCGCTCCTCCTCCATCTTCGGCCTTGTGTTCGTCCGCTTGGAGGGGAAGACGCCCTCGTTCATGGAGCAAAGGAACACATACGGAAACTCCAGCCCCTTTGCCGCGTGGACGGTCATGAGCTTCAGCCTGTCCCCCGGCTCCGAGGCGTCCTGGTTCGTGAAGAGCGCCGCCCGCGCCAGGTAGTGCTCAAGTGTACACTCCTCGCCGCAGGTTATCTCGTAGTCGTATATGGACTGCTTCAGCTCCGCTAAGTTGTCCAGCCGCTCCTGGGAGCCCTCGGTGCGGAGCATATGCTCGTAGCCTGAGTCGCTCAGCATCGCCGTGAGCACCTCGGAGACCGGCCTTCCGGCGTAGCCGGTTGAATAGGTCTCGATGAGGGAAATAAACTGCCGCGCCCTTGTCCCCCGGAAAAGCTCCGCGTCCGCGCATTTCAAAAGCGCGTCGTAGAGGGAGCAGCCGTGCTCCGCGGCGTACTCCCGCAGAAGCTCCATGCGCCTTTCGCCTATGTTCCTCTTCGGCACGTTAACTATCCTCGTAAATGACAGGTCGTCCCTGTACGCCGCCATGCGCAGGTAGGAGAGGGCGTCCTTTACCTCCCGGCGGTCGAAAAACCGGACGCCGGAGTATATGGCGTAGGGCACCTTTGCCTTCTCCAGCGCCTCCTCAAGACAGCGCGTGACAAAGTGCGAGCGGTAGAGGATCGCCATGTCCCGGAAGGGCACCCCGGCGTCGTGGAGGCTCTGCGCCTCGGCGACGATGAAGCCCGCCTCCGCTTCGCCCGTCTTCGCCTCGTGGCAGATGACGGGAGCGCCGGAGGGCAGGGTGGGGGTGAGGTCCTTTTTCATGCGGAAAACATTTTTGCCGATGAGGGAATTTGCCGCCGCCAGTATCTCCGGCGTGGAGCGGTAATTTTCCGTCATCATCACGGTCTTAGTGCCGGGAAATTTTTTGTCGAACTCAAGAAGGTACTTCACGTCCGCCCCGCGCCAGGTGTAGATCACCTGGTCCGGGTCGCCTATCACAAAAAGATTGTGATGGTATCCCGCCAGCACCTCCATGAGCTCATACTGTATGGAGTCGATGTCCTGGAACTCGTCGATCATTATGTACTCAAGCCTCTTTTGCCACTTGAGCCTTATGTCCGCGTTTTTCTCGAATATGTACAGGGTGAGCTTCAAAAGGTCGTTGTAGTCCAGCCCGAAGCACTTTTTCTCCCGGTAGAGGTATCCGTAAAATATTATGTCCTTCGGCGTCACGGCGTCCATGTACTTCTGCCTCAGCCCGTCCGCCGTGAGCTCGATGAGGTCCAGGTAGTAGTCGGGCCTTTCAAAGAGCTTTTGGATCTCTATCATGTCCCGGGCGTTGGCGAAGGTCATGTCCCGGAGCGTCAGCCCCCGCTCCTCGTAGATCTGGCGGAGCATCTCGTTTATGTCGGAGTTGTCCAGCACAAGAAAGCTTTTGGGATAGCCCACGGCGTTCACGTCCTCCTGGAGGACCGTGACGCAAAAGCTGTGGAAGGTGCATATGTGCCCCGTGTCGTTGTCGCCGGTGAGGTTGTGTATGCGCTGGCGCATCTCCGCCGCCGCCTTGTTGGTGAAGGTCACGCACAGTATGTTCCCCGGAAGTATCCCGAGCTCCGTGACAAGATAGGCAAAGCGGTAAGTCAGCGCCCTGGTCTTTCCGGCGCCCGCCCCCGCTATTACCCTCACCGGCCCCTCGGTGGAGGTCACCGCCTCCAGCTGCGCCGCGTTGAGCTTATCCGTTATACCGGACACGAAATCGCCTCCCTCGCGTCATTTACCGTACCATATTATACATCCTTACTGTGATAAATTAAAGGGACACCTTTAAAAAATTCACGTTTCCGGCGGAACGTACCACGGAAAAGCCCGAATTATCATAATCGCCGCCCGCCGCGCATACCATCTACTGTTCAGCGCTTTATCGGGAGTGGTGATATTGAGGACCAACATCGAGGAACGGGCCGTGAGCTTAGCCCGGTACATCATAGACAACCGCGCCACAGTCCGCGCCGCGGCAGGACACTTCAACGTTTCCAAAAGCACGGTACATAAGGACCTGTCGGAGAGACTGGCGGGGATAAACGGGACGCTCTACGAGGAGGTCAAGGAGGTGCTGGACTTCAACAAGTCCGAGCGCCACATAAGAGGCGGCATGGCAACAAGAAAAAAGTACAAAGGAATATAAGTCAAAAAAGGGCAAAGCCCTTTTTTGAAGGGGGAACGTGCGAAAAATCCCCTCGAAAGGTCTGCGGACCTTTCGAGGGGATTTTCCTGCTGTCGCGCGGCGCGCGCTCGTCGTCGCTGAAGCCGCTTAACCTCGCCCCGCCGCAAGCGGCAGGGCTCAGGCGCAGGCTTCGCTCCTCCTCTCCCCACGCAATCATGATTGCGTGGGGACCCCATATGGCGCACACTTGCGCGACAAAAGGTGATTTTTCCGACGTACATGCCGCCGGAAAAATATTTGATTTTGAGCTGTTGACGCCGCCGCGCGGAAAAACAAAAGCCGCCCTTCATAGGGCAGCTTGTAAGCGGATAATGGGAATCGAACCCACCTCTACGGCTTGGGAAGCCGTCGTTCTACCGATGAACTATATCCGCGTGCTTTGTAGTATAACACACCGTTTTTGAAATTTCAAGAGGAATATTTAAATTTGTTGGACATATTCTGTAAGGACAAGGAGGGACGCGCTATGAAGAAGCTTGCGGGGATACTCGCCGTTTTACTTATGCTTACGGGAAACGCTTACGCCGCCGATACCGGGGAGCTTGCCATGGAGTCGGAGCCGGAGGAGGAGGTGCCCGCGTGGGTGTTTGACGACACCGCCATACCCACGGACGCCGAGGGGCTGGACGTACCCGCGCCGTCGGCGATACTCATTGAAAAGGAGACCGGAAGGGTGCTCTATGAGAAAAACGCCGACGAGCGCCTGCGTCCGGCGTCGGTGACAAAGGTCATGACCATACTGCTCATAGTTGAGGCGGTGGACTCCGGGGCGCTGAAGCTCACTGACACCGTAACCTGCTCCGCGACGGCGGCGAGCATGGGCGGCAGCCAGGTGTTTTTGGAGGAGGGGGAGCAGATGCCCCTCTCGGAGATGCTCAAGTGCATCGTTGTCGCCTCCGCCAATGACGCCGCCGTCGCGGTCGCCGAGCACATGGCGGGCTCCGAGGCCGCCTTCGCCGCGAGAATGAACGAGCGGGCGCGGGAGCTGGGCTTGACCGGCACCCACTTCACCAACTGCACCGGGCTCATGGACGACCCGGAGCACCTGACCACCGCCAGGGACATCGCCATAATGAGCCGGGAGCTCATAAAGCACGACTGGATAAAGGAGTACACCACCATATGGATGGACACCATACGCGGCGGCGAGTTCGGGCTTTCCAACACCAACAAGCTGGTGCGCTTTTATGAGGGCGCCACCGGCCTCAAGACCGGCTACACCTCCTCCGCAGGGCACTGCCTCTCCGCCACAGCCATGCGCGACGGGGTGGAATATATCGCCGTTGTGCTCCACTGCGCCTCCTCCGCCGAGCGGTTCGAGAGCGCCAAGACCCTTTTGAGCTACGCCTTCGGAGCCTATACCCTGGCGGAGGCGAAGCCGGCGGAGATACTGCCCCCCATACCCGTGACACTGGGCAGGACCGCCTACGTCCAGCCCGCCTTTGAGCCCGTGAAGCTCCTGGTGAAAAAGACCGACGCCGCCAGTCTTGAGACCAGCGTGGAGCTGGCGGAGAGCCTTCCCGCCCCGGTGGAGGCGGGGCAGGTGGTGGGCACCATGACCGTCACCCTCAACGGCGAGGTGCTGTCCGAGACCGACATCCTTGCCGCCGACGCCGTGGAGCGCCTCACCTGGTGGGACGTGGCAAAAAATATGCTTGCCCTCCTTTTCTACGGCGAGAGATGAGGCGTACCGGCGCTGTAGAGCCGGAGAAAGCACCCGTCGGAAGCGATTTCCGGCGGGTGCTTTAAAATAATTTAGAGATTTTGAAAATAATGCTTGACAAAACTTCGACTTCGTGGTATAATGCCATCATACGGAATGAAGAAGGGAACATCACACCCCGAATCCGCCGTCAACGCCTATGACCTGTCCGGTCACAAAGGAGGCGCCCTCCGAGCATAGGAAGCGCACCGCCTCCGCCACATCTTCGGGCGTACCCAGGCGGCAAAGGGGCGTGTCCTCGGTGAGAGAGGCGACTGTCTCCCCGTCCAGAACGGAGTTCATGTCCGTGTCTATGACCCCGGGGCAGACGCAGTTCACCGTTATGCCGGAGGGCCCAAGCTCCTTGGCGAGGGCCTTTGTGAGCCCTATGAGGGCGGCTTTGGAGGCGGAGTATGCCGCCTCGCAGGACCCCCCGCGCACCCCCCAGACGGAGGAAATTATAACTATCCTGCCCCACTTTTCGTGTATCATGTGGGGCAGGGAGGAGCGTATCAGGTTGTACGCCCCGTCCACGTTCACGGCGAAGATCCGCCGCCACTCCTCCGGGGTCGTGTCGGAAAAGAGCTTCTGGAGGGCGATTCCCGCGTTTGCCACAATTATGTCCGCGCCGCCAAAGGCGGCAGTCATCCGCTCCACCTGGGAGTAGTCGGCGACGTCCGCCTGAAACGCCGCTCCGCCTATCCTTTTGGCAAGCGCCTCGGCTCTTTCGCGGCTTTTGAGGTAGTTTACCGCCACAAAATTGCCGTCCCGCGCCAGAGCCTCGGCGCAGGCGGCGCCGATCCCGCGGGAAGCGCCGGAGACAAGCGCCCGCCTCACAGGGCTATCCCCATCCACTTGAGCGCCAGCAAAACCGCCACTCCAGGCACGCCGAAGACGCCCGTTATCACGGCGTTCACCCAGTTTATGGCTATGGCGATGCCGAATTCCACGCCGAATTTGTTGATGAGCGTCAGCGCCACGAAGCCGAGACCGGTGTTGATGAGGAGCTTTAAAATAAGCCTTATGGGCTTTGTGAAGAGAATTACCGCCACCACCACCAGCGCCGCGAGGGCTATGGCGGCGACGGTGTGGTCAAGCCCCGTCATGGCTCCTATCTTGTCTATGACCTCCCCGGCTGACTGCTGTACATTTGAGAAAACATCAGGGTCCGTAATTATCACCTCCGAAAAAAGCTGGGACCATTATATACGATATTCCCGAAAAAGGCAATTATTTTATTTCGCGGGCGTTTCAAAAGGGCGTATTGCGCCCAAAGCCTTAAAACACAAAGATTTTCCTGCTGAAAGGGGGCGGGGGCGTGACATACGAGGACGCTCTTGCTTTTATCCACACGCGCCGCCACGGGGGACCTGATTTTTCCCGTTCGCGGACGATACTTACGCGCCTGGGCTGTCCCGAGGCGGCGGTGCCCTTTGTCCACGTCGCCGGGACGAACGGGAAGGGCTCGGTGTGCGCCTATATCGCCTCGGTCCTCACCGCCTGCGGGTACAAAACCGGACTTTTCACCTCCCCCTACGTCACCCGCTTCAACGAGCGGATAAGGATAGACGGGGAGGACATACCCGACGGGGAGCTTACGGAGCTCGTGGAGGAGGTCATGCCCGCGCTCTCCGGCTTTGAGGGGGCCATAGCCGAGTTTGAGCTGGTGACAATACTGGGACTATACTGTTTTGCCAAAAAGGGCTGTGACATAGCCGTTTTGGAGGTGGGCATGGGCGGCGTACACGACGCCACCAACGTGATACCCAAAAGCGAGATCTCCGTATTCACCCAGATCGGCCTTGACCACACCCGGTATTTGGGGAGCACGGTGGAGGAGATAGCCGCTGTAAAGGCGGGGATAATCAAGCCCGGAGGCGTCGCGGCGGCGTACATGGACCCGGGCGGCGCCATATCCCGCCGGTGCCGGGAGGAGGGGGCGAGGTTTATCCCGGCGGACTTTCGGCGCCTCGCGGTGAAAAGCGTGGGTATGGATGGGTGTACCTTTGACTTTGACGGGCTTTCCGACCTCTATATACCCCTCGCCGGGACCTACCAGCCCTATAACGCCGCCCTTGCGGTGACGGCTCTGCGCGCCCTGGGGGAGAGGGGCTGGAGCGTGTCTGAGGAGGCGATAAGGGAGGGGCTGAAAAGCGTCTCCTGGCGGGGCAGGTTTGAGATACTGCGCCGCGGCCCCACGGTCATAATCGACGGCGGGCACAACCCTCCGGCGGTGGAGGCCACGGTGAAAAGCCTCCAAAGCCATTTCCCCGGCAGGAAATTCATATTCATTCTCGGCATGATGGCGGACAAGGACGTAAACGCCGTGACGGACGCTCTTTTGCCCCACGCCGGAAGGTTCATATGTGTCGCCCCGCCCGCGCCCAGGGCGATGGCGGCGGGGGAGCTTGCGGAGCTTTTGCGGAAAAAGGGCGCGGCGGCGCAGGCGGCGGAGGATATGGAGGAGGCGATGGCGCGGGCGCTGGCTTATGCCGGGACCGAGGGGGTGGTGTGCGCGCTGGGGTCGCTGTATATCCTTGAGGACGCGCGGCGCGCCGCTTTGGTCAAAAACGCCCATTGAGGCGGCCGAAACGGGCAAAAAAACAGTATTTATACAGTCTTTATTTTCTTGCATTGTGCCTTGCGATAAGATATAATATCATTTGTTGTTTTCCGACGGTGGAAGGACGCGCTGTGGGGCGTGCTTTCCCCGCTGACGCGTTCCCGATCCCCAAAAGGGCGGATTTTTTCAGCGCCCGCAGGCTTATCAAGGAAAGGGAGAATAGAGAAAATGAGCAAGTATATTTTCGTAACCGGCGGCGTCGTATCAGGGCTTGGGAAGGGCATAACCGCCGCGTCTCTGGGAAGGCTTTTGAAGGCACGGGGGCTGAAGGTGGCGGCGCAGAAGCTGGACCCCTACATCAACGTGGACCCCGGCACCATGAGTCCCTACCAGCACGGGGAGGTCTACGTCACCGAGGACGGCGCCGAGACCGACCTGGACCTGGGCCACTATGAGAGGTTCATCGACGAGGACCTCAACAAGTTTTCAAACCTCACCACCGGCAAGGTCTACGCCTCAGTCATAGGGCGGGAGCGCCGGGGGGAGTATCTGGGGCACACCGTCCAGGTGATACCCCACATCACCGACGCAATAAAGGATTTCATATATTCCGTGGGGAAGAAGACAAACGCCGACGTGGTGATAACCGAGATCGGCGGCACCGTGGGCGACATCGAGTCCCAGCCCTTTTTGGAGGCCATACGCGAGGTGGGGCTTGAGGTGGGAGCCGAGAACCGCCTCTATATCCACGTGACGCTGGTGCCGTATCTGAGAGCCAGCGGCGAGCACAAGTCAAAGCCCACCCAGCACTCCGTGAAGGAGCTTTTGGGGCTGGGGATAAACCCGGATATCATCGTCCTTCGGTGCGACGAGCACATCGAGGACGAGGGGATATTCAGCAAGATAGCCCATTTTTGCAACGTTAAGCCCGACTGCGTCATTGAGAACGTGACCCTGCCCGTGCTCTACGAGGCGCCGCTTATGCTGGAGGAGGAGCACTTCTCAGACGTTGTCTGCCGCAAGCTGGGCATTGACGCGCCCGAGCCGGACCTCACCGAGTGGCGGGAGCTTGTGGAGCGGATAAAGCACCTGGACAAGACCGTGACCATAGGGCTCGTGGGCAAGTACGTACAGCTCCACGACGCGTACCTGTCCGTCTCCGAGGCCCTGCGCCACGCCGGTTTCGCTCTTGGGGCGAAGGTGGAGATAGAGTGGATAGACTCGGAGACCATAACTGAGGATAATTATACCGACGTCCTGGGAAAGCTCCAGGGGATAATCGTCCCCGGCGGCTTTGGACAGAGGGGCATAGAGGGCATGATTTTGGCGGCGAAATACGCCAGGGAGACGCATACGCCCTACTTTGGCATTTGCCTGGGTATGCAGATAGCCTGCATAGAGTTTGCCCGGAACGTGCTGGGCTGGAGCGACGCAAACTCCAGGGAGTTTGACGAGACGGCGGGGCACAAGGTCATTGATTTCATGCCCGGACAGAACGACGAGATCGACAAGGGCGGCACCCTGCGCCTGGGCGCCTGGCCCTGCCACATACGCATGAACACCACCATGGAGCGGTGCTACAAGACCCAGCGGATAACCGAGCGGCACAGGCACCGCTATGAGTTCAACAACGAGTATTACATGGACTTTGAAAGCGCGGGGCTCGCCTTCTCCGGCATGAGCCCGGACGGGAGGCTGGTGGAGACGGTGGAGCTTCCGGGACACGAGTTTTTCGTGGGCGTACAGTTCCACCCGGAATTCAAGAGCCGCCCCAACAAGGCCCACCCGCTGTTTTTGGGGTTCGTGGGCGCGGCGCTTAAAATAAGCGAAAAAGGCTGAAGCTCTTTTCAAGAGGTTGAGGACTTTTCAGGCCGGGGAGTTTAAGGAGAGTTTTTATGTGCGGTATAGTTGGCTTTTCCGGTACGAGAGAGGCGGCGGCGGTGCTCATTGACGGGCTCCGGCGGCTGGAATACAGGGGATACGACTCCGCGGGTATCGCGGTGTGCGACGGCGAGAGGATTAACGTCGCCAAGGTCAAGGGGTATGTGAAGAACCTTGCCGAGATGACCCACGGCGGCGCGGACATAAGGGGCTTTGTGGGCATAGGCCACACCCGCTGGGCGACCCACGGCGCGCCCAACGACGTGAACGCCCACCCGCATTTGAGCTCCGACGGGCGCTTTGCCGTGGTACACAACGGGATAATCGAAAACTACGCCCTTTTGAGGCAGGAGCTTTCGGAGAGGGGCTACAAATTCCTCTCCGACACTGACACCGAGGTTGTGGCGCACCTTTTGGAGCTCTATTACGCCGGAGATATGAAAAAGGCGATAATGAAGACGGCGGCGAGGCTTGAGGGGTCCTACTCCCTGGGCGTCGTGTGCCTGGACGGGTCCGGCAGGCTCTTTGCCATGCGGGAACAGAGCCCGCTAATACTGGGGCTGGGCGTGGGGGAAAACTACTTTGCCTCCGACGTGGCGGCGCTGGTGCCCCACACAAAGAACGTGATATACCTGGAGGACGGGGAGTTCGCGGAGCTCACGCCGGAGGGCATGACCGTCTACGACGTGACGGGGCGGGAGGTCAACAAGCCCGTCTCCCGGGTGGCCTGGGACGTGGAGGCCGCCGAGAAGGGCGGCTACGAGCACTTCATGCTCAAGGAGATAATGGAACAGCCCGCCTGCTTCAAGGCGACGGTGGAGCCCAGGATAAAGGACGACAGGATCGTTTTTGAGGACTTCGACCTCACAGACGCAGAGCTTCGCGGCATTGACAAAATAATCATCACCGCCTGCGGCTCCGCCGGCTACGCGGGGCAGGTGGGGCGGTACGTCATAGAGGAGCTGTGCCGAATTCCGGTGACGGTGGAGCTTGCCAGCGAGCTTAGGTACAGGAACCCCATAATCGACGAAAAAACGCTTCTCATAGTCATATCCCAGTCCGGCGAGACGGCGGACACCATCGCCGCGCTCAGGGAGTGCAAGTCGCGGGGCGCCAGGGTGCTCGCCATAGTCAACGTGGTGGGGAGCACCATAGCGAAGCTTGCCGACCACGTCATCTACACATGGGCGGGACCGGAGATAGCCGTCGCAACCACCAAGGGCTACACCACACAGGTGGCGGTGCTGGATATGCTTGCCATATACCTTGCCGACAGGCTGGGGCGCATGGACAGCGGGACCTACGAAAGGCTCATCACCGCCCTTCACGACATGCCGGGGAAGATGCAAAGGGCGATAGACTTAAACCGCAACGTTAAAAAGCTTGCCAAAAGGCTTTCGCACCACAACGACATATACTTCATCGGGCGGAACATGGACTACGCCGTCTGCATGGAGGGGGCGCTGAAGCTCAAGGAGATAAGCTACATCTTCGCCGAGGCATACGCCGCCGGGGAGCTTAAGCACGGCACAATAGCCCTGGTGGAGCAGGGGAGCTTAGTGGTGACGCTGGCGTGCTACGAGCCGCTTTTTGACAAGACCATGTCAAATATCGAGGAGGTAAAGGCCCGGGGCGCGCAGGTGCTCGCCGTGGCGCCGGAGGACAACAAGAAGATAGTCTCAAAGGCCGACGATTTCCTCCTGGTCCCCAGGACGGAGCCCATATTCACGCCCCTTGCCCAGATAATCCCCCTCCAGCTCTTCGCCTACTACGTGGCGAAGGAGCGGGGGTGCGATATAGACAAGCCGAAGAACCTTGCTAAGTCAGTTACCGTGGAGTAAACTGCCTCCGCCGGACCCATAAAATCATAAAGGAATGAACCGCAAATGAAAGACCGCTATGAAAATCCGCTGTGCAGCCGGTATGCCTCATCCGAGATGCAGTATATCTTCTCGCCGGACTTCAAGTTTTCCACCTGGCGAAGGCTGTGGATAGCGCTGGCGGAGAGCGAGATGGAGCTGGGACTGCCCATCACCCGGGAGCAGATCGACGAGATGCGCGCCCACGTTGACGACATCGACTACGATCTCGCCGACGAGTATGAGCACAAGCTGCGCCACGACGTTATGGCGCACGTACACACCTTCGGGGACGCCTGCCCCAAGGCAAAGCCCATAATACACCTGGGCGCCACCAGCTGCTACGTGGGGGACAACACCGACATCATACAGATGCGGGACGGGCTTTTGCAGGTGAAAAAGCTCCTTGTCAACGCCATCGCCGCCCTCGCGGATTTCGCGAGGGAAAATAAGGACGTCCCCACCCTTGCCTACACCCACTTCCAGGCCGCCCAGCCCACCACCGTGGGGAAGAGGGCGACGCTGTGGACCCAGGACCTGCTCATGGACCTGGAGAGGCTGGATTTTGAGCTTTCGGATCTGAAGCTTTTGGGGTGCAAGGGCACCACGGGCACAGGGGCGAGCTTTTTGGAGCTCTTCCACGGGGACACCGAAAAGGTGAGGCTGGTGGAGGAGAAGATAGCGGAGAAGATGGGCTTTTCCCGGTGCATGGCGGTGTCCGGGCAGACCTACTCCCGCAAGGTGGACGCATTCGTTTTGAACGTGCTCTCGGGAATCGCGGTATCCTGCGCCAAGATGGCGACGGACATAAGGCTTCTGGCGCACATGAAGGAGTTTGACGAGCCCTTTGAGACGAACCAGATAGGCTCCTCCGCTATGGCGTATAAGCGCAACCCCATGCGGTGCGAGAGGGTGGTATCCCTGGCGCGGTACATCATAAACGACGCCAAAAACGCCAGCGACACCGCCGCCGCCCAGTGGCTGGAGAGGACGCTGGACGACTCGGCAAACAGGCGCATATCAATTCCGGAGGCGTTCTTGGGGGTGGACGCCATTTTGACGCTTATAATTAACGTCGTCAAAAACGGCAGGATATATCCCAAGGTCATGGAGAAGCATTTGAATGAGGAGCTTCCCTTTATGGCAAGCGAGAACATCATGATGGACGCCGTGGAGCGGGGCGGGGACCGCCAGGAGCTCCACGAGAGGATAAGGCAGTATTCCCAGAAGGCCGCCGCCCGGGTGAAGCTGGAGGGCGGGGACAACAACCTTTTGGAAATGCTGTTGGCGGACGAAAAATTCGGGCTGACGGAGGAGTCGCTGAAGGAGGTCCTGGACGTTCGCAAATTCGTAGGCTGCGCGCCGGAGCAGACGGAGGAGTTTTTGAATACCTACGTCGCTCCCGTGCTTCAGGAAAACGCGGGGCTACTGGGCTTTAAGGCACAGGTAAGGGTATAAGGAGAGGTCGAAATGCTTACTGCTGTTGTGGGAATAAACTGGGGAGACGAGGGGAAGGGCCGCATGGTGGACCTTCTCAGCTCCCGCTATGACATCGTTATTCGCTACCAGGGCGGGAACAACGCCGGACACACGGTGATAAACGAGAAGGGCAAGTTCATTTTGAACCTGCTCCCCTCTGGCATTTTGAGGGACGAGACGGTGAACGTCATGGGTCCCGGAATGGTCATTGACTTAGAGCACCTGACAAATGAGATGGCGAAGCTCCGGGAGAAGGGCATCGAGATAAGCCCGGAGCACCTGGTCATATCCGACAGGGCCACGGTTTGTATGCCGTATCACAAGATGATGGACATCATTGAGGAGGAGCGGCTGGGCGGCAAGGCCTACGGCTCCACAAGGCGGGGCATAGCGCCGGTGTACGCCGACAAATACATGAAGAAGACAGTGCGCATGGGCGACCTGTTCCACCCCGAGTCGCTTCGCGCGCATTTGGAGGACCTGTGCGAGTGGAAGAACCTCACCGTCTCCGGCGGGTATAAGCACGAGCCGGTGAGCGCGGAGGAGATGTACGGCTGGCTTGAAAAGTACGGCTTCCCACTGAGGGCCTACGTGAAGGACACAACGCGGTATCTGACCGACGCCATAGCCTCCGGCAGGTCCGTGATGTTTGAGGCGCAGCTTGGGGCGCTGAGGGACATTGACTTCGGAATTTACCCCTACACCTCCAGCTCCAGCACCATCGCCGCCTACGCCCCCATCGGGGCGGGGATACCGGCAAAGCGCCTGGACAACATCGTGGGGATAATGAAGGCGTACTCAAGCTGCGTGGGCGCGGGCCCCTTCACCTGCGAGATGTTCGGCTCCGAGGCGGAGGCGCTTCGCGAGGCGGGCGGCGAGTACGGCGCGGCTACGGGGCGGCCCCGGAGAGTGGGTGGCTTCGACGTGGTGGCGTCCCGCTACGGGTGCCTGGTGCAGGGGGCTACGGAGATAGCTCTTACGAAGCTGGACGTGCTCTCGTACCTTGACAGGATCCCCGTGGTGACGCACTACGACGTGAACGGAAAACAGGTTGACTATTTCCCCACCGGCGACGAGCTGGAGGCGGCAAAGCCCGTGGTGGAGTATCTGCCCGGCTGGAAAAAGGACATCTCCGCCTGCCGGAGCTTCGAGGACCTGCCCCGCGAGGCGCAGGATTACGTGAGCTTCATCGCCGAGTCCACCGGCACCAACATCAAGTACGTCTCCGTGGGCGCGGGGAGAGACGAGTATTTTGAGATGTGAGGCAATTCCCATAAAAAATAAAAACCCGGGAGGTTTATAAAAATGGAAAAGCGTGAACAGCTGTATGAGGGCAAGGCCAAGAAGGTATTTGCCACGGACGACCCAAACCTTGTCATCGTGAGCTACAAGGACGACGCCACCGCCTTTGACGGGCTCAAGAAGGGCACCATCGCGGGCAAGGGCTCCATCAACAACCGCATGACCAACTTCCTCATGAGGAAGCTGGAGGCCGCCGGCGTACCCACACATCTGGTGGAGGAGCTCTCCGACAGGGAGACGCTGGTGAAGAAGGTCAGCATAGTGCCGCTGGAGGTCATCATCCGCAACGTGTCCGCCGGGTCCTTCTCAAAGAAGTACGGTGTGCCCGAGGGGATCGTCTTTGACGCGCCCACCATCGAGTTTTCCTACAAAAACGACGACCTCCACGACCCGCTTCTCAACGCCTACCACGCCGTGGCGCTGAAGCTCGCGACCTGGGAGGAGATAGAGCTCATAAAGAAGTACGCCTTCGCCGTCAACGACTTTTTGAAGGCGGAGATGCTGGCCTGCGGAGTCAGGCTTGTGGACTTCAAGCTGGAGTTCGGCAAGACCGCCGATGGGGAGATCGTCCTTGCCGACGAGATAAGCCCCGACACCTGCCGCTTCTGGGACGTGAATACAAACGAGAAGCTGGACAAGGACAGGTTCAGAAGGGATTTGGGCAACGTCGAGGACGCTTATCACGAAATGATGAAGCGGCTGGGGCTGGCGGAGTAAAAGAAGGGATAATTTATGGATAGTTGCGAGACACATATCCATGAGGAGTGCGGCGTATTTGGGATATACGCCGCAAATCCTTTTCATGTGGGGGACACGGTTTACTACGGGCTCTACGCCCTCCAGCACAGGGGGCAGGAGAGCTGCGGGATAACCGTATCAAACAACGGGCGCTTCACCACCCACAAGGACCTGGGGCTGGTGAGCGAGGTTTTCACGCCCGAAAGGCTCGCCTCCCTGGGGGAGGGGACCATGGCGGTGGGGCACGTGCGCTACGGCACCACGGGAAACTCCGGGCGCGAGAACGCCCAGCCCATCGTGGTGAGCCACTTCACAGGCAATCTGGCGACGGTACACAACGGGAACCTCACCAACGCGGCGGAGCTCCGGCGGGAGCTGGAGGGGCGGGGGAGCATATTCCACACCACCTCCGACACGGAGATAATATCATATGTGCTGACTCAGGAGAGGCTTGAGACGTACACCGCCGAGGACGCGGTGCTTCGGGCTATGAACAGGCTGCGCGGGGCGTACTCGCTCATCTTGATGCTTGAGGACAAGCTCATCGCCGTGAAGGACAAAAACGGGTTCAGGCCGCTTTGCTACGGGCGGAACAGGCACGGGGACTATATAATCGCCTCCGAGTCCTGCGCCCTCTCCTCGGTGTCCGCGGAGCTCATCAGGGAGCTGGAGCCGGGGGAGGTGGTGGTCTTCGACAGGGACGGGGTACACAGCATAAAGGACAACTGCGGCAAGGCGCCGGAGGCCATGTGCATATTTGAGTACATCTACTTCTCCCGCCCGGATTCGCTTATTTACGGCAACTCCATACACCACGCGCGGCTGCGGGCGGGCAGGTTCCTGGCAAAGGACTACCCGGTGGACGCGGACATAGTTATCGGCGTCCCGGATTCCGGCACCGACGGGGCGATAGGGTACTCCCAGGAGAGCGGGATACCGTATGACATCGGGCTCATAAAGAATAAATATATAGGCAGGACCTTTATCTCGCCGGGGCAGAAGTCCAGGGAGACGGGGGTGCGGATAAAGCTCAACGCCGTCAGGGAGACGGTGGAGGGCAAAAGGGTGGTGCTGGTGGACGACTCCATAGTGAGGAGCACCACCATCGCGCGCACCGTCGCCATACTCCGGGAGGCGGGGGCGACGCAGGTACACGTGAGGATAACGGCGCCGCCGTTTTTGAACCCCTGCTACTACGGGGTGGACATCGACTCGAGGGAGAACCTGATAGCCTGCAAATACTCGGTCCCGGAGATATGCAACCTCATCGGCGCGGACACCCTGGGATACCTGGGGATAGAGCACCTTCCGGAGCTTCCGGGGGACAGCGGGCGGACCTACTGCACCGCCTGCTTCACCGGGGACTACAGGACCAGGATACCGGAGGAGACGAAGAGGGATATGTTTGAGGAATCTGTATAATACTAATACCCATTTAAAAGAAGACACCGAGCGGCGAGGATTTTTTGCGTCAGGCAAGGAAGGCGACGCAGGGAATACCCATTGGTATTTCCAAGGCGGCTGACGCAACCGGGGTCCCCGACGGGCAAAAGCCCGTTGGGGAGAGGAGGAGCGAAGTCCGCGCCTGAGCCTTCGCGCTTGCGCGGAGGCGAGGTTAAGCGACTTCAGCGACGACGACGTGAAAAAGACTGGCGCGAATGTCTTATTTTAATTGGGTATTAGTATGAAAGCCGCGCCCCCGGCGTTATGACCGGGGGCGCGCTTATTCAGCTTTGTTCCTTTGCTTCGTCCAGAAGCTCCGTCAGCTCACGGATCCGTTCAATGGGGAACGGGGGAGAGGAGACGGGCTTCATGGCAAGGCTCATCAGCTTCACCGGGTTGTCATCCGCGGCGATACGGTTGGAGCTGAGGGCTCCGCATACCCGGCACCGGTGGATCAGTGCCCACTCGCCGCCGCGCCGGACCCAAACGGCGATGGGATCCATGGTCCCGCCGCATCCGGCTGCACGGTTGCCCGGCTCTGTGTCCAGATGCTTGCTGGAGAGACAGTAGGGACAGTGGTTACGGTGCTCTGTTCCGGCGCCCTCCGGCGTCACAAGACGACCGCACACCTGACAGGTGAAGCTTTCCTCACATGGGCGGTTTTTGCAGGTTCCGTTTTCTGACGGGTTGATTTTGCGATCCCTGTTCACGGGAAATACCTCCTGAAGTGATTGATTTGTCCTTCGGAGGCTTGTCGGCGGCAAACCTCCCGGTTATGCCGCAGTCACCTTTGTACCGATAAGCTTCTTCATGTATTTTTCCTCCTTGGTGTGAAAAGTTTAGGAAAGTTTATTTTAACAAAACGGACAAGTTAAGCCTTTCCTGAAAGCAGTATAACATACTTCCGATGAGCTTTCAATAAATTGATTCCGATATTGTGAAAAATAAAGCCGGTTGGGAGTTGAAAAAAAGGGAAAAAATTCGCCGCCATAATGACGGGTGCCCGTAAGAAAGTTTTGAGGCCAAAATTATAATTACGGCATCTGTCAGGCTGGATTGGGGCAAACAAAAAGCACGAAGTATGGGGAGCAATCCCTGCACTTCGTGCTTTTTGGTTATTTGTCTATACCTTTGTCCTTGTCTTGTTGTTTTTTCCATTCCTCAAATTCACGACGGTTTTCTTCATGGGAATAAAATTCCTCAATGTCAGGGAGAATTTGTCTGGCAAAACTCTCAATAGCATGTTTTGGCGGAAAGTAATGCTCCATGTTATATTTGCAAAGCGTTTTTTCACTTTCCATGTCAACTACTAATGTTCCATAGCCATCTAAGACTTTTTGCCGCTCTGTCTCTGACATTTTTTCAAATATCTGCCGCTGAAATTCGCTCATTTTTTCCGGCGAAATCGGTTTGGATTTCTTCAAGTCTGTCTCAAGGAATATCACCATAGTTCCTTGCGGATTCTTTTGCCGTTTCATCAGTTTCACATCCTTCTTCATATTGCGAACGATAAAGAGTGATATAGTCGGTGACAAGGTGCGGATAGTGACGATAAGCGTAGCGACACAGCTTTTTGAAAAGCTCCAGAAAACGAACATCCCCACAGAAATCAAGCAACTGATCTAAAAGAT
>CANQVL010000016.1 GCA_947627285.1 uncultured Oscillospiraceae bacterium
GTCTCCGCCCACTCCATCGGCAAGTCCGTCAACTTCTCCTTCAACCCCGCCCTCGCCCACCTCTTCGGCGCCGACGGAAATAACCTTCTTTAAATATCAAAAAAGGGCAAAGCCCTTTTTTGAAGGGAAAACGTGCGAAAAAAGATTCGGAAATGTCTGCGGACATTTCCGAATCTTTTTTCTGCTGTCACGGTTCGCGCACTCGCTGTGCTCGCACACTCACCGTGACAAGAGGTGATTTTTCCGACGTACATGCCGCCGGAAAAATATTGAATTTTAAGTTTTTCGCAAAAATACCCGCCCTCCCATATCATATGAGAGGGCGGGTTATTATTTGTTATTGCTTTACATGAGTCCTTTATAAAGCTCTACGATCTCCTCAACGCTTGTCTCCCTGGGGTTGCCGGGGCGGCAGGCGTCGGCGTAGGCGGACTCGGCGAGGAACTGGACGTCCTCAGCCTTCAAAATCCCCTTGAGGTCGGCGGGAATTCCCACGTCGGCGGAGAGCTTCTTCACGGCGGCGATGGTGGCGTCAGCCGCCTCCTCGTCGGTCATGGAGTCGATCCCCGGCACGCACATCGCCCTGCCGATGGCGCGGTAGCGCTTACCGGCGACAGGCGCGTTGTACTCAAGCCCCGTGGGGAGAATGATGGCGCAGGCAACGCCGTGGGGCGTGTCATAGAGGGCGGAGAGCCCGTGCGCCATGGAGTGGACTATGCCAAGGCCCACGTTGGAGAAGCCCATTCCGGCAATATACTGGCCCAGCGCCATGCCCTCGCGCCCGTCCGGGTCGTTCTGGACGGCGGCGCGGAGGTTCGCGGAGATGAGCCTGATGGCCTCAAGATGGAACATATCGGAGATGGCGCAGTGACCGGCGGTGATGTAGCCCTCGATTGCGTGCGTCAGAGCGTCCATACCGGTGGCGGCGGTGAGGCCCTTGGGCATGGTGGACATCATGTCCGGGTCCACGACGGCGATCTCGGGGATGTCGTTCACGTCCACGCAGACGAACTTGCGCTTCTTCTCCACGTCGGTGATGACGTAGTTTATGGTGACCTCGGCGGCTGTGCCGGCGGTGGTGGGCACCGCGATGGTGAAGGTGGCGTGCTTCTTTGTGGGAGCCACGCCCTCAAGGGAGCGGACGTCGGCAAACTCCGGGTTCTCGGCGATTATGCCGATGGCCTTGGCGGTGTCCATGGCGGAGCCGCCGCCCACCGCCACGATGCAGTCCGCGCCGGACTCCTCAAAGGACTTTACGCCGTGCTGGACGTTCTCGATGGTGGGGTTGGCCTTGATGTCGGAATAGACCTCATAGGGGAAGCCCGCCGCGTCAAGAAGCGCGGTGACCTTTCCGGTGACGCCGAACTTGAGAAGGTCGGGGTCGGTGGCGACAAACGCCTTTTTGTACCCGCGGGCGGTGAGCTCGGGGACAATGTTCTCAATCGCGCCGTGCCCGTGGTAGGAGATGGTGTTGAGGACGATACGTGAAGCCATGATGAATACACTCCTTATATTATAATAAATTTAAAATGACCGCAAATTCAGTTTTCTTTTCTCGGGCTGAGATAATTCTCCCTGGGCGTCAGCTCGAACCTGTCGCACAGGAGCCACATCTCATCGTCGGTGATGGTGTTGAGAAGCGGCAGGTGGGCTATCTTCATGTATATCTCCGCGGCCTTCTCCGCTGTCTCGATGAGCCCGAAGGTCTCGTCCAGATCCTTCCCCGCGCCGTAAATGCCGTGCTGTGCCCAGACCACAAGGCGCGCCGTCTTCATCTTCTCCGCCGTCGCCTCGCCGATGGTGTTGGTGCCGCAGAGCATCCAGGGCAGGACGTTCACGCCCTCGGGGAACACCACTATGCACTCGGTGCACATCTGCCAGAGGGTGCGGGTGAAGGCCTTCTCGTCCAGAGTGTGGACGTAGGTCATCGCCAGCAGGTTACCGGGGTGGCAGTGCATGACCACCCGGTTTTCGGGGTTCACCTCAAGGCGCGCGGCGTGGCTCATAAGGTGCGCCGGCAGCTCAGAGGTGAACTTGCCCCCGTCGGTGTAGCCCCAAAGGAGCTCGGCGGTGCGCCCGGAATCCTTTATGCGTATAAGCCCCAGATTCACGTCGGGCGCGTACTTCACATTCTTGAAATACTTGCCGGTGCCGGTGACCAAAAAGTACCTGCCGTCCAGCGTGGGCGCGTCAAAGCCGGTGGGTATCTCGCGGATGACCTGGTTGAGGTCCAGATAGTCCGTCAGCTCCGCCTCGTCAACCATGAGGCTGATGTTGCCGCCGTTGCGCTCGTCCCAGCCGTGGTCGTACATATTGGAGGCGGTGCGTATCATCTCCACCATGAAGGGCGCGGTGAGAATGTCCTTCCTCTTGAGCCTCTCCACTGTCTCCCCCACGGCCTCGCTGACCTTGCCGTACACGTCCTTGGCGGTGTCCTTTATGTCATTGAGATTTATGTCCTTCAGTGCCATTTTGATTTCCTCCTTACACTCTCTTTGAAAGCACCTGTGCTTCGTATTCCTTCACCTGCGGCAGCCACTCGCCGTCCAGGGGCTTGCCCTCCCTGTGGCAGTACTCGTCCCACACGTCCCCAAAGGGCGCGGTCTTCAACTCCTCCTGCATGACCATAAGTGTGGTCCAATCCCCCTCGTCCTGGAGCTTCTTCAGTGTGTCGTTTGGCTGGAGAAGGGCAAAGAGCAGCGCCTTCTGGAGGTTCCTGAAGCCCGTGGTCCAGGCGGAGATGCGGTTGATGGATGCGTCAAAGTAGTCAAGAGCTATCTTCACGCTGCCCTCAAGCCCGCCGCAGCGGACTATCTCCCGCGCGATCTCCCGCGTCTCGTCGTCATAGAGCACCACGTGGTCGGAGTCCCAGCGTATGGGCCGCGTCACGTGGAGCGCTATCTCCGGGAAGAACGCCAGAAGCGCCGGGATCTTGTCGCTGACCACCTCGGTGGGGTGGTAGTGGCCGTTGTCCATGAGGGGTATGCACTTATCGCGGTTGGCGGCGGCGTAGCTCAGGGCAAACTCCGCGCTTCCCACGGTGTACGCCTCCACGCCTATGCCAAACACCTTCGACTCCACGCAGGGCTTGACCTTGTCAAAGTCGTAGGGCTCGGAAAGTATCTCGTCAATGGCCTCCCTGTACCTCACGCGGGGACCCATTCTGTCGGCGGGCACGTCCTTGAAGCCGTCGCCGGTCCAGATGTTCATGACGCAGGGCTGACCCAGCTCCTCCGCCAGATACTGGCTTATGCGTATGGACGCCTTGCCGTGGTCGATCCAGAAGCGGCGCGTCTCCTCATTGGGTGAGGAGAGCGTCAGCGGGTCGCACTTGGGGTGGGAGAAGAAGGTGGGGTTGAAGTCGCACCCCAGGCCCCTCGCCTTGCAGAAGTCCACCCACTTTTTAAAGTGCCTGGGCTCCAGCTTGTCCCTGTCCGCCCACTCGCCGGGCTCAAATATGGCGTAGCTTGCGTGAAGATTCATCTTCACCCTGCCGGGAATGAGCTTCAAAACCTCGTCGATGTCCGCCATCAGCTCCTCCGGCGTTCTGGCGCGGCCAGGGTAGTTGCCGGTGGTCTGGATGCCTCCGGTCAGTGGCTTTGAGGGGTCGGTGTCAAACCCGCGCACGTCGTCGCCCTGCCAGCAGTGGAGCGAAACAGGCACCGTGCTCAGCTTCGCCATAGCCGCCTCAACGTCAACTCCCAGCTTCGCGTACCTTTCCTTTGCTTCCTGATAACTCATATTTGTCCTCCTCCATTAAAATTTATCATTATTTTAAGGTGAAATTATCCCTTTGCTCTCATCTGCACCGTCAGGTTCCCTATAGCCGTGGCCTCGATGGGAAGGGCGATGACCTCCTTGCCGGAAAGCTCCCGCGTCAGGGCGTTGAGGTATCCGTTTTTCGCCCCGCCGCCCACTATGTAGAGCTTATTGTATCTCCTGCCCGTGTTCGCCTCCAGCTCCTCCAGGGCCTTTTTGTACCCCAGCGCAAGGCTCCTCACGGCGCAGTTGAAGTAGTCTCCGGGGGTGTGGAGCGCCCCTCCCGTGGCCTCGTCAAAGGCCTTGACCATGCTCTCCGGCGCCAGAAACGCCTGCGCCGCCGCGTCCACCGTTGCGGTGTTTCGGCTCTCCTCCGCCATATGGGTTATTGTCCCGAAGTCCGTGTCCGGGCACAGCTCCGCGCGCAGGCGGTTTATGAGCCACATTCCCATGATGTTCTTCTGGTAGCGGTTATACCCCACTCCGCCCTCGTTGGAGTAGTTGGCGGCCATGCTCCCCGCGTCCGTTATGGGCTTTTCGGTCTTGACGCCCAGGAGCGACCAGGTGCCGGAGGATATGTAGGGCTCGCTGCCCTCCATGGGTATGCCCTCCACCGCGCTCCCCGTGTCGTGGGTGGCACAGAGGACCGCTTTGA
Organism: uncultured Oscillospiraceae bacterium; assembly: GCA_947627285.1. Taxonomy (GTDB): domain Bacteria; phylum Bacillota; class Clostridia; order Oscillospirales; family Oscillospiraceae; genus RUG626. The sequence continues at coordinate 4,415 of CANQVL010000016.1, forward strand.
TGCCCTTATATTCCCCGATGACCGTGCCGGGCTGGGAAAGCTCCGGGAAGAGACAGCGCGGGAGGCCCAGCCTGTCCGTGATCTCCAGGTCAAACTTGCCCGTCTCGGCGCTGATGAGCCCCTGGGTGGTGGCGTTGGTGTACTCCCGCGCCTTCACGCCCGTGAGGGTCCACATCAGGTACTCCGGCACCATCAGAAGGTCCGTAACGCCCTCCAGCCTGCCGCTTACCTTGTCCTCGTAGAGCTGATAAACGGTGGTGAAGGGCTGGAACTGACAGCCCGTGTGGGCGTACAGCTCCGAAAACGGAACGATGGAGTGTACATCGTCGATTATCCTCTCCGTGCGGCTGTCCCGGTAGGCGTAAAATGGCGGGACGGGCTCGTCCCCCCGCATCAGCACATAGTCCACGCCCCAGGTGTCGATGGCGAAGCTCTCGATGGCGCCGAACTCCGAAAGCGCCCTGTCAATGCCCTCCCGGACGTACCCGGCAAGGGCGCCCATGTCCCAGACGAGGTGCCCCCTGTCCTCCTTTACCCCGTTGGGGAAGCGGAAAACCTCGCGCGTTTTAAGCTCCCCGTCCTCCTGCCAGCCCACAAGGTGCCGGCCCGAGGACGCGCCGATGTCGATTGCCAGATAGTATTTCATTCTACCACCCCTTTATAATATCCATTATACCCGTTTCCAGCGGTTTTTCAATGACTTGAAAAATTTTTACTGTATCCGATTTTGCATTTTCCCTTGACAAGCTCAGATACAGGTCTTACTATTTTTCCGAGGTGAGTAATATGCGGCCTGAAATAATCGAGCGCCTTTCCCGCGTATCCCCCGAGGAGCGGGAGATTCTGAGCGGCGAGGGCGTTGACATGACCCTCTATAACCGCGCCGGAGGCAACGTCCTGGAGCCCGAGGGCATTTTAGAGGGCGGGCGTCTCTTCGGCATACGCACCCACACCCGATTCGCCCCCTTCCCCCGCCACAGCCACACCTACGTGGAGATGGTCTATCAGGTCGCCGGCTCCACCCGCCACATCATCGACGGCACGGAGCGCCTGGAGCTCGGCGCCGGGAGCCTCCTGCTTTTGGGACGTGGCGCGGAGCACGAGATCATGCCCGCCGGCATGGGCGACATCGCCGTCAATTTTATCCTCGTCCCCGCCTTTTTCGACTCCGCCGCCATAAGCATCGGCGGCAGCAACGCCCTGAGCGTGTTCCTCAAAGGCAACCTGGGGCTCAGCACCGGCGCGGGCGCTTACCTTGTATTCGATATTTCCGGCGACGCCGCCGTGGAGAATCTTTTGGAAAATCTGGTGCTGTTGGAGCTGGAGGGCGCGGACCCCCGCCGCCAGGAGCTTCAGCGGGCAACGCTGGAGCTTCTTCTGCGCCACCTGTCCCTACGCTCAGATAACCTTCTCATATCCGCCCGCCGTGACCGGGAGCAGGCCCTCGTCCTCAGGGCGCTCTCCCGCATAGAGTCCGACGTCCACTGTACCCTGGCGGACCTCGCCCGGGAGCAGGGCCTGACGCCCTCAACCCTCACGCGAATATTGAAGCGCCGGACCGGGTGCACCTTTACGGAGCTTCTTCACACGGCGAGGTTCAACCGGGCTGTGGCTCTGCTGAGCGAAACGGACCTCTCCGTCGCCGACATAGCCTACAGCGTGGGCTACGAAAACACCGCCTTCTTCTACCGCCGCTTCGAGCACCTCCACGGCTGTACGCCTGGCGAGTACCGCGCAAAGGTACGCGGATAACCCCCTCTCGCCCCTATACTGTTATACGTTTTTTATTCGCACCTCAGATTTTTAAACGTCAGCCCGTCGCACCTTTGGAGAATTACGCCCAGGTTCCCCTCCGCCAGAGTGCAGTCCTCGAAAACCATGTTGTGTATCTCGTGCCCCGGCTTTGAAAAGCCCACCAGCTCGATCGCCGGCGTGCGGCTCATCACGTGCTCATGGTCAAGGCTCTGCCCCAATATCCGCACCCGCTCAAAGAGGCAGTTTTCAAATATGGGCTGGTCCGGCCCCGGAACGCCGTCGTCGTTGTAGGGCACCGTGTGCATGAGCACCCGCGCCACCGTGCAGTCCGTGAGCCGCAGGCCCCGGACGTATCCGCCCCGCTTGGGCGTGGCCTTTATCTCTATCCCCTGCATGGCGTCCCCCAGGTCGCAGTCCCAGACCCACACGTCCTCCACTCCGCCGCTCATTTCGCTTCCGATGACGATACCGTGCCCGAAGGAGCTCTCGCAGTCAAAGATCCTTATGCGCCTTGTGGCCCTGCCTATCTCGTTCCCCTCCGGGTTCTTGCCTGATTTGACGGCCACCATGTCGTCCCCCGTGAAGAACCGGCAGGCGAAAAGCGTGCAGTCCTCGCTGGAGTCCGGGTCCCACCCGTCCCCGTTCCACACGCCCTCGGATATAAATACGCAGTGGTCCGTGACGATATTTTTGCTGTAAATGAAGTGCAGGTTCCAGCTGGCCCCGTTTTTCAGCTCAAGTCCGGTTATGCGTATGTTCTCGCAGTTGGACATATTAATAAGCCTCGACCGCACCCGCCCCGGAATGGTGTGGTCGTTTTCACAGCTTTCCACAAGCTCCCTGTTGGCGGCGAGAAACTCCTTCAGCCTCTCCCGCTCCGCGTCTATGGTGTTAAGGCACAGCTCCTGCCCGCCGGAGGCTATGGTCCCCCCGCCGTAGATGAGCACGTTCCTGCAATTCGGTCCCCCGTTCCTGTCAAGGCGCCCCAGATTCAAAAGGCTTGAGTAGCACTCCTGCTCTATCCCCTCAAAGCGGCTGGGTATCCTGGGGAGGTAATCCTCGGGGTTGGCAGTTCCCTGTATCACCGCCCCCTTCTCCACAAAGAGCGCCATATCCGAATGGAGCCTCAGCGCGCCCGTCATGTACGTCCCCTCCGGGACATACACCTCCTGCCCCACCCCGCAGGCGTCGATGGCGGCCTGCAAGGCGGCTGTATCCATGCTCCTCCCGTCGCCCACGGCGCCGAAGTCCCGCACGTTCACACGCTCCCGGACCCTCTCCGTGCGCGCCGCCGTCTCACATAAAACCCCGCGCGGCGAGCACACCCGCGCCTTAAATTCCGTGTCCGGCGAAAGATCATCAAAGGTCATGTGCGTCCTTTCCGTGACGGCGGTCTTACCGCCCAGGGACACTGTGTAGGGCCCACGCTCCGTCTTTTCCCACCAAAGCGTGACGGAATCCGCCGTCGCCGCGTACTCAAGCCTCACCATTTTCTTTTCCCTCCCGCGATTTGAATTTCAAATACAGCTCCCAGTCCGTGGGGTGGTTGTCCTCCACCAAAAGCGCCTTTATCGGCCTGTCCTCCGGCTCCATATACGCCTGCCTGTACCAGCTGTCGTGGCTGGGCGAGTCGCCCAGCTCCCGCGCACAGCCCATGAGCTTTTGGAGCATATACGCCGTGTGCTTGTAATCGGCAAAGCAGTCGTTGGCGTAAAAGCCCCGCCAGACGCCTCTTTCGCTGTCCCTGAGGGCCCTGTCGGCGGCGATGAACTCCTCCGCCGCCCCGCCCAGCTCCATAAAAGCGCCAAGGCAGTCCCCGGCATCCAGCCTCTCAAACGCCCTCCCCAGAGCCGCGCCGCCCCGCGCACCGCGAAGCTGCAGCTCCGCCTGGAGCTCCAACGTCTCCGCGCCGCACCCGCGGCATTTTTCCCGGTATTCCGCCAGCGCGGGCACCTGCTTTCCGCACAGGCCGCCGAAACACTTCGCCTGCCCGGTGAGGGTCCCCTCCCGCGTCAGCCACAAAAGTCCCGGCGCGGGCTTGTCCCTGTCGGCAAAAAACCGGTGCGCTATCATCCTCGGTATCTCGCAGTAAAACTGCTCCCCGGCGTGCTGGTCCTCCTCCGGCCCGAAGGCGAGCTGCGCCCCCGCGTACTCCCGCAGGCACCGCGCGGCCCTCTCCGACCCGCCGAAATATGTACCGGCAAACTCCCTGCTGTGGCTTACGGAGGTGACCTCCAAGCCGAACCACTTCTTCCTCACCGCGTCCAGAAAATACACGTGCGGGCGGATATTGGAGCAGTTTATGAGCCAGTATTCCCGCAGATTCCTCTCAAATACCCTGTCCAGCTCCCGGCTCACAAAATCCACGGAGTTTGGCGTCATCGTCATGTGATTTGCCGCCTGCAGGTCGTAAAAGGACACGTGGTAGTATATCCCCCCGTGCTCCTCCGGCTCCTCCGGCAGTGAGGACACCCTGGGGTCGTGGTTCCCCCGGCGCCTCGTCACCATCCTTCCAAAGCCGTTGTCGGCGCGTATTTTTATGATGTCCGGGTCCAGATCCACGTACCCCTGTGCGTACAGCTCCATGGTCTCGCCGTAAAGATTCGTGCAGAATACCGGCTCCGCCACGTATTTTTCCACTATGCTCCGCTGGAGGCGTATCATGCGTGAGATCATCGCCCCCCGCTTTTCCGGCGTATCGTACCTCCCCGTGGTGTCATAGGCCCAGAAGGGCGCGTCGCCCTGCCCCCGGAACCCCAGGCACCAAACCACCTTCATGTCCCTCTGGGCCTTCACCGCGTCCTCCCACTGCCCTTGGAAAAGCTGCGGGTATTCGTCGTAGTTTGGCTCCAGCTCCGGGTACTCCCGCAAAAAGAACTCCGCCCCCAGCGCCTCCGCGTGGTGGTGGGTTATCCAAAGCCCGTAGGACGCCGCGAGACTCCTGTACCTGCGGGCGTTTTTGTCCGTTCCGGGTATCACCATGTTTCCCCCGCACCTCAGCAGCGCCTCAAGCGCCATCCGCCAGGGCTCCACGGGGTCGCCGTCAATGCTCCAGTGGGACAAAAGCACCTCGTCGTTTATGAACCACCCCCGGAACCTCACCGCCGGGACATCCCCGCGGTAAACGCCGTCCTCCGCCGTGACCGGGTCAATTCTCCCGATTTCCTGGTCCGCCCAGAACCAGAAGGGCGCTATCCCCAGGAATTTTTCGCTTATGTACAAAAGCCCGTAAACGAACCCCGGCGCGTCCCCGGCGGCGACGGTCATGCCCCCATCTGAGACGCGCACCTCAAAGAGCTCCGGCGCGCCCATGTCCTCGCGCGCAAGCCCTATCTCGTTTACCGCCCCGCCGGCTCCGCCGGTCTCACAGGCCCCGCCGAATCGCTTTTTAAGGTCGCGCGCCAGCATACCGGCGGCGTTTTCCACCGCCTCGCGGCGATCCGTCTCCGGTATTTTCCCGATTTTCGTCCCCGCGCAAAGGGTAAAGCCCATGCTTATCCCTCCGTCTTGACGGCTCCCGCCACAAGCTCCTGCCAGAGCCTGTCGGCGTCCTCATATTTATCCCTCTGCTCCTCCGAGAATATCCCCCGGCGGCACACGTAAAGCCCCTCCATGGCGGTCTGCCCGTCTATCTGCTGCTCCGTAAGGTCCAGAAACCTGGTGTACGTCCCCAGGTCCAGCCCCCGGAGCACCGGGCAGTCCTCCCAGCGGTAGCACATATCCCGCCAGTTCTCCGCCTCGTACCCGTCCGTCTGTGTATCCGCCACGGTCCCGTCCAGATACGCCAGCGCCCCGAAGCGCCTCTGAAAGCCCTCCGGGTCGTCCGATAATATAAGGTACACGCCGCCGGAGCTCAGGTCCACCGTGAGCCTGGTCACGGCGGCCTGCGCCATCTCCACGTCGATGTAGTCCTCCTCGTCGAAGCCCATCTCATAGACCGGCACGTCCGCCACGACCTTCCCGTCGCCGTTCAGGTCCTCCCCCATCTCCTCAAGCCGCGCCTTCAGCGCGTCCCGCGTCTCCTCCGGGGGTATTGCCCTGGCAATTATCGCCACCTCGTAGTCCGGCTCCGTCCTGAAAAAAATGTCCCTTATGAGGAACCCCAGCGCGACAGCCGCGGCGATGCCCAAAAGCACCCACTTCAGGTTGTAGTCCCACCAGTTGGCGCGCAGCTCCTTCTTTGTGTACTCCTTTTTCGGGTCGGGCTTTACGTCCTTGTATTTCCATTTGAGATATTCGCTCGCCAATTTACTCCGCCTCCCCGTCGTTCCCGGCGCTCTCCGCCGCCTCCGCCGCCTTTTCCTCGGCGCGCTTTTTCGCGTTCAGCTCGTCGATGGACTCCTTTATATTAAACGCCTCGTCAATGGGCTTCCACAGCGTCTGGAGGCATATGAGCATGGGGAGCCAGAAGTTGAAAAGCACGTACAGCAAAGTGGAAAATGGGTATGTGACCACCATAAAGAGCCAATATACCAGCGTCACCGCCACGGCGATGACCGTCTTTATCGGGTGCTGCGCGCTGAGCACCAGGGAGTTTAAAAGTATCCTCCCCAGCGGCAGCTCCATGAGCGCTATCTGCGGCACCGCCCAGGTCGCCACGGATATGGAGATCACTGCCCCCGCCAGCATGAGCACAACAATGAAAAGCCCCTGATTTCTTGTGTGCATGAGCATGAAGTATTGGAACCCGAAAAGGAACCCCGCTATCAGCCCGAACACCGCCGACTGTTTGAAGTTCCGCTTCCACGCCTTTCTGTACCGCATACCCCAGAAGCCCGCCTCGTTGCGTATGCCCCGGAGCACCGTGTCCGCCACGCCCACTATCTGCGGCATGGCTATGGCCCCGCCCAGGGTACAGCCCACCAGCACGAATATGAGCCCGTGGCTCGTCATGGCGAAAAAGAGGCTCACGATGTACACCAGCGCCGTGATCCCCGCCAGGATACCGGAGCCCAAAAGCCCCAGCATATCCCTGGTGATTATCTGCCACACCCGCCCGAGGCCCGTTTTTGGCTCCGGCACCTGCGCCCCCTCGGGTCCCATTCCGTTGAAGCTGTTGAAAAAGCCCATATCTCTCTGTCCTTTCAAATGTTAAACCGTCTTTGGCGGCACGGCCCAGCCGGTGTACTTCCTCAGCGTCACCGGCATATCCGCGTGTACCTTGCTCCTCCAGGCCGTGGGCGGCTGGCCCATTATGGCGGAGAAGTGGCGGTTGAAGCTGGAGAGCGACCTGAACCCCACCGCCTCGCACACGTCCAGCACCGAGGAATCGCTCATCTTTAATATGGTACACGCCCTTATTATCCTCGTCTTATTAAGGTATTCCAGCGGCCCCAGCCCCATCGTCTCCGTGAACACCCGCCGGAAGTAGGACGTGCTCATCTTACACTCCGCCGCCAAATCGTCCACCCGTATGTCCTCCATGTAGTGCTGGTCCACGTACCTCAGCGCCGGGGAGATGTGGAAGGGCTTCTCGTTTCTGTCCGTGTCCCCGTCCTCGGCGCGCCTGGAGAGCCTGTTCAGCACCGTGTCCAGCAGGGCCCTGACGCTCCGGCGGTAATTCGTCCGCTTCTCCGTCATCTCCCGCACGACCTCGTTCACCAGCATACCCAAAAGCGGGTCCTGCTCCGCGGTGACTATGGCGCGGAAGTTGTAGAGCACGCCGTTATAGAGCTCCGCCACCGGCGGCTCCGTCACCGACGTGGTGGGGTCTATGAGCCGTATCGGGTCCACCATCACGTAGCTCCACTTTGACGCCGTCCCCGGCGCGGAGCAGGTGGTGTGGGGCGTCCCGGCGGCTATTACCGTCACGTCCCCCGCCTTGAAGGGCACGTCCCTGTCCCTGAAGCCCACGACCCCGCTGTCCGAGTGGCACACGCCTATCTCCATGTGGTTGTGGAAGTGGAGCACCGGGCTCCTCCGGTCCGAGATCCTCCACTCCTCCCCCGTCAGCACAATGACGGGAAATTCCGGCGGCAGAAGGTAATCCCTGCACTCCATGACCTCTCTCGGCGGCCTCGGCACCGCTCTCATCCCCCTTATTTGCGTGATCGATTTGTATTTTACCACTTCTCCCGCCCCTTTGCCATAGCGTTTTGCAAATTCAACCCTAATTCGGCAGTCCGCACAAAAAATTTAACCGAAAATATACAACTTGCACAAATCTCTGTAACACTTTTGTCCAGAATCGCCGATTTATTTGGTATCTCTATGGTCATTTCGCTGTAAAATCGCCAAAATTTTAACATGATAAAAAATCGAAATTGCATAATATAATCTCAAAAATGGAGAGAACGGAATACCCTTTCGTTATAGAATATAAATTACCATAACAGGAAGACGGCCGTCTTCCTGTTCAAGCGGAGCTCCGCTTGAACGCCCGGCGCCAGGGCAGGGAGACGCGCCGGCTGCTCAAACGTGTTGGTCGTCCGCGGCGGGCGCGAAACGCCCGAGATTATAAGTTAAGGGAGGAATAAAATGAGCAATTCAGCGGCAGCCACCCTTGATAAGCCCGTTGCGAAAAAGAAGAAAAAGACCGGCAACACCTGGGGGAAGGCTCTCAGTCAGCACGGCTGGCTGTACGCCATGCTGGTCCCCGGCGTTGTGTGGATGCTCGTCTTCTGCTATCTGCCCATGGGCGGACTCGTGATGGCCTTTGAAAAGTTCAGCCCCTACGCGGGGACAAACATCATCGAGTGCCTTGTCAACAGCCCGAAGGTCGGCTTCGGCAACTTCAAGCTCCTCTTCACGGGCTCCGACTTCATGATGCTTCTCCGCAACACCCTCGGCATCTCCTTCGCGAACCTCCTGATCGCGTTCCCTGCGCCGATCATCTTCGCTCTGATCCTCAATGAGCTCCGTCTCATGTGGTTCAAGCGTCTTTCCCAGACCTTCGTCTACATACCCCACTTCGTGTCCATCGTTATCGTGGGCACCCTGACCTTCCAGCTTTTCAACACCCAGGACGGTTACATCTACAACCTGATGACCTCCATCATGGGCAAGGGCAAAGCCCCCGACGTCCTCAGCGACCCTGACTGCTTCGTCGGGCTCATCGTCGGGCAGAACCTTTGGAAGGAGACAGGCTACGGCACCATCATCTACCTCTCCGCTCTCGCCTCCGTTGACCCGCAGCTCTATGAGGCCGCGAAGATCGACGGCGCGGGCCGCTGGAACCTGATGTGGCACGTGACCCTGCCCGGCATCAAGGGCACCATCGTCATCATGCTCATCATGAAGGTCGGCGCCCTGCTGAACACCGGCTACGAGCAGATCTTCCTGATGGCAAACTCCATCAACCGCTCCGCCGCCGAGGTCTTTGACACCTACGTCTACAACCGAGGCGTCTCACAGGGCCAGTATTCACTGGCTACGGCGGCGGGTCTGTTCAAGTCTGTCGTCAGCCTGATCATGGTCCTTTCCGCCAACAAGGTCGCCAAGCTCCTTGGCGAATCCGGACTTTATTGATGGGAGGCGGAGAATATGGCAAAAAGCAAAGATAAAGTTGTCAACGGCTTCAACCACCGCTCGCCCGGCGATATGGTGATCCAGATCATCCTTTACATCATCACCGCCATCGCCGCCCTGATGTGCGTGCTCCCGTTCCTCTACATCTTCGGCGCGTCCTTCGCATCCCAGCGTGAGATCATCGAGCGCCCCTTCTTCATCATTCCCAGGGAGTTCTCCATCAACGCCTACTCCTACATCCTTCATGACGGCGCCGTTTTCAAGGGTCTTCGCAATTCCCTGATAGTCACCATCGTGGGTACCGCCATCAACATGTTCGTCTCCTGCACCATGGCCTATCCCTTGAGTCGTAAGTACCTCAAGGGCCGCAACTTCTTCATGAACATGGTGGTCGTCATCATGCTCTTCGGCGGCGGCATGGTCCCCAGCTACGTGCTTATCGCCTCGGTCCTCAAGCTCAGGAACACCTTCTGGGCACTGTGGCTCCCCGGCGCCATGAGCGCGTTCAACATGATAATCATCAAAAACTACTTCCAGGGCATCCCGGATGAGCTGGAGGAGGCCGCCATCATCGACGGCGCCAACGATCTTTACACCTTCCTGCGCATCATGCTCCCCCTGTCGGGTCCCGTGATCGCCGCTGTCTCCCTGTTCTACGCGGTGGGCCACTGGAACGCCTACTTCGGCGCCATGATGTACATCAACGACCCTGAGATGGAGGTCGTCCAGATCGTCCTTCGCCGTATCATCTTCCTCACCGGCTCCTTCGCGGACGACGGCTCCATCAACTGGGGTCCCGCCGGAAGCCCCCCGTCCAAGGCGGTCCGTATGGCGACCACCGTCGTCGCCACCGTCCCCATCCTCGCGGTTTACCCCTTCATCCAGAAATACTTCACCGCCGGCGTCATGGTCGGCTCCGTGAAGGGCTGATTCACTCAATTACTTACAGCCCCAGGCTGTTTGTAATACATACAAAATCATATAGGAGGATACTGTATGAAAATGAAGAAGATCATCGCGTTGGTCCTTGCCTTTGTCATGATCATGGCGCTTGCGGTTGCCTGCAATAACAGCAACAACAACAGCAACACCAATCAGGGCAGCGGCAACTCCAACAACCAAGGCAGCAGCAATCAGGGCAACACCAACCAGGGCAGCAGCGACAACCAGGGCAGCAGCGACAACCAGGGCAGCAGCGACAACCAGGGCAGCAGCGACAACCAGGGCAGCGGCGACGACAACCAGGGCAGCACCGCCCCCGAAGTCACCACCGACATCTCCATCATGCTCCCCTCCATGTTCGGCGGCGAGATGAGCGATTCCCGTCCCAACGTTGACAAGGTCCGTGAAAAGCTCTATGAGATCACCGGCATGACCAACGTCAACTTCATGTTCACGGCTAACGACGGCTACGGCGACAGCTTCAATATGCAGCTCATGGACCGCGCCAACATGCCCATGATCATGACCGCCGGCGGCACCATCAACGGCAACTCCGCGGTTCTGGACGCCGCCGCTCAGGGCGCCTTCTGGGATCTCACCCCGTTCCTTGAGACCGGCGACTATCCCTACCTCGCCCAGGTCGACGAGTCCATCAAGGCTCTTCTGACCGTCAACGGCCAGTACATCGGCATCCCCAAGCTCCGTGACCCCGGCCGCCACGGCTTCAGCTATCGCGCCGACTGGGCCGAGAAGCTCGGCTTCGGTGAGCCCCAGACCGTTGAAGACGTCTACAATATGCTCTACGCCTTCACCCACAACGACCCCGACGGCAACGGCAAGGACGACACCTACGGCATGGAGGCCTGCGGTCAGTACACCGGCTGGATGGACATCATTCAGACCTGGTTCGGCTGCGGCAACGGCTGGGTGGAGCAGGACGGCAACCTCATTCCTGTCCATGAGACTCCCGAGTACAAGGAAGCCCTTGACTGGATGCGCAAGCTCCACGCCGAAGGCATAATCCGTCCCGACTTCGCCTCCGTCCAGTCCTCCGACTGGGGCCAGGCAGTCCAGCGTTCCGAGGCCGGCTCCATCGCCGACTGCCTTGACTCCGCCGGACGCCGCGCCTGGCTGTACTTTGAGGGCGACGGCAAGACCCCCAGCGTTGTGAATCCTGACGAGTACGCCAGCATGGTCCTTCTCGGGCCCGTAGCTGGGCACACCGCCCGTATGCAGACCTACAACGGCTACTTCCTCATCACCAAGGACGGCGCCAAGACCGAGGACGACGTCCGCGGCTGCCTCCAGTTCCTTGACCGTATGTGCTCCGTTGAGGGCCGTACCCTTGCCGACTGGGGCATCGAGGGTCTGACCTTCAACTATGACGCTGACGGCTACGCCTCCATGTTGGAGGGTCTTGAGACCGCCTCCTATCCGTTCCAGGGTCTTAACCAGGCTGAGGGCTATATCCCCTTCACCCTTGAGGGCACTCCTCAGGCCAAGCAGGATCTGCCTCACGAAGCCTGCACCGAGGCCATGAAGCGTTCCGGCGCCGTGGCAGTGGGCAACCCCGCTGAGGCTTATCTGACCCAGTCCCAGACCAACGCCACCATGGGCACCGTCCTCGCCCAGACCATCAGCGACGCCCGTACCCAGTACATCGCCGAGGTCATCACCTGGGAGCAGTTCCAGGCAGCCGTCGCCACCTGGGAGTCCCAGGGAGGCGCCGCTGTTAAGGAAGAGGTCAACGCCGCCTATCACGCCGCTCAGGGCTGATTTGAGCGTACATAATCTCACTTATCCGGCATAACCTAACTGTGCGCCGCGCCGCAAGGCGCGGCGCACTTTGGTTTTCCAAAAAGGACTGTGCCCTACTTTTCTGCTCCCTTGAAAGCAAAGAGCCCCCTCTTTGTTTTCAAGGAAACAGAAATCATAAAAGAGGTGTTCCCATGTTCCTTATCCCCTTCGGACTTATATTCATCTTCTACTCCTACGACCTTGTCCTCACGGACATGACCGCCTTTGGCTTCTGGCGTGACACCCTTGCCATCGACCTCATAAACGACCTTGTGGGCTACCTCCTCATCGGCATAAACGCCTGGAAGCTCCGCTCCAAGTCCTTCTCCTTCTCCCGCGCTTTGTGGTTGTGCGCCGCAATGTCCGTCTTTTACGTCGCCACCCGCCTCTGGTCCCCCACGGGTCTTTTCGGCCTTGCGTGCCTGGCGATAGAGACGGCGGGCGTCCTGTGGCTCCTAAAGCTCCTGGTTGACGGCGTACAGGATCTGGAAGCCATCGAAAAGCGCCACTTAAACTACGTCCAGCTCCACCGCTGGCAGTACCTCGTCTCCATAAGCTGGCTCGCCGTCTTCGCCTGCACCGTGGGCGTGAATTTCATCTCCGGGCTGGGCTTTTTCTCCCTCCTCATCGTCGCCATCTGGGCGGTCCTGGCGCTCCTCCTCATAATCACCTTCCTCCGCACCGCCATGCGCTACCGGAAGATGGGCGAGGAGCGTGAAAAGGCGGAGTGGCGCAAAAAGGGCTCCAAAAAATTTTTCCGCGGCCCCCTGCCCCCGCATATTGACAAGTGAGGAAATCGGGATATATTTATAACTGTAATTTTTACGCTTCAAGGTGATTTTTATGGACCTTATTGATATGCTCAAAAGCCCGGGGGACGAGTTCTCCCCCATCCCCTTCTGGTTCCTTAACGGCGGCCTGACCCACAAGGAGATCCGCCGCCAGCTCCACGATTTCCACGCCCACGGCGTCTCCGGCGTGGTGCTCCACCCCCGCATGGGCCTTCCAAAGCGCATCGGCTACCTCTCCGAGGAGTTTTTCGCCTACATAAAAACCGCCCTGGAGACCTGCCGTGAGCTTAATATGCGCGTGGTCTTTTACGACGAGGGAATGTACCCCTCCGGCTCCGCCTGCGGTCAGGTGGTGAAGGACCACCCGGAGCTTGCCAGCGTCGGCATAACGGTCACGGACGCCCTTCTCGAGGGCGACGAGCTCATAGCCGAAAAGGACGGCAGGCTCCTTGTCGCCCGCCCCACCCGCGGCACCATCCGCGGCGTCCACTACGGCGAGGACGACTTCGAGCCCGACGCCCCCCTGAGCGCCGACATTCTGAACCCCGACGCCGTGCGCCGCTTCATCGACCTCACCCACAACGCCTATTACCGCCGCTTCCACGAATATTTCGGCTCCACCGTCATAGGCTTCTTCACCGACGAGCCCAGCATTTTGGGGCGCTGCGTCACCGGCATGAAGCCCTGGACCCGGGGCTTTGCGGAGCTCTACACCTCCGCCGGCGGCGACGTAAACGACCTCTTCGCCCTTTTTGACGGCGGGGAAAACGACGGAACACGCCTCTATAACTCCCTCATCGTCGAGCGCGAGAACAGCGTCTATTACGCCGCCCTCTCCCGCTGGTGCGCCGACCACAACATCTGCCTCATGGGTCACCCCGACTCCTCCGACGACATCGAGCGCGAGCGCCACTTCCACATCCCCGGTCAGGACCTGGTCTACCGCCAGGTCTCCCCTGAAAACGGCGACCTTTTCGGGCGCGACAGCGTCCAGGGCAAGTGCTCCGCCGACGCCGCCCGCCTTTTGGGACGGGAGCGCAACTCCAACGAGTGCCTTGGCGTCTGCGGCGGCGAGGAGAACCCCTGGAGCATGACCGGCGCGGACGTGAAATGGTTCATCGACTACCTTGCCGTGCGCGGCGTCAACCTCTTTATCCCCCACGCCTTCTATTACTCCGTCGTGGGCGCCCGAAAGGACGAGCGTCCCCCCGACGTGGGCCCCCACTCCATCTGGTGGAGCCATTACCTCATGTGGACAACCTACATACGCCGCGTCTCCTGCCTCATGACCGGCGCGAAGCTCCGCGCCGATGTCGCCATACTCTGCCGCAACCGGGAGCTTGCGCCCGAGACAGTCGCGGAGCTCTTCAAAAATCAGATTGGATTTACATATATCCCCAAAATGTTCTGGGACGACTGCCGCGAAGAAAACGGAAGGCTGGTCACGCCCGTGGGCGTCTTTTCCGCGATCGCGGACCCGGAAAACCGCTTCCCCGGCGTCTCCCGCGACATTCTCGGCGTCCCCCGCGACCTCACCTGCGCGGAGCAGCGCGAGGATCTGCGCGTCATGCGCTTTGAGCGCCTGGGAAGGGATTGCCTTTTCCTTGTGAACGCGGGCGAGGCGGACATCTCCACCCCCGTGACCCTCCCCTTTGAGGGCCCCGCCGCGGCGTACGACCTCTGGACAGGCTCCGCATTCCGCTTTGACGGGCGTTTGGACCTCCCCCGCCGGGGTAGCCTCCTCGTCTTCTCCTGCACCGCCGGGGAGCTTGCCTCTCTGCCGGAAAAGCAGGTGAAAAACGCCATTCCCGCGCCGGAATTCAGGCTCGTCAGTGAGGACTGCTCCGCCGCCGTCAAGGTCTACGAGGCGTCCCTGCCCCCCATGGAGGGCGTGCTGACAGTGGAGGCGGAGGAGATGGCGGAGCTCACCGTCAACGGGCGCGACGCGGGCGTCTCCTTCTGGGGCCCCCACAGCTTCGACCTCACGGGCCTTCTCACCCGCAAGTCCAACAAGCTCCGCCTAACCGTCACCGGCTCCCGCGCCAACCTGTACGGAAAACCCGTCAATTATGGACTTAAATAACCCTCCCGCTCCCCTTAACGGGAGAGCAAGGAAAGGACACCGGTATGCTGAATAAGGAAATAAATGTAAAGCTGTCGAATCTCACCGAGCAGGGCGTCACCCTCTCCTGGGACGAGGTGAGCGGCGCGGATTACTATGTGGTCTCCTGGTCCGACAGGAACACCCCCGCCCACATCCTCAAGCCCCTCTCCCCTGTCCGGGAGAACGCCTTCCGCTTCACACGCTGTACCGCCATACCCTACTACCTGAAGGTGGAGGCGTACGATTTGGAGGGCGCCCTTTTGGGCGAGAGCGCCATCGTCCGCTCCGCCGTGGGCTGTGTCATGCGTCCGCAGCTGGAGGAGCTGGGGCGCGGACTCGTCGCCGTGTGTACCTCCGCCGGCGTGTTCCTCAGCTGGCGCCTGCTCAAAAGCGAGGTCAACGGCTTTACCGAAACAGGTCTGTCCGGCGCGGACTTCGCCGTGTACAAAAACGGTGAAAAAATCGCCCTGGTCACCGACAGAACAAGCTGGCGGGACGAAAAGGGCACGGCGGAGGACCTCTACTCCGTCGCCGCCGTCCTCCCCGGAGGCAAGGACGCCCCCTGCAAGGCCGTGAAGCCCTGGGCGCAAAACTATATCGACATCCCCCTCTCCATACCCGAGGGCGGCGTCACCCCCGCCGGGCAGGAGTTCACCTACCACTGCTCCGACATGAGCGTTGGCGACATGGACGGCGACGGGGAATACGAATTCGTGCTGAAGTGGAGCCCCTCCAACGCCCACGACGTGAGTCACCGGGGCTACACCGGTCACTGCATACTTGACTGCTTCCGAATTGACGGCACCCGCCTCTGGCGGCTGGACATGGGGCCCAATATCCGCGCCGGCAACCACTACACCCAGTTCATGGTGTACGACTTCAACGGCGACGGCAGGGCGGAGATGGCTGTAAAGACCGCCCCCGGCACCCTCATGACCCGCTACGCCCCCGACGGCAGCGTCAGGAGCCGGGACTACATAACCATGCCCCAGGAGGACATCGACGCCGGCTGGTCCCACCAGGACAACTACGTCTGCTCCGCCGCCGACTACCGCCGCCACGTGGCTGATATGTTCGAGGGCTGGCACCGCCACCCCGAGGTCGTCGCCGGCAACTGGCCCAAGACCGTGGAGGAGTGCCTGGGCATACCCCGCCGCTACCCCTATCCCCTCTCCCGCCGTGAGGCCGAGGCGCTGGCGGACTTCTTCATCGACGAGTGGGCGCCCGCCCGGGACCCGAAAAACAGGCTCTGGGAGTTTGAGGGCTTCATCTACGAGGGCCCCGAGTACCTGACCATGTTCGACGGCACGGGCAGGGAGCTGGACACCATCCACTACGAGCCCGCCCGGGGCGACGACGGGCTGATGTGGGGCGACTACGCCTGGACGCGCATCGAGCCCTGCAACCGGGTTGACAGGTTTCTGGCGGGAGTGGGCTACCTGGATGGGGAGCGCCCCTACCTTCTCATGTGCCGGGGCTACTACACCCGCGCCTTTGTGGCGGCTTACGACTTCTTTGAAAACAAATTCCACAAGGTCTGGCAGGCGGACTCCGGCTTCATGCCCATGTCCAACCCCTTTGACTACACCACCACCCGCAGGACCGGCAGCCACCCCACAATGGGGGGTCTCGCCGGACAGGGCAACCACTCCGTCTCCACCGCCGACATCGACGGCGACGGCTTCATGGAGCTCATCTACGGCGCGGCGGTCATCGACCACGACGGCACCCTCCTCTACTCCGCCCGGGGCAAGCTCCCCGACGGCAGGGACGCAAAGCTGGGCCACGGTGACGCCATGCACGTGGCGGACATCGACCCTGACCGCCCCGGCAAGGAGATTTTCAACGTCTACGAGGAGGGCAAAAACGCCCCCTACGGCTACGCCCTCCGGGACGCGGAGACGGGCAAGGTCTACTTCGGGCAGTATTACGAGGGCGACCTGGGCAGGTGCATGATCGGCGACATCGCCGACGGCGTCCGGGGGCTCCAGGTGTGGGTGAACGACGTCTTTGACTGCAAGGGCAACAAGCTGGGTATCCCCGCCCCCTCCACGAATATGCGCATTTTCTGGGCGGGCGACATGACCACCCAGCTCACCGACGGGCCCGACTACATGGGCCAGGGCGCCAAGGGCACCGCCATCGGCAGGGTCGTGGACCCGCGGCGCGGCGTGCTTCTGGAACCTGAGGGCACCGGCACCAACCACTACACCAAGGCCACCCCCTGCCTGGTGGCCGACATATTCGGCGACTGGCGCGAGGAGATACTTCTGCGCCACGCGGACAACACCGCCATACGAATTTACACCAACACCGACGACGCGCCCCACAAGCTCTTCACCCTGATGCACGACCCCCAGTACCGCTGCGGCGTGGCGTGGCAGAACAACTGCTACAACCAGCCCGTCTACCCCTCCTTCTACTACGCCTCGGACATGGAGTTCAAGGACGTGCTCAAAAGCATGGAGTTCCGCCCCGCTCTCTACCTCGCCGGGGACTCCACCATGCAGTCCTACGAGCCCGACGGCTCGGGGCTTTCCGGCTGGGGACAGGCGCTTTTTGAGAAGGGCGCCGGCGCGCGGGTGTGCTTTACGGAGCACCGGGCGGACTGCCCCTTCGGGACCGAGCGGAGGTACACCCTGCCGGAGCTCGTCATCGACAACTGCGCCATGAGCGGCAGGAGCACCAGGGTCTTCCTTGACGAGGGCAGGCTCGAGGACATAAAAAACCACCTGGGCCTCGGGGATTTCCTGCTCATTCAGTTCGGGCACAACGACTGCGACCCCTCCCATCCGGAGCGGTTCACGGACCCGGAGGAATACGGGGAGAACCTGAAAAAATTCATCTCCGCCGCTTTGGAAAGGGGCGCGCAGCCCATTCTCGCCACCCCCATAACGGATCTGGGGACACAGCCGGGGCTCGCCACCCTCAACAGCTATAGCGACGTCACCCGCGCCGTGGCGGAGGAGTGCGGCGTACCCGTCCTCGACATACGCAAGGCCTCGCGGCTGAGCCTGGAAAAGCTGGGAGCCCACAGGACGGCGGAGTTTTTCAACGCCGACGGCGTACACCTGACAGCCTCGGGGGCGAGGCATATCGCCTCCATCGCCGCCGCGCTTATTTCCAGGTCCGACGACCCCAGGCTTTCGTATCTGCGCCGCGTTTTCGGCGGTTAATGGCTTCTTTGGGAGGAATATGATATGCTCAACCCCATTTTTAAGAATATTTACATCTGCTTTCCCGGCGGGAAGCACAAGGTCCTGACCATGAGCTACGACGACGGCAGGGAGGAGGACCGAAGGCTCGTCTCCGTCTTCAACGAGCACGGCATAAAGGGCACCTTCAACTTAAATTCCGGCATATTTTCAGACCCCCGGCGTATCCCGACGGAGGAGTACCCGGAGCTTTACCGGGGCCATGAGATAGCCTGCCACACCTACACCCACCCCACAATTGAGCGGTGCCCCACGGAGCTTGTGGCAAGGCAGATACTCCAGGACAGGTACGAGCTGGAGGCGCTCTCCGGCGCTCCGGTGAGGGGGCTTGCCTACCCCAACGGGTCGTACTCAAGGGAGATAATGGCGCTTTTGCCGTCCCTGGGGATAAAATACGGCAGGGTGGTGGAGACCACCGGCGGATTTGGTATGCCCGAGAATTTCCTGGAGTGGAAGGGCACCTGCCACCACAACGGAAGGCTTTTGGAGCTGGGGGAGCAGTTTATAAATATGCACAAGACCCAGTACCTCTACATGATGTACGTCTGGGGCCACAGCTACGAGTTCACCACCTACGGAAACTGGGACGTGATGGAGCGCTTCTGCGGCATGATGGAAAATAAGGACGACATCTGGTACGCCACGAATATCGAGATAGTCGATTACATGGAGGACGCAAAGCGCCTGCGCTTCACCGCCGCCTGCGACAGGGTGTTCAACCCCAACGCCGGCTCCGTATGGCTGGAGGTGGACGGCGGGAAGGCGGAGATCCCCGGCGGGGCGCTGGTGAGTTTGTAAGAGGTCAGAAAGATGGTAAACGTTCCCTTCACCCTCGACTTTTCCGAAAATGGGTGTGGAAAATACACCCCCGGCAGCCTCGGTTTTGTGACGGAGGAGGAGATTTTCCAATATTCGGAATTAAAAGTGCCGGAGGTAAACAGCGGTTTTACCCCCGTCTGGTGGTACTCCGGTGCCCCTCTGACAGCGCTCAGACAGGGTCCCGATGGGGTCTGTGCGGCCCCCGGAGGCGCCGCGATAGGGGGCGATCTCATATGCCGTGCGCTGCCGCTGTGGTTCAAGGCGGACGTGGGGCCCGGAAGGTACAAAATAACCGCGACCCTTACGGCGGCAAGGGATTCGGACGAGATCACCGTCTTTGTCAGCCGCCGGAGGCTCGCCTGGAAGGGCAGTCTCCGCGCCGGTGAAAGCGCGGACATAGAGGTCCTGTGTGACGTTTCACCAATCATCGCCGTGGGCGGCGGAGACGCCGCCGTCAGCGACAACGGGGTTGCCGAGGACGTGAGCGTGGACTTCACGGTGCTGGGCGCGGGGCTTAAAAGGATAAGCGTAGAGCCCTGGGAAGGTCCCGCGATGTTCATAATGGGCGATTCCACCGTGACGGACCAGCCCGCCGCGTACCCTTACGCGCCGGGGTGCAACTATTGCGGCTGGGGGCAGATGCTCCAGCTCTATTTGGGGACAGGCTATGTGGTCTCCAACCACGCCCACTCAGGGCTCTCCACCGAGACCTTCCGGGAAAAGGGCCACTACGCCGTGATGCTCCCGCAGGTGAAACCGGGCGACGTTGTGCTCATACAGTTCGGGCACAACGACCAGAAAAAGAGGCGCCTGGCGGCGGAGACGGGGTACACGGAGAACCTGATAAGGTACATCCGCGAGCTCAGGAAGGCAGGCGCGAAGCCCGTTCTTGTCACCTCCCTTGCGCGGAACACCTGGAAAAGCCCCACGGAGTACAACGATCTTCTTGAAAGATGGGCCGCGGCGGCAGTGAAAGTCGGGCAGGTTGAAAATGTTCCCGTTCTGGACCTCCACGGCATGATGATGAGGAAGATAATTGACTCCGGAATGGAGGGGGCTAAGAGGTTCTACCACCCCGGCGACTACGCCCACCCCAACGACTTCGGGGCGCACATGGCGGCGGGGTTCGTGGCATCCGAGCTGGCGCGCGCCGGCATTATCCCGGAGCCTCACGTTCCCGCCTGGGAGATACACGGCCCCTTTGAGGGGCTCAAACGCCCCGAAAACGAGGCGGACCTTCACGGAAACGCCGCCCCCGCCGAGGAGCCGAGGCTTGTGGACTACGGGCTCATACCCGATATGCCCTGGCCGGTGGATTGAGGGTCGAGCCGGCGTCAGCTTAAAGCATAACTAACCCTTACGATGGCATTATACCACAAAGGCAAGTATTTGTCAAGCATTATTTTAAGTATTTTTAATTATTTTTGGGGAGGGGCAACAATATGGAGCACACTAAAGGCGGGTTCACGATGCCCGGTGAGTCGGGCTACGAGAAGCTGACGCTGGAGCTTGCGGAGAGATGGGGCGCCGACGTGGTGAGGGACAGCGACGGCACGAAGCTCTCCGACGAGATAATCTCGGCGGGCTACGGGGTCTACTCCACCATCTGCATAATCCGGGAGCACAACGAGTTCGCGAGGGAGCATCCCGAGTGCCTTCAGCAGTCCTTTTTGTCCACGGAGCCCGTGGCGGCGGAGGGCGGGGAGCTGAAGATAGACCTCATCGCCGGATTTTTTGACCAGCAGTTCAAGGTAAACGACTCCCCCGCGTCCCGCGCCTACTGGCAGGTGTGGGACAGGACCGAGGGGAGGGTCCTGGACGCGGGCGAGTGGAGCTATGACGGCGGGACCGTCACGGTGAAGTCCCCCGTCCCCTTCCACACCTACACGGCGAGCTTTCTCGCCTACCGGCTGTGGGAGGAGATCAACATGTACAACCATGTTACCAACTCCTGGACCAGCGAGCACCTTATGCCCATCGACCCGCGCCTTCCCGTGGCGCAGGAGTACCTTTACAATTACCTGGACGGCTGGTGCAGGGACCACCCGGCGACAACGGTGGTGCGGTTTACCAGTATGTTCTACAACTTTGTGTGGATCTGGGGAAGCCACGAGCGCAACAGGACGCTTTTCACCGATTGGGGGAGCTATGACTTCACCGTGAGTGAGAAGGCGCTGGCGGATTTTGAGAGGGAGTACGGCTACGCCCTCACCGCCGAGGACTTTATCAATCACGGCGATCTCCAGGTCACCCATATGCCCCCCACGGAGCACAAGCGGGACTACATGGAGTTCACCCAGAGGTTCGTCGCCGGGTTCGGGCGCAAGCTGGTGGAGCTGGTACACAGCTACGGCAAAAAGGCGTATGTATTTTACGACGACAGCTGGGTGGGCGTGGAGCCCTACGGCCCGCACTTTAAGGAGTTCGGCTTTGACGGGATAATCAAGTGCGTCTTCTCCGGCTACGAGGCGCGGCTGTGCGCCGGGGTGCCGGCGGGGGTACACGAGCTCAGGCTCCACCCGTACCTTTTCCCCGTGGGGCTGGGCGGCGCGCCCACCTTTATGGAGGGGGGCGACCCCACCGCCGACGCCAGGAAATATTGGGTGAACGTGAGGCGCGCGCTTTTGCGGGCGAAGATAGACAGGATAGGTCTGGGCGGGTACATACACCTTTTGGAGGGCTTCCCGGACTTTGTGGACTACATAGCGGAGGTTTCCGACGAGTTTCGGGCGATACGTTCCCTGCACACAGACGGCGCGCCCTACGTGCTCCCCATGAGGGTGGCGGTGCTCCACAGCTGGGGCGCTCTGAGGCCCTGGACGCTCTCCGGACACTTCCACGAGACATATATGCACGACCTCATCCACATAAACGAGGCGCTTTCGGGGCTCCCCGTGGACGTGCGCTTTATCGACTACAGCGACGCGAAATCCGGCGCTTTGAAGGACGCGGACGTGGTGATATGCGCCGGAAGAGCGGGCACGGCGTGGAGCGGCGGGGCTGTTTGGAATGACCCGGAGCTTGTCGCCGCCGTGACGGAATGGGTACACTCCGGCGGCGTGTTCCTGGGGGTAGGCGAGCCCACCGCCACGCCCGAGGGCTGGGGATACTTCAAGCTCCGCCACATTCTCGGAGTTGACAGGGACACCGGCGCCAGGGTGTGCCACGGGCGCTACACCTTCGACGTGGAGACGGTCCCGGGGCTCATACCTGAGGGTGCGGGGGTACGGGGGCTTTCCCACCTCTACCTCACCGACGGGGAAACAAAGGTGCTTGCCGCGGATCCGGATACGGGACTTCCCGCCGTCGCCGCCCACAAGTTCGGCGCCGGATGCGGGGTATATCTGTCCAGCTTCCAGTTTACGCCCGAAAACACCCGTATGCTTTTGAACCTCATGCTCCGGGCAGGTGGAAAGGAGCTTGGGCAAATGTGGCTCACTGATTCGCCGGCGGCGGAGTGCGCCTGGTTCCCGCAAAGCCGCTCGCTGGTGGTGATAAACAGCTCCGCCGAGGCGCGCACTGTCGGCGTCGCCACGGACAACGGGCGGGCGGAGATAGAGCTCGAGCCCTTCGGAACAGTGATAAAGAAAATATAACGCTAATATTAGCATAAAAGGAGACTCCGTATGCGAATCATCATAAACCCCAACCGCTCAGTGGGGACCATAAACCCCAACATCTACGGGCACTTTGCAGAGCACCTGGGACGGTGCATATACGAGGGGCTGTGGGTGGGCCCCGACTCCCCCATACCCAACGAAAACGGGCTCCGCTCCGACGTGGTAAGCGCCCTTAAGGAGCTTCACGTACCGGTCCTGCGCTGGCCGGGCGGGTGCTTTGCCGACACCTACCACTGGCGGGACGGCGTGGGGCCCGCTGAGAGCCGCAAGACAATCGTGAACACCAACTGGGGCGGCGTCACCGAGGACAACCGCTTCGGGACCCACGAGTTCATGGAGCTTTGCCGCCAGCTGGGGTGTGAGGCGTATTTTTCCGGCAACGTGGGCTCCGGCACGGTTCAGGAGTTTTCCGACTGGGTGGAATACTGCAATATGCCGGGCGTGTCGCCCATGGCGGACCTGCGGCGGCAAAACGGGCGGGAGGAGCCCTTCAACGTGAAATACTGGGGCATCGGCAACGAGGCCTGGGGCTGCGGAGGAAATATGCGCCCGGAGCACTACGCGGACCTTTGCAGGCAGTATTCCACGTATCTTCGCGACTACTCCGACCACAAAATATATAAGATCGCCTCCGGCGCGAATGTGGCGGACTACGAGTGGACGGGGAAGGTGGCGGAGATAGCCGGCGGGACCATTGACGCCGTGAGCCTCCACTACTACACCCTGCCCCACGACGAGTGGAGCCGCAAGGGAGCCGCCACGGGGTTCACCCGCGAGGAATATTACGCTGTGCTGAAAAAGACCCTGCGCATGAAGGAGCTGGTGACGGAGCACGGGCGGATACTGCGCCGCGCCGACCCCGAGGGCCGGCTTGGGCTGGTGGTGGACGAGTGGGGCACCTGGTACGACGTGGAGCCGGGGACGAATCCGGGCTTCCTCTATCAGCAGAACACCGTGCGTGACGCGCTGGTGGCGGCGCTGAACCTGAATATTTTCAACGACCATTGCGACACGGTGGTGATGGCTAACATCGCCCAGACGGTGAACGTCCTACAGGCGATGGTGCTCACCGAGGGGGCGAAAATGCTCAAAACCCCCACATACCACGTGTTCCGCATGTTCCGGGAGCACCAGGGGGCGAAGCAGGTGGAGACATACGCCGAGACGAAGCTCATCTCCTGCGGGGATTGGAGCGTGCCCAACATACAGGTCTCCGCCAGCGAGGGCGCGGACGGGTCCGTACTGCTCACGGCGGTGAACCTCTCGGACACTGACGCGGCGCCTCTGGAGGTGCTGATGGACGGGATAACGGAGAAATCGACGGTCACGGGCGAGATCCTGGGCGGGGACGCCGGGGCCTACAACACCTTTGAAAATCCCGACGCGGTGAAGCCCGCGGCTCTGGGCGGCCTGGAGGTCAAGGGCGGCGGCGTGAAGGCGGTGCTTCCCGCCTCCTCCGTGGCGGCGATAAGGATAGTCCGTGAGTGAGGTCAAATGCCGCCGGTGCCTTCTCAATGAGCTTGCCCAGGGGCGGGAGCTTTACGAGAGCGTGAGGGCGTACCGGTCGGAGCTTCCGCCGGAGGAGCGGACGGAGGACAGGGAGTTTGAGGCAAGGCTCCGTGAGTGCAGGGAGTGCGGGTATCTTGCCAACGCCACATGTATGCAGTGCGGGTGCTTTGTGGAGATCAGGGCGGCGAAGAGGGATATACACTGTCCGATGCTGAAGTGGTAAAAAAGGTTCTGCGAACCTTTTTTAGAAGGGGAAACGGCTATTATCAATATCAAAATCAAGGAGGGTTTTTTATGGAGCGCATGGCCTGGAAGGGGCGGATAAGGCCCGGGTGCAAGGCGGAGTATGTCAGGCGGCACAATGAGATCTGGCCGGAGATGGTGGAGGTTTTGAAGGCCGCGGGGATCTGCAACTACACCATTTTCGCCAACGGCGAGGAGCTTTTCGGCTACTATGAGTGCGAAAAGGGCATTGAGTTTGCCGAGAGGACCCAGGCGGAGAGCCCCGTTGTGGACAGGTGGAACGAGTACATGAAGGACATATTGGAGCTGGAGATGGACCCGGTGACGGGCGCTCAGCCCAAGCTGGAGCCGGTGTTCCGGCTGGATTGAGGGGGAGCGGAAATGAAGCTTGACTTTGATAAGGAACAGGTGCTCCGCACTATGGACGCGGTGGTGGACCGCACCATGCGCATGGATATGACCTGGGACTGGCCCTGCGGGGTGGCGTACTACGGCATATGCGAGGCATATGAGGCCACGGGGAAGAGGGAGTACCTGGACGCGGTGAGGGCGAGGGTGGACGAGTTTCTTGAGCTCGGACTGCCCACCTGGACGGTGAACACCTGCTCCATGGGGCACTGCTGTCTTTCGCTTTATCAGCACACGGGGGAGAAGAAGTACCTGGACGTGGTGATGAGCAAGATAGACTACCTGAAAAATTCCGCGCTCCGCTTCGGGGACAATGTTTTACAGCACACTGTCTCCGCCAACAACGACTTTCCCGAGCAGGCGTGGGCGGACACGCTGTTTATGGCGGCGTTTTTCATGCTCCGGGTGGGCGTGGAGCTGAAGGACGAGGAGCTCATCGACGACGCGCTCAACCAGTGGTACTGGCACATAAAATATCTCCAGGACCCCGCCACGGGGCTTTACTACCACGGCTACAACAACATAACCGGCGACCATATGTCCGGGTTTTACTGGGGGCGCGCCAACGCCTGGGCGGCGTATACCATGTCCCAGGTGGGGGCGAGACTGCCGCAGGCGTACCTCTATCCCAAATTCCTTGACGTGACGGGCTCGCTCAACGACCAGTTGGCGGCGCTGAAGCTCTGCCAGACGGAGAACGGGCTGTGGCGCACGATACTTGACGACCCGGAGAGCTACGAGGAGGTCTCCGCCTCCGCGGGTATCGCCGCGGCGATGGTGGCGAAGGGGAACCCGCTGCACATAAAGTACATAAACCGGGCCATACCCGGCATACTTGCCAACATCTCTCCCGACGGGCGGGTGCTCAACGTCTCAGGCGGAACCGCCGTCATGCGGGACCGGGACGGGTACAGGAACATCAGCCGCGACTGGATACAGGGCTGGGGCCAGGGGCTGGCGCTGGCGTTTTTGGCGGGAATATTGAGGTACGACCAATCGGAGGGGGCGAACTCTTTGTAATATTTTCGCAAAGGCTTTGCCTTTGCGAAAATATTAGGGGGGACGTGCGGAAAAAAGCCGTGAATTCTGCGGAATTCACGGCTTTTTTCCTGCTGTCGCGCGGCGCGCACTCGTTGTCGCGGAAGTCGCTTAACCTCGCCCCGCCGCAAGCGGCAGGGCTCAGGCGCGGACTTCGCTCCTCCTCTCCCCACGCAATCATGATTGCGTGGGGACCCCAAAATGCGGCACACTTGCGCGACATAAGGTGATTTTTCCGACGTACATGCCGCCGGAAAAATGTTTTATTGGTGGATTAGGATTTCGGTTCGGTGTAGACGGAATTATTGGGGGCGGTGTAGGCTATGTGGCAGGTGTTTTGGTAGAGAAGGGAGGCGGGGAGGCGCCAGGGGAGGCGGTCGGAGAATTTGTCGGCGGTGAGGGCGCCGTTGACGTAGAGCTGGGCAACGTCGAATTTTGTGGGGACGGCGACGAAGCCGCGGGGGGAGGTGACGGTGAGGCGGCGCCAGAATACGGGGCGGTCGCCGCCCAGGCGGAGCTCCTCGGGGTACTGGGGCTCGAAGGGCGGCGGGCAGGGGCGGGTGGTGAGGCGGGCGGCGGGGGCGCTGCCGTCCAGAAGGGAGAGCTCGTCCGTGTCGCCGTAATCCTCCGTGTCCTCTTCGCCGGAGGCGAGCTGTTCGCCCTGGAATTCGTAAAGGTCGGCGCCGCCGCCCAGGACGGTGCCGGTTTCCAGGCGGCGGAGGTATTTTGCCTCGTACAGGCTGAGGACGGTCACGCTTATTGAGCCCACGGGGACAGTCTCGACGCCGTCGCCGGTAAACTCAAGTATCCCGCGGCTTTTGAATTTGAAGCGGGGCTTAATATTGGGAATGGCGGCGAAGTAATATTCGTCCTTCTCGCGGCATATGAGCTGGGCTGTGGCCCATTCCAGTCCCTCGCCGCCCAGACTGAGCCCGAAGGGGAGAATGAAGGCGGTGTCGCCCTTTACGTCGATGGGCGGGAGCTCCAAACCCAGGGGGCGGAAGGAGACGCTTTTCATGTCCCGGAGCTTCATATGGCGCTGGTGGTGGTTTACGAATATGAAGCCGGAGGAGCCGTCGGTGCGCATGGCGTAGCGGAGGGTCTCGGTATCGCCGGCGGGGGCGAATTTTTCCGCCGGGACGTGCTCCATGGGGGCGAGAATGTGGCCGAAGTCCCGGACGAAGAGGTGAAGGAGGTTTAAAAGGCGGTAGGTCTCCCCTATCTCGCCGTAGGGGGAGATACACGCCTGGAAGCCGTAATCGAGTATGGGAAGGTCGTTGGGGTAGCCGGTGGCGCGGGACTCCTGGAGGGTGGAGAGGGCGCCTATCTTGTTTATGCCGCCGTGGTACATGTACCAGCCCATCAGGTTGTTGCCACAGCCGAGCTTTGATAGGCCCATGGAGTAGGCGTCCATGGGGGCGACGGCGGGGCGGCGGTGGTAGGTGGGCTGGAGGCCAGGGCCCAGCTCGCAGGTGGCGAAGGGGTAGCGCTCGTAGGGGAGGCGCCAGCCGGAGCTGTCGGTGTCGTGAAGGGGGTCCACCCAGACCGCCGCCTCGTTGCGTGTGGGGTTGAAGGTGAAGTGGACGGAGGGGGGAAGCTCCTCTGTCGTCTCCGCCCAGGGCGCGTCGGCGTAGCCGCCGAACACGGGGAGGAACTCGTCCACGGGCATTTTCGCGCCGTAGCAGCTGTTCCAGCCGGTGGCGGTCCAGAGGGGCACGTCAAAGCCCACGCTTTGGGCGAGCCTTTTCAGCGCCAGGAGGTGTTCGGCGTTGTCCACAAGCTCGTTTTCTATCTGGACGCCGATGATGGGTCCGCCGTCCTTGTAAAAGAGGCCCTTCACCTGCTCGTATATGTGCCTGTACCATATCTCCGCCTTCTCCATGTAGCCGGGGTTGTTGTCCCGGATCTTGAAGGGCTTTTTCAGTATCCAGTCGGGGAGGCCGCCGTTGCGGGTCTCGCCGTGGCACCAGGGGCCTATGCGGATGATGACGTCGAGCCCGGCGGCCTGGGCGTCTGCGACGAATTTTCTCAGGTCCCGGTCGCCGGTGAAGTCGAAGCTCCCCTCCGATTCCTCGTGGTATATCCAGAAGACGTAGGTGGAGACGGCGGTTATGCCTCCGGCGCGCATTTTGGCAAGCTCCCGCGCCCAGTTTTCGCGCCTGTCGCGGACATAGTGGTACTCCCCCATCACGCCGATCCAGGGCTTGCCGTCACGCTCGATATAAAGTGAGTTTACGTCGATCCGCCGTCCGGCGGGGTCCGCGCCGCCCAGCTTGAGGTGCCCGCGAAGTATCTCCGAGGGCCTGTACTCGGAAAAGCGAAGCTCGGTCATGTCATATCTCCCCTTTCAAAATTGCCTGTACCGCTTCAGGCGTAAGCGTTTGCGCGGGGTCAAAGTCCTCCGAGGACATGTAGCTGTAAACTGATCCCAGAAGAGCCCGCGCCTCGGGCTCGGCTTGAAGATCATGGAGCCCGAAGGAGCAGACAAGGAGCCTGCCGCCCGAACAGCGGCACTCAAACATATACGAAAGGCGGCGCAGGTAGGCGTAGGAGTCCATGAGGGTGACGATGCTCTCCAGCCCGCCCGGTACGCGCAGGGCGCGAGCGCGGGACATGGGGCGCCACTGCCAGTCCGTGTGGCTGTCCGTGGGAAAGCCGGCAAAGACGGGGTGGGCGCTGTCCACAAGCATACCCATGCCCCCCGGCTGGAAGGGAAAGGTGCCCACGGACCAGAAGTCGGTGGTGAACTGACCCTTGACGGAGCCGGGCAGCGCCTCCTCGGTGGAGTCGGGCGCCAGAAGTACCCTGCCGCCGGAGGAGAGGACGCGAAGCGCCTCACCGTCAAGGGCGCGCGTCTCATATACCGCCGTCGGGCAGGCCGGCGTTTCGTCGGGGTAGAGCCAGAGGGAATAGCTGTTTTCAGCGCCGGCGAGCTTCACCGTCAGGGTATATTTAGCCGGCGCGGGGAGGCCGGAGAGGGGTATGTTCAGCTCCCCCAGGTCTGTGAGCCCTCCCGCCTTGGCGGTGGTCCCGGCGAGACTGCCCGAGAGGTGGGAAAGACTCCATTCGATGGCCCCCGTGAGGTCGGTTTTCCCGTAGTTTGCCATAATGACCGGGGCGCGAAGGGCGTCGGTCCGGGTGAAGGTGAAGCGCTTTGCACGCACGAGGGGCAGAACGCCGGTGAAGAAGCTTTTAAATCTTTTGGGGTCCGCAAAGGGGTAGGGCTTTGGCTTTAGGTGGGAGTTGAGCATTCCCACCAGCGCCGTGCCCTGTCCGGGGAAGTCCTGGAGCCCCAGGAGGCTTATGCCGCCAAGCCCCGGCGTGGCAAGCGCCGCCTCGTACTCCGCCCGGTAGCCCAACAGGGACAGCTCCCCGGAGGCGGAGACATAGTCCTCCCATTTGTCCGCAAGGCCCTGCTTTTCCACGTTTTCGCGGATAAGGCGGAGGTTTGCGGGGTCCGTGACGCCCTTGAAGTCGGAAAGCTCGGAAAAGTCCGGCAGTATCTCAAACTGCCCCACCTCAAAGGAGACAACGGGGCCGGAGTAGTCCCGGCGTATTGCGTCCATGGCGCCGGAGTAATCGGCGGTCACATCGGGCGACTCGTTTATCCAGCCGGAGACGCCGGCTGAGGCTCCCCGGATGCGCTTGTCAAAGTACGCAGCGGAGGTATAAAAGCCCTCCAGAGGGTCGATTTTCCGCTGTCCGTAATGGTTATTTGAGCCCGAGGCGTAAAGGCGGGTGGGGTCGTACGCCCTTGCCCGCGCCAAAAGCTCACCCATGAAGCGGTGGCCCTCCCCGTCCGCCGTGAGCTCGTTCCCCAGGGTGAGCATGACGAAGGAGGGGTGGTTGGCGTAGACCTTTAGTATCTCCATGAGCTCACCGCTGTAATAATCCCGGCTCTCCGGCGTTCCGAAGGCGGCGCGGGGGTTCCAGTTGGAAAGCTCCGGCTCCATGAGCATACCCAGCTCGTCGGCGGCGGCAAACGCCGCCTCGGGGGGACAGTGGGAGTGGAAGCGCAGATGGTTCACGCCGTAGGACTTGTAGGTACGTATTATCTCCCGCCAGCTCTCCGTGTCCGTGGGCTCGTGGCCCGTCTCGGGGAAGACGGCGCAGTTTGCCTCGCCGCGAAGGAACACAGTTTTTCCGTTCAGGGAGAACTGCCCGCCGGCGGAGATGCCGAAGTCCCGCGCTCCGAAGGCGACGGTGACGCTGTCCTCCCCAAACGAGGCGGTTATGGGGTACAGCTCTCCCCCGTCCAGGTCCCAGCGGCGTATATTTTCCGCGAGCGGGAGATTCTTGACGCGTCCTGGGGCGCGGAAGGCGACGGGGGCCCTCAGGGCGGGGCTTGTGACGGTGACGTCGCCCTCGCCGTCGGAAAGCTCCACATATATGTCCAGCTCCCCGCCGTGGGGGTAGGCGCGAAGGCTCGTGATGAATCGGCTCTCGCGTATGGAGAGGCGTATACAGCCCAAGATCCCGTTCCAGTTTGTCTGAGTTTCGTCGGTGGCGGCGGAGGAGGCAAGGATGTCGGCGCGGGGCCAGCCGGGGTAGGAGTTATCGGATATGAGCGTCAGCCTACATTCCCCTTTCCCCGCCAGCGCGCCGGTCAGCTCAAAGCGCCTTGGGGTGGAGAGGGTGGGAGGGGTGAAATCCGGCACCGGAACGCCGCCGGCAAGGACTCTCAGGCTCCTTGCCCGCTCGCACTCAAGGAATATCCGCTTGCCCTCGGGGGGCTTTGCGGATATTTCCAGCTCTATCCGCGCCTCCCCCTCCCAGGTGTGCCCGCGGGTGAGGCGGGTGGCTATCACCTCGCCGCCGGAGAGGGCATCGTTCACCTGCTCGTCCGGGTGCCAGGGGGCGGTTATTTTGTCGGGGAAGCCCAGACCGCTCTCGTCCAGGGTGCCGGGGAGACGTATTTGCCCCCACTCCCCGCCAAACTCACAGGGGTAGACGCCGGAAAGGTCGATGTATCTCATAGCGCGCCTCACAGAACCGTAAATTCCGTTTCCCACGGCTCAAAGCCCTCCACGCTGACGGCGAGCCCTGCTTTTCCGGGCGTTTTTCCCGCCCGTACCGCCAGCATAAGGTGGCCTGAGAAGGTCGGCGCTTCGTTCCCGCCGGGGAAGCCGTGCCAGGGGTCGCCGTTGTCGGCGAGGACGGCAATATCGCCCTGTATTTTCCAGGAGACGTTTTTGTCCTCCAGCATGTACCGCTCGCCGTGGCTGTCCTCTATGTACACGTCCACAAACGCCGTGCCGCCCGCCGGTATAGATGTCCTGTCCGCCTCTATCCGCGCCGCCGACGCCTCGTGGTCGGACCACACCGTGTCCTCGCACACCAAAAGCCCGCCGCGCCAGCCCTCCGCCCGGAGCCTTCCGGGGATGAAGGGGAGGTAGAAATGGACCATGCCGTCCTCAAAGTCGGACAGGCGCGCCACGCGCTCCTCCTGGGAGTTTTGAAAGAGCTTCACGGTGTCGCAGTTGGTCATGACGGCGACGTGCATCACCTTTTCAAATTCCTTATAATTCCAATGCCTGCGCATTTGCGGAAAGCCCCAGAGACCGCGCGCCCCGTCCCAGGGCTCGGACTCGTCGTAGACGGCGAGCCTGAGCACCGGCTCGTTTTTCCACTGGGCGGCGCAGTACCATGCCCTGAGCTTTGGCTCGCCTGTGGAGTCCAGAAGGTCGCCGGTCCAGCCCCGAAGGGGCCAGAATGGGCTCTCGCCCAGGTAGTCCGCGCCCGCCCAGACGATGGCTCCGCAGACCCAGTCGTGCTCCTTTACGGTGGTATAGGGGGACTCAAGCCTCAGATTTACCTGGTTGTGGAAGCGGGAGTCGTTGCGGTAATAGGTCCGCACCTCCGCGCCCAGTATGGGCTTTCTCATACCGGACTCACGAAGGCGCTCGTAATACTGCTCCATGTAGTTCCCGGCGAACACGTCCACGCACTCGGAGTACCGGCGCGCCAGCTCCAAAAGCTTACCCAACGGCATCGTGTCGTTGGCGTTGGGCAGGCAGAAGCCGATGAGCACGCAGGTGACGGCGCGGGTGGGGTCCATGCTCCGGCAGGCGTCAGTAAGCTCCCGGAGACGCCGGTAGAACCCCTCGGTATACTGCCCGCGCACCTCGTTGCCCACGCTCCAGAGTATAACGCACGGGTGGTTGGCGTCACGGCGGACCATGGTTTCAAGGTCGGTGCGGCTCCATTGGGGGAAGACGCTGTCATAGTACATATTGCTGTTGTCCCACTTGTCATAGAGCTCGTCCACCGCCATGAGCCCCAGCCTGTCGCACAGGTCGTAGAGCTCCGGCGACTGGGGGTTGTGGCTCATCCTGACGGTGTTGACGCCCATGGCTTTCAAGGTCCTGAGCCTGCGTTCCCACACCTCCGTAGGTACCGCCGCGCCGAATACCCCGCCGTCGTGGTGGAGGTTGACGCCCCAGAGCTTTATCCTTTTGCTGTTGAGGCGGAAGCCGTCCTCGCTGTCAAAGACCGCGGAGCGAATTCCGAAGCTGACGGTGTGGGCGTCCAGCGTCTCCCCGCCCCGGGTCACGCTAATCTCCGCCCGGTAGAGATACGGCTTGTCCGGGGACCAGAGCATGGGGGCCTCAAGGCGGGTCTCAAAGACCGTCACGGGCTCGGCGGCGCGCTCCTCGAAATAGACCCGCTCGCCCTCCGGGGAGAATATCTCAAATCGGACGGCGCAGCCCTCAAGGCCGCCCTCAACCTCCGCCGAGGCGCAAATTTTGGCGGAGCCGCAGCGTATGCCCTCCACGTCCGGCACGTCGCCACGGGGTCCGCGCATGGAGGGCTCCGCGGTTATCCTGACGCCGTCGTTGGCGATGTGGGTTGGGTCCTGGACAAGCAGCCAGACGTTTCTGTATATGCCCGTGCCTGAGTACCAGCGGTCGCCGCCTCTTGCCACCCACTTCCCGCCGGAGAGGTCCCGGTTGTCCGCGCGGACGGCGAGGAGGTTTTCGCCGCCGTAGACAAGCTCGTATGTCATGTCGCAGAGTATGGGAACGTAGCCGTAGGGCCTGCCGCCTATTTTTTTGCCGTTGAGCCAGATCTCCGAGAATCGCTGGACGCCGTCAAAAAGGACGCGGACAGTCCTTCCGCGCCACTCCTCCGGCGCCGTGAAGCGAAGGCGATAGACACCCACGCCCTCACGGGGGTAAAAGCCCTGCTCCCTTGGGGCGGACTCACTGCGGGGGTTCTCGATCTGCCAGTCGTGGGGCAGGTCCAGCCTCCGCCACGAGCTGTCGTCATGCTCCGGCAGTACGGCGGCTGTGTCCTCCGTCAGGGCAAAGCGCCAGCCGGTGTTGAAGCTTACGCGTGTTTTTTCCATGTTACCGCCTCCGCAGAATAATCCGGATCGTTATATCTATTTTAATTCCAAATATAAGGCTTTGTAAAGAGAAAAGGGAAGGTTTTTTCAATCGCGGAATGTTCAAAAAACCTTATTTTTTGCTTAACAGAAAATTCACCCTTGCAAAGAGGGGAAATTTATAATAGTATAAAGTTTAGTGGGATAATTATTTGCAAAAGGGAGGAACCGGATATGGCGGAAAAGATACTTATAGTGGAGGACGAGCAGAACATAGCCGAGCTTTTGCGGCTCTACCTGGAGCGGGAGGGGCTGGAGACGGTCATCGCCAACGACGGTGAGAGGGGCGTGGCGGAGTTTGAGCGCGTGCGCCCGGACCTGGTGCTGCTGGACATCATGCTCCCCGGACTTGACGGGTGGGGCGTTTTGAGGAAGATACGCGCCCAGGCGGACACGCCGGTGATCATGCTCACAGCCAAGGGCGAGACCTTCGACAAGGTGACGGGGCTGGAGATGGGCGCCGACGACTACATAACAAAGCCCTTCGACATGAAGGAGGTGGTGGCGCGCATCCGCGCGGTGCTGCGGCGTTACGGCGGCGGCGAGAGCGGGGACAGCAAGCGCCGCCTCGTCTTCGACAAGCTCATTATCGACATGGAGTCCTTCGTCCTCACCGTGGACGGAAAGCCCGTGGACATACCGCCCAAGGAGATGGAGCTTTTGTACCATCTGGCGCTGTCGCCCAATCGGGTGTACACAAGGAACCAGCTTTTGGACGAGGTGTGGGGCTTTGACTACTTCGGCGACTCCCGCACCGTGGACGTACACATAAAGCGGCTGAGGGAAAAGCTGGAGGGCGTCTCGGATAAGTGGAGCCTGAAGACGGTCTGGGGCGTGGGCTACAAATTTGAGCTCAAAAATGACGCGGAATAAGAGGCGGTAACCGTGCGCTACCTGCGCAGTGTATATGCCAAAAACTTCATAACGATAGTGCTTGTCTTCTGCCTGAGCCTTCTCATACTCGGCGCCGCCTTCGCGGGGATGAGCTACAGCTTCATACTCCGTCAGCGCGCGGACGCCATGACAGACTCCGCCGGCACCACCGGCGAGATGCTCAGGTCCTACGCCCAGCAGTGGGGCACGGGGTACGAGGGCATCAATATGCGCGCCACCATATCCTGGCTTGCGAGCATAGCGGGGTACCACATAATCATCACCGACGAGCAGGGGAGCATCGTCAACTGCTCCGACAGGAATTTAAACTGCGGCCACGCGGGGCTTACGGTGCCCGCCTCCGCCATCTCCGCCATAAACGCCGGCGGAAAGTTCCAGGGGATAACGAATCTCGGCGGGGTGTTCTCCGTCCCCAGGTTCGCCGTCGGGGTGCCCCTCCCCGCGGGGCCCTCCAGGGGGTACATCTTCGTCTCCGACGAGGCGGGGCGTATGTCCGGCATATGGCGGGGCTTTGCGCGGATATTCATCTTTGCCGCCATTGTGGTGGTGCCGCTGTCCTTCATAATGGCGTATGCCGTCATCCGCAAGCAATCAAAGCCCATCAAGGAGATGTCCGACGCCGCCCGCAGCTACAGCCGGGGCGATTTCTCCCCCAGGGTCCACACCGAGGGGCGGCAGGACGAGGTGGGCGAGCTTGCCGAGGCGTTCAACGCCATGGCGGATTCCCTGGAGCGGAGCGAGCAAAGCCGCCGTGACCTCATCGCCAACGTGTCACACGAGCTGAAAACGCCCATGACCACCATATCAGGCTTTGCCGACGGGATACTTGACGGGACCATACCCAAGGAGAAGGAGGGCGAGTACCTGACGGTGATCTCCTCCGAGACAAAGCGCCTCTCGCGCCTGGTGCGGGGTATGCTGGATATGTCACAGCTCCAGTCCGTGACGCCAATGGAGCTCTCGCGCCGCTCCTTCGACCTTTTGGAGGTGGTTTGCCAGTCACTCCTGAGCCTGGAGTCCAAGATAACCTCCCGTGGCCTTGACGTGGAGACGGTACTGCCTGAGGAGCCAGTCTACGCCGTGGGCGACGGGGACGCCATAACCCAGGTGGTCCACAACCTCCTTGACAACGCCGCCAAATTCGCCGAGCCCGGCACCGCCATAATTTTGAAGCTCTGGCGGGAGGAGGGCAGGTGCTACGTCTCCGTGGCAAACAGGGGCGAGACAATACCCAAGGAGGAGCTCCCCCTCATCTTTGAGCGATTCCACAAGACCGACAAATCCAGAAGCCGCGACCGCGACGGCGTGGGGCTTGGGCTCTACATCGTCAAGACCATTCTGGACAGCCACGGCGGGAGCATTTACGTCACCAGCCGCGACGGGCTCACCACCTTCACCTTCAGCCTGAAGCTGGCAAAGCAGCGCCCACAGCAGGAGAAAAACGGCTCCAAACCGTGATTTTGGCGTAATTTTCCGCCGTTGTTTACAAAATGTATAAAATTTATTCACACTCTCTTGAAGTACGCACTGTATAATACGATTGAAGCGGTTCCTCCATACAAGCGGTGATATTCCCCCAAATATCTCCGTGAAGCCGCTTCAAGCGGATCTCTCCCAATCCGCGTGCTTGGTCATTTCCAAGCGTTTCTCCCTCATTTTTTTGCGAAATGCCCCCGTCCCTACCCCGGACGGGGGCATTTCAGGCTTTCAAAAAAAGGGCATTTGCCCTTTTTTTGAAGGGGGACGTGCGAAAAGGAATTCGGAAATGTCTGCGGACATTTCCGAATTTCTTTTCTGCTGTCGCGCTGCGCGCGTGACCCGAAGGGTCACACACTTGCGCGACATAAGGTGATTTTTCCGACGTACATGCCGTCGGAAAAATGTTTTATTGGGGGGTGGAAATTGGAGCGGTACTTGAATGTTTTAAAGGGTTCTGCTATAATATCCGCGAGGCGGATATTATATTAAGCCGTTTTTCTTCCCGGCTTTGCCGGGGGTCGAAAAACGGGGGTAATTATACATATAAAGAGCGGTGAAAAAAAGATGAAAAGGAACACTAAAATAATTATTGCTTGTCTGGCGCTTTTGGCGGCGGCGGGGGTTATGATGGGGGTGTGGCTGGCGCTGAGGCCGGAGGTCTCGGAGGGGGTTAAGGAGATAACGGTGGAGGCGGCGCACTCTGACGGGAGCGTGAAGTCATTCACGTACAAAACAGCGGAGGAATACCTGGGGGCTGTGCTTCTCTCGGATGGGCTTGCGGAGGGCGAGCAGGGGGAGTACGGGCTTTATATCACCTCAGTCGACGGGGAGAGGGCGGTTTACGAGGAGGACGGCGCGTACTGGGCGCTGTACCGCAACGGCGAGTACGCCGTCTCCGGCGCGGACACCACGCCCATAGCCGACGGCGACGTGTTCCGGCTTGAGTACACCAGATGAGCGGCAGGAGGATAAGCGTTCGGGAGCTGGTGCTTTTTGCCCTTCTGGGAGGGCTGTGCTTCATAAGCGCGGCGGTGATGTCGGGGCTTCCCAACGTGGAGCCGGTGTCGCTTTTTGTGATGCTCTTTGCCGTGACCTTCGGGTGGAAATCGCTTCTGCCGATATACACCTATGTGCTTTTGGTGCTGGCGGTCTACCCGCCGCAGCTCTGGTCCATAAACTACCTGTACATCTGGCTCATACTGGCGGCGGTGTCCATAGCCATGCGGGGCTGTCGGACGAATCTGATCTGGGCGCTGGTGTCCGGCGCCTTCGGGCTGTTCTTTGGGCTTTTGAGCGCGCCGGTGTATTTGGTCACCGGCGGCTGGGCGTTCGCCGCCTCCTGGTGGGTCAGCGGGATACCCTTTGACCTTGTCCACTGCGCCGGAAATTTCGCCCTGGCGCTGGCGCTTTTCGGGCCGCTCCGGAGGCTTATGGAGCGGATGTACGCGAAGCTAATGACAAAATAAGGAGGAACCGCATGAAAAGGCTGAGCTTCAACGACGGCTGGACGCTTAAAAGGGAGGACGGCACGGTTCTGCCGGTGCTTTTGCCCCACGACGCCATGCAGACCGAGCCCCGGCAGGCGGGGAACCCATCGGGTCCGGGGTGCGGATACTACAAGGGCGGGGTGTACGAGTATGAAAAGCACTTCACCCCTCCCGCGGATTGGGCCGGAAAGAGCGTCATTTTTGAGTTTGAGGGCGCGTATCCCACGGCGGAGGTATATTTGAACGGCCTTCGCGTGGGCGGGTGCGCTTACGGGTATGAGCAGTTCCTTGTTCCGGGGGACGGGCTGAAAATCGGGGAGGAAAACGTCCTGCGGGTGGTCGTGGACAACACACAGCTCCCCAACTCCCGCTGGTACTCCGGCGCAGGGCTCCACAGACCGGTATTCGTGTACCTGGGCGAGGCGGAGCACATTGAGCCCTACGGGTTAAGGATAAGTACGGTCTCGCTTGACCCCGCCGTGGTAAAGGTCACCGTGAGGCACACGGGTCTTTCCCCCGCCAGGGTGGAGATACTGGACGGGGACACGGTGGTCGCCTCCGGCACGGGCGACGAGCTGGAGCTTGAGGTACCCGCCGCCAGGCTTTGGAGCGATTTAACGCCGGAGCTCTACACCTGCCGCGCGGCGCTCCCCGGCGGCGACGAGGCGCGGGAGAGCTTCGGCGTCAGGACGCTTGAATGGGGCCCCACGGGATTTTTCGTAAACGGCAGGGCGGTGAAGCTCCGGGGCGGGTGCGTCCACCACGACAACGGCATTTTGGGCGCGCGGAGCTTCCCGGAGTCCGAGCTGCGGCGGGTGAGGATACTCAAATCCGCCGGCTTCAACGCCATACGCTCCTCCCACAACCCGGCGTCCAGGTCCCTGCTTGACGCCTGCGACCAGGTGGGAATGTACGTCATGGACGAGGGCTGGGACATGTGGTTCAACCACAAAAATCCCGGCGACTACGCCTCCCGCTTCGAGGAAAACTGGAAAACGGACCTGGAGCGCATGGTTGAGAAGGACTTCAACCACCCCTGTGTGGTGATGTACTCCATCGGCAACGAGGTATCGGAGCCCGCGAGCCGGCGGGGGCTTGAGACGGCAAGGGCGCTTGTTGACACGCTCCACGCCCTTGACCCCTCCCGTCCCGTCACCTCAGGCGCGAACCTGGTGATACTCACCGAGGCGTTTTACTCCCACCGATTCGGCGGGATAAGCGCGGACAAGGCCGTGGACAGCACGGAGTTCAATAAACTGCTGTCGGAGCAGTTTTTGGGCATGTGCAGCTACTCCGCAAGGCCTGAGGCGGACGCCGCCACTGAAGCCTATTTCGCCCTCCTGGACATCGCCGGCTACAACTACGCCTCCGACCGCTACCCCACGGACTGCCAAAAATACCCGGACCGGGTGGTGGTGGGCAGTGAGACCTTCCCCTCCATGCTGGCGGAGAACTGGGAGGCGGTGGAGAAATACGACTACCTCATCGGTGATTTCATGTGGACCGCCTGGGATTATCTGGGTGAGACGGGCATCGGCGCCTGGAGCTGTGAGCCCGACGCCAAGGTCTTCGCCAAGCCCTACCCCTGGCTGCTGGCGGACTCCGGCGCCTTTGACATACTCGGACACGACAACGCGGAGGCGGGGCTGGCGATGACGGTTTGGGGCGCCAGGGACACGCCGTACATCGGCATAGCCCCTCCCAACCACCCCGGCGAGCCCCAGTACAGGGGCGCCTGGAGGGGCTCTGACGCCCTTCCGAGCTGGTCCTGGAGGGGGTGCGACGGGAATCCGGCGGGGATCGAGGTGTACTCCAAGGCGCCCGCGGTCGCGCTGTACATAAACGGCAGGCACGTGGGCACGGCCCCGACAAAGGGCTGCCGCGCCGATTTCAGCGTCCGGTATGAGCCCGGAGAGATACGCGCCGTGGCACTGGATCTCAACGGAAACGAGCTCTCTGAATCGGCGCTGCGCTCCGCCCGCGGCAGGCTGGGGGTAAGGGTCGTCCCCGAGGGCGTCCCGGAGGCGGGAAGGCCGCTGTACGTGGACTTCTCGGTGGTGGGCGAAAACGGCGAGGTGGAGTCCAACGCCGACACGGTGCTGTCCGTCGAGGTCACGGGGGCGGAGCTCCTTGCCTTCGGAAGCGCCCAGCCCCGGACAGAGAGCCGCTTCGAGACAGGCCGGTACGAAACATACCGAGGCCAAGCCCAAGCCGTCCTCCTCCCCAACGGCGGACCAATAACAGTAAAGGCACACTCCGAGAATCTTGGAACCTTTGAAGTAAAGCTTTAAATCTTCATCAAATATTTTTCCGACGGCATGTACGTCGGAAAAATCACCTTATGTCGCGCAAGTGTGCCGCCTACGGCGGCGCGCGCAGCGCGACAGCAGGAAAGCCCTCGTGAAAGGTCCGCAGACCTTTCACGAGGGCTTTCCGCACGTATCCCCTTAAAAATTTAAAAAGGGCTACGCCCTTTTTAAATTTTTAAAGATGGCTCCGAATACACGCGTGACGCGAGCTCGGAGTTGAGCATATAGAGGCAGCGGGTGTCGTCGCCGAAGAGCTCCATCTTGGTTATCATATCGGAGGAGTTCTTCTCCTCCTCGCCCTGCTCCTTAACGAACCAGTCAAGGAACTGGACGGTGCGGTAGTCGTGGGCGTCCTGGGCGGCGCGGTAGATGTTGTTGATGAGGCCGGTGACGTACTGCTCATGGGCGTGGGCGGCCTTCAGGGGGTCAATGAGGGCGGAGTAGGTCTTGTCGGGCTTTGCCACGGCCTCCAGAGTCACCTTCTCGGAGTTGTTGTGGAGGTACTTGTAGATAAGCAGCGCGTGGTCCTGCTCCTCGCGGGCCTGTATCTCGTACCAGTTGGCGAAGCCGTCAAGCCCCTTCTCGTCGTAAAAATTTGCCATATCCAGGTAGAGATAGGCGGAATAGAGCTCCTTGTTGATCTGGTCATTCAAGAGCGCGGAAACATTTTTGTCCATATCGGATCCTCCTTACAGAAGTAAAAATCGGTCTGATACCTTTCGTATCAGCCGTAACCGTAATTATTATAGCACCGGCTTTGGCGGTGTCAAGCGGCAGAACGGGATTTTTTTGCCCGGAACGGCGGTGGTTCGATTTAATTTTTTATACTGTCAACTTGCGCGGTGTGTATTGACCTTGGGAAGGATTTGGTATAAAATATAAAATACTTTTTTAAATCCTTCATTAAATCGGAGGTGAGGGTATGCCCGCAAAGGTAAGGCGGAGAATGACGCCGGTGAAGCTCGTGGTCCTGAGCTTCCTTGCGGTCATACTTTTGGGCTCCGCCGTCCTTACTCTCCCCTGGTGCTCCAACGAGGGCGTGTGGACGCCGTTTGTGGACTGCCTCTTTACCTCCACCTCGGCGGCGTGCGTCACGGGGCTTGCCGTTGTTGACACGGCGGGGCACTGGAGCGTGACGGGTCAGGCGGTGATACTCGTCCTCATTCAGGTGGGCGGGCTGGGCGCCATGACCATCATCACGGGCTTCTTCTCCGTTGTTAGAAAGCGGGCGAGCCTTTCCGATTCGCGGCTCATAATGCAGGCGGCGGGCAGCGACAGCTACGCCGGAGTGGTGAAGATGGTGCGGCGGCTCTTTTTGGGGACGGTCATATTTGAGGTCGCGGGGGCTTTACTGCTGGCGATAAGGTTCGTCCCACTCTTTGGCTGGGGGCGGGGCATATGGTTCTCCGTCTTCCACTCCGTTTCGGCCTTCTGCAACGCCGGCTTTGACCTAATGGGGGACTACAACGGCGGGGCGAGCCTCTCCGCCTTTTCCGGGGACGCGCTGGTGATTCTCACCGTCTCCGCCCTCATAATTCTGGGCGGGCTGGGGTTCATCGTCTGGGACGACCTTCTCAACTCCAAATTCCGCCTGAAAAAGCTGAAATTCCACTCAAAGATAGTGCTCATAATGACTGGCCTGCTCATAGCCGTGCCCTTCGCGCTGTTCCTCATATTTGAAAACACCGCCGCCTTCGCCGGCGCGGGGGCGGGGAAAAAGGTTCTGCTGTCGCTTTTCCAGGCGGTGACGCCCAGGACGGCGGGCTTCGCCACGGTGCCGATGTCGGAGCTCTCCGACGCCGGGGCGCTTTTGACGATGGTGCTCATGCTGGTGGGCGGGTCCCCCGGCTCCACAGCCGGCGGACTTAAAACCACCACCGTGGCTGTGGTGCTCATCTGCACGGCGGCGTCGGTGAAGAAGTCGCCCCCAACGGCGCTGAGGCGGCGGATCGACGACGACACCGTCAGGCAGGCGACAGCCATCGTGGTCATATACCTGACGGCGGTGATCGTGGCGACCTGCGCCCTTTGCGCGGTGGAGTCCGCGCCGCTGAGGGACGCGCTTTTTGAGGTCATCTCCGCCATAGCCACCGTGGGGCTCTCCACGGGTATAACGCCCACCCTTGGCGTGGCGGCAAAGCTTATGTTGACGGCGCTGATGTTCGCCGGAAGGATCGGCGGGCTCACAATGGCGATAGCCCTCACGGGCGAACAGGGCGCGTCGCCGGTGAAATTCCCCTCGGGCAAGCTGCTCGTGGGCTGATTTGGGAGGATACCTATGAAATCCGTACTGGTCATTGGCCTTGGCCGCTTCGGGCGGCACCTGGCGACAAAGATGCAGGAGCTGGGCAACGATGTGATGATAGTGGACAAGGACGCGGAGCTGGTGGAGCTGATGGCGAACCGCTTCACCGAGTGTACCATTGGGGACTGCACCAAGGAGCCGGTGGTGGCGTCGCTGGGAGTGGAGAACTTCGACCTGTGCTTTGTCACAACGGGCGACGACTTCCAGTCCTCCCTGGTGACCACGGCGCTTTTGGTGCGCCACGGGGCGAAAAAGGTCATATCAAAGACGACTCAGGACATCCAGGAGATGCTTTTGAAGCAGATAGGCGCATACGAGGTGGTGTACCCCGAGAGGGAGATCGCCGAGCGCGTGGCTGTGCGCTACAACTCCGACAACATTTTTGACTTCATACCCATTACCGAGGACGTGGCGATATATGAGATAAAGGCGCCCAAGTCCTGGATAGGCGACACCATTGTGGGGGTGGACGTGCGGAAAAAGCACAGTGTGAACGTCATCGCCATAAAGCAGGGCGAGAAGCTCATCGCCGCGCCGGGTCCGGGGTATGTTTTCAAGGAGGGCGACCACATAATGGTCATGGGCGCCTCCTCAGACGTGTTCAGGCTGGCGGGCAAGGCGTGATGGCTGAGCCGCGGAGGGTAAAAAGAGGAAAGAATATCCCCGCCGTCGCCGGGTTCGGCGTGCGGCAGGGGGACGACTCGATGGAGCCCTGGATAAGGGCGGGTCAGGTCTTCTACGTAAGCCGGGGCCCCATGCCGGAGCCGGGTGACGTGGGGCTTTTCCTTGCGCGCGGGGAGCTGGTGTGCCGGCAGTATTTGGAGGACAGCGAGGGGAACATATACCTCTTTGTCCTGAACCGTTCACGCCGCGGGCTGGACATCACCGTCCCGCCCACGGACCCTGATGGCGTGAGCTTCTACGGCAGGGTGCTGCTGAAATCCGCGCCTCCGCTGCCGGGGATAGAAGAATAAAAAAAGGCGGAGCCTTGTCTACGCATGGGCGCGAATCAGGCTGATATATTCCGTAATGGCGGAATCTAACAGCGCCATGTCAAGGCGTTGGTCGAGCTGCAGGGGCTTGTTTTCCTTTACAGCGTCCATAAATTGCCCTTGCACAATTTTCAGCTTTTGGCTGATTTGAGTTTCTCCGATCAAATCCAGCATTGTAATTCCGTCAAGCAGAATCGCGCGGAACAGAGTATTCATAGACAGGCGAATATCCGTTGAGGATCTCTCCTGTGAACAGAAGCCGGCTATTTCTTTTGCCAACGACTGAAGGACAGCTATAGAGCGCTTTGCCGTACCTTCGGTTTTAACAGCTTCACAAGCGGTCTTATTCAAAACGCCCACCGTTACCTTTTCATCGACCCGCCGCAAAAGCTCCTGTTCTGAAAACACCAGCGTATCAGGCTCATCGGACCGTTCCCATTTGTTGTTGAGCATACAGTATTTGCCGTCTTCCATCCCTGTGTAAATAACGGCGTGCTTATTCCGCTCGCTTACATAAATGCCCAGCATGGCATACTGTAAATCGCGAAGATAACCGCAGAGCCGTTCCTTATTCACCTCTTTTTCCGTCATGGTATAGCCGATAGGCTTTAAGTAGAGATTGAACCATCTTGCGCCTTGAAGCATTGGCCCCGAAAGATAACACCCCTCCTCGCAGTCAAACAAAAACGGCAGTCCCATTTCAAGCGCGATCGTTCTGTCCTCGGTATCTATCCCATAAAACGACAAAAGATTTGCTATCCCTGCATAGGAACACGATGAATTGAAAGTCATATACTTCATAGATACATTTCCTTCTCAAATGTTTTTTAATTGGAGCGTTCAGTAAAAATCCGTGAATTCCGGGGAATTCACGGATTTTTTCCTGCCGCCGCCGGAAAAATGTTTAATTTGAGGGTCGGGGCGGGGAGTTAAACTATTTTGGAAAACAATGACTTCATAGCTGGGTAAATCTCTTTGAATTGTTGGTATCGCTCGTCGTAGAGCCTTGTCAGCTCCGGTTCCGGCTCCGTGGTGGAGGCGACGGTCACCAGCGCGTCGCACGCGGCCTGGACGGTGGGATAGCGCCCGTCCGCCACCATCGCCAGGATCGCGCCGCCGTAACCGGGGCCCTGCTCCGTTGCCACCATGTCCAGGGAAATTCCCAGAACGTTGGCGAGGATCTTGCGCCACAGGGGAGATTTCGCCCCGCCGCCGCAGATGTTGGAGCGGGGGATTTCGACGCCAAGAGATTTTGCCACCTCGAAGCTGTCCCGGATGGCGAACGCCACGCCCTCCAGCACCGCTTGGGTCATGTCCGCGTGGGTGGTGTCCATGGTGAGACCCGTAAATGTCCCACGGGCGTTTGTGTCGTTGATGGGACTGCGCTCGCCCATGAGATATGGCAGGAAGTAGACGTGGTTGCGCCCCAGCCTGTCGGGGGCTATCTTCGCCTGCTCCGAGGCGTAGTCCTTGTCGCCTGAGACCTCATCCATCCACCACTTGTTGCAGCTGGCGGCAGAGAGCATACAGCCCATGAGATGATACCCCCCG
This sequence comes from uncultured Oscillospiraceae bacterium, assembly GCA_947627285.1. Lineage (GTDB taxonomy): Bacteria > Bacillota > Clostridia > Oscillospirales > Oscillospiraceae > RUG626. The sequence continues at coordinate 48,527 of CANQVL010000016.1, forward strand.
TCGGCGTGGGCGAAGGAGTGCAGGGCGTTGTGGGGGTCCACGCCGAATTTATCGGAGGAGATGAACACCGTCCCGGAGGTGCCGAGGGATATGTTGCAGCCCCCCGCGCCCACGGTGCCGGTGCCCACCGCTGCCGCGGCGTTGTCCCCCGCCCCGGCGCAGACCTTTACAGTCTCGGGCAGCCCAAATTCCGCCGCCACGCGGGGCTTTAGCGTTCCAACGCACTCCCAGCTCTCATGGAGCTTTGGCAGCTGCGCCTCGGTGACGCCGCATATCTCCAGCATCTCCTTGGACCAGCGCTTGTTCCGGACGTCCAGAAGGAGCATGCCGGAGGCGTCGGAGTAGTCCGTGGCGTGTGCGCCGGTCATTTTGTAGACCAGGTAGTCCTTGGGGAGCATGATCTTGGAAATGCGGGCGAAGCTTTCCGGCTCGTTTGCCCTCATCCAGAGGATCTTCGGCGCGGTGAACCCGGCGAAGGTGATGTTGGCTGTGTACTGGCTCAGTTTGTCCCGGCCCACCGTCTCGTTGAGAAAGTCCGTCTCCTTGGCGGTGCGCCCGTCGTTCCAGAGTATGGCGGGGCGGATAACGTTGTCCCGGTCGTCCAGCGCCACAAGCCCGTGCATTTGCCCGCCCAGGCCGATGGCGCGCACGCTTTTTGGGTCCACGCCCGCTATGAGCTCCGGCACGCCCGCCAGAACAGCGTTCCACCAATCCTCCGGCTCCTGCTCGCTCCAGCCGGGGTGGGGGAAGCTGAGTGGATACTCCTTTGTCACCTCTCCGGTCACCCTTCCTGCCTCGTCCACCAGCAAAAGCTTCACCGCAGAGGTCCCAAGGTCGATACCAATGTAACACATCTCTGTCTGCTCCTTTCGTTTATCCCGCATTGTGATTCCACAGCTTCGTCAAATCCATTATAACCGCGTCCCCGCCTTATGGCAAGCCCTTTTTGCCCCGTCTGAGTCATCTCGCCCCAACAGGCTCCGCGCGCAAAATGGACAGACCGTCAAAAACCCATAATTCAATATTTTTCCGGCGGCATGTACGTCGGAAAAATCACCTTTTGTCGCGCAAGTGTGCCGCCTTCGGCGGTGCGCGAAATAGGGGTCCCCAACGGACGGAAGTCCGTTGGGGAGAGGACGAGCCGAGCCAGCGCCTGAGCCCTGCGCTTGCGCGGGGCGAGGTTAAGCGGCTCGAGCGAGGACGACGACAGCAGGGTAATTTTCTCTGAATTTCGCAAAATTCAGAGAAAACTACCCGCACGTTCCCCCTTGTCGGCAAAGGCCAGCGGTCTTTGCCGACAATCAAAAACGCTCCGGCAAAAGCTGGGGCATCATAAGAAAGTTTTATCAAGTTTTGCAGGGACGGCATGATTTCGGTCATGCCGTTTCCTGCTTTTCCTGTTCCATCAGC
>CANQVL010000017.1 GCA_947627285.1 uncultured Oscillospiraceae bacterium
GGTGTCCAGCGGGGGAAAATCGAAATCCCCCGCTGGTCGCTTTTCTCTCCTTTGTTTCTTTCCTCTCTTTTGGCGAAACCAAAAGAGAGGAAAGAAAGCCCCCCGCCATTTAATGGCGGATACATTATAAAGAGCCCAGCGGCTCAGGAGCTCCCGATCTTTTGAGCGATCTCAGAGATCTTCCTCAGCCTGTGGCTTAACCCGGACTTTGTGACCGGCGGCTCCGCTAAACCCGCCAGCTCCGCTATTGACAGCTCCGGGTATTCCTCCCGGAGCCGCGCCGCCTCCCGGAGCTTTTCGGTGAGGTCGTCAAAAATTCCGGCGTCCCGGAGCCTTTTGATGTCCGCAAGCTGGGCGGCGCTTGCCTCCACGGTCTTGGTCACGTTTGCCGTGTCGCAGTTTACCTTGCGGTTCACCTGGTTGGTCATATCCTTCTCTATCTTAGCCGACATTATCCCCATGGCGCTCACAGGCGCGCCCAGGGTGGTCAGAAGGTCCTCGATGGTATCGCTTTTTTTGAAATATGTCATATAATTCCCCGCCCTGGAGGAGCTTCGCGGCTCAAAGCCCATGTCCAGGAACAGCGCCGTCAGCTCCCGGCAGACCGAGTAGTGGCCGGTGACGAACTCCAGATGGTAGCCCTTTTTCGGGTCCGTGACGCTGCCGCCCGCCAAAAACGCCCCACGCAGGAAGGCCGCGCGGGACTGGTCGTCCTCCAGAAGCCCCAGGTTCACGTGGTGGGTCAAAAGCCCACGGGGGGAGTAGCCCAGAAGGTCAATTATCCTCGCCATGCTCTCCGGCGAGGTTATGGCAAAGGTCCGCTTGCCGCTCTCGCCCTTTTCGGGGAGCTCGTCAAAGGCTATCCCCGCCCCGCGCTTAAAAAGCCGGGGGAGCCGGGCGGCAAAGGCGTCGGAGCCGGTGACGATGCGCGCCTCGTCCCTGGCAAAGCGGTTGCAGAACTCCAGCACTCCGTAGCACTCCGGCAGGGCCGTGCGGGAGCTTATCTCCGCCCTGCAAAGCTCGGCCTTCACGTCTGAGGAAAAGGACACGCCGTCACCCCCTTTTGTCAAAATTATTTCCCGCTCAATTTCTGTCTATGTCCCTGTGTATGCACTCCGTCTCATGTCCCCTTTGGGACAGGTAGCGGGCGACGGCCTCGGTCACCGCCACGGAGCGGTGGTGTCCGCCGGTACAGCCGATGCACACGGTCAAATTCATCTTCCCCTCCTCCTCGTAGTTGGGGAGCAGGAATTCTATCATATCCTCAAGCTTCTCCAAAAACTGCTTGGATACGTCGTTGCTGAAGACGTAGTCGCTGACCTCCTCGTCAAGGCCCGTCTTGTTGGTGAGCTCCGGCACGTAAAAGGGATTGGGCAAAAACCGCACGTCAAAAACCAGGTCCGCCTCTATGGGTATGCCGTACTTGAAGCCGAAGGACATCACCGAGACCCTGAGCGTCTGCTTGGAGCCGTTCCCGAAGAGCCGGAAAAGCGTCCTCTGGAGCCTTCCCAGGGTGAGGCCGGTGGTGTTTATCACGTAGTCCGCCCTGCGGCGCACGGGCTCCAGCATCTCCATCTCCCGCCGCACGGCGGCTTCAAGTCCGCCCGCCTCCCCGTCCAGCGGGTGGCGGCGGCGTGTCTCCTTGTAGCGCTTCACGATGGTCTCGATGTTGGCGTCAACGTAGAGTATCTTGTACTCGAACCCCTTTTGGCTCATGGCGTCCAGCGCCGCGAAGAGCTGGTCGAAGCCGTCGCGGGAGCGTATGTCCGAAACCAGCGCCACGCGCTCATAGCGCCCCTTGGTGGCGGCGCACAGCTCGGCGAAAAGCGGCATCAGCGCCGCCGGCATATTGTCAACGCAGTAGAAGTCCAGGTCCTCCAGCGCCGCCGCCACGCGGCTCTTTCCCGCGCCGGAAAGCCCCGAGATCATCAGCATTTCCATAAAATTTCATCTCCCGTCGGCGCAAAGCCCTTATCTAATCTGTTATTTAATCTATTATCCTTACCTCGGGCTCCAGCTCCACGCCGTATTTTTCAAAAACCCCGGCCTTCACCCGCTCCATGAGCGTTACAACGTCCTCAAAGGTGGCGCCGCCCAGGTTTATTATGAACCCGGCGTGCTTTTCCGAGACCTGCGCCATGCCCACCGTTAGCCCCTTGAGCCCCGCGCCGTCGATCATGGCGGCGGCGTAGCCCTCCTTCGGGCGCTTGAAGGCGCTGCCGGCGGAGGGGTAGTTGAGCGGCTGCTTTTCCCTTCTCCGGGCGGCAAGGTCGTCCATTTTCGCCCGTATCTCCTTGGGGTCCCCCGGGCGGAGGCGCAGGGTGGCGGAAAGTATGGCGTCGCCGGTGTCCGTGAACCGGCTGCGGCGGTAGTCAAAGCCGCAGTCCCGGTTGGCGACGGTGCGGAGGGCGCCGCCCCCGTCGAGGTACGTCACCGCCTCCACCACGTCCCGCAGCTCCCCGCCGTATGCCCCGGCGTTCATGTATATCCCACCGCCCAGGGAGCCGGGTATCCCGTGGGCAAACTCAAGGCCGGTGAGGGATTCCGACAGGGCGAAGCTCCCCAGCCTCGAGAGGAGCACCCCCGCGCCGGAGATGATGCTGTCGCCGTTGGCTCTCAATGTGTCCAGCCGCGCCGTGGAGAGGACTACAAGGCGGTGGGGCTTATCCGAAAAGAGCAGATTCGAGCCGTTTCCCGTGATGAGATAGGCAAGCTCCAGCCGCTTTGCCTCTCTCACCGCCCAGACGAACGCCTCAATGCTCTTGGGCTCGGCGTACAGGCTCACCGTGCCGCCTATCCGGAAGGTGGTGTGCCGCGACATGGGCTCGCCGAAAAAAATCCCCGTGCCGGGAAAGCCGGAGTTCAGCTCCCTGGCAAACAAGTCGATCTGATCCATCAGTTGCTCTCCAGACTGTCAAAATAGTCGTCCAGCTGCTCGGCAAAGTCCTTGCCGGAGTTGAGGCCCATGCGCTTCTGGCGGTTGTTCATGGCGGCGACCTCGATTATCACCGCCAGGTTCCTGCCGGGGCGGATCGGCACCACGATATACGGCACCTTGACGCCCAGTATGTCCATCTCCTCCGTTTCGGAGCCCATGCGGTCGTAGGAGTTCTCCGCGTTCCAGTTCTCCAGCTTCACCACCAGGTCCACCTTCTCGCTCCACTTCACGGCGCCGTTGCCGAATATGCGCCGCACGTCCACCACGCCTATGCCGCGAAGCTCGATGTAGTTGCGTATGAGGTCAGGCGCCGTGCCGGTGAGGGTGGTGGAGTTCACCTTTTTGATGATGACGGCGTCGTCGGATATGAGGTGGTGACCGCGCTTTATGAGCTCGATCGCCGTCTCGCTCTTGCCCATGCCGGACTCGCCCAGTATAAGCACGCCCTCGGAGTAAACCTCCATAAACACCCCGTGGCGCATTATCTGCGGGGCAAGGGCGTTGTTGAGCTTTGTGGTGAGCTCGATTATGAGCTCCGACGTCTCCCTGTGGGACTTGAGTATGGTGGTGTCATATTCCCTGGCGGAATCCAGCGTCCCCTCGGGGATGTTCACGTCGTGGGCGATGATTATCGCCGGCACGCCCGTCTCCATGAGCCTTCCCAGCTTCGCCCGCTTCTCCTCCTCGGAGAACTGCTGGAGATACGCGTCCTCGTTGAGGCCCACGATCTGAAGCCGCTCCGTGGCGAAGTTGGTGAAAAAGCCCGTGAGCTGGAGCCCCGGACGGTTGATGACGGCGGTGGTTATGAGCTTTTTGTCATAATCCGTGGAGGCGTTCAGAACCTCCAGCCCCACCTGCTCCACCAGAGCCTTCAATGGCATTCCGTGTTGAGTTTCCATAGCCTGGTCCCCCTCTTAGAATCAAGTTTTAAGTAAAAAGCCGTTTTGACGGTCACGCGGGCAAAACGTACCCATCTAATTTTATACAAAAATCGCTGTTTTGGCAAGAGCTTTGAGGCAATTAAAAAATATATTCTTTGTCGAAAATTTTTCTTGCATTTTGGAAAAGTATCTGCTATTATATATAGGCTATGAAAAATTGCAAGGAGGTGCAGCAGATGGCAAAGTGCGAATTTTGCGGCAAGGGCGTCTCATTTGGTATTCAGGTGAGCCACTCCCACAGAAGATCCAACCGTACCTGGAAACCGAATGTCAAACGTGTCAAGGCCGTGATCGACGGCTCCCCCCGCCACGTTTACGTCTGTACCCGATGCCTGCGCAGCGGCAAGGTCACACGCGCAGTATAATTCCGACAACAAAAAAATCTCCGTCCGGTGGACGGAGATTTTTTTGTTGCCGGAAGGGGGAACGTGCGGAAAAAGCCCGTGAATTCTGCGGAATTCACGGGCTTTTTCCTGCTGTTTTGCTGCGCGCACGCCCCATAGGGGCGCACACTTGCAAAACATAAGGTGATTTTTCCGACGCGCATGTCGTCGGAAAAATATTTGAATTTGGGGGATTCACTTTATGTCGGGGGAAAAAATTTAAATTTGGGAGTCAATTGGCTGGTTTGCCGTTTCCGGTGGGGTCTAGGAGGACGGAGTAGTCGCGGATGCAGATCACTATGTCGGGGGCGTACTCACGGATGTACTCGCCCAGCGTTTTATCATTGTAATACCGCAGGTCCAGAGAGCGCATCTCGTTGAAGCTCTGATAGGCGATGCACTCCACGGCGTTGGTGAAGCTGTCGCCGTATATGAGCACGTTGGGAAGCCAGTCCCGGTCCGTGTCGATTACCGTCTCCGGAATGTCGCCGCCCATATAAAATTCATACGTCAGCCACTCCCCCGGGTCTGCCGGCATAGCGTAGAGGAAGCTCTCCGTCTCCTGCCCCCGGTCCCGACGGCTGAAGGGGACGTCCAGCTCCGAGGTCATGTACGAAAGCCTTTCCCCGTCGCTCCACAGGTTCATGAGCTTTCTCGACCTGGATCCGATAAAGAGGTTGGGAAGCTCGGTGAATGTGACCTCCGACTCCTCCGGCACCGGCATTTGAAGTCCCGTGTCCGCCATCACCCGCTCCATTATGGCCCGGTAAGCGGCAAACGCCCCCTTGAGCGTGTAGTGGTGGTCAACGGTGGAACCGAACTTCTCCGGCGAGCCAAGCCCGGCGAACACGTCGCCTATGTCCATATGCCTGACCCCAGCCATATCCAGCGATTCCTCCAGCAGGAGCCGGGACTTAGCGATATACTCTGAATTGTTGTTCAGATACCAGGGGTATCTGTCCTCAAAATACGTGTACTGACCGGGCACCGCCACAAGGTAGTACGCCGCCCCCACGCTGTCGCAGGCGTCCTTCACCGACGACAGATTTTCCGTCATGACGGAGACTGCCTGTGGCAGTTCGTCCATGCTGTACATATCGTAGTCCAGATACGGGAGGAGTATGTCGTCCTGTACCACAATATCGTTGACCACGGGCAGGCGCAGGAGCTTGAGGTCGATGAAGGCGTTCGCCTTCAAAAGCGTGTTCCGCCCTGGCGCGTGGTCGGCAAGGTAACTGTCAAGCTTGCGGAAATACTCGCCGGATTCGGCGCTTTCCACCGTGAGGACCGGCTTTTCCGCCAGGTTCCTGTTCTCAAAGAAGGAAAACGTCTCCCTCTGCCTCAGGAGCCCCGCGAAAAACAGCACAGCCAAAAATACCGCGAAGGCCGCGATCACGGCGCGATCCGCCGCCCCGGTCCTTTTCCTTTTATTGTCGTCCATTTCTCCGCCCCCCCTCAAAACTGGAAGTAGATGAACGGGTTGAAGCTGCCCGTGGCGAGCTTCATGTAGGACAGCGCCAGCACGCACAGCGCAAGTCCCGCCGGGGCAAGCTCAAGCAAAAATGCGCGCAGGCCGCCGCTTGTCCGCCTCTCCACCGCGCCGCGAAGGAGATCCTTCAGCGGAAGGGCGGCGACGGACCCGAGGATGAGCTGGGGCATATATTCAAGGAGCGTATATACCCCCTCGCCCGCGCCCACGCGGTTCGCCCCGAAAAGGGCGGCGATGTACCTTCCCGCGGCGGTCACTGAGGGGGCGCGGAAGATTATCCACCCCACCATGACCGCCGCCATAGCGTATATGTGCCGGAGCGCTGAGGGAAGACGCTCCAGCGCCCTTCCCCAGACGTACCTCTCCCCCGCCAGGAGCAGCAGGAACCAGGCGCCCCAGAGCACAAAGGTCCAGTTTGCCCCGTGCCAGAGCCCCGTAAGCAGCCAAACGGCGGCGAGATTCAGAAAATTCCTCACCCTCCCGCGCCGGCTCCCGCCCAGGGGTATGTAGACATAGTCCCGGAACCAGGTGGACAGGGAGATGTGCCACCTTCTCCAGAACTCCGTCACGGATTTGGATACGTATGGGTAGTTGAAATTCTCCGGGAACTCAAAGCCGAAGATCCGCCCCAGACCTATCGCCATGTCGGAGTAGGCGGAGAAGTCAAAGTATATCTGCCCGGTGTACGCAACAATCCCCAGCAGGGCCTGAAGCGCGCCCAGCGTCTCCGGCGCGTGTCCGAAGGCGGCGTCCGCCGCCTCGCCCAGGGCGTTGGCAAGAAGCATCTTCTTCCCCAGACCGAAGCAGAACCTGACGGCTCCCGAGGCGAATTTCGCCGCCGTCTCGCTCCTGCCGCGAATATCCGACGCAACGGTGGAATACCTGACGATGGGCCCCGCCACCAGCTGCGGGAACAGCGCCACGTACAGCGCCACGTCAAGTGGGTTTTTCTGCGCCGGGGAGCTGCCCCTGTACACGTCTATCACATACGACAGCCCCTGGAAGGTGTAAAATGAGATCCCTATGGGCAGTACGATCTCAGGGACCGGAAGGTGGAGCCCAAGGGCGTTGAGCTGACTTACCGCAAAGCCGAAATACTTAAAGTATCCCAGGAGCCCCAGCCCCGAAACGCACGCCAGGACCACCGCGCCCCTTCTGACCCACGCCCTCTTTGAAAGCCCCGCCGCCAGCCCGCAGACGTAATTCACCGCCACGCTCGCCAGCAGCAGCGCCAGGTACTCAGGTCCTCCCCAGCCATAAAATATGAGGCTGAACACCAGAAGCACCGGGTTCCTCAGATCCCTCCTGACGGCGAAATACACAAGCAGCAGCGCCGGCAGGAAGTACACGAGAAACGTCACGCTGGAAAAAACCATATCTTACCCTCTCCCGGACCCTATTCCTCCCGCTCGCCGCGCTCACGTATCACAAGCCGTATGGGTGTGCCGGTGAGGGTGAAGGCAGCGCGGAGCTGATTTTCGATGTAGCGCTGATAGGAGAAGTGGAAAAGCTCGGAGTCGTTGCAGAAGAGCACGAACGTGGGGGGCTTTACGGATACCTGGGTCATGTAGAATATCTTCAGCCTCCTGCCCTTGTCCGTGGGCGGCTGGACCCGCGCCTGGGCGTCCGCCAGGACGTTATTCAGAACGCCCGTGGTTATGCGCATGTTCGCCTGCTCGTTGACGGTGTTGGCAAGCTCAAATATTTTGTCCACCCTCTGCCCCGTGAGGGCGGAGACGAAAAGTATCGGCGCGTAGGGCATGAAGCTGAGGTCCCGCCGTATGTCGGCGCGGAGCCTGTCCATGGTCTTCCCGTCCTTCTCCACCAGGTCCCACTTGTTCACAAGTATGACGGACGCCCTGCCCGCCTCGTGCGCCATACCCGCCACCTTTGTGTCCTGCTCGGTGACGCCGTCCCGGGCGTCGATCATTATGAGGCACACGTCGGCGCGCTCGATGGCAAGCTGGGCGCGCATGACGGAGAATTTCTCCACCCTGTCCTCCACCCTGGACTTCCGGCGTATACCGGCGGTGTCGATGAGCACGTACCTGCCGAACTCATTTTCAAAGGGCGTGTCCACGGCGTCCCTGGTGGTGCCGGCGACGTCGGATACGATCACCCGCTCCTCACCCAGTATCTTATTTACGATGGAGGACTTGCCCACGTTTGGCTTTCCTATGAACGCAAGCTTTATGGCTCCGGCGTCCTCCTCCCCCGCCTCCTCCGGCGGGAAGTGCTTCAGACACTCGTCCAGCACGTCCCCGGTCCCGTGACCGTGGACCGCCGAAAGAGCTATGGGGTCGCCCAGACCCAGGGAGTAAAACTCGTATATCTCCGGGTCCACGGGGCCCACGGAGTCCATCTTGTTCACCGCCAGCACCACGGGCTTGCCGCTGCGCTGGAGCATATCCGCCACCTCCTGGTCGGCGGCGGTGACCCCGCTGCGGATGTCGCAGACGAAGATTATGACGGTTGCCGAGTCAATGGCGATCATCGCCTGCTCCCGCATGAAGGTCAGTATCTCGCTGTCCGTGGAGGGCTCGATGCCGCCGGTGTCCACGATGTCAAAGCTCCTGCCCGCCCACTCGCAGGAGGCGTAGAGCCTGTCGCGGGTGACGCCGGGGGTGTCCTCCACGATGGAGAGGCGCTGACCGGCAAGGCGGTTGAACAAAAGGCTCTTGCCCACGTTGGGCCTTCCGACGATAGCAACTAACGGTCTCATTTCATTCTCCTTTTATCACGACAGGAACGCTTCCAAAAGCGGGCCGCCGCCGTTTTCAATGGGTGTCACGGGGACGCCGAGCTTAAGCGAAGCGTCCTCCACCGTCACATCGTCAAGGAATACCCTCTCCCCGTCCCTGAGCATACGGTTTGTGATATATACCCCCTCGCCCAGGTCCTTCCCCTTCAGTTGGGCTATGAGGTCTCCGCCTGTTATGAGCCCCGCCACGTCCACGGCGCTGCCAAAGAAGTCGTTGACAATGGGTATTATATCCACGTTTACGTTGGGATATTTGGCTCGCGCCATATCCCGAAGCTTCGTCAGCGTTTTCGCCGCCGACACGCCGGTGGCGATCACCGCGCGCGTGCCCCGCGCCGGACCCTCGGAGCGCGCCAGCGCCTCCTCAAAGTCGGTGTACAGCAGCCGCAGGAGCCCCACGCCGTTTTCCAGCTGCGGGTAACCCTCGTAAAATTCCTCCGGCGGTACGGGGAGCCCCGCCTTCAGGTACATCTCGTCCGAGCAGAAAAATATCCTGCTCCCATGGCGCCTCAGGCACCTCTCCGAGTATTTTTCCACCTGCTCCACGGTCTTTTTCGCAAGCTCCCCGTCAAAGGGTGTCAGCGGGTAAAGACCTTCCCGGTATTTCGTCAGCCCCACGGGTATGACGGACACGCTTTTCACGCTGGGCGAAAGCCGCGCCAGCCGGCGCATGGTCCTTGTGAGCTCCCGCCCGTCGTTGAGGCCGGGACAGCAGACGATCTGGCAGTTGAGCTCTATCCCCGACCGGGCGAAGCTTTTGAGTATCTCTATCCCCCGCCCCGCGTTTTTGTTGCCCAGCATGAGACAACGCAGCTTGGGGTCCATGGTGTGTACGGAGACGTTTATGGGGGAGATGCGCAGGTCGATGACCCTTTGCGCCTCCCGCTCGCTCATGTTGGTGAGCGTGAGGTACGAGCCCGTCAGAAAGCTGAGCCTCACGTCGTCATCCTTGAAATACAGGCTCTCCCTCATGCCCTTTGGCATCTGGTCCACGAAGCAGAAGACGCAGTTGTTGGCGCAGGAGCGCATACCGTCCATGAGGTAATCCTCAAAGTCGAGCCCCGCGTCCTCCCCCGCCTCCTTCTCCAGCGTCACGGCGTATTTTTCCCCGTCCCGCTCCAGCTCAAAGAGGCTCTCCTCGTCGTAGGCGTAGTACATATAGTCCAGCACGTCCGTGACCCGCCGCCCGTCGATGGAGAGAAGCTTGTCGCCGGGGCGCACCCCCGCCCTCTCCGCCGGCGAGCCGGACCGGACAGACTTTATCCTGTTTCGTTCGCCGGACATACGCGCACCTCCGCTCCGGAAAATTCGAGGACCCGTTCATTTTAAACCCGTGTAAAGAAACAGGATCAGCAGCACCGAGACCCCCACGGCCAGGACCACGCCGGCCGCTCTCGTGCGTTTCAGGTACGTCTCCGAGGGGTCGGTCCTCTCGTTGTGCTTCCAGCTCTGGGTCATGGTGTAGTATTCCTCCGGCTTGAAGATCATCACAAGGCCAAGGATAATGCACAGGACAGCAACAATGACGAACAATATCACGGAAAACGGCCTCCTTTATCGAAAAAGCGGCGGGTGTGCCCCGCCGTTTTTCCAAACTCGCTATTACTCGTCCACAGAAATGACTTCACGACCATTGTATGTGCCGCAGTGCTTGCAGGCTCTGTGGGGCAGATGAAGCTCGCCGCACTTGGGGCAAGCCACGAGCGCGGGAACGCTGAGCTTCCAGTTGGAGCCGCGCCTCCTGTCTCTCCTCGCCTTTGAAACCTTCCCCTTCGGTACCGCCATAATGACACCTCCTGTAAAAAATCATTCCTTCTCCAGAAGCTGCCCTAAGGTGAGCATTCTGGGGTCCGGCTCCTCCCTGCATTCGCAGGGGCCTTCGTTTAGATCCTTGCCGCACTTGGGGCAAAGGCCCTTGCAGTCCTCACTGCAAAGTATCCTCTGCTCAAAATTCAGGATAAGCGCGTCCCTGGCTATCTCCTCCATATCGGCCTTGCCGTCATTGAGGAGGTAGTAGTCCCCGTTATCCTCATCCTCCAGCTCCTCGGCGAGGTATGCGGCCGCCTCGATCCGAAGATGCCTTGGAAACTCCTTGAGACACCGGGCGCATTGGCAGTAAAGCCCCGCCTCGATGACCGCGCTCACGGTAAGGAGCCCCGCGTGGTTCTCCACGGCTCCCCTGACGGTGACGGGCGTGGTGTAGCTCAAAACGCCCTCAAAGTCAAGTCCGTCCGTGTCAAGCTCAAAATCGAACCCGACCCTTCCCGCGTCCTGGGCGATAAGCTCCCGTAAATCAAGCTCCACTCGCCTCACTCCTTCCAAGTCGCGCTTGGATATTATAATTGAAACAGCGCCCCTTGTCAAGAGTTTTTTCTAAATCCGGCGATATTTTTCCTCTTTTTTCTCCCGCGCGATTTTTTCACAAAATCAATTGCATACTCCCGGAAAATATGCTAACATATACATATACCTATTATTTATCAAATTCACAGGAGGCGCCGTTATGGGCAAGGCAAAGGTTTATTTCACAAAAAGGATCTCCCCGGATACAGTGGTGGAGATGTACGAAAGGCTGGGGGTCGCGCTTCCCGGCAAGGTGGCGGTGAAGGTCCACTCCGGCGAGGAGGGCAACCAGAACTACCTGCACCCGGAGTTCATGCGCCCCATGGTTGAGCACGTCCACGGCACCGTCGTCGAGTGCAACACCGCCTACGACGGCGAGCGCAACACCTCCGAAAAGCACCTGAGGCTCCTGGCGGGCCACGGCTGGAGCAAGTATTTCAACGTGGATCTCATGGACGAGACGGGTCCCGACGCCGTCCTGCCCATTCCCGGCGGCAAGCGCCTCAAGAGGGACGTGGTGGGCAAAAACCTTCTGAATTACGACTCACTCCTGGTCCTCTCCCACTTCAAGGGCCACCCCATGGGCGGCTACGGCGGGGCGCTGAAGCAGCTGTCCATCGGCTGCGCCTCCAGCGCGGGAAAGGCGCTCATCCACTCCGCCGGCGCCGTCAGCGACCAGGAGACCTGCTGGAACAAGCACGCCTCCAAGGACGCCTTCTGCGAGGCGATGGCTGACGCGGCAATGGCTGTCCACCGGCATTTCAACAGCAACGCCGCCTACGTGTCCATGATGTGCAACCTCTCCGTGGACTGCGACTGCTGCTCCGTCGCCGAGGACCCCTGCATGGCGGACATCGGCACCCTCTCCTCCCTGGACGCCGTCGCCCTGGACAAGGCCTGCATGGACCTCATCTACGCCGCCAAGGACGACCCCGGTCAGAAGCACTTCATAGAGCGCGTCGAATCCCGCCACGGCACCCACACCATCGACGCCGCCGCAGCCCTTGGCTTCGGCACCAAGGACTACGACCTGATAATAGTTGACTAACCAAATCCTCAACCGAAAGCGGCCTCCCGCCCGCTTTCGTTTTTTCTATCCCCAATCAAATATTTTTTCGACGGCATGTACGTCGAAAAAATCACCTTATGTCGCGCAAGTGTGTCGCCTACGGCGACGCGCGCAGCACGACGGCAGGAAAAAATATGTGAATTCCGCAGAATTCACATATTTTTTCTGAACGTTCCCCCTTTTTTGTCTAAGGAAGGGCACCGCCCTTCCTTAGACAAAAATTTTTACCCCCACAGCGCCGACAGCATGGGGACCACCTGTTTTTTCCGGCTCATGACCCCCGGCAAAAAAGCCTCGGAGTCTGAAAGCTCCACGTTGAACGCCTGGGTGAAGGTGTCCTCACCGCCGAGGCACAGTATCTTGCTCCCCTCGATGAGCACGTCGGTGAGCATGAGCATCATCATGCTGTACCCGTTTTTCTCCTTGACCTCCCGCATGACCTGAAGAAATTCCTCCTTGCGCTTCATGTGCCGCGCCGAGTCCATGCAGGTTATCTGGCTTATCCCAAAGGCGTGACCGGCTATGTGGAACTCCTTGAAGTCCGTGAATATCATGTCCCGCACCGGCTTGTCCTCCGGCGCGGAGGCGGAGAAAATGAACTGCCCCAGCTCCGTAAGGTCCACGTCGGCGATGCTTGCCAGCCTCTCCGCCATTGTCCTGTCCCGCTTTGTGGCTGTGGGCGACTTGAACATCACGGTGTCGGAGATTATCGCCGCCGCCATGAGCCCCGCCAGCTTCTTTGAGGGCATGAGCCCCCGCTCCTGGTACATCCCCGCCACGATGGTGCAGGTGGAGCCCACCGGCTCGTTGCGAAAGTATATGGGGTTCTGGGTCTGTATGTCCGCCAAACGGTGATGGTCGATTATCGCCAGCACCTCCGTCTCGTCAAGTCCGGGGACCGACTGGGACAGCTCGTTGTGGTCCACCAGCACCACCTTTTTCCTTCTGGGCCTTATGAGGTGGAAGCGCGACAGCGTCCCCACCACCCTGTCGTTCCCGTCAAGGATGGGGTAGCTGCGGTATCTGCTGCGCAGCACAACCTCCTTCACGTCGTCTATGTAGTCGGTTAGGTGGAACGCCTCTATGCTCCTGTTGGCGGTAAGCCTCTCCACGGGTATCGCCTGGAATATGCGCCTCACGGCGCGCAGGCTGTCAAAGGGCGTGGAGATCACCGTGGTGCTCCCCGCCTCCAGGTCCTCCGGAAGCTGGGCGCGGCAAATTATGACGCACCGCACCCCCGCCTTCACCGCCTCCCGCAGTATCTCCGGCTGGTTGCCGCAGACGAGCACCGTGTCGGGGGACTTGAAGAGCGGCACGTCCGCGCCCAAAGGCAGCGCAGGCACCACCTCGCCGCTGACGGTGTTGGAGATAAGCGGCCCCTCGCTGAGTATCTGCCCCTCCAGAACGGAGAGTATGTTGAAAAGCGGCACGTCCCTGAGCGTCGGGTCCTCGATGGTGGCGATGTCGTAGGCGGCGATGTCCCCGGCGGTCATCATTCCCGCCAAACGCCCCTCGTCGTCGGTTATGGGTATGGCGGAGATGTGCTTGTCCTCCTCCATGGCCGACCACACCCGGTTCACCGTCACCGCCTTGTTGAGTATGGGCGGCACGTCAAAATCCAGGTCCTGAACCTGTGTGCGCAGGTCCTTTACGTAAAGGGGCGGCTCAAAGCCGAAGCGCCCCAATATCTTCTGCGTCTCGTCGGAGAGGTGCCCCAGCCTCGCGGCGATGTAACCCCTCTCCCCCGTGGCGCTCTGGAGCGCCGCGTAGCCCAGCGCCGCCACTATGGAGTCCGTGTCAGGGTTTTTGTGCCCCGTAACGTATATCCGCTCCAAAATATCACGCTCCCGTCGTTGTGATATACTATAATCGGTGATAAAAGAATACACTAAAAAGCCCGAAAAGAAAACCCCATATTGAAAATTTTCCGCCCGTGGAGTAAAATAGCATTGATTTTTGTCAAAGGGTATATGCTATGGAACTAAAATACGAGCTTCTTGGAAAATACTACGGCTACTCCGCCTTCCGTGAGGGGCAGGAGGCGCTGGTGGACGCCATCATGTCCGGGCGGGACGTGTTCGGAGTTATGCCCACCGGCGGCGGAAAGAGCCTGTGCTACCAGCTCCCGTCCCTCATGCTCCCCGGCGTCACCCTGGTCGTCTCGCCCCTCATCTCCCTTATGAAGGACCAGGTGATGGCGCTGGACTCCATGGGCGTCCCGGCGGCGTACATAAACTCCTCCCAGACAGCGGAGGAACAGCGCTCCGTCTACACCCGTCTGCGCGCCGGCGTACTGCGCCTTGTTTACGTCGCCCCGGAGCGGCTGGAGACCCCCGGCTTTCTGTCGGCGGCGAGGGAGACGGACATCAGCCTTCTCGCCGTGGACGAGGCGCACTGCATATCCCAGTGGGGGCAGGACTTCCGCCCCAGCTACCTGCACATACCCGCCTTTATAAACGCCCTGCCCGCCCGCCCCACTCTGGCGGCGTTCACAGCCACCGCCACGCCCGGCGTCCGTCAGGACGTGGAGCGGCTCCTCGGTCTGCGCTCGCCCCTTCGGGTGGTCACGGGCTTTGACCGCCCCAATCTGCGCTTTGAGGTCCTCAGGCCGCGCAACCGCTTTAAGTGCCTGGAGAGCCTTCTCTCCGCCCGGAGGGACAAAAGCGGCATAGTCTACTGCGCCACGCGCAAAAACGTGGAGCTTGTGTGCGAGCGCCTTCGGGAGGCCGGCTTTGCCGCGACACGCTACCACGCGGGGCTTGAGGAGATAGAGCGCCGCCGGAACCAGGAGGACTTCATCTACGACCGCCGCACCGTCATGGTCGCCACCAACGCCTTCGGAATGGGCATAGACAAGTCAAACGTCAGCTTCGTCATCCACTACAACATGCCAAAATCCCTGGAGGCATACTACCAGGAGGCGGGTCGCGCCGGACGCGACGGCTCCCCCGCCGACTGCGTGCTCCTCTACTCCCCCGCCGATGTGTACACAGCCCGTTTCCTCATCGAAAGCTCCAACGAGAACCCCGACCTCTCCCCGGAGGAGCGCCGCGCCCTGGCGGAGCAGGACCTTCTCAGGCTTGAAAAAATGGTGGGCTACTGCGAGACAAAGGACTGCTACCGGGGCTATATCCTGGAATACTTCGGTCAACCCCACAAAAGCTCCTGCGGCAGCTGCGGGAACTGCTCAGCGGAATATGAGTCCGTGGACGCCACGCGCGAGGCGCAGATGGTCCTCTCCTGTGTCATACGCGCCAGAGACGCCCTGGGCTACTACCTGGGGCAGTCGGTGATAACCCGCGTCCTCATGGGCACCAGGGACAAGCGCGTCATTGGGCTGGGGCTGGACAGGCTCTCCACCTTCGGGCTGTTGAAGGGCAGGGACCGGGTATTTGTACAGGCGCTTTTTGACGAGCTCATATCCGGCGGCTATCTTACGGTTCGCCCGGAGCACAAGACCCTGGAGCCCACCCCGAAGGCGCGGGAGGTCCTTTTCCACGGCGGGACGGTCGCGGTGCGGACGCGCCTCTCGACTGTCGCTCCCAAGGCGGAGCGCGCCGGAGCGAAGCCCTCTCAAAACAGGAAAAACGCGCGTACCGACGGTTTTGACGAGGCGGACAACGACCTTTTGGACGCTTTGAAGGCCCTGCGCCTCTCCATAGCCCGGGAGGACGGCGTCCCCGCTTACGTGGTCTTCTCCAACGCCACCCTCATCGAGATCGCCCGCCGCCGCCCGAAAACCGTAGACGATTTTCTCTCCATCCCCGGCGTCGGCACAGTGAAGGCAAGCCGTTACGGAAGGCTGTTCCTGGACACGGTGTCCCAATATCCCGGGTGATTGGGAATTTACGCAATTGATTGGGAATTTACGCAATTGATTCGGTGTTGACATATGTTTTTGTTTGTGTTATATTGAACTAAAGTCTCCGCACAAGCGGGGAGGAAAAAATATCTGTGACAAGGGTATCGGCTCTCCACAAGGGGGGTCCGGTGCCCTTTTGGTTTGGAGGTAATTTTATGACTGTAGAAAAGGGCGGAAGTAAGGTTTTGAGAAGGCTTGTATACTCCGCGATGTGCCTTGCGCTGGCGCTGGTACTGCCGTTTTTGACCGGGCAGGTGCCGCAGATAGGCTCCATGCTGTGCCCCATGCACCTGCCGGTGCTGCTTTGCGGGTTCCTGTGCGGCTGGCCCTGGGGCCTGGCGGTGGGGATCATAGCGCCGCTTCTGCGGACGCTCATATTCCATATGCCCCCGCCCGTGACGGCGGCGGCGATGGCGTTTGAGCTGGGTACATACGGGGCGGTCACCGGCATACTCTACCGGGTACTGCCGAGAAAGCCCTGGAGCACGTATGTGGCGCTTATCTGCGCCATGGTCGTGGGAAGGCTCGTTTGGGGCGCGGCGGACTACGTGATTTTGGGCTTTACTGGCTCGACGCTGACGCCCGCGGCATTTCTCGCCGGGGCTGTGACCAACGCGGTGCCGGGGATAATATTGCAGATAGTCCTTGTTCCGCTCATAGTTATGGCGCTGGAAAGGGCAAAGCTTACGGCGAACTGATTCGTTCAAGCGACAAATTTTTCGCGCCGCGGAAAATAAACTTCATGCAGTTTAAAGCTTGGCATCTTGCGGCCTCGGGACTATAATGTGTCAAATCAAAATTCGACGGAAGGAAGAATCCTGATTTGACACGCGACCTTACGAGCGGCAATCCCATGAAGCTGATACTTGGCTTTGCCGTGCCCACGCTTTTTGGGCTTTTGTTCCAGCAGATGTACAACATGGTGGACACCATGATAGTCGGCAAGCTCCTGGGCGCCGGCGCTTTGGCGGCTGTGGGGGCGACGGGCTCCATCAACTTTCTTATAATCGGCTTCTGCGTCGGCGTGTGCGGCGGCTTTGCCATTCCCGTGGCGCAGATGACGGGCGCGGGGGACAGCGGAAAAATGCGCCGGTACGTCTTTAACGCCTCCGTGCTCTCCGCCGTTTTCGCCGCGGTGATGACCGTCGCCACGGGGCTTTTGTGCCGGAGGATACTCACGGCGATGGACACGCCGGAGGACATTTTCGATATGTCCTACAGCTACATTTTCATCATCTTCATGGGCATACCCGTGACGTATCTCTATAACCTCCTGGCGGGCGTGATCCGCTCCCTTGGCGACAGCAGGACGCCTGTATACTTCCTGGCGCTGTCGTCGGTGATAAACATCGTTCTGGACTTGACGCTCATACTTTACGCCGGTCTCGGCGTGGCGGGCGCCGCCATCGCCACGGTGGTGTCTCAGGCCATCTCGGGCGCTGCGTGCCTGGTCTATGTCTATTTCCGCTACCCGGTGCTCAGGCTCTCAAAGGCCGAGAGAAGGCTGGACGCGCGGCTTTGCGGGGACCTTATGATGATGGGCGTACCCATGGGTCTTCAATACTCCGTCACAGCCATAGGGTCCATAGTGCTCCAGTCGGCGGTGAACAGGCTGGGGAGCCTGTACGTCGCCGCCGTGACCACGGGCTCAAAGGTCTCACAGCTCCTGTGCTGTCCCTTTGACGCCATGGGCGGGGCTATGGCAACCTACTGCGGGCAGAACGCCGGCGCGGGAAAGCTTGACAGGCTTGGAAAGGGCGTGCGGGACTGCTCCGTTCTGGGCTTTGCCTACTCCCTTGCCGCCTACGGCGCTATGCTCATTTTCGCGCCCTCCTGCGCCATGTGGTTCATCGACTCCAAGGAGGTGCAGGTGGAGCTTCTGGTGGAGCTCTCCTGCCGGTTCATCAGGGCGAACACGCTTTTCTACTTCCCCCTGGCGCTGGTGAACATCGTGCGGTTCGCCATTCAGGGCATGGGCTTCGGGACGCTGGCGATACTCTCCGGCGTCTTTGAAATGGCGGCGCGGTACGTTTTCGGGCGCTGGTTCGTCCCCGCCCTGGGCTTTGACGCCGCCTGCTACGCCTCCCCCGCCGCGTGGATAGCGGCTGATATGTTCCTGATCCCCGCCTGCGTCATGTGCATACGGCGGCTGAGAAGGAACCGCGGCGAGATGACCCGCCGCCCCCGCTCAGGTCTACGCCGTCTGCGGCGCAGTCACACTTAAGAAAGCCAATTTTGAGTATGCTTCCCACACCCAGCGTATTTTACGTTGGGTGTAATTTTTTTATTGGCTTTGACAAGCAAAAATGCCTGACTTTTGGGGCTACGATGGCATTATACCACGGAGCTAAGTAAAAGTCAAGCATTATTTTAGTATTTTTAATTATTCCGCAAGATTTGCAATGTTTTTTTGCGTCATTTGCGGCTGTCATGCCCCTTGGAGCACTTGGAGCAGTCGCCGCAGCAGGAGCCGGATCTCTTCCGGCGGCGGTTGAGCCAAAGCGCCAGGACGAGGAGCGCCAGGAGCAGGACGATGATGATTATGTCAACCGGTTTCATTTTGTCACCTCACAGGACAAGGATAAGGATACCGCGCACCAGAAGCGCCATCAGCCAGGCTATTACGCACTGCCAGACGACCACGCCCGCCGCCCAGCGACCGCCCAGCTCCCGCTTTATGGAGGCTATCGCGGCGACGCAGGGGGTGTAGAGGAGGGAGAATACAAGAAGCGCGCCGGCGGAGACGGTGTCCATGACAGCCGCCACGCCGCCCTGCCCCGCGAACAGGACCTCAAGGACCGTCACGACGCTCTCCTTTGCCATAAAGCCGCTGATGAGGGAGGTGCATATGCGCCAGTCGCCCAGTCCCAGGGGTCTGAATACGGGGGCTATGAGCCCCGCCAGCGCCGCCATAATGCTGTCCTTGGAGTCGGACACCAGGTTGAAGTGGAGGTCAAAGCTCTGGAGGAACCAGACGACCACGGTGGCGATGAGTATGACGGAGAACGCCTTTTGCAGAAAGTCCTTGGCCTTCTCCCACATGAGCTGAGCGGTACTGCGGGCGCTGGGCATACGGTAATTGGGAAGCTCCATGACGAAGGGCACCGCCTCGCCGCGAAAGAGGAATTTTTTATAGAGGAACGCCACCAAAATGCCGGTGAGGATACCCAGGAGGTATATTCCCGTCATCACGAGCCCGCCCTTTCCGGGGAAAAAGGCGCTGACGAAAAAGCCGTAAATGGGCAGCTTCGCCGTACAGCTCATGAAGGGGGTGAGGAGTATGGTCATGCGGCGGTCGCGCTTGCTGGGGAGGGTGCGTGTCGCCATAACAGCCGGGACAGTACAGCCGAAGCCTATGAGCATCGGGACTATGCTCCGACCGGAGAGGCCGATCTTTCTGAGGAGCTTATCCATGAAAAACGCCACGCGCGCGATGTAGCCCGAGTCCTCCAAAAGGGAGAGGAAGAAGAACATCACCACGACTATTGGGAGGAAGCTCAGCACCGAGCCCACGCCCTCGAATATGCCGCCCACCACCAAATCGTGGAGCACTGGGTTGACGCCGGCGGAGGTCATGGCGGAGTCCACAAGGCGGGTGAGCGCCTCTATGCCCGTCTCCAGAAGCTCCTGGAGCCAGGCGCCTATCACGTTGAAGGTGAGGTAGAACACCAGCGCCATTATGAGGACGAACACGGGGATCGCCGTATATTTGCCGGTGAGTATTTTGTCCAGCTTCTCGCTTCTTATGTGCTCCCGGCTCTCACGGGGCTTTTTCACGCACTGGCGGCACACGTCGTTGATGAAGTTGAAGCGCATATCGGCGATGGCGGCGCTTCGGTCAAGGCCGCGCTCCGTCTCCATCTGGAGGGTTATGTGCTCCAGAAGCTCCCGCTCGTTCTCATCCAGGGCGAGCCCGTCGATTATGAGGCTGTCGCCCTCTATCGCCTTTGCCGCGCCGAAACGGGCGGGGATGCCGGATTTTTCCGCGTGGTCCTCGATGAGGTGGACCACCGCGTGCAGGCACCTGTGGACCGCGCCGCCGAAGGCGTCCTTGGCGCAGAAGTCCACACGCTCCGGCTTCTCCTGGTACTTTGCCACGTGCAGGGCGTGGGTTATAAGCTCCTCAAGGCCCATGTTCTTTGCAGCCGAGATGGGCACCACCGGCACGCCCAGCCGCGCCTCCATGGCGTTCACGTCGATGGAGCCGCCGTTGCCGGTGAGCTCGTCCATCATGTTGAGCGCCACCACCATGGGGCGGTCCATCTCCAAAAGCTGCATGGTGAGGTACAGGTTGCGCTCGATATTTGTGGCGTCTACTATGTTGATTATGGCGTCGGGCTTCTCCTCCAGCACGAAATTCCGGCTGACTATCTCCTCGCTGGAGTAGGGGGACATGGAGTATATCCCGGGAAGGTCGGTAATTAAGGTCTTGGGGTGACCGAGTATGGCCCCGTCCTTCCTGTCCACGGTGACGCCGGGGAAGTTGCCCACGTGCTGGTTCGCGCCGGTGAGCCTGTTGAAGAGCGTGGTCTTGCCGCAGTTCTGGTTGCCCACCAGGGCGAAGGTGAGGACGTGGCTGTCGGGCAGGGGGTGCTCCGTGGATTTTTCGTGGTGGACGCCGGGCTCGCCGAAGTACGGGTGCGCCACGGGGCGGCGCTTTGCCGCCTTCTCTGGCTCGGAGCTGTCGGGGACAGCCCTCTCCACCTCTATCCGCGCCGCGTCGTCAATGCGCAGAGTCAGCTCGTAGCCGTGAATCCTCAGCTCCACCGGGTCGCCCATGGGGGCGTACTTCACCACGGTGACATACGCTCCGGGGATGACGCCCATATCGAGGAAGTGCTGTCTCAGCGCTCCCTCGCCGCCCACCGTTGTGATGAGCCCGCTCTCCCCTATCTTAAGGTCGTTGACAGTCGTATGTATTCCCCCCGTTTTCAACTGGAATACAGTATATACCCCTGAGCGAAATTGTCAACAAGCAGACTGACATAAAAATCGGAGCGCCCAACAGCGGGGCGCTCCGATTTGTCAAATTCAGAGGCTTTCGATTATCGCATTGTCGTTGAAGCTTCGGTCCGGGGTCCTGCCGGTGTCGGCGTCGGCGTAAGCGCAGGCGCACAGGACGGCGGCGAGGAGGAGGACCGCGCAGTATACGGCGACTATTGCCCTTTTCACTCTCATTCCGCCCCCTTTATAAGTCCCGCCCTCTCTAAAAGGGAGGTGTCCCAGTCCGCGACTCTCTCCAGGTGCTCTCCCGGCTCGGCGTAGCTGTCGTCGGGTCCCAGCTCTCTCTGGGAGAGGTTCGTCCCGGTTATTTTTTCGCCGTCCCAGGCTATGGCGTCTATGAGCTCTATGCCCATCTGCCCGGTGAGCCTTATGAGCCTGCCGTCGCTGACGTAGAGGACCGCGTGGCCCATGTAGAAGGAGCCCAGCTTTTTAAGCTCCCCGCTGTCCATGCTCCACACCCCCGCCTCCGCGTCAGCCTCACAGGTGCCGTATTCGGCTATGAGCTCGGGGGTCCCGTCGCCGGTGAGGTCAAGGAGCCCGTAGGTCAGGTAGTAGGGCTCATAGCTGCCCACGCAGAGGTACTTCAAAACGCCCTCGTAGTTCCCCTGGGCCTCGGAGCCGCCGGGAAGCGGCTGATAGTAGGCACCCTGCTCGTAGGTGCGGGAGGTCATGAGCCGGAGCATACCGTTACTGTCGGGCACGTAGAAGTCGCGGACGTACTCGTCGGGACCGGATCTGTACTCGGCGACTATCTGACCGTTCTCCTCATCCACCATGGCGCCCTGGAGGGTTATGGCGTATTTGAAGGCTCCTGCCTCCGGGTCCCAGAAGAAGTAATAATAGGGTATGGTGTTGTTGCAGGTCCAGCCGAAGACGCCGATGTCGGGGTATCCGTCAAAGTTCATGTCCCTGACGGAGACGCAGTCCTTCACCGTCCAGCAGTCGGTGTAGCCCTCGCCCAGGTCGGCGGAGGATACAAAGTCCGGCACCGTCCCGTAAAGGTCGATTACCTCAAAGGGCTTGCCCCTTTTGCCGCCGTTGGCGGTGAGGTCATAGAGCCTCAGCTCCCTGACGCCGCACCGGTCGGAATCCTTGACCATTTTGCCTACCGCGTCCAGCTCCAGCCTGCGCGCCTCCGGCTCGTCGGGGAAGTACATCTCTATCCCCTGTGTCTCAAGAACAACGTCGTCCTCCGAAGCGCCCGTACCCTCGCGCTGAGCTTTGGCATATGTCCTGACGGCGCGCACGTCAAGCCTTGAGTTGTCAAGGTCGTTCCTTATGCCCTCGCACAGGTCCCACGCCATCTCAAATTCGCCGCCGCCCAGGGCCTTGAATATGCGCACGTCCCTGTAAGGCTCCCCGGCGGCGTTCACGTAGTCCAAAAGCACCAGGACGTCCACGCGCTCATCGCCGCACAGGTCCTCAAAGCTCACGGCGGCGACGTCACGGAGGTCCGAGGATTGGTACTTGGGCGGAAATTCGTAGTCAGAGGTCTTCCGGTCCTTTGAGAGGAAAAAGCGCACGTCGCCGAAGCCCTCCGTGGGGCGGTAGGTTATGAAGCCGGTTTTGCCCCAGCCGTCAAGGGTCACATCGAAGGACTGCTCCTCCCATATGTACTCCGGGTCCAGCTCCACGCCGGCGCCGAATACTGTCTCCTCCGGCTCCTCGGGAAATTCCGGAACCGCCACGCGGGAGAGGACCTCCCAGTTCATGGACTTTGCCAGCTCCTCCAGATGTTCGCCTGTTATGGGGCCGCCGAAGGTGGGGTCGGCGACCATGCCTGAGAGGACGTTGGCGGCGAAGAAGCTGTCGCCCAAATCGGCGATTATCAGCGACCTGTCGCCGCTTCCCAGGACGATGCCTACGTCCTGCCCGCCTATCTTCAGATCCCACTCCTCGAAATCCTCGCCGAGGGCGCCGGCGCTGAGGGAAACCTCGGTGAGGCTCCCCTTGACGGCGCGGTAGAGCTGGTAGCTCACCACGGTCCCGTCGGAGGCGGTGAACTCCTGGTCCGCGCTGAAGGTGCCGTCCTCATATAGGACAAACGCCCAGCGGGTGCTCCGCCCGTCCGTGAGCTCCCCGCCCAGGAGCTCCTTCATGCCGTCGTACTCGTACACCTCGCACCGCTCCGGCACGGTGAGGCCGTGCCTCTCCGCCGCCTCCTCCAGCGTAAGCCCCTCGAAGAGGTAGTCGCGGAGCGCCTGCCCCTCCGGGGAGTCGGCAAAGCCCTGCATGGAGATGACGGAGTCCTCGCCGTTCTCTCCGGGGACCGTCACGGAGCTCGCACCGAAAAAGCCCGTCGCCGCCGCGGTGACGCCGAATGCCGCCAGGACCGCCACGACCGCGGCTATCACTACGACCTTGGTTATCGCCACAGGTTTTTTTGTCTTCATTTTTTCAAAGTCCTCCATGTTGAAAACGTAGGAGGAGCGGACATGGGAAAACGTCTCCTGATAAAAATTGCTCTTCTTATCCATCACACTCTCTCCTCCATAAGCTCAGATTTGAGCATCGCCCGCGCCCTCTGGAGCCTTGTGGTCACGGCGGACTCGGAAAGCTCCATCACGCGCGCCATCTCTTTCACGGAATATTCCTCGTAGTAGAAGAGGTACAGCGGGACCCTGTACTTTTCGGGCAGGGACATGACCGCGGTGAAGAGCTCCAGCTGCTCCTCCGCCTCAAAGGGTACGGAGAGCGCCAGCTCCTCCGGCGGCGTGGGCACGCGCCTTTTTGACGCCCGCGCCAGGTTCTTGCAGTAGTTGAGCGTGACCCTGATCATCCAGCGCTTCACGTGCTCCTCGCCCTCAAAGCGCTCCCTTGACAGGTAGAGCCTCATGAGCACCTCCTGCACCGCGTCCTCGGCGTCCTGGGCGCTGCCCATGAAGTTCAGCGCCACCCGGTACACCGTGTCCTTATATTTTTCGGCGTAAAAGCCAAATACCTCTGCGTTCATTCCCTCACTGTCCTTTGAAAGCTTTCACTTATAAGACACCTCAATGTCGCATTTTGTCACATGATTTTCAAAAAAAATTTCTGCCCCCGTAGTTGGGGGCAGAGGGTCATAGACCGTATTTTAGCTTTCGTTTGAGAGCTTCTCTGTAAACCTCGGAATCCTCACGCATGCCAACGACGATAACCGTCATCTCTGACCCGACGCGAACGACCTTGTAAACCACACGGACGCCGCAGGACCTCAGCTTGATTTTGCACAGTCCCGCAAGCTCAATGTCACCCTTATTCTCCAACGGCTTGCCGTAGCCGCCCTCGTAGTCGGGGAGCGGGTTCTCCAGTACCCGCTCAATGGTCTTGGTAACCCTGTTCCTTACGCCCTTGTCAAGCTTTTTAAGGTCGCTGACAGCTTCAGGAAGGTAACTGAGCGTCCATTTACTCAATTTCGTCTTCCTCCGCCGCGTCGATTTCCTCTTGGGTGATACCCAGGTCCGCCATCACCTGTTCCCAGGGTATGGGCTTGCCGCCTGCGCTCAGGCGCTTTATTGCCAGGGCGTAGTCCTTCATGTCCTCAAGCCTGTCAATGAGCTCCTCGTAATACTCCGGGGACATGAGCACACATTCGGGCTCGTTGTGCTTCAATACTATCTTGGGACCCGTGCGCTTGACGGATTCAAATATGGCGCCCGCCATTCCGCGGTTGAAGTCGGAGACGGACACGATGCTGTTCATGGCGGCGGATATGGCATCCATGATATTCACCTCCTGTTTGACAATTTCATTATATGTTTATGCATTAAAAATGTCAATATATTTATTTATTTTTTTGATGATGTTTATTCCGCTTTTTTGTCTACTCTTTTTATGCCCTTTTCGGCTTTGGAGCGGGGGAGCATTATTTCGCGGTTGCAGCCGAGGCAGCGGAGCTTGAAGTCGGCGCCTATGCGGGTGACCTGCCATTGGGCGCTGCCGCAGGGGTGGGGCTTTTTCATGGTGACGGTGTCGCCGACGTTAATGTCCATCCCGCTCCCCCTTTATCAGCTCCCAGTATTTTTTCGCCGCCTGCTCGGTCTTGTTGTCGCCGTACTCGTAGTAGACGGCGTCCTTCAGGCTGTCCGGGAGGTACTGCTGCTTTACCCAGTGACCGGGGAAGCTGTGGGGGTAGAGGTAGCCCTGCTCCCGCTCAAAGCCCGTGCCGTCGGCGTGGACGTTCTGGAGCTGGCGGGGTATGGGGCCCGCTTTGCCCGCCTCCACGTCGGCGAACGCCCGGTCTATCGCCTCCACAACGGAGTTGGATTTTGGCGCGGTGGCGAGGAGTATGACCGCCTGGGCGAGGGGGAGCTTCGCCTCCGGCATTCCCAGCTGGAGGGCGGAGTCCACGCAGGCCTTGACTATGGCGGCGGCCTGGGGGTAGGCCATTCCTATGTCCTCTGAGGCGGAGCACAGGATTCTCCTGCACGCTCCCGCCATATCTCCGGCGGCGAGGGCGCGGGCGAGGTAGTGGAGGGCGGCGTCGGGGTCCGAGCCGCGCAGGGATTTCATGAGGGCGGAGACTGAGTCAAAGTGCTGGTCGCCGTCCCGGTCGTAGCGCATGGAGTTTTTCTGGGCGGCAATTTTGGCGTCCTCCATGGTTATTTTGAGCTTCCCGTCCTCGCCTCTGGCGGCGGCGGTAAAGAGGAGCTCCACGGCGTTTACGCTCTTGCGCACGTCCCCTCCCGAGGAGGCGGCGATGTGCTCCAAAACGCCCTCCTCGATGTCCGCCTCGCCGAAGCGCTCGCGGGCTATCCCAGCCGCCCTTTTTACGGCGCGGAGCACGTCCTCGCTTGTCAGCTCCTTGAACTCAAATACCGTGGAGCGGGAGAGGACCGCGTTGTACACGTAAAAATACGGGTTCTCCGTGGTGGAGGCTATGAGCGTTATCTTCCCGTTTTCTATGAACTCCAAAAGGGACTGCTGCTGTTTTTTGTTGAAATACTGTATCTCGTCCAAATACAGCAAAACGCCGTTGGGGGTGAGGAAGGTGTCAAGCTGGGAGATTATCTCCTTGATGTCCGCAAGGGACGCGGTGGTGGCGTTGAGGCGGCGCAGCTCACGGTTCGTCTCCTTCGCGATTATGTTGGCGACCGTGGTCTTCCCGGAGCCAGAGGGACCGTAGAAGATCATGTTGGGTATACTGCCGCTTTTGATTATCCGCCGCAAAAGTCCGTTTTCCCCCAATATGTGCCGCTGTCCGTAGACCTCGTCCAGCGTTTGGGGGCGTATCTCGTCCGCCAGGGGCCGTGAATTGCTCATGGGACCGCTCCTCCCTCCGCCTCCTTTTTGGGAAGCATACAGTAAAATCTTTTAAACTCGCCTATGTCCGTTCCCCTCGCCAGCTCGTCTATAAACAGAAGCGCCGCGGCGCGGGAGTCGCTGCCAGCCCTGTGGTGGTCCAGGTCGATTCCCAGGTAGTCGCACAGAACGTTCAGGTTGTTGCGGGGAAGCCCGTAACAGCGGCGGGCGATCTGACAGGTGCATATGTAGGGCGAAAATTTGCGCCAGGTGAGCCCGTAATGGGCAAGGCAGGAGCGGAGCACGCCCATGTCAAAGGGGGCGTTGTGGGCGACGGGTATGCCGCTGCTGAATACCGGCTCCAGCTCGCGCCAGACCTCGGGGAACGTGGGCGCCTCGCCTGCCGCCTCGGGGGTTATGCCGGTGAGGTTGATGTTAAATTTGCTGAAAAAGGTCTCCGGGTTTATGAGCGTGTCATATTCCCAGGTTATCCCTCCGTTTTCCACCACGGCGACGCCAATGGCGCTCATTCTGTCGTTTTTGAAATTTGGCGTCTCCACGTCGAACACTATGAACCTGTCCACGCCGTCACCCCCTGTGTCTTTTTTTAGATTATATCACTCCGGCGGCGCGCTTGCAAGGACAGAGTTGACGTGTTATAATCTTTATAGTCGATATTATTGCGGGGAGGTCGCGCTTATGGACAGGGCTGTATCGGACGAGATAGTGGCGAGGCTTGAGAGGGAGTATCCGCTGGCGGAGTGTACGCTGGACTACGACGACGCCTACCACCTGCTTGTGAGTGTGAGGCTGGCGGCGCAGTGTACAGACGCGCGGGTAAATCAGGTGACGCCGGCGCTTTTTGAGAGGTTCCCCACCGTTCACGACATGGCGGAGGCGGACATTTCTGAGGTGGAGGAGTACATACGCTCCTGCGGCTTCCACCACAGCAAGGCGCGGGACATAGTGGGCGCGGCGATAATGATAGAGACTCAGTTCGGAGGGCGCGTGCCGGACAGCATGGAGGACCTGCTGAAGCTCCCCGGGGTGGGGCGGAAAAGCGCGAACCTCATTCTCGGCGACGTTTTCCACGCGCCGGGGGCGGTGGTTGTGGACACCCACTGCATAAGGATAACGAACCTTTTGGGGTACGCGGACACAAAGGACCCGCAAAAAATCGAGCCCATACTCCGTGAGCTCCTGCCGCCGGACAAGTCCAACGACTTCTGCCACCGCCTGGTCCTCCACGGCAGGGCGGTATGCGTGGCAAGGCGCCCCCAATGCGAAAAATGCGTCCTCGCGGACCTGTGCCGGTATGCGAACGGTCAAAGCAAGGAGGCGGCGGTATGAAAAAGCGGTTTTTCGCGTTTCTTTTGGCTGTGGCGGCGCTTCTCTCCGTCACGGGCAACGCCGGGGCGTCCGTTGACGGCCTGCGGCTTGTGTGCCGCCTGCGGGGGGTGTCCTATGAGAGCATAGACGACGCGCTGTCGTTATATGAGGAGGGGGACATTCTGGAGCTTCTGGTGGAGCTGCACGAGTGCTGTCAATTGGGGGTATATGACGGCGAGATACGCGTCCGGGGCGTTAACGGCGTCCGGGTGTACGACGACCTCTTTTACGTGGCAAATCACAGTGTGCTGGAGCACCGGGTGGAGGGGGACGTACACATCTTCAAATGCGTTGACCTCACCCCCGACCCCTCCTGGCCTGAGGTGATGATAGAGGCCGGGACCGTGCCCTACGGCAGCGTGTGGACCTCCGGCTGTTGGCCCGGGGAGACGGCAAGGGTACAGGTGTCCCCGTACCCGGAATGTGAGGTGGTGTCACTCACGGTGCTGGACAGCCGGTACAACGAGATCCCCTCCCGGCGCGTCGAGGGGTCCGACTACGGAACGGACGTTTACTACGAATTTGTCCTCCCTGCGGAGGATCTGCCCGTAAAGCTCTTCGCCGCCATAAGGCCCACAGGCGAGACGGACGGGGACTGCCCCGGCAGGTCCTTTACCGACATGAGTGAGGACGCCTGGTATCACATGGCGGTGGACGAGCTGGTGAGGCGGAATATCCTCAGCGGCAAGCCGGGCAGCGCCGTCGATCCCTACGGGACGCTGAGCCGCGCCGAGGCGGTTACTCTCCTCTACCGGCTCATGGGCTCCCCAGCCGTCGCCTGCTCCCCCGTCTACTCGGACGTACCGGAGGGAGAGTGGTACGCCGGTCCCGTTATGTGGGCAACGGAAGAGGGCATCGTCAGCGGCGTTGGCGGCGGCCTCTTCGCCCCTGGCGACACGCTGACCTGGGAACAGCTATGGGTCATGCTATTGCACCTGTCCGGCGACAGGGCGACGGCCTCATGGGGACTGGACACACTGCTCGCCCTGGAGTCCGGGGAGCTGCATGAGTTCGCCGCCGACGGCTTCACCTGGGCGCGTTCCATAGGCCTGCAAAACTCCTCCCCCGTCCACGGTCTTGCCGTCCCCACCCGCGCCGAGGCATTTGTAACGGTCTACCTTTATTTAAAACGCAAGCCGCCTGAAGGGCGGCTTGCGTTTTAGCTTGTCAAAAAAGGGCTGTGCCCTTTTTTGACAAAGGGGATACGTTCAGAAAATTTCCGTGAATTTTGCGAAATTCACGGAAATTTTCCTGCCGTCGCGCTGCGCGCACCGCCAAAGGCGGCACACTTGCGCGACATAAGGTAATTTTTCCGACGTACACGCCGCCGGAAAAATATTTGATCTTGAGTTTTTTGACAGTCTCAAACGTAAGCCGCCCGAGGGACGGCTTGCGTTTTAAGGGACCGGGAGGTTCGGCCTTATTTATTTGATTTTCAGCTTCTCCACGAGGGCTTCGTCGGGGATTGCCATTATTGTGCGGTAGGTGTGGTAGATCACTGTACCGGGGCGGCTGTTGGGGGGCTTTTTTATTTGGCGGATCTGGGTCACGTCCACGGGCACCTTGGCGGAGGCGCGGCCCTTGGAGTACCAGGCGGCGATGGACGCCGCCTCCTCCACCGTCCGGGGGTCGGGCTCGGCGCCCTCGCAGGCTATGACCACGTGCGAGCCGTGCATACCCGAGGCGTGGAGCCATAAATCGGTCTTGGCGCTCTCCTTCAGCGTGAGCGCGTCGTTTTGCGTGTTGTTCCGCCCCGCCCTTATGATAAATCCCGCGCCGGACCTGAACGTCATGGGGCGCGAGGGGCGGCGCTTCACCCTTTTCGCCTGCTTGGGCGCCCTGAGGTAGCCCGCGTCCTCCAGCTCGGAGCGTATCTCCGCCAGGTCCTCCTCGGTCTCGGCGAGCTCCAGCTCCTCGATCACGCTTTCAAGGTAGGAAAGCTCGCTCTCGCCGGAGGCTATGCGCTCCGTGAGGTGGGCGGCGGCGCTCTTCGCCCGGTTGTAGTCCTTATAATACTTAGCGGCGTTCTGCTGGGGCGTCTTCATGGGGTCCAGGGGTATTTTCCTTATCCCGCCGCTTTCCGAGTAAAAGTCCTCCGCCGCCAGCTCCCGCTGGCCCTTTTTCATGGCGTAGATGTTGGCGGTGATGATGTCCCCGCACTCCCGCAGTCTGTCCCGGTCCTCAGTCTCCAAAAGCTCCTGCCTCTGGGCGGCGAGCCTTCTTTCCACACGGTTCTTGGCGTTCACCGCCGTCCTTCTCAGCTCCCCGGACCTCTGGCGTCTGCGCTCCATGGCGTCGCGCCCGGCGTAAAAGGCGTCCAGGAGCTCAGAATATGAGTCCGCCCTTTGGAGGGCGTACTCCTTCCCGTACTGTAAAATGGGTATATAGGAGAAGTCAAAGGGCCTGCCCTGGGGGTCCAGGAGAAGATATGGCTCGCCCCCGCTCAGAACGGCGTCACGCAGGGCGGAAAGCTCCCTCGCCGCGTCTCCCCCGCCCGCTCTGAAGGCCGTCTCCCGCGCAACCGGCGGGGATATGCCCAAAAAGGTCTCAAGGACGCACCTGTCCAGGGGCTTGCCCTGGGGAAAGCCGGCGGCGATTTGGGCTATTTCCCCGTCGTCAAGCTCCAAAAGCTCCCGCTTGTCCTGCATGGGCGGGAGGCGGTAGCGCATACCGGGCTGAAGCGCCCGCCTGTCCTCGGCGGAGCCCGAGCGGCAGAGGCAGTCGGTGATTATCCCCTCCCCGTCGGTGAGTATGAGATTCGCGGCGTGACCGATGAGCTCCGCCACAAGCCCCCGCTCCTCCCCCTCCCCGAACATACCGGGGGCGGCGAGGCGCATGACCAGCACCCTGTCCGTGGCGGGCACGGTGAGATCGAGTATCCTCGCCCCGGTCAGGTGCTTGCGCAGGAGCATACAGAACATGGGCGGCTCCCTGGGCTTTTCAAACCCGGCGGCGGTGAAGTGTATCCTGGGCGCGCCGGAGGAGCCGCCGATCATCAGGTCGCGCCTCGCCTCGCCCTTCACCGTCAGCACCACCGTGCCCCGGGCGGGCTGTTGTATCTTCTCAATCCTCGCGCCAACGAGCCCGTCTCTCAGCTCGACGGCGAGGCACCTTAAAAAAAGCGCGTCAAAGCCCATGGCTCACCCCTCCAGGGCGGCGGTAAAGAGCTCGTTGAGCCTGTCGCGCCTGCCCTTAATATAGAGATACCCAAAAAGCGCCTCCAGCGCCGTCGCCGTGTGGTACGCCGAAACCGTTGCCCCGCGGGGGACGGAGTGGACCTTGGCGTTCCTGCCGCGTTTGAATACCTCCCGCTCCTCTTCCGTGAGGAGCGGCGTTATTTTTTCCGCCGCCGCTGCCTGGGCATTGGCGGATACCAGCGCCACAGTCGCCCTGTGGAGCGAGCCGCCGGTCGCCTTGCCCTTTGATACAAGGTACGTGCGCGCCATAAGCTCAAATACCGCGTCCCCCAAATGCGCCAGCGCCAGGGAGGAGAGATTCCCAAGCTGTGTGCCGCTCAGCGGGACCGAGAAGCAGTCCATAGTCACCAATCCTTTTCACGAATTCTTCCGGTAGCAATATTAACATATTCTTTTCAGGATTTCCACTGTTTCTATCCTCTTTTACCATTGACTGAGGAATTTAACTGTCATATAATTATGACGCTTGCGACGTTTATGACCGACAGGAGGCGATAATAACGGAAAAGGAACAGTACGACAGGATCGGCACGAAGGTGAAAATCATATCCAACAGCTTCCGCCGGATAGCCGACGAGTCCACCCACGAGCTGGGGATCACGGGGATGCAGTCGTTTTTGCTGGGGTATCTCTACTGCCACAGGGACGAGCCGCCCTGCCAGCACGACATCGAGGTGCGCTTCAACATAAAGCACCCCACCGCCACGGGACTGCTGGAGAGGCTGGCGGAGCGAGACCTTGTGGGCTTTGAGCAGGACGGGACGGACCGCCGGCGCAAGCGCATAATCCTCACGGAGAAGGGCGCGCGGGCGGCGGAGAGTACAAAATCACGGCTCGACGAGCTGGACGAGGGGCTCACCCGGGGCTTTACGCCGGAGGAGCTCGCCGCGCTCCACGCGCTTTTGGACCGGGTCGTGGAAAACGCCAAATCGGGCGGCAGGGGCCGCCGTCAGGAAGGAGAATGAAGCTTTGATAAAGAGACTTTCCCGCTGTGTTCGGGAATACACCGTTGCGGCGGTGCTGGCGCCCGTCACCATGATAGGCGAGGTGGCAATGGAGGTCACCATACCCAAGGTGATGGCGGCGCTCTATGACTACGGCGTCCAGCTGGGGGATATGCACGTGGTCCTCATACGCTCGCTGGAGCTGGTGCTGTGCGCCCTGTGCTCCCTGGCCTTCGGCGTGGCCTCCGCCGCCTTCGCAACAAAGGCGGGCACGGGCTTTGCCAAAAATCTGCGGCACGATATGTACTACCGCGTGCAGGATTTCAGCTTTTCCAACATCGACAAATTTTCAACGGCATCTATTGTCACGCGCCTCACCTCGGACGTGGCGAATCTCCAGATGACCTTCCAGATGATGATACGCATGGCGATAAGGGCGCCGATGACCATGATTTTGGCGTTTGTCTCCGCCATGACAATATCCGTGAAGCTGTCACTGGTGTACTGCGTGGCGATGCCAATACTCATTGTGGTCCTTATTTGCCTTGTGCCGCTGGTCCACAGCATCTTCGACCGGGTGTTCCGCACCTACGACAAGCTCAACAACGTGGTGCAGGAGAACGTCCACGGCATCCGTGTCGTCAAGAGCTTCGTCCGGGAGGACCGGGAGACGGAGAAGTTCACCACCATCTCCGCCTCCATCTACAAGGACTTCTGCAAGGCTGAGAAAATACTGGCGCTCAACAACCCGGTCATGCAGACCTGCGTCTACGGGTGCATACTGGCGATAAGCTGGTTCGGCGCGAAGATGGTCATAGCCTCCGGCAACAACCCGGAGGTTGGCCTCTCCACCGGTGACCTCAGCTCCATGTTCACCTACACCACCCAGGTCCTCTCCTCCCTCATGATGTTGTCCATGGTCTACGTCATGATGATCATGTCCCGCGCCCCACTGCGGCGTACATATGAGGTCCTCACCGAGGAGCCGGACCTTGTAAGTCCCCCGGACGCGGTGACGGAGGTCCCCGACGGCTCCATCGACTTTGACGGCGTCAGCTTCAAATACTCCGCCAAGGCAAAGAATATGGCGCTGAAGGACGTGGACCTCCACATCCCCGCGGGGGCGACGGTGGGGATTTTGGGCGGCACAGGCTCCTCAAAATCCACTCTCGTCCAGCTCATACCCCGGCTCTACGACGTCACCGAGGGCGAGCTGAAGGTCGGCGGCATCGACGTGCGCAGCTACGACCTCCGGGCGCTCCGGGACAGCGTGGCAATGGTCCTGCAGAAAAACGAGCTCTTCTCCGGCACCATCAAGGAGAACCTGCGCTGGGGCGACCCCGACGCCACGGACGAGGAGCTTGTCCACGCCTGCCGTCTCGCCTGCGCCGACGATTTCATCCAGAGCTTCCCCGACGGCTACGACACCCACATCGAGCAGGGCGGCACCAACGTCTCTGGCGGGCAGAAGCAGAGGCTGTGCATAGCCAGGGCGCTTTTGAAAAAGCCCAAGATACTTATTCTTGACGACTCCACCTCCGCCGTGGACACCAAGACCGACGCCATGATAAGAAAGGCCTTTGCCGAGGAGATCCCCGGCACCACAAAGCTCATCATCGCCCAGCGCGTTGCCTCCGTCCAGGACGCGGACATCATTATCATCATGGACGGCGGCGCCATCGCCGCCATGGGCACCCATGAGGAGCTTTTGAAGACCTCCACCATATATCAGGAGGTCTATTATTCCCAGGTGAAAGGAGATGCGGACTGATGCCCCCTGTGAGAATGAGAGGCAACGGTCGAAAGGCCCGCAGCCCCAAGAAGACGCTTTTGCGGCTTTTGGGTTACATGAAGAAGTACATACCCATCCTCGTCATCGTCCTTGTCTGCATCACCGTCACCGCCTACGCCCAGACCCGCAGCTCCACGGTCCTGGGGGATCTGGTGGACGGCTACCTGCTGCCCATGGTGGAGTCGGGGAACGCCGACTTCCACGCCATCGCCATCTTCCTTGTGAAGATCGCCGCCACCTTGGTGGTGGGCATCTTCTGCGCGTGGCTCTATAACTTCCTGATGGTCTCCGTTGCCCAGGGCACGCAGAAGGTCATAAGGGACGAGATGTTCACCAAGATGCAAAAGCTGCCGCTTCGGTATTTTGACCAGAACACCGCCGGCAACATCATGTCCCGCTACACCAGCGACATCGACACCCTGCGGCAGATGGTGTCCCAGTCCATACCCCAGTGCGCCTCCTCCATCATCACCCTAATCGTGGTGACGGTGAAGCTTATCACCACCTCCTGGGTCCTGTGCATCGTCATGGTGTTCACCGTATTCGCCATCGTCATGGTGACAAAGTTCGTGGTGGGACGCTCCGGGAAATACTTTTTGGAGCAGCAGCAGGCGTTGGGCCGCGTCAACGGCTACGTGGAGGAGCTCATCAACGGTCAGCGGGTGGTGAAGGTCTTTAATCACGAGGACACCTGCAAGCGTGAATTCGACGAGCTCAACGACGAGCTCTGCCGCAACGCCTACACCGCCGGCGCCTACGCCAACGCCATGGGCCCCATCAACAACAACTTGGGCTACGTCCAGTACGCCATCCTCGCCGTGGTGGGCGGCCTTCTGGCGGTGGCCTCCGGCGGGAAGCTTTTGGGACTGGGGGCGCTCATGAACTTCATGATCCTCTCCCGCACCTTCAATATGCCCATCGCGCAGATCTCCAACCAGTTAAACGCCATCGTCCTGTCCCTCGCCGGCGCCGAGCGCATCTTTGACCTGATGGACGAAAAGCCCGAGGTGGACGACGGCTACGTCACGCTGGTGAACGCCGAAATCGACCCTGACGGAACCGTCCACGAGAGCGAAAAGCGCACAGGCCGCTGGGCGTGGAAGCACCCCCATCAGGCGGACGGAACGGTCACCTACACCGAGCTGCGCGGAGACATAACCATGGACAGCGTGGACTTCAGCTACGTGCCGGATAAGCAGATACTCTACGACATATCCCTCTACGCAAAGCCGGGCCAGAAGCTGGCGTTCGTGGGAGCCACCGGCGCCGGTAAGACCACCATCACCAACCTCATAAACCGCTTTTACGACATCGAGGACGGGAAGATACGCTACGACGGCATAAACATCAACAAGATCAAAAAGGCGGACCTGCGCCGCTCCCTGGGCATAGTGCTCCAGGACGTGAACCTGTTCACCGGCACCGTCATGGATAACATACGCTACGGAAAGCTGGACGCCACCGACGAGGAGTGCATCGAGGCGGCGAAGCTCGCCAACGCCCACGACTTCATAACCCGCCTGCCGGAGGGCTACGACACCATGCTCACCAACAACGGCGCGCGCCTTTCTCAGGGGCAGAGGCAGCTCATATCCATCGCCCGCGCCGCCGTCGCCGACCCGCCGGTGATGATCCTGGACGAGGCCACCAGCTCCATCGACACCCGCACAGAGGCGCTGGTGCAAAGGGGCATGGACCGCCTCATGGAGGGCAGGACAGTGTTCGTCATCGCCCACCGCCTCTCCACCGTCATGAACTCCGACGCCATCATGGTCCTGGACCACGGACACATCATCGAACGCGGCACCCACGAACAGCTCATAGCCCAAAAGGGCACGTACTATCAGCTGTATACGGGGGCGTTCGAGCTGGAGTGAGCTGGCTTTGAAGCCCCGCTTTGCGGGGCTTCAAATGCCAATAGGAGACGTGCGAAAAAATTTCTGGAAATGTCTGCGGACATTTCCAGAAATTTTTTCTGCTGTTTTGCTGCGCGCGCCGCCGTAAGCGGCACACTTGCAAAACATAAGGTGATTTTTCCGACGTACATGCCGCCGGAAAAATATTGAATTTTAAGTTTTTTGTAATTTGTCCGACGCGCATGTCGTCGGAAAAATATTTTATTGGGGGGTTGCGGGGTGGATAGGTTGTGGCAGAATGGGGGTATTTAGGCGAAAAGTTTGCCTTCTAAGAGGTTTCGGGTCAGGGAGCTTAGGGTGTCTACGGTCAGGCCGCGGTCTTGGGTGAGCCACATGTAGAGGAGCTCGTAGGTGACGCCGGCGAGGCTTGCTTTTATGTACGGGAGCTGCCAGTCCTCACAGGTAAAGAGGTCGTTGAGTATATCCGTGTCCTCGATGAAGAAGGACCTGTTGCAGTCCTGGAAGAGATACCCCAGGTTGTGCTTATATAGGAGCGTCAGAAAGTCCCGGCTGTCGCCCCAGAAGAGGAAGTAGTCTATCATCAGGTTTTCCGCCACGGGCCGCACCGCCGTTATCTTGTCCAGATAGCGCATGAAAAGACCGTGGAGGAGGTAAACCAGGATGTCCTCCTTCCTCTCAAAATTCGTGTAAAACGTCTGTCTGGACAGCCCCGCCCGCTCGGTTATGTCGGAGATGGTTATGTCCTTGAAGCTTTTGTACATCATCAGCTTCAAAAGCGTCTCCGAAAGCGCGTTTTTCGACCTCACCGCCATGGGATTTTCGTGTACCCTGGTCAGCATTTCCTCAGCTCCTTTGTTATTTCACCGTCAGATTTCTTTTACAATTGTAATAGCTTTTACACTTTATGTCAAGCTACTTTACAAATAACATTTTAACACCGACGGCCACGCAGAATATGCCGAAAACGCGGCGCAGAAGCGATTGATCAACGCAGGTCGCCGCGACAGACGTCAAAACGGAGCAGACTATCCCCGCCGGAGCCGCCCAGAGGACGGCGCTTTTCTCCACCAGCCCATTTTTCCAATGTGACGCCAGCGCCGCGCCGGAGGTGGGCAAAAAATACGCAAGGTTTATCCCCTGGGCCGCCGCCTGCTCCAGCCCCGACACCTGCGTCATCCATATGAGCAGCAGCGAGCCGCCGCCGATACCGAAGCCCGACAGCACCCCGCAGACGAGCCCCGCCGCAAGGTCAAGGAGGTTCATCCCAGCACGCTCCTGACTCCGCCGAAGATTATGAGCAGGGCAAAAGCCCTTATGAGGAGCTTTGGCGGCAGTCTCTTGAAGCTCGCTCCCGAAATTATCCCTCCCGCCAGCCCTCCGATGAGGAAGGGCGCGGCGGCGCGCAGGTCAATGCCGGACCTGAAATAGTAGACCGCCGCGGAGACAGCGCACAGCGGTAGCATCACCGCCACGGAGGTGGCAAGCGCCTTTTTGTCCTCAAGCCCTATCCACCCCCGCAGAAGGGGCACCAGCGCCATTCCGCCTCCGCCTCCGAAAAAGCCGTTGAGAAGTCCCGACACCGCCCCCGCCGCCAGGAGCTTCGCCTTCATTTTTCCGCCTGTTTCCAAAGCTTAACATATCCTTTCGTATTCATACGGTTCAGAACCATAAGCGCGAAGGGAAACACCACCATACCCGTGACGCCCGTGAGCTTAAAGCCCGTGTACATCGCCAGAAGCGCCGCCGCGGGAGCGACGCCGAACCTGTCGCCGATGAGCTTGGGCTCAAGGCAGGAGTGGACCACGGTCACCACGGCGTAGGTTATGAGAAGCCCCCAGCCCCTTTTTGACGCGCCGGAGATGAGGCACACCGCCGCCCAGGGCAGGAGCACCGCCCCGGAGCCGAACACCGGCAGGGCGTCGATAAGGGCGGTCGCCAGCGCTATCACAGCGCCGTAATTTACGCCCATGACCGTGAACGCCGCCGTCAGCTCGGCAAAGGTTATGCCCAGCAGCGCCGCCTCGGCGCGGAGCCACTTGCCCAGGCTGTCGATAAGGTCCTCCTTTATGCTCCGCGCCGTCTCCCGGGCACTGTCGGGTATCTGCCGCACCAGGAACGCCTTGACGGAGCCGAAGCCGGAGCTTATGAAAAAGGAGCCTATCACATATGTCGCCACCCCCAGGACCGTCCCCGGCGCCCCCGCCGCCGCGTCCCGGAGCTTTTGAAGCGCCCACTCCGAAAGCGCCGCCGGTATCTGCGCCGCCTTTTCCGATATGGCGGCGGAGGCGTCCTTGATGTACCCCCGCGTCCCCTCCGGCATTGCCTCAACGAACCTGGAAAGCGCCAGCTCCACACGCTCAAACACCTGCGGGAGCCCCTCCGCGAGCCTGGGAAGCTCCTCCAAAAGCCCCACCGCCTCGTCCAGGAGCCTCACCACCACCAGGAGGAAAAACCCCAGCACCGACGCCAAAATCACCAGCACGCACAGCGCCGACGCCACCGCGCGCCGGAGATGGCACCTCTCCGAGAGGAATTCCGCCACCGGCTCGCACACCGCCGCCGTGAGGAAGGCGAGGATAAAGGGGATAAGGCACGGCAGGAAAAACCTTACGAAAAGCCACCCGACAGCCGCCGCGCCGATGGCCCAGAGGACCTTCACCCACCAGGGACGGACGCGCTTTTCCACCCTCTCCCCTCCCCCTTTTTTGTTGGAATTGACGTATTTTGCCCGTGATTTGAGGAAAAATTTCGCTTTTGCAGGGTAAATAATCTGTTGCGTTGGAAATTAGTCTGTGTTATATTATTATAAGTGTGACCCTTGACTATTTTTACTACCCGGACCGGGAATATATTCACTGTGAAAAGAGGAAGCGACATGGTAAATATCGCCATACTTGGTTTCGGAACAGTGGGCTCCGGCGTGGCGGAGGTCATGGAGGAGAACGCCCAGAGCATCTCCCACAACGCCGCCGAGGACATAAGAGTAAAATACATCGTTGACATCCGCGACCTCTCCGGCTCCCCCTTCGCGGACAAGCTGACGCGGGACTTCTCCGTGGTGGAAAACGACCCGGAGGTGCGGGTGGTGGTTGAGACCATCGGCGGCGTGAACGCGGCATACGAGTACACAAGGCGGGCGCTTCTGGCGGGAAAGAGCGTCGTCACCTCCAACAAGGAGCTTGTGGCGACAAGGGGACATGAGCTTCTGGAGATAGCAAAGCGCAAAAACGTAAACTACCTCTTTGAGGCCAGCGTGGGAGGCGGCATACCCATAATCCGCCCCATAACCCAGTGCCTCACCGCCAACGAGCTTGACGAGATCTACGGCATACTCAACGGCACCACCAACTATATCCTCACCCGCATGATAACCGACGGCGCCCCCTTCGCCGAGATTTTAAAGGACGCCCAGCGTTTGGGCTACGCCGAGGCCGACCCCACCGCCGACGTGGAGGGGCTTGACGCGGCGAGGAAAATATGTATCCTCGCCGACCTGTGCTTCGGCAAAAGCGTGGACCCGGAGAGCATTTCCGTGGAGGGCATCTCCGGCGTGACGCTGGAGGACATCGAGTACGCCCGCCGCCTTGGGTGCAAGCTCAAGCTCCTGGGCAGAGCCTACCGCCTCCCCGACGGGCACATCACCGCTTACGTGGCGCCTCACCTCATATCCAAAACCAGCCTTCTCTCCAACGTGGACGGGGTGATGAACGGCATAGTGGTCCACGGCAACGCCCTGGGCGAGTGTATGTTCTACGGCGCGGGCGCGGGAAAGAGGCCCACCGCCAGCGCTGTTGTGGCGGACGTTATAGACGCTGTCAAGCACATGAAGGCGCGAAAATACATCGGCTGGGAGGAATCAGAGCCCGGCTGGGTGGTGAACGCCGAGGACGTGAAGACCCGCTGGTACATTCGCACCGGCTCAGGGCTTGAGCAGATAGGCCGCGCCTTCGGGGACGTGCGCCTCATAAGCTACCCCGGCGATTACCCCGGCGCCGGCCCCGGCGAATACGCCTTCGCCACCCCCGAGCTAACCGGCCGCGAGCTCGCCTCCAAAACCTCCACCATGGAAATCAGGAGCCGCTTCCGCATCCTCTGACATATAATGTACCGTAAACCTCAATCCCAATAATCAAATATTTTTTCGACGGAATGTACGTCGAAAAAATCACCTTGTGTCGCGCAAGTGTGTGACCCTTTTTGGGTCACGCGCGCCGCGCGACAGCAGGAAAAAATTTATGAATTTCGCAAAATTCATAAATTTTTTCCGCACGCATCCCATTGTTAAAAAAGGGCAAAGCCCTTTTTTAACAAATTTAATTAAGGAGGCCACTTATGGCACTCATTGTTCAAAAGTTCGGCGGAAGCTCCGTTGCCGACGTGGAAAAGGTGCGGAGAGTCGCCGGAATAATCTCGGAGACTTACAACGCCGGCAACGACGTAATCGTCGTCCTCTCCGCCCAGGGCAAGACCACCGACGGGCTCATCGCCAAGGCCCTTGAGTAC
This sequence comes from uncultured Oscillospiraceae bacterium, assembly GCA_947627285.1. Classification (GTDB taxonomy): domain Bacteria; phylum Bacillota; class Clostridia; order Oscillospirales; family Oscillospiraceae; genus RUG626. Next base: position 39,713 of record CANQVL010000017.1, read on the forward strand.
AACCCCCGCCCCTCAAAGCGGGAGATGGATATGCTCCTCAGCACCGGCGAACAGCAGTCCGTAGCCCTGTGCGCCATGATGCTCAACGGTATGGGCATACCCGCCGTATCCCTCACCGGCTGGCAGGTGGATTTCAAGACAAACACCAACTACTCCAACGCCGCCATCAAATCCGTTGGAAGCGAGCGTATCCGCAAGGAGCTGGACGCCAGAAGGGTCGTCCTGGTCACGGGCTTCCAGGGGATAAACAAGTATGACGACATCACCACCCTGGGGCGCGGCGGGTCCGACACCTCCGCCGTGGCTATCGCGGCGGCGATGCACGCGGACCTGTGCCAGATCTACACCGACGTGGACGGCGTCTACACCGCCGACCCCAACAAGGTCCGCGGCGCCAAGAAGCTGGACGAGATAACCTTCGACGAGATGCTGGAGCTTGCCAGCATGGGCGCGAAGGTGCTCCACAACCGCTCCGTTGAGATGGCGAAGCGCTACAACGTGGACTTGGAGGTCCTTTCAAGCTACGAGAGAAAACCCGGTACTAAAGTCAGGGAGGTAAAAAAATTGGAACAGGTAGAAGTCAGCGGAGTGGCAAAGGACGTGAACGTCGCCCGCTTCACATTGGTGAGCATAAAGGACGAGCCCGGCATCGCCTTCAAGATATTCCGGGTCCTGGCAAACGAGAAGATAAACGTGGACATCATAATCCAGTCCCTGGGGCGCGACGGCAACCAGGACGTGACCTTCACCGTCACCCGCGCCGACGCCGAGGCCGCCAAGGAGGCGCTTGAGGCAAACGCCGGGATTTTGGGCTACAAGGCCCTGGATTTGGACACCCACGTGGCGAAGATCTCCATCGTGGGCGCCGGTATGCTCATGACCAGCGGCGTCGCCGTCAAGATGTTCGACGCCCTCTCCAGGAAAAAGATAAACATCAAGATGATCTCCACCAGCGAGATCAAGGTCTCCGTCCTCGTTGACGAGGACGACGCGGACAAGGCTGTCCAGGCCGTCCACGACAAGTTCTTCGGCGACTGATCCGTCATTTTCGCACCTTACCTACAGCACAATTTTTGTGCGATTTGCCCTTTGACACCACGCTGCGCGTGGGGTAAAATAATGATTGAACGCGCGGCATCTGATGCGTAAGTCCAGCTCAGAAGCCGCGCGCTATTTTTTTGTCTTGAAAGGAATATGATATGGAATCGACCGCAAAATCAAACCATCTTGTCACGGAGCCCGTGGGCAGGCTCATGGGGCGGTACGCCGTCCCCTGCACGGTGTCCCTCTTAGTGGGCGCGCTCTACAACATAGTTGACCAGATCTTCATCGCCAACGCCCCGTATCTGGGCTCCTACGGCAACGCCGCCAACACCGTGGTTTTCCCCCTCACCGTAATCGCCCTCGCCTTTGCCGTGATGGTTGGCGACGGCTGCTGTGCCTTTGTGAGCCTGAGCCTGGGGCAGGGAAAACCGGAGAACGCCAAAAGGAGCGTGGGCGGCTCCGTTCTCATGCTCACCCTGGGCTCACTTGTCCTCTGCGCCCTGTACCTGCTGCTGGCAGAGCCCCTGGTCACCGTCTTTGGCGGCACGGTCAACGCCGAGACCTTCCGTTACTCCCGGGAATACTTCTTCTGGATCAGCCTGGGTATCCCGTTTTATGTTTTCGGGCAGGGCATGAACCCCATCATAAGGGCAGACGGCTCGCCCAAATTCGCCATGCTCTCCACCCTCTCCGGCGCGGGCCTCAACATCGTTTTGGACCCGATCCTGATCTTCGCCGCCAAATGGGGCATGACCGGCGCCGCCGTCGCCACGGTGCTGGGCCAGGCGGTAACGGCGGGGCTCTCCCTCCTGTATCTCCTTCGTATGCGCCTTGTTAAGCCCTCCCTCCGCGACCTTATCCCCGATAAGCGTATCTCCCTTCGCACCCTGGCGCTGGGCATGACCAGCTTCCTCTCCCAGATCTCCCTTGTGGCGGCGATGGCGGCGATAAACAACATGATCCGCAAATACGGCGCCCTGGACCCCGTATTCGGTCAGGAGCAGTATGCCCAGATCCCCATGGCGGTGGTGGGTATCGTCATGAAGTTTTTCCAGATCGTCATCTCCGTGGTGGTGGGAATGGCGGCTGGCTGTATCCCCATCGCCGGCTATAACATGGGCGCCGGAGAACGCGGGCGCGTGAAAAAGCTTTTCGTCAGCCTCCTTGTTGCCGAAACAGCCGTGGGACTTGCCGCCCTCGCCGTTGCGGAGCTCTTTCCCCGCGCCCTCATCAACATCTTCGGCGCCGCCAACGAAAGCTCCCACTACACCCTCTTCGCCCTCCGCGCCTTCCGGATATATCTTTGCATGGTGGTATTTGCCTGCGTCAACAAGGCGTGCTTCATCTTCCTCCAGGCCATGGGCAAGGCGGCGGCGTCCACAGCCCTCTCCATGGTGCGGGAGATAGTCTTCGGCGTGGGCTTCGCCCTGCTCCTCCCCCTTCGCTTCGGGCTTGACGGCGTACTCTGGTCCATGCCCGTCTCGGACCTCCTCACCTTTCTCATCTCCGCCGTCCTCATCGCCCGCACCCTCCGCGAGCTCACCCCCGCCCCCTCTCCCCTTCCCTCCAAAACCGCGTAAAAATGCCTCCGCCGCACCGCCAAACCTGTGCGCCGGGGGCATTATTTTGACCTGAAAAAGGCTTTACCTCAATACTCCGCGTAATCTCTCAGCTTTTTGACTATCCCCACGTAATCGTGGACGGTGCCGCCGAAGCTCTCCGGGTCCACGGGGTGATGGATGTTGTAAAGTATCCCCGTCTCCCCCGTCCTGCCCAGGTCGTTTTCGTCCAGGCGCCTTTCATCAATGTGGACGTTGACTATCTCAAGGCACGCCAAAACGTAGTCGTCCCCGGGCGCTATCTCCTTCTCCCACCTGTGCCGGCACTCCAGGTTCATAAAGCATTCGTCGATGAGAGGCGCGTTCACCTTATCCGCCCTTACCGGCGTCAGACCGGCGGCTTTGATCTCATCCGTATCAAAGCCGTTGTTTTTTACGGTGGACATACACCTGTCGTACAGCTCCGCGGACATGAAATTGATGACAGCGTCGCCGTTTTCATGGAGCGTACCGTATAGGTGCCCGTATTTGCTGACGGCGGAGACGATCGCAAAATACCCGTTTTTCCCGCCGGTAAAGGTCGTCCAGGACTGCATACACGCGTTTGACAGACCGTTGCTTTTGTACGAGGTCATTATATACAGCGGCGACGGGACGGATACGACAAATTCCATCCAATTGAACCCGTACAGCTCCATGTCCCTCATCGTCTCCGGCAGAGCGCCGTAGGTCCTTTTCATTTTTTAATTCCTCCCCAGGAGCCTTGCCAGGAGCCTCCTGACCTTCCCCGGCTCGGGCTTGGGGAGCTCCACCGTCACCCTCGGTATGACCTTCAGCGTCTCCGGCGCGTCCTCCCCGCGCGTCTCCTCCGGGACGGCGGGGCCCGCCGGTGTCTCCGCCTCCGCCGGGGCGTCCTGCGCGCTTTCCGTCCGCGCATCCTCCGGCTCGCCGCCCATTCTCCACTCCCCGGCGTAAGCCTGCTCGTAGAACAGCTCCTGGGAGTTGAGCTCCGTCTCCCCCTGGTTTACATAATTATACTTCCCCTGAGCGTCCTCCCGCCTGAGCTTCACGTTGTCCAGAAGCTGCGTCTCAAACATTTTTACGATGTGTCCGGCTATCGCCCGGTCGTAAACGGGAGCCGCCACCTCCACGCGCCTTTGGGTGTTGCGCGTCATGAAGTCGGCTGAGGATATGTACACCCTCCTGCGCTCCCCCATTCCGATTATGTAAACCCGCGAGTGCTCCAGGAACCTGCCCACAACGGAGTATACGTTTATGTTGTCCGTAGCGCCCGGTATCCCCGGCACAAGACAGCATATTCCCCTGACGATAAGGTCAATTTTGACCCCCGCCCTGCCTGCCTCCGCCAGCTTTTCGATGAGCCCCTTGTCCGTGAGCCCGTTGAGCTTGAAGCCCAGGTACGAGGGGAGCCCCTCCCGCGCCTTTTCGATCTCGCCGTCTATCATCTCAAGTATGCGGCCGCGAAGGCACGCCGGAGCCACCAGCAGGAATTTGGTGTCCTCCACTATCTCCCCCATGGAGAGGCAGTTGAACACCCTCGCCGCCTCCTCGCCTATCTCGCGGTTCGCGGTCATAAGGGCGTAGTCGGTGTAGAGCCTCACGGTGTCCTCGTTGTAGTTGCCCGTGCCGATCTGGGTGATGTACTCAATCTCCCCCTCATGGCGGCGGGTTATAAGCAGAAGCTTTGAGTGGACCTTCATTCTGTCAAGGCCGTAGATCACCCTGCACCCCGCCTGCTCCAGAACGCGGGACCAGCCGATGTTGTTCTCCTCGTCGAACCTGGCGCGAAGCTCCACCAGCACCACGACCTCCTTGCCGTTCTCGGCGGCGTCGCACAGCGCCTCAACTATCTTGCTGTTGTGGGCGACGCGGTAGAGGGTCATCTTTATAGACACCACCTCCGGGTCCTGCCCCGCCTCGTTGAGGAGCCTCTGGAATGGTCGTATGGACTCGTAGGGGTAGGACAGCAGCACGTCCCGCTCCCTTATCTGCGGCGCCATGGGGCGTCCCGCGTCGATATTCACGCTGTTTTGCGGCACGAGGCGCTTATAGAAAAGCTCCGTCTTGTCCCTGAGCACGTCCCGCAAAAAGCCCATAAAGGTGAGGTCCAGCGGTATCCCGCTCTGGAACATGTGCCTTTTGGAAAGCCCCAGGTACTCCCTGAGCGCCGAGCGCACGTCGTCGTCAAGCCGCCCGTTGTAGTCGAGGCGCACCGGCTCCCGGCGCGTCCTGCTGCGGACAAGCTTCTCCATGGTCTTGCGGTAGTCCTCGGCTGACTGGAAATCCGCCTCCGCGCCTGTGTCCTCCACGTCTATGTCCGCGTTGCGCACAAGCCTGATGAGCACCGAGCTCTCCACCCGGTAGCGGTCAAATACCCTGGGCAGGAAGTGCCTGATGAGGTCCTCCATCAAAACGAACCTCAACCCCTCCCCGGGAAGCGGCACAAGCCTCCTCAGCCCCCCGTCGCCGCAGGGGACGATCCCCAGGCGCGGGCTCCCGCTCTTTGTGGTGAGCTTCGCCACGGCGTAGGTGGTCTTGTTCTTCAAAAACGGGAAGGGCTGCTTGCGCCCGATTATCTGCGGCGACAGCACCGGCAGCACGTCCGAGACAAAATACTTCTCCAGATACGCCTGGGCCTTGTCCTGGAGGCTGACGAACCGCACAAGCTCCACCCCGTAGTCGTGAAGGCTCACGAAAAGGTCACGGAAAATGGCGTCGCGCTTTTCCAGCAGCTCCCCCGTGCGGCTGAGGACGGACTTTATCTGCTGCGCCGAGGTGAGCCCCAGCTTGTCGTCGGTCACACCGTCCTTGAGCGTGTCCACCAGCGTCCCCACCCGGACCATGTAAAACTCGTCCAGGTTCGACTGGAAGATGGAGAGGAAATTGAGCCTCTCCCCCAGGGGGTTGCGGGCGTCCCGCGCCTCCTCCAGCACCCTCTCGTTGAAGGACAGCCAGGAGAGCTCCCTGTTCTCAAAATACCCCGGCTCCTCCGCCGTATTTATGTTTTTCTCGTCCATATGCCTCATCCCACTTTACAAAAAATAACGGATAGCCCCATTATACTCCCCGCGCCGCCTTTTTTCCACCCCTAAATGACGCCTCGGGAAATTTTTTCCGCGTAAAAATCCGTTCCGCCGCCTCAAAGCGCCTCCAGAACAGTTATCCTCCCGTCCTCCACGGGCAAATTATCCCTGTTCAGCTGTCCCAAACGGCAGGTCTTGCGCGCGCCGTGGTAGTCACTGCCGGCGGACACGTAGAGCCCCCGCTCCCGCGCAAGCCTTTCAAGGAACAGGCACCTCTCCGGGCTGTACGCCGAGTACCAGCACTCCAGCCCGCCGATCCCGGCGTCCCGAAGCTCCCGTAAAAGCGTGAAAAGCTCCTCCTCGCCAAGCTCCCGCTTCCCCGTCTCCCCAAAGGGGTGCGCCCACACCGCCACGCCCCCGGAGGCCGTGACAGCCTCTACTGCGTCGCGCGCCTCAAGCCTGTCGTTTGGCGTTTTACAGCCGTCAAGTATGCCCCGTATCGCCCCGCTCAGACTGCCGGCATACCCGTGCTTCACCAAAAGCTCCCCCAAATGCGGCTTTCCCGCGCCCGGGAGCCTCCTCAGCGCCTCCAGCTCCTCCGCCGGGAGCGCATATCCCCCCGCCGCGAGAAAAGCTATCCTCGCCTCCAGCTTCTCCCGCCTCAGCGCCGACGCCTTCTCAAGAAGCGCCGCCATCTTCGGGGCAAGGGGATCAATGCCCAGCCCCAATATGTGGCACTTCCCCGCGGCGGTCCGCGAGCTCAGCTCCACTCCCGCCACGACCTTTATCCCCCGCGTCCCCCGGAGCCGCCCCGCCCCGGAGACGTTGTCGTGGTCCGTCAAAGCCAGCACCCCGACTCCCTCCCCGCGCGCCCTTTCCGCCACCTCCTCCGGCGACTCCGTCCCATCAGAAAAATTCGAGTGTGTATGCAAATCGACCATAAAACCCTCCCGACAAAAATTCGGTTACCCGCGAAAATCCGGCGCGGCAAGAAGCCGCGCCGGATCAGTCATAAAACTCAAATCAAATATTTTTCCGGCGACATGCGCGTCGGAAAAATCACCTTATGTCGCGCAAGTGTATGACCTTTGGTCATGCGCGCCGCGCGACGGCAGGTGAAATTTTCTGAATTCCGCAGAATTCAGAAAATTTCACCGCACGTTCCCCTTGGCATTTGAAGCCCGTAAGGGCTTCAAAGCCAGTTTTATTCGTTCCCCGGCTGCTTGCCGATGTAAGCCAAAATGCCGCCGTCAACGTAGAGGATGTGCCCGTTTACGAAGTCGGAGGCGGGAGACGCCAGGAACACCGCCGGGCCCGCCAGGTCCTCGGCCTCGCCCCAGCGGTTGGCGGGAGTCTTGGCGCGGATGAACTGGTCAAAGGGGTGCATGGACCCGTCCGCCTGCGGCTCACGCAGCGGCGCGGTCTGGGGAGTGGCTATGTAGCCGGGCCCAATGCCGTTGCACTGTATGTTGTACTGGCCGTACTCCGAGGCGATGTTCTTTGTGAGCATCTTGAGGCCGCCCTTGGCAGCCGCGTAAGCGGAGACAGTCTCGCGTCCCAGCTCGCTCATCATGGAGCAGATGTTGATGATCTTGCCGCCGCCCTGCTCGATCATATCGGGAATGACGGCCTTGGACATGATGAACGGCCCGTTGAGGTCGATGTCCACCACCTTGCGGAACTGGGCGGCGGTCATGTCGCACATGGGTATGCGCATGATGATGCCGGCGTTGTTCACAAGGATGTTGATGTGCCCGACCTCCTCGGTGACCTTCTTCACAAGCTCAGCGACAGCCGCCTCGTCAGTGACGTCGGCAACATACCCGTGAGCCTCGATCCCCGCCTCCTTGTAGGCGGCGATCCCCTTGTCGACCAGCTCCTGCTTGATGTCGTTAAAGACAATGGTGGCGCCGGCAGAGGCCATTCCCTTGGCAATGGCAAACCCGATCCCATAAGAAGCACCGGTGATCAGGGCAACCTTACCCTTCAAGCTGAAATCAACCATAGTAAACCCTCCCGTATTTTCGTTAGTTTTGCGGAATCATTCCCCGCATAGTGATATAATTATAGCACATATAACCAAATTGTCAAGCTTTCAAAAAAGGACTGCGCCCTTTTTTGAAGGGATAACATGCGAAAAAATGATTCGGAAATATCAAAATGATTCGGAAATATCTGCGGACATTTCCGAATCATTTTCCCTGCTGTTTTACTGCGCGCACTCGTCGTCGCGAAAGCCGCTTAACCTCGCCGCCTCGTCCTCGCTGGCGTCACTTAACCTCAGGCTCCCGTTGGTCGCCCTCAGGCGTTGACGCCGCTCGTCCTCTCCCCAACAGGCTTTCGCCTGCCGGGGTCCCCCGATGGCAGGGCTCAGGCGCGGATTTCGCTCCTCCTTTCCCCACCGAACTTCGTTCGGCGGGGTCCCCAGGGTCCAGGGCCCGAGGGCCCTGGTCGTTTTTAAAAGGGGTGTCCAGCGGGGGAAAATCGAAATCCCCCGCTGGTCGCTTTTCTCCTCTTTGCTTCTTTCTCCTCTTTTGGCGAAACCAAAAGAGGAGAAAGAAGATTCCCCCGCGCCCCTATGGGCGCGGTTCTGAAAGGAGCCCAGCGGCTCAGGAGCCCCCGCGCGGTCCCGAGAGGCAGTGCATTTCAATCACCACCTCCCAAATCCACCGTGCTCTATGCCCCCGTAGATATCCGAAATCTCCTCCCCCTCCGCGCTTGCGCGCCGGGAGAAAAATATGTTCCGCACCTCCTCATACCTCTGCTGAAAAAAGCTTGCCGCGGGCGGATTTTCGTCCACGAGCAGATTCGCCGCAAGTCCGTAGTGCATCGCTCCCAGCGCGTATGTATCCTCGATCCCAAGCACCGGATCGTCCATATCCTCCACCGCCACAAATCCCCCGGTCCTCCCGTCCAGTATCCTGTACTCCGAGATCATCATGTTCACGACCCCCGGCGTCCTGCTCGCGTACTCTCCCGTGTCCCTCGGGCTCCCGTCTCCGTCCAACTCGTCCATGAGCCCCATCGCCGCAGTGTAAATTTCCCTTACCGTCTTCATTTTTTACCTCCTGAAATCACAATTTCTTTTTCTCTGCAAAATCCTCATTTCCGCGAGGACTCCATTTTTATGTATCATCCGTCCGCCCTTCTCTCCAAATCCTCGATCCTGTGGTTCACCACCTTTATTTGCTCCTCAATCACCGGCATACGCTCGGCGAAATGGTTGTGCTTGTCCACCTTCGCCTCCAGCTGCTGGAGCCGGTAGGCGATCAGCGCCCCGGTCTTCCGGTTCGACACCAGCACCCCCAAAAAAGCCAGCCCCCCGGTGATGAGCGCCACCACTATGCTTGTCCAGTCCATAAAATCACTCCTTAAAATAAATTCCCGCCGTCCGTAAAGACAGCGGGAAAGGTATTGACATTTCGTGACCCTGACCGTATAATAATGGGTGGAGACCGTTTAAGCGGTGCCGTTACATCGAGCTTATTTTACCATGAGTCCGGGGTTGCAGCCCCAAACCCACAGAGTGAGCCGTCTGTTCCAGCAGACGGCTCACTTCTTTTTCCTGTCGTGCAGATACAGCACTAAGGAGATCATACTTGCAAGCGAGCCAATAAGGCCCACAAGGCTAAGCACAGTCGTCAAAGTGATATGTACCAGCCTCCCTTCGGGAGTATTTCCCGCGAGAGCTGCCACACGCCTCCATTCCGCTCACGCGGGATGTCAGGCACCGCCTTTTACCGTTTCCACGGTTGTCTCCAGATCGGGTACTCCCGATCCTCCCCCTTTCGGGGAAGCCCATGCCGCTATTATACGGCGTGGGTCTTATTTTGTCAATCTGCTGTCTTCGTCGTCGCACGAGCCGCTTAACCTCGCCCCGAGGCAGACGCCAGGGGCGACTGCCTCAGGGCTCAGGCGCAGGCTCGGCTCCTCCTCTCCCCACGCAATCATGATTGCGTGGGGGCCCCAATTTTGCGGAACACGCTTTACTTCCCCTCAGCCCAGACGCCAAAGGCGTTTGGGCTGAGGCTCAGGCGCTGTGTTCGCTCCTCCTCTCCCCACACGAACTAAAGTTCGTGTGGCGACCCCCTATTTTCAACTTGACCCGCTGCGGTCACCACCCCAACAATCCCGTCATTCTCCAGAAAACCGTCCACGGCAACAGCATTTACTTTTCTGGACCTTTATGCTATTATGTCAACTGAGGTGAAGGATGACATGGAAAAGCTCA
>CANQVL010000018.1 GCA_947627285.1 uncultured Oscillospiraceae bacterium
GATCATTTCATCTGCACGGTGAAGAAATATCTCTGCCTGACGGAGCTGACGCCCGCGATCCTGAACGATCTGGTCAAAGCGGTCTACGTCCACGCGCCGGATAAATCCAGCGGACATCGGGTACAGGATGTAGACATCAGCTACAACTATATCGGGATACTCCCTGCCTCACTTTTGAGCGACCTCATAAACGGAAACGCGGCATGACCGAAATCATGCCGCACTCCGAAAACAATCTGAACTTGTTTTATTGGACGCCGCCTTCGGCGGTCTTTTTTTTATGGAGGCGAGGGGAGTTGAACCCCTGTCCGAAAACACATCCGTTTGAACCTCTCCGGGCGCAGACGGTTATTTCGGGTCGCCCCGGTTCCCGCGCTTACAGGCAAGCCGTCACGCCTGTAAGGTTGGTAGCTTCATTGTGCATGGCGCGGGCAAAGCTTACCGCGCTCACGTTCTCAACTAAGTCGACGCCCCATCCCCGGTCGTTGACCTCCGGGGTGGAACGGTCACTGCTTAAGCAGCGACAGGAACAGCGTAATCGTTGTTCTTTAATTTATAACTGCCCGTTTTAAGGATGTCAGGCGCATCCGCCCGCTATTCAAATTTCCGCGTCCCCGTCGAAACCGGTACGCCCCCTCGTCGTCGCGGAAGTCGCTTTACCTCGCCCAGAGGCAGACGCCAAAGGCGACTGCCTCTGGGCTCAGGCGCTGACTTCGCTCCTCCTCTCCAAACGCGAGCCGCGTTGCTGGGCTCGCGTTTGGGATTCAAAGAGGTAGTGGGATTTAAATTTATTCGCTTCGCGAATTTTGGCGTTAATTTATTTGTTTTGCGAATTTTGGCGAACATCGCTTCGCTTGTTCGCGGGGGGATTTTGTATGATTTCAGGTTTTGGCAAGCTTTACCATTACGGTTTCGGGGATCACTCTGGATAGGAAACGGTAGAGCTTGAAGAAGGCTCGGGGGGTGTGGAAGGCGCGGTCGTTTTTGGCGGCGCGGCAGCTTCCGGCGGCGACCTTTTTGGGGTCGCAGTAGGGGAGGGTCTTGAACATCTTTGAGTTGCCGGTTATTCCCCCGATGTCCAGAAATTCCGTATCCATGGGTCCCGAGCACACGGCGGTGACGGAAATCTTCCGCTCCCGCAGCTCCTCCCTCAGGCCCAGCGAGAAGCTGGAAACATACGCCTTCGTGGAGCTGTACACCGTCATTCTGGCGTTGGGGCAGAAGGAGGCGATGGAGCTCACGTTAATGATGTGCCCGCCCTCCGGCATGTACGGCAGCGCCGCGCGCGTGACCAGCGTCATCGCGCGGATGTTAAGGTCCGTCATGCGGGAGAGAAGGGCGGGGTCCGTGTCCGCCACGTTGGAGAGATACCCACATCCGGCGCTGTTTACAAGCACCGTCACCTCGGGCCTCTCGTCCTCAAGCCTTCTCGAAAGAAGCTCCAGGTCCCCGTCGCTTGTGAGGTCCAGCGGGATACTCACGAAGGGGATGGAGAGCCGCTTTCCCAGCTCGTCAAGAAGCGGCTTCCTCCGGGCTATGAGCCAGACCTGCTCAACCTCGGGGAAGCTCGCGGCAAGCTGAAGGGCGTACTCCCTGCCAAGACCTGAGGAGGCGCCGGTTATTATCGCCGTCCTCATCTCACACCTTGGCGGGCTCGCCGTAATCCACGCCGAAGGTATCCACGGTGACGGACTTCATCACCTGGGGCTGGCGGGGCTTGTCGTTGTAGTCCACACGGACGGAGGCGATCTCGTCCACCGCGTCCATGCCCTCGATGACCTTGCCGAAGGCGGCGTACTGTCCGTCCAAATGGGGGGAGTCGGCGTGGACGATGAAGAACTGGCTGCCTGCCGAATCGGGCACGGAGGTGCGCGCCATGGAGAGGACGCCCCGCTCGTGCTTTAAGGGGTTCGGGACGCCGTTCGCGTCAAACTCGCCCTTTATGCAGTAGCCGGGACCGCCTGTGCCCCTGCCCTGGGGACAGCCGCCCTGGATCATGAAGTCCTTTATGACCCTGTGGAAGATGAGCCCGTTGTAAAAGCCCTTGTTTGCCAGGGAGATGAAATTGGCGACGGATATGGGCGCGATGTCGGGGTAGAGCTCCGCCTTTATGACCTTGCCGTTTTCCATTTCGATGGTAGCTATGGGATTTGCCATGTTCCAAAACTCCTTTTATCTGTATTTTTCCTTCATTGTGCGGTCGATTTCCCTGTCGGCGTCCCGCTTTGCCGCGGCGTCACGCTTGTCGTAGAGCTTCTTGCCCCTGGCAAGCCCCAGCTCCACCTTCACCAGCGAATCCTTGAGGTACAGCGACAGCGGCACAAGCGTCAGCCCGTCCTGCTGTATCCTGGCGTGGAGCTTTGCTATCTCCCTGCGGTGCATCAGAAGTCGCTTCGGGCGCATGGGGTCCCGGTTGAAGATGTTGCCCTTCTCGTAGGGGGAGATGTGCATACCGTGGGCGAAGAGCTCGCCGTCCTTCACGGTGCAGAAGGAGTCCTTCAAATTCACGTTTCCCGCCCGTATGGACTTGACCTCCGTGCCGAAAAGCTCGATGCCCGCCTCGTACTTCTCCTCGATGAAGTAGTCGTGGTACGCCTTTTTGTTCTGCGCCACCGGCTTTACGCCCCGCTGCTTTGGCATCGTCCCACCCCCTCGGAAAATCGCGGTAAGGGGATTATAACACATGCGTCGGAAAAATAAAAGGGTAATTTGGCAAATTTTTATTTACACCGCGTATTTTTGACCGGATCAAAGACCCTCGTCAGCGTTTCCGCCGCGTCCCCCTCGCACACCGTCTCCCCGTGCTCCCTGAGATGGCACAGGAACGCGGCGGAGCGGGAGAGGGGCCGCCCGAACTCCGCCAGCGCCGGTATCCCCGACCCCTCCGGAGGCCAGACGGCAAGTATGTAAGCGCCGTTGTAGAAGTATACGGACGACACCGCCCCCGCGGGCAGCTGCCTCAGCGCCGGCAGAAGCTCCTCCAGGTCCGCGAAGGAATAAAACTCCGGCTCGTCGGAGCACCTGCGGACAAAGATGAGAAGCTCGTGCCGCCCCGGGTAGAGCTCCAGGCTCATCGCCCCGCCGCACCCGCCTATGCAGTCCCGCACCAGCTCCCGCGCCGCCGAAACCGTCACGCTCCCGGGCTTTAGGTGCCGGCTCACAAGCTCCGACTCCCCGATATATACCGAAAAGGCCCTGTTCCCGATGGCCTGAATATCCATAACCTATCCCTCCCGACGATTCCCGGTCCCCCGGGTGAATAAATTATACACCGGGCGGGCGGCAAATTAAATGATAAATGTATGGAAGAACCGGAAGACCGTGGCGGAGCGCCGTCAAAAACGAAATTTTTGTAAAAATACAAATACGCTATTCCATTTTTGGCGAAGATATATTATAATGACAAAAACGCAAAATATAGTGGGGTGTAGACATATGGATAATAAACCTGCGTATAAAAGGGTCCTGCTCAAGCTCTCCGGCGAGGCGCTCGCGGGGGAGCGGGGCTTCGGGCTTGACTTCAAGGTCATCGAGAGCGTCTGCCGCGTGGTGAAGGAGTGCTCCGACATGGGCGTTGAGATCGGCATCGTCATCGGCGGCGGGAACTTCTGGCGCGGCGTCAAGGACGGCGGCGGCTTCATGGAGCGCACCCGCGCCGACCACATGGGCATGATGGCGACCGTCATGAACTGCCTCGCCGTGGCGGACGTTCTGGAGCACATGGGCGCCCAGGTGCGGGTACAGACCGCCGTGCAGATGAGCTCCATCGCCGAGCCCTACATCCGCCTCAAGGCCGACAAGCACCTTAAAAACGGGCGCATAGTCATCTTCGGCTGCGGCACCGGCAGCCCCTACTTCTCCACGGACACCGCCGCCGTTCTGAGAGCCGCTGAGATAAACGCGGACGTGATACTCCTCGCCAAGAACGTGGACGGCGTCTACTCCGCCGACCCCAAAAAGGACCCGGACGCCGTGAAATTCGACCATATATCCTATGACGACGTGCTGGCAAAGCACCTCGCCGTCATGGATTCCACCGCCACAAGCCTCTCCATGGACAACAATATCCCCGTCCTCCTCTTCGCCCTGAAGGACCCGGAGAACATCAAGCGCGCCATCATGGGCGAAAAGATAGGAACAGTCGTAAAATAATCCGCTTCGCGGATATTCCACATGATTTTTGACACCAAAATTAAAGGAGGATAACCCATGTACACCGACGACGCCGCTTTTAAAGAGTATCTTGACAAGATGAAGAAGACCGTTGAGGCGCTGGAGAGCCAATTTGCCACGGTCAGGGCCGGCAGGGCGAACCCCGCCGTCCTCAACCACCTGCGCGTGGACTACTACGGCGTGCCCACGCCAATAAACCAGGTGGGCACCGTCTCCTCCCCCGACCCCAGGACCCTGGTGATACAGCCCTGGGACAAGTCCCTCTTAAAGCCCATCGAGAAGGCGATCCTCACCTCCGACGTGGGTATAAACCCCCAGAATGACGGCACAGTCATACGCCTCGCCTTCCCCCAGCTCACGGAGGAGCGCCGCGCCGACCTCATCAAGCAGGTCCGCAAATACGCCGAGACCGCCAAGACAGCCGTGCGCAACGTCCGCCGTGACGCCAACGAGAAGTTCAAGAAGATGCAGAAGGCGTCGGATGTCACCGAGGACGATCTGAAGATAATGGAGAAGGACCTTCAGACCATGACCGACGACTACATCAAAAAGGTGGACGACACCACCGCCAAGAAGGAAAAGGAACTCACACAGATCTGATGGCGCAATCTAACAAACAAAAGACGGCGGGGCAGGGGACGGTCCTGCCCCGTCATATTGCAATAATAATGGACGGCAACGGGCGCTGGGCGCAAAAGCGCGGCCTTCCCCGCACCGCCGGACACGCCGCGGGAGCCGAGACCTTCCGCCGCATAGCCTCCTACTGCCGCGATCTGGGCATAGAGTACCTGACCGTCTACGCCTTCTCCACGGAAAACTGGAAGCGCTCGGCGGAGGAGGTCTCCGCCATAATGGGGCTTTTGAAAAAATACCTGGAGGAGGCCATCGAGAAGATGCGCCGCGAAAACGTGCGCATACGTATCCTCGGCGACACCTCGGTCCTCTCCCCGGAGCTCCGGGCCCTCATAGCCCGCGTGGAGAGCATCGACGAGACGCTCAGCTCCCATACCCAGGCGAACCTGTGCGTAAATTACGGCGGCAGGGACGAGATAATCCGCGCGGTCAAGGCGTGGCAGGCGGACCCTGACCGGGGGGAGCTTACTGAGCGGGAGCTTTCAAAATACCTCTACACCGCCGGAATGCCCGACCCCGACCTTGTGATACGCCCCAGCGGGGAGGAGCGCATATCCAACTTCCTCCTCTGGCAGTCCGCCTACTCCGAGTTTTACTTCACCGACACCCTCTGGCCCGATTTCACCGAGCGCGACATGGACGACGCCATAGCCGCCTACCAAAAGCGCGACCGGCGCTACGGCGGCGTGAAATAAAACCGGCAAGGGTCTATTAAAAATATAAAAGAGGAATCGTTATGCTTTTGACACGTACAATCATGGCAGCCGTTATGATAGCCCTTCTGCTGGCGCTGACGCTGTGGCTGGCGCCCGTCTGGATGGCGGCGGTCATCGCCGTCCTGGGTTTCATCGGCGTATATGAGCTCATGCGCACGGTGGGTGACACCAAAAATCCCCGCCACTTCATCTGGCCCGGCCTCACCGCGGCGGCGATACCCCTGGGCTTTTACTTCGGCTGTGCCGAGCTTGTCCTTCGTATATCCCTCACCTTTTTGATGGTGGTCCTCTTTGCCGAGGCCGTATTCACCTACGGCTCCGAAAAGCCCGTCAGGTTCCAGACGGTCCTCTCCGGCTTTTTCGGCGGGATACTCATCCCCGTGTGCCTCTCCGCTCTTTTACAGCTTCGCGTGATGGAAAACGGCGGGCTCCTGGTCATAATGTCCTTCGTCATCACCGCCGTGTCCGACACCGGCGGGTACTTCGGCGGTATGTTCTTCGGAAAGCACAAGGGCGTCCTCAAGTGCAGTCCCAACAAGTCCCTTGAGGGCTTTATCGGCAGCTTTATATGCGGCATACTGGGCATACTTATATTCGGACTCATAGTGGACAAGGCCGCCGGCATAGATGTAAGCTATGTGCGTCTCCTCGTCTACGCCGCCCTGGGCAACGTCACCACCCAGCTTGGGGACCTGGCCTTCTCCGTCATAAAGCGGGAGCACAAGATAAAGGACTACGGCAACCTCATCCCGGGCCACGGCGGCGTGCTGGACCGTTTCGACTCCATAATCTTCACCGCCCCCCTGGTCTACCTCCTCACCGGGCTCATTCCCGCCCTTTGATTTTACGGCCTATGAAAAAAACTCTCACCGTCCTCGGCTCCACCGGCTCCATCGGTACACAGACCCTGGAGGCGGCGGAGCTGCTGAAATATGATATCATCGCCCTCACCGGCAGCAAAAACACCTCCCTCATGGAGCGCCAGGCGAGAAAATTCTCCCCAAAAACCGTGGCGATGGCTGACGAAAAAAGCGCCGCCGACCTGAAAATAAGGCTTGCGGACACCCCAGTCCGGGTCCTCTCCGGACCCTCCGGCGTCTGCGAGGCGGCGTCCGCCGGGGCGGACATTGTGGAGTCCTCCCTCGTGGGCATCGCGGGGCTGCTGCCCACCCTCGCCGCCATACGCTCAGGCGCCCCCAGGCTCGCCCTCGCCAACAAGGAGACGCTTGTCTGCGCCGGGCACATAGTGATGGAGGAGATAAAAAAGCACGGCTGTGAGCTCATTCCCGTGGACTCGGAGCACTCCGCCATATTCCAGTGCCTGGCGGGGGGAGCGAAAAGCGAGGTGAGGAGAATCGTCCTCACCGCCTCCGGTGGACCCTTCAGGGGGCTTACCAGGGAGGAGCTCAAAAGCGTCACCCCGGAGATGGCGCTGAAGCACCCCAACTGGGACATGGGCGCGAAGGTGACCATAGACTCCGCCACCATGATGAACAAGGGGCTGGAGGTCATGGAGGCGATGCACCTCTTTGGCGTGGGCCCCGAGAGGATAACGCCCATCGTCCACCCCCAGAGCGTCGTCCACTCCGCTGTGGAGTTTTGCGATGGCTCCGTCATCGCCCAGCTTGGCGTGCCGGACATGCGCCTTCCCATACAGCTGGCGCTGACGTATCCCGCCCGCCTTCCCTCATTGGCGGGTCAGCTCGATCTTGCTAAAATCGGCTCTCTCACCTTTGAGGAGCCGGATCTTGACAAATTCCCCTGTCTCGCGATTGCCCTCAAAACAGCTCCCCGCGCCGGCGCCGCCCCCGCCGTGATGAACGCGGCAAACGAGGTGGCTGTCGCGGCCTTCCTGCGGAGGGAAATCGGCTTTTCGCGGATTCCCCGCATCATCGAGGGGGCAATAGCCAAATACGGCGATCTCCCCGCGGCGACGCCGGAAGACATCCTGTCCGCCGACGCCCTCACGCGGGCTTCAATAAAGGTGAAATAAGAATGTATTATGTCATAGCGATCCTCGCCTTCGGCGTCCTCATAGCCCTCCATGAGTTCGGGCATTTCATAGCGGCAAAGGCGTGCGGCGTCAAGGTCAACGAATACTCCATCGGCATGGGCCCCGCCCTCTTTAAAAAGCAGGGGGAGGAGACGCTCTACGCCCTCCGCCTTCTCCCAATAGGCGGCTACTGCGCCATGGAGGGGGAGGACGGCGACGGGGGAAGCGCCGACCCTCGGGCGTTCTTCAATAAACCCTGGTGGCAGAAGTCCATCATCCTTGTGGCGGGCGCCGCCATGAACTTCCTCATAGGCGTCGTCATTGTGGGCGCAATATACTCCTCCGCCACGGCATTCACCACCAACGAGGTGGTGGAGACGGTGGACGGCTTTCTCTACGCCGAGAACGGCATAGAGGCGGGGGACAGGATATATTCCATCGACGGGCACCGGGTCTTTTACTCATCCGATTTCTCCATATATATGGACAGAGCCGGCGACACCGTGGATATGGTCGTCATACGTGACGGCAAAAAAGTGAAGCTGGAGGACTACGGCCTCAAGCCCGCCCAATACGCCGACGGCTACCGCTACGGCGTGACCTTCGGCACCGTCCCCGCCGATTTCGGCGTCAAGGCAAAATACACCCTCTACACCTCCGTAAACTTCGTCCGCACCGTCTGGATGGGGCTTTCAGACCTCATAACCGGCGCCGTGGGACTTCGGGATATGTCCGGCGTTGTGGGCATCGTTGGCATAATCAACGACAAGGGCCGCCAGGTGGAGGAGGAGACACATTCAAGGGCCGCGGCACTGGAGCAGGTTTTTTACCTCATCGCCGTCATCGCCGTGAACCTGGCGGTGATGAACCTTCTGCCCATCCCCGCCCTGGACGGCGGCAGGCTCCTCTTCGTGCTGGTGAACGCCGTCACCATGCTCCTCTTCAAAAAACAGCTTGACCCCAAGTATGAGGGCTACGTCCACGCCGCGGGCATGGCGGCTCTCCTGGCGCTGATGGCTGTAATAATGGTCAGCGACATTTTGAAATATATAAGATAGCTTGTATAAAATAACTAAAATAAAGTACGTTGGCATAGTTATTTTTGGCACATATTCCATCTTTACAATAGTTTGGCTTTGCGGTATAATTGCTTTGAAAAGGGTAGAGAAATGACAAGACAGATAAGCGTCGGAAATGTCAAAATTGGCGGCGGCGCGCCCATATCCGTTCAGTCCATGTGCAACACCCCCACCCGGGACGTTGAGGCGACGGTTTCGCAGATAGAAAGGCTGGAGGCGGCGGGGTGCGACATCATCCGTGTGGCTGTTCCCGATACGGAGGCGGCAAACGCTGTCGCCGAGATAAAAAAGCGCGTCCGCCTGCCCCTTGTGGCGGACATACATTTCGATTACCGCCTTGCCCTGGCGTCGATCGACGGCGGGGTGGACAAGGTACGCCTGAACCCCGGGAACATAGGCTCGTTTGACCGGGTGAGGGCGGTGGCGCGGGCGTGCGAGGCGCGAAAAATTCCCATACGCGTGGGTGTGAACTCCGGCTCCGTGGAGCGGGAGCTTCTGGCAAAATACGGCGGTCCCACGGCGGAGGCCATGGTGGAGAGCGCCCTGGGACACGTGCGCCTTTTGGAGGACGTGGGCTTTTCGGACATCTGCATATCCGTAAAGTCCTCCACCGTGGCGCGCACCATCGAGGCGTACAGGCTTTTGAGCTCCAAATGCGACTATCCCCTCCACCTGGGCGTCACCGAGGCGGGGACGGAATACATGGGCACGGTGAACTCCGCCGTGGGTATAGGCGCGCTCCTCTCCGAGGGGATAGGCGACACAATACGCGTCTCCCTCACCGCCGACCCGGAGCGGGAAGTAGAGGCGGGCATAGCCATTTTGAAGGCCGCCGGCAAGCGAAGCGGCGGCGTGAGGCTCATTTCCTGCCCCACCTGCGGGCGTACGCAGATCGACCTTGTCTCCCTCGCCCACGAGGTGGAAAAGCGGTTGAAGGGGTGCCGCAGGGACATCACCGTGGCGGTGATGGGCTGTGTTGTAAACGGCCCCGGAGAGGCGCGGGAGGCGGATTTCGGCGTCGCGGGAGGCGTCGGCGAGGGACTTCTTTTCAAAAAGGGCGAGATCGTGAAAAAGCTCCCCTATGAGAGGCTCGCTGACGGGCTCATGGAGCTGATCGGAGAAGAATAATGGATTATGTAAACTTACTTGATATGTTCCCGGACCTGTCCGACTGCGGAGCGCCGGAAAAAATACTGGGCTCGGCGAGGGTCACCAACGCCACGGTGGAGAGGGAGCGGCGGGTCATGACCGTGGACGTGAGCTTTTCCGAGAGCGTCCCGCCGGTGTACCTCTCCATGATGGAGCGGCGGGTGGAGCGGGATTTCGGGCTCGTAAGGTGCACCATGAACGCCCGCCAGCCCGTTATTTCCCCCGCGCCGGAGGCGAAAAAGAGCTCCGGCGGAAAGCCGGGGACTACAAAGCCGGGGGCGGCGAAGCCCATTTTCGGCAAGCTTTACAAAAAGCCCGACGTGCCAATCTCCACCCTCACGCTGGAGTCCGGGAACGTCTCCGTCACCGGGAAAATATTCGCCATGAACTGCCGCGAGGTGCGCAGCGGCGCGTTTATTTTGAACTTTGACATGACCGACGGCACGGGCTCCGTGCGCATATCCAAATTCATTCAGGACGAGCCCACGAAGGCGGCGGCTAAGACCGTAAAGGAGGGCATGACCGTCACCTGCCAGGGGAGCATGAGCTTCAACCGCTTTGACAACGACGCGGTGCTGGACCCCCGCGCCATGGCGCAGGTCCCCGACAAGCCCCCCAGGACCGACGGCGCCGTGGAAAAGCGGGTGGAGCTCCATTTGCACACAAAGATGAGCGCCATGGACGCGGTGACGGACACAAAGGCGGCGGTTCAGAGGGCGATAGCCTGGGGTCACCCCGCCATCGCCATAACCGACCACGGCGTTTGCCAGTCCTTCCCGGACGCCATGAAGGCGGCGGGGGACAAGATAAAGGTCATCTACGGCGTTGAGGGATATTATGTAAACGACGTGGACGACAGGGTCGCCCTCATGGGCTCCGGCGACGGGCCGCTTACAGGCGACTTTGTGGCGTTTGACATTGAGACGACGGGGCTCAGGTCCCGGGAGGACAAGCTCACGGAGATAGGCGCGGTGCTGTTCCGAAACGGCGAGGAGGCGGACAGGTTCCAGACCTTCGTGGACCCGGAGCGGAGGATACCGCCGGAGATAACGAACCTCACCGGAATAACCGACGAGATGGTCGCCGGCGCGCCCACCGAGGAGCGGGCGGTGCGGGATTTCCTGGATTTCGCCGGCGGACTGCCCCTGGTCGCCCACAACGCCAATTTTGACATCGGCTTTATAGACGAGGTGTGCCTGCGCCACGGCATACCCTTTGGACCCACATACATTGACACCCTCACCATGGCGCAGGGGCTCATGCCGGAGATGAAGAACCACAAGCTGGACATGGTGGCGGGGAACCTGGGGCTTCCCGACTTCAACCACCACCGCGCCTCCGACGACGCCTTCACCTGCGGGCTCATTTTGGCTAAATTCGTAAAAATGCTCACGGAGCGCGGCGCGGAGAGGCTTTCGGACATAGACCCCATCGTCGCCGAGGGGAGAAGGGAGGCGTCCAAGCGCCGCCGCCCAAGACCGCAGCACATCATAGTCCTGGCGCGGACCCAGGCGGGGATAAAGAACCTCTATCGCATAGTCACCTCCAGCCACCTGGAGCACCTGCACTCAAACCCCATCATGCCCAAATCCCTGATACAAAAGTACCGTGAGGGGCTGATAATCGGCTCGGCGTGCGAGGCGGGGGAGGTTTTCCAGACGCTCCTTGACGGCAGGAGCAGGATGGAGCTCCGCCGTGTGGCGTCCTTTTACGACTACCTGGAGATACAGCCCATATGCAACAACCTCTTCATGCTCTCCGGCGAGCGCCCAAAGGCAAAGGACGAGGAGGAGCTTCGGGATTTCAACAGGCGCATAGTGGAGCTGGGGGACGAGCTGGGAAAGCCCACCGTCGCCACGGGGGACGTACACTTTTTGGACCCGGAGGACGAGATATTCAGGCACATACTGCTGGTGGCGAAGGAATTTGAGGACGGGGACAAGCCCATGCCCCTCTTTTTCCGCACCACCGACGAGATGCTCAGGGAGTTTGAGTACCTGGGCGACAGGGCGGAGGAGGTGGTCATCGCCAACCCCCGCAAAATAGCGGATATGTGCGACGTTGTAAGGCCCCTGCCCCCGGCGGGGACGCTGTACCCGCCGAAGATTGAAAACTCCGAGCAGCAGCTGAAGGACCTGGTATACAACCGTATGCACGAGCTTTACGGCGAAAACCCGCCGGAGACGGTGACGAGCAGGGTGGAGCAGGAGCTTCACGACATACTCTCCCGCCACTACGACGTGATATATATGTCCGCCCAGAAGCTGGTGCAGGACAGCCTCGCCCACGGGTATCTGGTGGGCTCCAGGGGGTCCGTTGGGTCCTCCATCGTGGCGTTCATGTCGGGTATAACCGAGGTCAACTCCCTGCCGCCACACTACCGCTGTCCCAACTGCAAGCACACGGAGTTTGTCACCGACGGGGGCTACGGCTGCGGCGCGGATATGCCCGACAAGGTGTGCCCGGAGTGCGGGACGGAGTACGTCAAGGACGGGTTCGACATACCCTTTGAGACCTTTTTGGGCTTCGGGGGAGACAAGGTGCCGGATATTGACCTCAACTTCTCCGGCGAGTACCAGGCGAACGCTCACAAATACACCACGGAGCTTTTCGGCGCGGACCACGTTTTCCGCGCGGGCACCATCGGGGGCGTGGCGGAGAAGACGGCTTACGGCTACGTGAAAAAATACCTGGAGAAGACCGGAAAGACGGCGAGCCGCGCCGAGGAGTCCCGCCTGGCGCTGGGGTGCGTGGGAGTGAAGCGCACCACGGGACAGCACCCCGGAGGGCTGGTGGTCATACCCCAGGACATGGAGATATGCGACTTCTGCCCGGCTCAGCACCCGGCGGACGACAAGGACACGGACATCATCACCACTCACTTTGAGTACCACTGCATGGAAGACAATCTCCTAAAGCTGGACGAGCTGGGGCACGACGACCCAACCATGATACGTATGCTGGAGGACATGACGGGGCTGGACGCGAAGAAGATACGACTTGACGACCCGGAGACAATGGGCATTTTCAAGTCCGCCGCGCCCCTGGGACTTACCGACGACGACCCCATAATCGGGAAGACCGGCACCATCGGCATACCGGAGTTCGGCACCGGCTTTACAAGGCAGATGCTGGTGGACACACAGCCGGAGAATTTCGACACCCTGGTGCGGCTTTCCGGCTTCTCCCACGGCACCGACGTGTGGCTGGGGAATGCCAAGGACCTGATCACCTCCGGCACCGCCACGGTCCGTCAGACCGTGGGCTGCCGCGACGACATAATGCTCTACCTCATATCCCGGGGCATGGAGCCCAAGCTGTCCTTCAAGATAATGGAGGCGGTGAGGAAGGGGAGAGTGAAAAAGGGCGGCTTCCAGGAGGGCTGGGTGGACACCATGAAGGCACACGGCGTCCCGGACTGGTACATTGACTCCCTCGCGAAGATAGCGTACCTCTTCCCCAAGGCACACGCCGTGGCTTACGTGATGATGGCCTTCAGGATAGCCTGGTTCAAGGTCCACAGGCCGCTGGAATTTTACTCCGCGTACTTTTACCGTCGCAGTCAGAAGGGCGGCTTTGACGCAAAGCTCATGTGCATGGGCGAGGACGCGGTTAGGGCGGCGATAAGGAGAATAAAGGACGACCCCGCCTCCACGGACAAGGACGACGACCTCATGACGACGCTGGAGGCGTGCTGGGAATTTTATAAGCGCGGTTTTACGTTTTTGCCTATTGACCTTTACAAGTCTGATGCTGTAAAATTCAAGGTGGAGGACGGCGCTCTGCGGCCCCCGTTCGTCGCCGTCTCGGGACTGGGCGAGACGACCGCCTGGGACCTTGCCGAGCACGGCAGGGGGAGGGAGTTCGTGTCCATGGAGGAGCTTCTTGCCACCTGCCCAAAGGTGTCCAGGAGCAACGCGCTGGACCTTCGGGACCTGGGGGCGCTGGGGAATATGCCGGAATCAAGCCAGATCTCACTCTTTTGACACATCATCGAGCCAGCGAAGGAGGTTTGCATAATGTTAGACATATCGAAGGTAATGCCCGGCTGGAGCCTTGAGGGCGTGCTGGGCTCCGGGGATTTCGGGACGGTATACCTCGCCCGAAACGCGGAAAACGGCAGCTTTTCCGCGGTGAAGGTGATAAAGGTGCCGCCGGCGGACGAGGCGATAAGCATGGCGGTGCAGTTCGGCATAAGCCGCGACCTGCTCACCACCTACTTCACAAAATTCAAGAACGATCTGAGCTGGGAGCTTGCCATGTACGGCAACGTGAAGTGCAGGAACCTGGCGACCGTGGAGGACACGGTGACGGTGGACGCCCAGGGACCGGGGTGGACGGGCTATATCCGCACGGGAATCTATACGCCCCTCTCCACGTACTTTGAGAAGGCGGCGGCGACTCCCGAGGACGCGGCGCGGTTGGGCGAGGACCTGGCAAACGCCCTGGACTGCCTGGCGCAGTACGGAATGGTCCACGGGGAGATAAAGCCCGAGAACGTGATGGTCACCGACGGCGGGAGCTTTGTGCTCACGGATTTTGCCGTCCGCAGGACGCTGGAAAAGGCGGGGAGCGGCATATTCGGCACCAACACCGGCGACTTCGCCGCGCCCGAGACGCAGACGGAGGAGCACAGATATACGCCCCAGTCGGACATCTACTCCGTGGGGGCGATGATGTGCTATGTGGCAAACGGGTGCTCCATGCCGGAGCACAACGACGCCGCGGGGATACGAGGGATCGACCCGGCGCTTGCCGCCATAATCAAAAAGGCGATGGCCGCCGACCCCGCCGCGAGATACCAGACGGCGGGCCAGTTGAAGATAGAGCTCACGCGCCTGGGCGGGGCGAAAAAACAGCCCAGAAGGGCGATGGCTGCCGCCGCCGCATTTGACGCCGTGAAGCGAAACGGGGGAGCGGTCATGACTGGCGCGCCCAGGACCGAGGTCCGGCAGACGCCGGCAAAGGCTCCGGAGGCGAATACCCAGCGCCGCGCCGCAGTCGCGGTGGAGGAGAGGCCCGGGGAGAGGACGGAGGACGTCCCCGAGGAGAGGGTCAAAAAGTCCAAGGCCGGGTGGATCATAGCTGTCGCGGCGGCGCTTGTGATGGTCGCCGTGGTGCTCCTCATTTGGACGCCCTGGAAAAAGGAGGAGGTTGACCCCGACGCCGGACAGCACGGGACCATATACGACGACACCAACCAGAACGGCGGCGGTCAGAACAACGCCGGTCAGGAAAATAACGGTCAGGACAGCGAACAGAACAATAACGAACAGAACAACGGCGAGCAGAACAATAACGAACAGAACAACAACGAGCAAAATAATAACGAGCAGAACAACAACGAAGAAAACAACAACGGCGAGGAAAATAACAACGGCGAGGAAAATAACAACGGCGAGGAAAATAACAACGGCGAGGAAAATAACAACGGCGAAGAAAATAACAACAGCGGGGAAAACAACGAGAACAACAATAGCGGCGAAAATAACAATAACGGGCAGGACGGCGAGGACGAGCCGGGCGGTGAAGAGAACACCGGCGGCAGTACCCGTCCCGAGGCGGTGAACGACGACATTCTCTACCCCTCCGACACCGTGCGCATGACGAGGGCGGAGCTGGAGGGCAAGACCCGCCAGGAGGTGGCGATGCTCATAAACGAGATCTACGCCCGCCACGGCTACATTTTCAGCACATCCGGCACGGGCACGGTGCAGAGCTACTTCAACTCCCAGAAGTGGTACACGCCAAAGACCTCCGACGCCAGCGCCGTGCAGAAGGAATTCAACGCCGTGGAGACCGCGAATATAAGGACCCTCACCGATTACAGGGCGGAGCTGAACGCCGCCGGCGGCAATACGTCCTCGGGCGGTAACACTGCCTCCGGTGGGGACAGCGGGAACGAACAGACCGGCGGCAACGAAAACCAGGGCGGCTCAAACGGGCAGGGCGAAACCGGGAATGGGGGCGGCGCGCCGGCTAAGGACAACACGGTGCTTTTCCCCTCGGACACGAAGCTCATAACCCAGGACGACCTTGCCGGCAAGACCCGTGAGGAGGTCACCCGCATACTCAACGAGATCTACGCCCGCCACGGGTATATTTTCAAAACCGAATCGCTGAAGGAATATTTTGAGAGTCAGGAGTGGTACAGACCCGTGACCTCAAACCAGACCGTGGTTTACGGGATGTTCAACGAGACGGAAAAGGCAAACTCGGAGTTTTTGAACGACTACATGAAAGCGCAAGGCTGGAGATAAAAAATAATCTGCAAAAGGGCGCTGCCCTTTTGCAGATTTAAAGCTTTTAAAGCGTTTTTAACAAGCGTTTAGCTGTTATGGCGTGGACGGGGCACATTTCTTGGCAGCAGAAGCAGGAGATGCAGGCGCGGCGGTCCATTCCGGCTTTTTTGTTCTCGATTTTGATTATCTTCTGCGGGCAGCTCTCGGCGCATTTGCCGCAGCCCACGCATTTTGATTTGTCCACCACGGGGTAGGACCGCAAAAGCTTATCCATGACGAAGGCGGCGGGACGGCGGAGGAGCTTCGGGACGGAGTCCTCAAAGCCGGTGCTTTTTACGGCGTCCGGCAGCTTGAACGGGGGAGAACAGGGCTCGAAGCTGTCGCCTGTGAGCTCAATGTCACCCGGCACGAGGCCCATTGAGGATGCCGCGCGAAGGTGGGGTATGCTCTCAGGGTCGAGGCCCATGAAGCGCACAGCCGCGGTGTCCAGGGCGTAGACGTTTTTGGAGCAGAGGGTGAGCCCCGTGTGCCTGACGGTTCCGCCGCCGGGACCGTTGCCCTCCATGGAGTCCACGGCGTCAAGGAGGGTGAGGGCGGGCTTTACCGTCTCGCAGAGCTCGCAGAGCATTTTTACAAAGTCCTCGGTTTTCGGACAGCGGCGGTGCATATCCGGCTTTTGAAGGCCCGGTATGGAGCCGAAGATATTTTTGACGCCTATGGAGACGGTGGTCATGGCGTGGGTCTTGAGCTTGGGGAGGTTTATGATGTAATCCGCCTCCAAAAGCGGGGTTATGATGTTGAAGGAGCGGTGCTCGAAGCCCTCGGGGGAGGTCCTGGGGGCGAAGGTGAAGTCCCGGTTGAGGTACTCCTCTATGCCGGGGACGCGCAGACCCGAGGCGGAGTAGACCGAGCGCATATACTCGGCGGTGAAGAGCCCGCCGGAGCTTTCGGCGACCACGATGCTTTTAAAGCCGCGCTCAGTGAGCCAACGGATAACGGCTTTGAGTATGGCGGGGTTCGTGGTGACGCACGCCTCCGGCTTTTTGCCGTAGAGCAGGTTGGGCTTTAGGGCTATTCGCGTATCGGGCGTCAGATCCTTTGCTGCCTCCATGGCCTCAAAATGGCGGCAGACGGCTTCATATACGAGCTTTTCGTCATAGGACGAAAGCTTTACGGCGTTTACGGCTGTCATAGGGGCACCTCCCGTGCTTTTTTACGGATTGTATCACATATAAATGAGAATTTCAATCCCCGCAAGGGGAAAGGGGATATTATGAAGCTTGAATTTTGCGCGCCGTGCCTCTTCGGGCTGGAGGGGCCGCTGGGGAACGAGCTCAGGCACATGGGGCTTGAGGACGTGCGCGGCGAGGACGGGCGCGTCTATTTCACCGGCACGGAGCGGGACATAGCCGTGGCGAACATACGCAGCAGGTTCGCGGAGAGGATACTTATCGTTGTGGGCAGGACGCCGGCGGGGGACTTTGACTCGCTTTTTGAGGGCGTGAGGAGTATGCCCTGGGAGCGGTACATACCGAAAAACGGGGCCTTCCCGGTGAAGGGGTACTCCCACGGCTCGGCGATAACCTCCGTCCCGGCGCTTCAAAGGTGCGTGAACAGGGCCGTGGCGGTGAGGCTGGGGAAGGCATACGGAGTTGACAGGCTCCCCGAGACGGGGGAGCGTTACCAGATACAGTTTGCCCTTGTGAATGACGAGGCGACGCTGTACATCGACACCTCCGGCGCGGGGCTCCACAAGCGGGGCTGGCGTCCGGCGCAGGTGGAGGCGCCGCTGAGGGAGACGCTGGCGGCGGCGCTGGTGGACATCGCGGGCTACCGGGGGAGGGGGGAGTTTTGCGACCCCTTCTGCGGCAGCGGGACGATAGCCATCGAGGCGGCGCTGGCGGCAAAGGGCAGGGCGCCGGGGACAGGCAGGCGCTTTGAGGCGGAGAGCTGGCGGAACCTCAAAATCGACTGGGAGGAGGTGCGCTCCCAGGCGCGGGCGAGGGAATTTGACAGGGATTACGCCATTTTCGCCTCGGACATCGACGAGAGGGCGGTGAATATCGCCAGGGAGAACGCCAGACGCGCGGGGGTGGAGAGGCTTATAAGGTTCTCCGTCGCCGACGCGGGGAAGTTCGGAAGGCACACGGAGGACGGCGTCATCGTCACAAATCCGCCATACGGGGAGAGGATGCTGGACATTACCGAGGCGCGGGAGCTCATGCGCCGGTTCGGAAGGGCGCTGAGGAGCACGCCGGGGTGGAGAGTTAACATCATATCCTCCGACGTGGAGCTGGAGAAGTTCTTCGGGCGGCGGGCAAGGAAGGTCAGGAAGCTGTATAACGGCATGATAAGGTGCGGTTATTATATGTTTTAAGCTGTTTGTTCAGATACTTATTTTTGAGGTGACAGAGAGATGAGACACCTGTTTATCTTAAACCCCGTGGCGGGGGGAAAGAAGTCGGACAAGGGGCCTGTGCGGGAGAGGATCTCCGCCCTTATGAGCGGGCGGGGGGAGGAATATGAGCTCTACGAGACAGTGGGGACCATGGACGCGGCGGAGAAGGTGAAGCGCGAGGCCATAAAGGGCGACGAGCTGCGGGTCTACGCCTGCGGGGGAGACGGGACGCTCTCCGAGTGCGCCCACGGCGCCGCGGGCTTTAAAAACGCCGCCGTGACCCACTATCCCTGCGGCACGGGCAACGACTTTGTGCGAATGTTCGGGGAGGACGCGGCGCTGTTTTCGGACCTTGAGAGGCTCGTGGAGGGCACGGCGGCGCCCATGGACATCATTGACGTGAACGGCAGAAAATGCCTCAACATAGCCTCCATCGGCATTGACGCAAGGGTGGGGATAGACGTACATAAGTATTCGCGGCTGCCCGTGGTGGGCGGCGCGGGGGGATACGTCATATCCCTCGTCGTGAACGTCATAAAGGGGATAAACAGGCATTTCAGGGTGACCACGGACGAGGGGACGGTGGACGGGAAATTCGCCCTCATCTCCGCCTGCAACGGGCAGTATTACGGCGGCGGGTTCAACCCAACAAGGATCGCCGTGCCCGACGACGGGGTGATGGATACGCTCATCGTAAAGGACGTATCGCGCTTAACGCTGGCAAGGCTTTTGAAGTTTTACGCCTCCGGGCAGTACGCCAGATTCCCGGAGATAATACGCTACGTGGGCGGGCGGCACCTGACGGTGGAGGACGACAGGGAGTTTTCCGTGAGCATTGACGGCGAGGCGATGTACACAAAATGCGCTAAATTAAGGCTCATTCCCGGCGGGGTGAACTTTATCTACCCAAAAGGCTGCCGGAAGGTGGGAGAATTGGTCAAAACTGCCGCGAACGCCGTATAAATACAGGTGAAATCTGGTCATAATGACTATTGCCTAATTTGAAGATATGAGCTATTATATATGTAAATTAGCACTCAGGCAAAAAGAGTGCTAAAAGAGAACAGACAGCCAGCTCTCCGTCAAAAACGGGGGGTAAACAACTAAATTTTTACTAGGAGGCAAAACCAGCATGAAGCTCAAACCTTTGGCAGACAGAGTTGTTATCAAGCGCGTTCCGGCTGAGGAGACCACAAAATCCGGCCTTATCCTCACCAGCTCCGCTCAGGAGAAGCCCCAGGTCTACGAGGTAGTCGCCGTTGGCCCCGGAGGGTTCGTGGACGGCAACGAGGTGGACATGGAGGTAGAGGTCGGCGACAAGGTCATCACCGGCAAGTATACAGGCACCGAGGTCAAGTTCGAGGGCGAGGAGTACACCATCGTCAAGCAGAGCGAGATACTCGCCATTGTGGAATAATTTAGGAGGTAATCTGATATGTCCAAAATGATCGTTTACGGCGAGGAGGCCCGCCGCAATCTTGAGGCCGGCGTGAACAAGCTGGCAGACACCGTGAAGCTCACCATCGGCCCCAAGGGGCGCAACGTGGTGCTGGACAAGAAGTTCGGCTCTCCGCTCATCACCAACGACGGCGTGACCATCGCCAAGGAGATCGAGCTTGAGGACCCGTTTGAGAACATGGGCGCGCAGCTTGTGAAGGAGGTCGCCTCCAAGACCAACGACGTGGCCGGCGACGGCACCACCACCGCCACAGTGCTGGCCCAGGCGATGATCCACGAGGGAATCAAGAACGTGGCCGCCGGAGCCAACCCCATGGTCATGAAGAGGGGCATCGCCAAGGCCGTTGAGGCGGCTGTCGCCGAGATTCGCGCCAACTCCCAGCACGTCTCCGGCACCGAGGACATCGCCCGCGTGGGCACCGTATCCTCCGGCGAGGAGACCATCGGCAAGCTCATCGCCGAGGCAATGGAGAAGGTTGGACAGAACGGCGTCATCACCGTGGAGGAGTCCAAGACCGCCGAGACATATTCCGAGGTCGTTGAGGGAATGCAGTTCGACAGGGGCTACATCACCCCCTACATGGTCACGGATACGGACAAGATGGAGGCCGTCTATGACGAGCCGCTGATACTCATCACCGACAAGAAGATCTCCAACATCCAGGAGGTTCTGCCCCTTCTCGAGCAGGTCATCCAGGCGGGCAAGAAGCTGGTCATCATCGCCGAGGACGTGGAGGGCGAGGCCCTTGCCACACTCATCCTCAACAAGATCCGCGGCACCTTCAACTGCCTTTGCGTCAAGGCTCCGGGCTTCGGCGACAGGCGCAAGGAGATGCTCCGCGACATCGCCATCCTCACCGGCGGCGAGGTCATCTCCTCCGAGCTTGGCATGGAGCTGAAGGACGCGACCCTCAATATGCTGGGTCAGGCGCGCCAGGTCAAGGCCACCAAGGAGAACACCATCATCGTGGACGGCGCCGGGGACAAGTCCGAGATCGCCGCGCGCGTGGCGCAGATAAAGAACGAGTACGAGGTCTCCACCTCCGATTACGACCGCGAGAAGCTTCAGGAGAGGCTTGCAAAGCTCGCCGGAGGCGTTGCCGTCATCAAGGTCGGCGCCGCCACCGAGACGGAGATGAAGGACAAGAAGCTGCGCATCGAGGACGCGCTGAACGCCACCCGCGCCGCCGTTGAGGAGGGCATCGTCGCCGGAGGCGGCACCGCGTATGTTGTGGCGTCCAAGGCCGTTTCCAAGCTCCTCAAGGAGACTCACGGCGACGAGAGGACGGGCGTCGCCATGATAGCCAAGGCCCTTGAGGCGCCCATCAAGCAGATCGCCGCCAACGCGGGGCTTGAGGGAGCTGTCATACTCAACAACGTAAAATCCTCCAAGTCCGTGACCTACGGCTTCAACGCCGCCACCGAGCAGTATTGCGACATGATCTCCGCCGGCGTTGTGGATCCGACCAAGGTCTGCCGCAGCGCTCTGGAGAACGCCGCGTCTATCGCCGCCATCGTCCTCACCACCGAGTCCCTGGTCGCCGACAAGCCCGAGCCTCCCGCTCCCGCCGCGGCACCGAACCCGGATATGGGCGGAATGTATTAATACTGGCTTTGAAGCCCCGCTTTGCGGGGCTTCAAATGCCAATTAGGGACGTGCGAAAAAATTTTCGGAAACGTCTGCGGACGTTTCCGAAAATTTTTTCTGCTGTTTTGCTGCGCGCACGCCCCATAAGGGCGCACACTTGCAAAACATATGGTGATTTTTCGCGAGGCAAAGCCCCGCGAAAAATATTCTAATTTAGTTATAACACTGCTGGAGATTTTTTTGGATGTCATGCTGCCGGAAAAATGTTGGTCAATTATGCTTTCTGACTGCCTCGGAGTAGAACGCGGCGAGGATGAGGATGTAGCAGACGGTTTTGGGGAGCATCAGCATGCCGAGGATGGGGACGATGCCCGCGGCCACAGCTACGGGGATGTAGAAAAGGAAGGAGAGGGTGACGAGAAGCCAGATGAGGCGGAAATGGCGGTTTTTATTCCGGGACTTGAAGTAGAGCGCCACGATGATTGCTCCGAGAGCCAAAAAGGGCACGTTGCGAATGACGCCCCAAAGTACGCCGCTGTCGTTCTCTAGCCACCTGTTTTGCGGGAACAGGCAGAGGACGATGCGGATGGCGGTCAGCACCCATATGGCGGCGGTGAGGGGCTTTTTCTCGGGCTCGGCATAGGCTTCGAGCCAGATATAGTACATGAGGACGTAGAAAACGGTCATGGTGACGGAGGTGACGAGCTTTCCGACGCCCAGCGCCGCGGTAAAGTCCGCGTCCACGAAGTAGTTGAGGACACGGGGAATGAGATGAAAGGCGTCCCCAAGCCCCAGCGTCAGCGCCGCCGCGCCCATGAGCTTCCCGGCGCGGCTGTTTGCACGGTGCAGGATCAGTATGCCGCAGAGAATGGCAAAGAGCAGGTAGAGAACGTCAAATGTTGACTCACCGTATTTCATAACGCGCCTCCGTATAATCAGAGTATGATCGTTATAGCAAGTATGGGAGTAAAAGTGTAGGGGGAACTCGGAAATAATACCCCATGAATTGCGCTCCGAAGCGCTGGATGACGAACAACGTGAGATTCTTGACGCTGACGGCGGTCAAGAATTGTGACGGTATAGGTAAAATAAGGGATTTACAGGAATTGCTCTATCTGCGACCGAAGGTCGTTGCTGAAGCCATCAAGTTCATCTGGGGTGATGACGTTTTCCCGCAACAGGAGCATCAGGTTTTGCCGCATCATGGACCGGCGCATCTCTATCAGCACTCCGATGCTCCGCTTGTCGCGCTGTATCCTGTCATGTAATGCCCAGAACCGCTCTGACGGGTTGCCGCCGCCGCTGAGGAGCTCCGCGTATTCCTTGCAAAGCCCGTCCATGTACCGCTCCTGCCATCCGGGGACCTTCTCACGGAAGAGCCGCCAGTCTTTTTCGGAAATGTTGTGATCGTTCATAAAATGACCTCCTGTCTGGGCTTTTGATATGGGTTTTCGTATGGCAAATTCAAAATTTGCGACGGTATAAAAAATAAGGCGGATCAGGCGTAGCGTTTTGCGATGGACGAGACATTGGAAAGGTAGGGGAGGCCGAAAAGGTTTAGGTGGTTGAGGAGGTGGTAGAGGTTGTAGAGGTCGCGGCGGTCCGGGTAGGAGCGGTCGATGGGGGTGACTTCGTTGTAGGATTGGTAGAAGCGGTTCGGGAAGCCGCCGAAGAGCTCGGTCATGGCGAGGTCGGCCTCGAAGTGGGCGACGTAGGCCGCGGGGTCCAGGATCCAGGCCTTGCCGTCGGGACCGCAGAGGGCGTTGCCGGACCAGAGGTCGCCGTGGATGAGGGAGGGGAAGGCGGGCTCCGGGAGGAGGCTGTCGATGCGCTCGGTGATGCTGGTGAGGCTGCGGCGGGTGCGGTCGTCTAAAAGGCCCCAGGCGAGCTCCATTTGGGGTAGGAGGCGGCGGTCGCGGAAAAATGCCGCCCAGCTGTCTGAGGGTGCGTTTTGCTGGGGCGTGGAGCCGATGTAGTTATCGGTCGGGAAGCCGAAGCGGGGGCCGCATTTCGCCCGGTGGAGCGCCGCAAGCTCGTGACCGAAGATCTCCCAATAGTCGGGGCGGCGCGGGGCGGGGGAGAGGTATTCCATTATCAAAAACGCCTCGGCACCGTCCGTTCCGACTGCCAGTGGCTCCGGCACGCCGATGGCGCCGGTCGCCCTCAACGCCTCAAGGCCCTTGACCTCGGCGGTGAACATGCCGAGAAAATCGTGGCGGTTGCATTTGAGAAAGACGCGCGCGCCGTTGGACAGCTCCAACCTGTACGCGCGGTTTATGTCCCCGCCGGACACCCGTTGCCGGTCGACTGCCGTGACCGAGGGACCGAAAAGGGCGGAAATCGCCTCATTTATGGAATTTGCCGTGAGCATCGGTATCACCGCCGAAATCAGATATGTTTATTTTACACCAAAGCGCCCGATTTTTCAATAAATCCTTGTAATGACCGCCGGGCGGACGCGGCGGGAGCAGGCAGCCAAGATAGTGACGCAAAGCGTAATTTAAGTGCATTTATATTCAAAAGATAGGATGCGGATTGATTTGATGGGGGATACGTGGTAAAATACTACCGGGACAAGAAGCTGAGGGATAGCCGCCGTAAGCGGGAAAATAGGGGCTTTTTTGGTGATTCTATTCAGCGAAAGGAGCGGGTCATATGGACATCGAACGGGCAAAGGAAATATTGAGAACCTTGGCGGATGGCACGGACCCTCTCACGGGGGAGGTCCTTTCAGACGACAATGTTTGCAACAAGGCAGAGGTCGTCCGAGCGCTTCACTGCGTTTTGAATGAGCTTGAGACAAAAAAGTGCGGTCCAGCAAGGAAGCTGCCGGAGAAAGCCGGGAAGCCGTGGACGAAAGAGGATGACATGAAGCTGATCGCGATGTTTGACGAGGGCTGCTCAAAGCAGGAAATGATGAGCTTCTTTGGCAGGACAAACGGAGCAATTACCTCTCGCTTGGCGAGGTTGGGAAAGATAGACAAATAGAAAATCTATGAATTGAGGTGAAATCATATGGGAAACGTACATATTCTCTGTTCCGACATCACCACACTGCACTGTGACGCCATTGTCAACGCCGCGAATCGGAGTTTGCTGGGCGGTGGAGGCGTGGACGGGGCAATCCACCGGGCGGCGGGGCCGAAGCTTTTGGAGGAATGTCGGACCCTTGGCGGGTGCCGGACCGGGGAGGCGAAGATCACGAAGGGTTACCGGCTGCCGGCGAAATTCGTCATCCACACCGTGGGGCCGATATACAGCGGAGCTTCGGAGGACGCCGTCTTGCTGGCGGACTGTTATCGAAATTCGCTGGATCTGGCGCGGGAAAACGGGGTCCGCACCATCGCTTTCCCGGCAATCTCCACGGGCGTGTACGGCTACCCGGTGAGGGAGGCAACTCAAATTGCCGTGGATACGGTGAAAAAGTGGCTGGCGGATAATCCGGACTATCCGATGGACGTGACCTTCTGCTGCTTCGACGAGCGGACGAGGGGAGTGTATGATGAGTGTTTGAGCTGAACAGCGAGCTGAAAAGGGCCCCGACCGCATAGCAGCGGTCGGGGCTTTGGCGTATACAGCGTTATTTTCCGAAATACTCCGCAATCTCACGCATACGGTCCTCCTGCTTCACATGGAATGGACAGCGGCGCTCGCAATGTCCGCAGTGGAGGCAGGCGGAGG
Source organism: uncultured Oscillospiraceae bacterium (assembly GCA_947627285.1). GTDB lineage: Bacteria > Bacillota > Clostridia > Oscillospirales > Oscillospiraceae > RUG626. The sequence goes on from CANQVL010000018.1 coordinate 25,111, forward strand.
CGTGGAGGGGGAGGTTGAGGTAGTGGTTACGGGCAAGCTCGTCGCCGACGCGGGCGAGGTCGTAGTATTTGTTGATGAGGCCCACGTTCAGGCCGGCGGGGCAGGGCTGGCAGTGGTTGCAGTAGACGCACACGCCTTCGGCGTCACGGGGCGTGAAGCGGCTGATGTCCGAATAGTCCAGCTCCTCCGGCGTGGCGTCCAGGTAGTGGAGCGCGGTTTGAAGGTCCGCCATGTCACGGACGCCGGGGAGCACCGTCAGCACAGCGGGGCGGTCCAGGGCGTATTGGAAGCACTGGGCGTGGGTGAGGGCGTGCCTGAAGAGGGAGCGTTTTTCGTCCAGAAGTTGCCCTCCGGCGAAGGGCTTCATCACGGAGATGCCCACGCCCATCTTCTCGCAGTCCCGGTAAAGGGCGGTGCGCTGGGCGGCCTCGCCGATGGCGTACTCGCCCTTTTGGTAGTCATAGGCGGGGTTGATGCTGAACATGAATAAGTCGATGAGCCCGGTGTCCAGAACGCGCCTCGCGACGGTGGGATCGTGGGAGGAAAAGCCCAGGTGGCGAATGACGCCGTCTGCATTGAGGCCCTTCATGTAGTCCCAGAGGCCGCCGTGCAGGACCTCGTCAAGGTCCTCCGCGTCGTCCACGCAGTGGATGAAGCCGAAGTCCGTATAGTCCATCTTGAGGGTGCGGAAATTCCAGGCGATCTGCTCCTTGATCTCGCCAAGGTCGCGTGTCCATCCGTACTCGCCGGTTTTGTAGATCGCGCCGAAGTGCATCTGCGTGAGGACCTTGTTACGCCTCCCGGCGAAAGCCTCGGCGTAGGCGCGCAAGGGCGCTTCGACGGATGGGGCAAGGTCGAAGTAGTTGACGCCGTTCTCAATCGCGGCGTTCAGCACGGCGACCATCTCATCCTTCGTGCCGGAAAGGCTCCCGGCACCGAGGCCAATGACGCTTATTTTCTCGCCGCCGTGGGGCAGTGTGCGATATTCCATATGTACCTCACTCCTCCAGGGACAGGGTGATGACCGCGTCGCCGTTTGAGAGCAGCTGCGTCATTTCCTCATCCGATTTGTCCATGATATGTCCGAGCCGCGTGTACGCCCAGGAGTTGGAGCCGTAGAACACCACGATCTGGTCTCCGGAGTAGAGCACGATGTCGCCGGACTTCGTCACGGTTTGCGCGTCGTTTCGCGGCAGGTTGGCGCCGAGGTAGCCCACCTGCTCGAAGCCGCCGTACATGGACATCTGGACTGTGAGCGGGCCGTCCTGGGCGAGCTCCCGCAGCGCCTCAACGGACTCATTGTCCTCCCACTCTACCGAAACGTCCGTGTCGGCGATCTTCATTTTCAATGTCGTGTCCATTTGGTTTTCCTCCTTGTCTGTTGCGGGTGTTTCCTTTTGCGCCTCCTCGCCGGAGCACGACGCAAGAGCGATAAGCAGGGCGGGGAGGAGCAGTAATGTCGTGAGTTTTTTCATAGGATGCCTTTCGGATGTTTTTATAGAAAGCAATATCACCGGGATTCAACGAGAAACGTCTTCCCGTCGGATTCTCTGATCTTCCCGGAGGACAGGAGGGCGGAGTAGGCGGCGTCCATGGCGGCGGTGATGTTGGCACCGCGGCGGGTGAAGCCGTAGGCGCGGGTGGTCTCGTCGATGAGGCCGGAGCGGGTGGTGCCGATGCAGGTCTTCAGGACGAGGAGCATGACCTCGGCAAGCTCGTCGGGACATATGAGCTTTATATCCCTGCCGCCGCGCTGACGCGCCGGAATGTCGGTCCGAGTCCTGTGGTACAGGAAATCGCCCTTCCTTCGGATCCTGGACGAGAGAATTCTCAGCGCCGCGTCAATCTGCTGGCGGACCACCGACGTCGCCTTCTCCCGCCCAAGATAGGGAGCAAGGCGCTGGCACAGTAGATCGTAATGTATCGGGTGCTCCGTCAAGACGGTGTAATCCAAATAGTCCGTGAGCCGTAAGGCGCCATATTTGACGGGGCGGAGCCGCCCGTAATCCGGCAGGGTATAGGGCGCCAACCCGTAGGGGTTGTCCGGCGAGCCGGATGAGGGCTTTTCCTCGATTTTGACGAACAGTCCGTCGGATGAGGGCGCACCGTCGGCCTCAAGAGCGGCTGAGGGCTCGGGAACCGTCTCGGTATACTCGGCGATGGCCTTTTCCACCGCCTCCAGAAGGCGCTTGCCCTCCGAGGCCGGAGCCTTGACCCAGTCGGTGGACCAGACGCGGTAGATACGCCAGCCCATGCTCTCCAAAATATCCTGCCGGAGGCGGTCACGCTCACGGGCGGTCCTGGCGGAGTGGTAGGACGCGCCGTCGCACTCGATGCCCAGTACGTAACGCCCGCTGAGACTCGGATGCTTTACCGCCATGTCGATGCGGTAACCGGAGCAGCCGACCTGTGTGGCAAGCTTATAGCCGTGGCGCTCCAGAAAGCTGTACACGGACTCCTCAAACGGGGAACCGTGGGATACGGTATCAGATCCGGTGACCTCGTTTTCCAGCACGGAGGGACCGTTCATGGCAAAGTCGATGTACCCGCGAAGAAGCTTCGGGCCCTCATAGCTCACCGCGTCTGTGTTTATATCCGTGGGCAAAATAGAGCCCACCAGCTTTACGTTATACTTGGCGCGGGTCATTGCCACATTCAGACGCCGTGCTCCGCCGGTCTGACTGAGCGGTCCGAAGTTCATACGCATGACTCCGGAGGCGTCCTTGGCGTAGCCGATGCTGAAAATGACGGTGTCGCGCTCGTCGCCCTGCACGTTTTCAAGGCTCTTCACGAAGAATGCCTCGGGGAGGTCCTCCTGAAAGAAGTGCTCGTACTGCTGATTTTCCAACCGGAGCTTCCGAAGCGCCGTCTCGATGGCGGCCTGCTGGACCTCGCCAAAGGCGATGACGCCCAGGGAGCGGTCAGGGAACCGCCGGAAATGGTCAAGCACCAGCTCCGCGACCCTCGCCGCCTCGATCACATTGCCCCTCCTGCCGCCGCGGTCGTAGAAGCCGCCGGGCACATGGATGTACTCCACGCCCACATCCGGGAGCCGGTCCACGTTGGACGGGAAGGTGATCAGCTTATTATCATAAATTTTGGCGTTGGAATAGGCGATCAGGTGCTCGTGGCGGCTGCGGTAGTGCCATAAGAGCTCACGGCTTGGAAACAGCGCGGCCTCGTCAAGGATAGACTCGTATCCCGCGCTGTCGTCCGCCTCCTCGTCCTCATCCACGTCGTAGTCGCCCTCGGTGACCTTGGTGTTGAAGAAGCTGGTGGGCGGGAGCTGGTGCCTGTCGCCGGCGATGATGACCTGCTTGCCCCGGGAGATGGCGCCGATGGCGTTTTCGGTGCAGACCTGGGACGCCTCGTCGAAGATTACGGTGTCGAAATTAAAGGCGTCGGATTCAAGGAACAGGCTCACAGACAGAGGAGACATCATCAGACACGGCTTCAGCGCCAAAATAAGGTTGGGGATCTCCCGGAAAAGGACGCGGATGGGCTTGATTCGCCGCTGTTTGCCGAGCTCACGCTTTAGTACGCTTACTTCGTCAACGCCGGAGGTGAAGTGGTCCAGGGACGGAAGGGCGTTTATTAGCCGGGAGCGGATATTTAGGCGCGCGATCTCAAGCTGCGTCTTGTCGAGACGGGAAAACTCCCGAATCAGCTCCTCGTGGTCCCGGCGGCGGAACCTGGCGACCGCTGGATATTCCGGGAGGACATGGTCCAGCCATAGATTGAAAAAGCGCTTTTGAAACACCGGCACCAGCTCGCCGGGCTTCAAATCAAGGGAATCCACAGCGTCAAGGTATGGCTTCAGACCTGCGCCGAGGCAGGCGTCCCTGGCCTCGGAAATGTCGATACACTCCTCAAGGGCCGCGAGGTCCTGAACGCACCCCTTCAGGCGCTCCTCAAGGTGAGACGCGGGGAGCGTTCGAAGCTCGGACTGGGGCTCAAAATGCCCGAGGAACCACTCGAAACCGGGAGCGAAGGCGAGGGTTAGGCGCTCGAGCTGAGAAGCGAATTTTTCACACATCGCGCGAACGTCATCGGAACCGGCGAGCCGTTCGAGAAACGGCTTGTTGGTCAGCGCGATGCGGTCAAAGCTCTGATGATACGCCAAAACCTGATTGACAGCGGTGAATACGGCTGTCCAATCGGTATCAAAGCCCCGGTACATATCTCCAAAGTCGCGGCTGAGGCGCTGGGAGCTTTCCGCCTCACTGAGGATGACCGACCGGAGCTCACGAAGGGCGTCAATACATTCGCGCATGGCGCTGTATGCGCGGCCTTTGGCGTCGATGGCGGCGAGGTTCGTATCCAGCCCCTGATAGAGCTCTCCAAAGGCGGAGCGGAGGGGGCCGTCGATCCCCCCGAGGCTGTCCTTGAGCTCGTCCAGGCGGCGGAGCTTGGTTAAGGCGGCGATGATGTGCTCGTCTGTCAGCTTTCCACCTGCGCCCTTGCGCAGCCCTTGCATGAGGCGTTTATCCGCGCGGTATTTCCCGTTTAGCGCTTTAAAGATCGAGGTGTATTCGGACTTGAAGCGGAGATATATGCCGTTATAGTCAACGGTGAAGATATCCCGCTCGTATTCCGCCGAAATCGCGCTGACAGTGTTGGCGTATTCATTGACGATTTCGGACAGCGAATCGTAGATGGAGCGGATGGAGCCCTTATCGCCGCGCGCGTCCCAAATCGCGTAGGGATTGTTTGCGCTGATATAGGCAAAAACGGCGTTTATGTGGGCGTCAACACTGGCAGCATCGTCCAGCTGGGTGAAGGAGGAAAAGTCGGCATCCGGGTCGTTCGCTGATATTGTCTCGTGAAGCGCGGCGACACGCTCGCATAAAAGCCGGTACTCCCTCTGCGTCTTCTCCCCGTTTTCCGCTTCGGTGCGCAAAAATCCGGGATCGCTGTCTACAAGCCACGCCAGCGGGACGCGCGGAAGCCGGGAGGACTGCCGCAGGAAGGAGATATTCTCATCCGTGTGGGCATATGCGGAATCAAGGGAGAGGTCCAGGGAGCGCCTGATCTCGCTGTAGAGGCCGTCTATCAACGGAAGCTGGGGGATGAGGGCGTCTAAGCGATAAAGAAGCTCACTGCGAAGGTCGTTCGTTATGTATTTTACGGTGGCGCCGCGCCAGGGGTTGGTCCGGCGGTCGACGCGGAGCTTTGAGAGCACGTTCGCAAGCTGTGTGAGGACGCGGACATATTCGTTATACTGGGCGGGCGTCGTCTGACGTGTGTTCTCGATGGAGAAAATCACATCTCTATAGTCCTGGAGGCTGGCGATGTATCCGTTGACGTCGTAAATCGTCTTGTGAAGCGGCTCTACAACGGCGTAGATCTGGGAGGCGTATTCATTCAGCTTTTTGCGGTCGGCGGTGAGCTGGGAAAGCTTCAGGGACGCCTCGTCCGTCAAGGTGAGCTTCTGCCCCGCCAGCTTAAGGACGCCGCCGAGCTGGTCGAGGGTGCTTTTCTTGTTGGCCTTGTGGCTGTGGAGGATGAGGCAGAAGTCCGCAAGTCCGGCCTCCTTGAGCCGTTTGTGAACGACCTCGAGGGCCGCCATCTTCTCGGAGACAAAGAGGACCTTTTTCCCGGCGGCGAGACTTTCGGCGATAATATTCGTAATGGTTTGGCTCTTGCCGGTGCCGGGAGGACCCTGAAGGACGAAGCTGATGCCCTGCTTGGCGCAGAGGATCGCGTCCTGCTGACTTGAGTCGGCGTCCACCACCTGGAAGGTCTCACGGGGGGAGGCGCCGTTGTCGTGGTCATAACGGTCAAGACCGGTCACGTCGTGGTCGATGGCCCCGGCATCCCCCGCCAGCGCGCGAATCGCGGGATTTTGAGAGATCTTTTCGCGGTTGCGTTCCAGGTCCTGGTACATGTTGATTTTCAGGAAGGAGAGAAGACTGAGGCTGACAGCCGGAATGACCTGCCAATGCTGGGAGCCGATTTTCTCCCGCACCGCAGAGAAATAGTCGGAGAGGCTTACATCGGGCGAGAACTCAGGAAGCTTGATCCCAAAATCGTTTTCCAGCTTGTAGACCAGAGTGGGGTTGAGGACGATCTCATCCTCGCGGGGAGAGAGCACAAAGGGAGAGACGATGGACTCCCAGCTGAGCGTGGCGGGGACGAGGATCAGAGGCGAATCCATAGTCACACGGGACTGGGGCACCTCCGTCCAACGCAGAAACCCAAATGCCAGGTAGAGAACATTGACGCCCTGCTCCTCCATGACGGTCCTGGCCTTCCCGCGTATGTTGCGAAGGACCTTTTGAAGGTCCTTGGTAGCTTTGTTCGTCAATATTGCGGGCTCCTCCGATGAAAGAGGCTCATCGCCGCTCTCCTCCGGCTCGTCCTTAAATAACATGAGCTGATTTCCGGCGGACAGCTCCTTATACACGGGAGCGGCGTCAGGATCATCGGCATATTCCTCACGGGGAAAGACAAGAGGCTCCTCCCGCACCGCGAAGCTCTCCCAGAGCTCAAAGATTCCGGGCTTCAGAATCCGCAGATTCCCAAGCCGGCTGTCCCTAAAGTTTAGAAGCTGGTTGCGTTTGCCTAAGTCGAGCAATCTGTTTTTCCATGTGTCCAGCTTAGAATCCATATCAACCATACGCCCGGCCCCCAAATGCAAAATCGGAATCAATGCTCAAATTTCAACAGTATAACTATAACATAAGCCTGTCGAAAAAACAATAATCCCAATTAAAATGACCGCGCCGCGTCAACGAACGACTTGAAGATCTTCCGGCTGTTGGGGTCGGACTTATGGGAAAACTCCGGGTGCCATTGGACGGCCCAAAGGAATTTTTGCGCCGGCATGTAGAGCGCCTCTGTAAGCCCGTCGGGGGAGACGGCCATGCTTTCAAGCCCCGGCGCCAGTTCCTTAACCGCCTGGTGGTGGCAGCTGTTTACCGCCAGATGACGGGTCATCAGGCAGTCGGACAGCGGCGTATTTTCCTCAAGCTCAACATCGTGTATGGGGACATCGTAGGGGGCGCGCTGGTGATGCTCCACGCAGGACGGGTGCTGAGTGGGCAAGTCCTGATACAGGGAGCCGCCGAGGGCCGCGTTGATGAACTGGATCCCGCGGCAGATGCCGAGGATGGATCTATTAAGCTCCATGGTCGCCCGAAGGACAATGCTCTCCATAACGTCCCTTTTTTCACAGCAGGAGACAAGGCCGGGCAGGGGCTCCTCCCGATAGAGCCCCGGCGACACGTCATGTCCGCCCGTAAAAAGAATGCCGCCGCAAAGCTTCACAAGCCCCGTAAGCTCCTCCGCGTCGTCGGAGAAGGGAAAAATGATGGGCGTGCCTCCGGCCTCTATGATCCCGTCCATATATCCCGGCAGCATCCAAATGCTGTCCTTCTCGTCATCCCACAGCGGCATGACCCCAATGATCGGCTTCACACGAAACCACCTCCATAAAGAAAGACAAGGACGCCGCCAGGCACCCTTGTCCGCTTGAATCATTATACGCCAAAAAGGCAATTATTTCAACACTTTTTTACCACACCTAAATTCTGTTCTTTTCTCCCCATTCGCACATACTGTCCAAAATCGGGATCAAAGACGCTCCCCGCTCTGTCAGGCTGTATTCCACTTTGGGCGGAATTTGCGGAAATTCCTCGCGGTGGACAAGCCCGTCCGCCTCCAATTCCTTTAGGGTAGAACTCAGCGTTTTATAGGAAATCGTTTTGATATATTTCTTTAATTCATTGAAACGCACGACCTTAAATTCCATAAGCGTGTACAGGATAAACATCTTGTATTTTCCCTGTATCAACGACATGGTATAGTTAAATCCGGTTTCCTCCAGGTGGGCATCCTTGATACACTCTATACTCATTCCTAACTCTCCTTCAGGTAAGTATCGCACTTTTATGTGCGTACTTGCTTTTCTTCCTGTTCTTGTTATGATTGTACTATCAAAACCGGATAAAGTCAATCCGGCTGACATGGAAAGGAGTCACAGCTATGTCAAAGAATCTGGGCGTCAAGCCCTACCTGTTTCCCATGCCGACTTACATGATCGGTACCTATAACGAGGACGTCACAGTGGATGTTATGATGATGGCCTGGGGCGGTATCTGCGCCGAGGACATGGTCGCGCTGAACCTGGAGGCGGAACACAAAACGGTGGCCAATCTTGAGACGAGAAAAGCCTTCACGCTGGCTGTTCCGGGCACGGATACGCTGCGGGAATCGGATTTTCTCGGGATCGCCAGCTCCAACAAGATGGCGGACAAATTTGAGCGCACCGGTCTGCACGCCGTCAAGAGCGAGCGGGTGGACGCTCCGGTGATCACTGAGTATCCGCTTACGCTGGAGTGTGAGGTCGTAGAAATGCAGTCCCAGCCCTATGGCCTGCGGGTGCTAGGAAAGATCATCAATGTGATCGTGGACGAAAGGATTTTGGATGATACCGGAAAGATCGATGCCGGGAAGATCCACGCGTTCGCCTTTGACCAGATGAAGAACGGCTACTATGCCGTTGGCGAAAAGGTAGGTCAGGCATGGAACAGCGGCGCCGGCTTGATGCACAAGTAAAAAGCCCTGTTCTTTGAATAATTCATTTTACCGTTTCCCCCGAAAAAGCGCAAGGGCCCCAGAAAATGCCTGGCAGTCCTCGCACGTATCTGGTATAATATCCGCATACGCGGATATTATATTTTATTGGTGCATTTATGCAACAAGACAACCCCCGGTTATACCGGGGGCGAAGACGGCTTTAGCAAAGCCAAAAAGGGCGAGCTTAATGCAAGCCCGAAAGGTGATTGAGAGGAATTAAGCCTCCAAGTATAATAGTAACGGTTTGGCAGCCGCATTACTAAAAATACAAGGAGGCTAATTCATGAAAGCAGAAAAAGATAATGAGATAAAAAGTTCAGCGCACTCAAAGTACAGATGCCAGTACCATATAGTGTTCGCGCCGAAGTACCGGAGGAAAGAAATCTACGGCACACTCAAGAAGGACATAGGGGAGATACTGAGGAAGCTGTGCGAGCAAAAGGGAGTGGAGATCATCGAGGCAGAGGCATGCCCGGACCACATCCACATGCTGGTGAGTATCCCGCCGCACATAAGTGTATCACAATTCATGGGATATCTCAAGGGGAAAAGCAGTCTGATGATCTTCGACCGGCACGCGAATCTGAAATATAAGTATGGACAGAGGACGTTCTGGTGCAGAGGGTACTACGTGGACACAGTGGGAAGGAACAAAAAGGTCATAGCGGAGTACATCAGGAACCAACTGGAGGAGGACTACGCCTCCGACCAGATAAGCATCAGTACATGGACCCGTTTACGGGTGTCAAGAAGAAGTAAGCAAAGAAAAAAGCCGCACGTGAGCGGCGGCTTGAGATTGTAATGCGGTGCTAAACCTCAGAGCCCCTTCCAGGGGCTAAGCCTGTAATTACCCCTTATAGGGGTAAGTCAAACCCCCGGTTTACCGGGGGTTATGATTGGTGCGTTTACGCAACGAAATAAACCCCCGGTTATACCGGGGGAGGGAAACGGCTTCAGCAAAGACAAAATGGGCGAGCTAAATGCAAGCCCGAAAGGTGATTGAGGGGAATTAAGCCTCCAGGTATAATAGTAACGGTTTGGCAGCCGCATTACTAAAAATACAAGGAGGCTAATTCATGAAGATAGAAAAAGACAATGAGATAAAAAGTTCAGCACACTCAAAGTACAGATGTCAGTACCACATAGTGTTCGCGCCAAAGTACCGGAGGAAAGAGATTTACGGTACACTGAAAAAGGACATAGGAGAGATACTGAGGAAGCTGTGCGAGCAAAAGGGAGTGGAGATCATCGAGGCAGAGGCATGCCCGGACCACATCCATATGCCGGTGAGTAACCCGCCGCACATAAGTGTATCACAATTCATGGGATATCTCAAGGGGAAAAGTAGTCTGATGATCTTCGACCGGCACGCGAACCTGAAATATAAGTATGGGCAGAGGACGTTCTGGTGCAGAGGGTACTACGTGGACACGGTAGGAAGGAACAAAAAGGTCATAGCGGAGTACATCAGGAATCAGCTTGAGGAGGACTACGCGGCAGACCAGATAAGCATCAAGGAGTACATGGACCCGTTTACGGGTGTCAAGAATAAGTAAGCAAAGAAAAAGCCGCACGTGAGCGGCGGCTTGAGATAGTAATGCGGTGTTAAACTTCGGAGCCCCTTCCAGGGGCTAAGCCTGTATTTACCCCTTATAGGGGTAAGTCAAAGGGGCTGTGAAAAAAGTCCCATAAAAAAGGGAAGAGAGTTACCAAGGACCCCCCTGGTAACTCTCTTCTTTTTTTGGTATAATTATTTTGTGAATACAAATCATACCAACACACATTATAGTCCAACGCAGGGAAGATTTCCAGAGTTTTTTGAAGAAAGTCTGGAGATCGGCGATGTGGTTTTTGAATTCGACCGGATCATGGAGGAGATCGGGATAGAGCAGTATCTGAAGCCGGAGAAGATAAGCCGTTTGGGCTGGCCAGGGTACAATAGGGTCGATACTTTGAAGACCATTTTGTTTGGAGCGATGGACAAGGCATTGGCGGCGCTTCGGGAGATTGAGGACGCCTGCAAGGTGAACCTCCGGTACAGATACCTCATGAAGAACGAGACACCCAGCTGCCGCACCTTTGGGAAATTCATAGCGGAGGAGCTCAGCGAGAGCATCGAGGACATCTTCAAGGCCGTAATGGAGTACATACGCAAAAAGGACCATGCGGACCTTCAGCACGTGTACATAGACGGCTCGAAGTTCGAGGCCAACGCCAATAAGTACAGCTTTGTCTGGAAGAAGGGGACGGAGAAGCAGCGGTACAAGCTTTTCAGCAAAATTTCCGCCCTTTTTGAGGATATGAACGAGACGCTGAGATACGCCGGCGTCCATATCCCAGTGAGTACCGAGTACAGTCCCGAGGGCCTGGAGCTGACCGCGAAACAGTATCTGGAAGTGACCGGCCTCGATGAGAGCAGATTCGCGTCCGGCAAGGGACACCGCAAGAGCGTGGAGCAGAAGCTTTACGAAAGGCTCAGCCTGTATAAGGACAAGCTCAGCGAATACGTAGAGAAGCTCAGGATCTGCGGTCCCGACAGGAACAGCTATTCCAAAACGGACCGCGACGCCACGTTCATGCGTATGAAGCGCGACTACATGGGCAACGACCAGCTTCTCCCGGCGTACAACGTACAGGTAGGCGTGGCGGACGAGTACATCGCCGTTCTCGACGTACAGCAGTACAGATCGGACATGGACTGCTTTGTGCCGCTGATGGAGAAGTTCAGGGAGCAATACGGCTTCTATCCCAGGTATCCTGTTGCCGACGCGGGGTACGGGTCCTTCAACAATTACATCTTCTGCCAAACAAACGGGATGGAGAAGTACGTGAAGTTCCCGATGTACCGTAAGGAGACAAAGGACGCGGCCTACCGGGACGACCCGTTCCGCGCGGTGAATTTCAAGACGGATGAAGACGGGGACCTCATATGCCCCAACAACAGAAAGTTAAAGCTCTCCTACCGACAGGACATCAAAGGGAACAGATACGGGCGGCAGGAAGAGGTCTATGAGTGCGTAGACTGCTCAAATTGTCCGTATGCTGCGCAGTGCAAGAAAACGGAAAAGAACAGGACGGTGCGTCTGAACCGTGAGCTGACGGCGATGCACGAGGAAGTTATCCACAATCTGGACAGCACCCACGGAGCACTGCTGCGGATGAACCGCTCGATCCAGGCGGAGGGTACCTTCGGCATCGTCAAGCAGGACCGTGGATACAGGAGAATACGCCGGCGGGGGCTGGAGAAGGTAAAGCTTGAGCTTCTGCTGGTGGCTATTGGGCATAACCTCTACAAATTTCACAACAAACGCAAGCGCCTCCGGGAAGCCGCCTGACATAATAGCAGCCATGCTTCATGGGGGTAAGGGGGAGGTGTGCCCTTCTTCGCAAAAAACTGTGGTTTTTCCCACAAAAAAGCGGGACTGCGAAAATTCACGTCTCAGTCGGCGTGTATTTTCACAGCCCCTTATGATTTTAGCCGTTTTTCTCCCCGGCTGACGCCGGGAACCGAAAAACATGGCACATTATACCATCCCCGCACGGCGGGTATGGTATAATGGGAAAAAGCAAGCCGCGATACGCCACGGGCAGGAGGAGGTCAATATGGGAAATAGTTCGCCTGAATACAAAAGCTTCTTTCTCCCAGCCCCGGTGGGCGGCAGTCAGCCGTGGGTGGGGGACGTGATGCCCTACTACGAGGACGGCACCTTTTACATCTACTACCTCAAGGACGGCGGGGACTCCTATAACCACTCCATTTTCCTGGCCACGTCAAAGGATCTGGCTGATTTCACCGAGCACCCCGGCCCGATCCTGGAGGCCGCCCCCGGGCGCGACTTCTGGATGGGTACCGGCTCCGTGGTGAAGGTGGGGGAGAAGTATTATTTATTCTACACGGCCCACAATTCCTCGCCGAAGTTTGAATTCGACGAGGTCATCCGCGTGGCCGAGGGCGCGTCGCCCACGTCCTTCAAAAAGCGTGAGTACTGGATGCTGACGCCTCCGGCATTCTTGGGCCAGCGCATCGACTTCCGTGACCCGCAGGGGTACTACGACCCCGCCTCCGACACCATCGCCCTCACGGTCACAGCCAGCCACCGGAACACGGCGAAGGCGCTGAAATTCACCGTCAGCGGGGATCTGAAAACGACGGTCTGCGACGGGTTCATCTTCACAAACGACCGGGAGCGGTGCGGGGATTTCTGGAACCTGGAGTGCACCGACACCTTCTGCCTGGGCGACACGTACTACCTCACTTACTCCGCGCAGAATGACACACTCTGGTACGCCGTGTCCTCGAGGCCCTACGGCCACTACGGTGAGCCCCGGCGGCTGGACGGGAAGATCTTCCACTCGGCAAAGCATGTGAAGAGCCCGGAGGGCGTGTGGATGGTGGGCTGGGCGCGCCGGAGCGCCGACAGCTGGGGCGGGAACCTGATGGCGAGGAAGCTGTGCCGAAAGGAAAACGGCGACCTCTATCTCATGCCCGCGGGCGCCGTGCTGGAGCGTTTTCAAACGCCCGCGCCGCTCTCATGCGACCAGGACGAGACGGTCACCGGCGGGAACGCCAGAGCTTACGTGTCGGCCCTTGTGTGCCGTGGGAGCTTTATGATAAAAGGAAAGTTCCGATTTGACGGCCACGGCTCCTTGGGCCTCGCCTTTGACGCGAACGGCGAGCCGGGAGAATCTGCGCACCTCTCCGTAGACCCCACCGCCGGCCGGATCAGGCTCACCCGCGGCAGAAAGACCGTCGCCGAGGTCGCGGCGGAATTTGAGGCCGGACATGATTACGACTTTTCCTACATACAGGAGGGCACCCTCGGCATCTTCACAGTGAACGCCGCCGCGTCCCTGACCGTCCGCGTCCCATCCGCCGAGAGCCTGAATCTACGCATCTTCGCCCGCGCAGGAACAGCCGTTTTCTCGAATCTTCACGCTCTGCCACCTTCAAAATCTGTGACGCTATAAGCAAAAATAGGGGAGCGGGCGCAGGGAGATGTGGTCACGGGAAAAACGCAACTGTGGTATTCCATGTGGTCAACGGATAATTTGAAAAATGAATAATAACTCTTCACTCCAAAAAGTACGAAAAATCCCTGATTTCTTACGAAATCAGGGGTTTTTGATGGTGGAGACTGCTGGACTCGAACCAGTGACCTCCTGCGTGTGAAGCAGGCGCTCTAACCAGCTGAGCTAAGCCTCCGATGGTGACCCGTACGGGACTCGAACCCATGTTACCGCCGTGAAAGGGCGGTGTCTTAACCACTTGACCAACGGGCCGTAACTTTTTTGGTGGGTCTTACGGGTTGCCCCGTAAGACCCGTGGTAGCGGCGACTGGATTCGAACCGGTGACACCGCGGGTATGAACCGCGTGCTCTAGCCAACTGAGCTACGCCGCCGTGGCAAGCATGAAAATTATACCCACTTTTCCTCTGCCTGTCAAGACTTTTTGTGAGAAAATTTTTATTACCGTAAATTTTCCGTATTTGACAATAATTGCCGTCGTCAGTCCGGCGCTTGGGCGGCATCTCCCTTCCTGCCGGCAATATGCCCGTACAGCACCTCGCGCAGGGTCTTCACCGTCTGCATATTTCCCTTCGCGCCTCCCGCGCAAAGCTCCCACAGCCCGCCGCGCTTTGACCTGCCGGCGGATATGGCGTACCGCAGCGACCGCTCCGCATTGGAAAGCCCCGTGTTCCCCATAACGGCAAGGTCAACGTACAGCTCCTTTGCCAGACTCCAGGGCTTTTCCAAGAGAAGGGCGTACATGAGCGAATCGAATCCGTCGGTATACTCCGTAACGCCCAGCTCCCGCAAAAGGCACCGGGCGTCGTTCCTGTCAACCTTTTCCGGGCGCTTTCTGAGCGACGCGGCATATTCCGCGGCACTGACAAGCCCGTCCGCCCTGCGTATTAAGCTTCCGTATTCCACCGTCGCCGAGCCGTCAATTGACGCCACGGCAACCGCCGGTCTGAACAGGGGAGTGAACGCGTTGAGCCTCACCGTGAACCTCGCGCCGTCCCTCGCAAACGCGACCGGTCCCACCGCCACGGCGTCCACCGGCATGGCAAGGCACAGGTCCGCCGCCAGATCGAGCGGTCCCACAGCCTCGACCACGTGGAGCCCCGCGTCCTTGAGCTCCCGCGCCCATCCTTCCGCCGGCACCGCCTCAGCCAAAACTACAGTGTACTCTCCGTCCATTCTCCGTCACCCCCTGATCTATCCAATCCTCACGATTTCCGGCGAGCGTAAAAGTCCCGCGGGCGCAAGAATGTGCCCTTCGCTCCAATCCCTGCCCGCCGTCCTCCATGAGTCCGGTCCGCGCCAGGGGTTTCCGACCGCGGCGTTGTGAAGCGCGCCCAGCAAATTCCTTCTGCTGCCGTAAACCGTCAGCCTCACCCTGTGACGCCCCGCAGCCAACCTCCCAATCTCCACAGGCGCCTCCGAAAGTACCGCCACGGGTCCCGCGCCGTCCACAAAGACGTCAGCAAGCGGGCAGACCATCTCCGGCACACGCAGGGCGTAGACGCCCTCCTCCGGAAGCTCCGCCTCAAACTCATACGTCAGGTTCCCGGTGTAATAGGGAAGCCCTTGCGCTGTGATGTCCCCAAGCCCAACCTTCTCCATTGGCGCAAGCGCGCCGTTGCGGACAGAGAAATCCCCCAAAAGGTACATGGGCTCAAGATTCGTCTTCGCGTCAAATCTCCGCCGTATCACAAGCTCGTTTTCGCCGCGCTTGACAGGCGGAAGGTCAAGGAGCCGAAACGCCCTGTCAATGAAATGTCCGTCCTTTGCCGAGGCGGGCTCGCCGTTCAACGTGACCCTTTGAAGCTCCGGCCTTTCCAGTGCCAGTGTTAGACCATTAAGCTCCGCAAGCGAATCAAACTCATAGTAAAGCGTCAAATCATGGGCGATTCCCGCCCTCGTCGCCCAGGGCTCGCGCATATTGTCCCGCCTGGGCTCAAGTCCCAGCACCCACCGGACGCGGTTGTCAAGCCGCAAAATTTCCTCCCGGTCCGAGAGCTCCCCGCCGTCAAGCGAAAACCTCGCCGCGTCCAAAAGAAGCACATTTGGCTCCGAACGCGTCACCGAAAGGGGAGGGGAGAGCGGGACAGCTTTTTCCTCGGCTGTGGGCGCGGGGGAGAAGGCGCAGTCCTCACGCTTACGCGGCGATAGCTCAAAAAGCCCGCTGCCGTCGTAGTACGTCCTCCACTCAAATTCCGTCCACCCGTCCCGGATACGGGAGGGGACGTCCCCAATCTCGCCGCTCAGAGTGTCCCAAAGCCGCACAGAGTACGCCCCGCGCACGGAGACAACGTTGATCTCCCGTGATTTTACAATGTACTCCCCTGTGTGGGCGGCAAACAGCCACATTTTCCCGCCGTCGCGCCTGAGCTCACAGACCACCGGGTTTTCCGCGCCGCGCCTTTCAATGCGCACGTCCCTGAGCTTTTCAAGCTCACAAAGAACGTCGCCGCGGCATGAGATCACCCTTCCTCTGAACCCTTTGAGAGCTTCGGCGGTGGACTCCCTCAGCTTACGCGGCTCCGGTACCACAACCGCCTCAAACCTGTCAAGAGACGCCGCCCCCGACGCCAAAAGCCCCTCGGAGACGAGGCAGACGTCGATATTCGCCAGCAGAAGGTTTTTTATAATCCCTTCAAATTTAGCGCTGAGCTCCCTGCGCTCATTCTCGGCGCCGCAAAGGGGGAGCTCCCAGACCGCCTCCACAGGATGGATCACCGCGACGCGCACGACGCGCTCACCCCGCCGCAGTACGGAATTTAGACGCGCGAAATGGTCCTCCAGGAGCCTGTACCTCTCCCACCAGGTCGCCTGGGTGAATATGGACCCAGGCCAGTCCCGCTTTGCCTCGCCCTCCAGTGACATGTGCGCCAGGTGCGGAACGCGGTGCGTCACTCCCAGCGCCGCCTGCCAATCGCCCTGGAGCTTGTAGGTGAGGAACGGACATTCCCACCCCGTTGAGCCGTAAAGCTCGCTCATGACGCCGTCCTTTCCGGCGAGGAGAGAAACCGAGGACGCCTGGAGAGCCGCCGCGTAGTCCCGCCCGTCCACCAGCACGTCGATGCCCGGAATGTCCATGCCCCGGTAGCACCTCATCGCCTCGCCAACCGTGTCAGTCTGGGACAAAAGCGACTCCTCACCCAAAATATGCCCCGTGGATTTGACGCCGTGGGACGCGCACCACCTGTTTATCCTGTCAAAATACGCCCGGTTGAAGGACTCGCACATGACCTCCCGGTATTTTCTCTGTATCCCCGCCGCCTCGGGCGATTCTGACGGCCACACCAGCAGCGGCACCGCGTCCAGAGCGTCCATGCCCGTGTCCTCCCGGAACCTTTTGGCGAAGATAGGAGTGTATGGCACCGCAAAATCCTCCGTCTGACGGGGATGCCTGAGCCCCAGACGCCCTCCGAGCCTTGGAAGGTATCGCGGTTCGTCGGTGAAAAACGCCGTCACAGTGGTGCCGAAAAACCGCTTGAGGCGCTTGTAGTACCTCACATGCGTGAGCTCTATAAACGCGTCCACCGCCTCCGGGTCGGTGACGTCGATGTAGCTGCCGCCGTTGAACCAGGGCTCGTCCGGAGCCGTGTCAAGGTAGGCGAACTTGACGCGCCTATTTTCGCCGCGCCTCTCCATCGCGCTGTCAATATCCGCTTTGCGCGTGAACCTCCGGATGGATGCGGCGGCGTCCCCCTCAAAGCGCACCTCCCAGCAGGCGATGTACCCCTCATCGCGGTTTTCGCTGACACGCAGGTACTTCTGCCGGTGCCTCCCGCCCACGGTCACAAGCCCGCCCGCGGCGCCGCTTGGGAATCTGTCGTCGTCGTAGATCCAAAGGCATATCCCGCGCTTTTCGCACCCCTCGGCGGCGTATTCCGCCAGGTCCATGTACTCCTCGCTCAGGTACTCAACGTCCAGCCCCACCCGCGGGTGCAGGCATACGCCTCCGAACCCCATTTTCACAAAGCTGTCCAGGTCCGCGTCGATAAGCTCCCGCGTAACCCGGCAATTCCAGGACCAGAAGGGCACAGCCCGATACTCCGCCCCCGGCGATTTGAACCCGTCCTTCAACCTGCCCGCCTCCGATCGTTGCGTTTTCTCCATAATACACCCAAATTCTCCCCGTTACAAGCCCCGAACATCTCCATTCCGCCAGTTGACTTTTGCCCGGTAAAATGCTATTCTTTATCATTGGAGTATTATATTGCCAAGAGGTCGGAAAGCTATGTGGACATCAGACAAATGGGAGGATTACGAGCTCATCGACTGCTCCTCTGGCGAGCGGCTTGAGAGGTGGGGTGACCGTATCCTCATTCGCCCGGACCCCCAGGTCATATGGGACACCCCCCGCCGCGACAGGCGTTGGCGCGAGGCTGATGCCCGCTATCAGCGGTCCGGCACGGGCGGCGGCGCATGGGACAAGCGGAGCCTCCCCGAAAGCTGGCAGATACGCTACGGCTCCCTGACCTTCAACGTAAAGCCCATGAACTTCAAGCACACGGGCATTTTCCCAGAGCAGGCGTCAAACTGGGACTGGGCGATGGAGAAGATAAAAAACGCCGGCCGTCCCATATCCGTTTTGAACCTCTTTGCCTACACCGGCGCTGCCACCGTCGCCGCGCTGTCGGCGGGCGCCTCCGTCTGCCATGTGGACGCGGCAAAGGGCATGGTCCAGTGGGCGAAGGAGAACGCCGCCGCATCGGGCGTGGCCGATAAAAACGTCCGCTGGATAGTGGACGACTGCGCCAAATTCGTGGAGCGGGAGATACGCCGCGGCCACAGATACGACGCTGTCATAATGGACCCTCCCAGCTACGGCAGGGGACCCGGCGGCGAGATATGGAAGCTTGAGACGAGCCTCGCCCCCTTCGTCCGCCTCTGCGCCGGAGTGCTCTCCGACGACCCATTATTTGTCCTCATCAATTCATATACCACCGGGTTCTCCGCCTCCACCGTCTCTTACGTCGCCCAAACCGCCCTCGCCGGCAGGGGAGGGCGCGCCGAGAGCCGGGAGCTGGGACTTCCCGTGACAGCCACAGGTCTTTGCCTTCCCTGCGGCGCTTCCTGTAGAATGGAGTTTTGATATGGACCCAATCGCCGTAAAAATCAACGACCTCACCTTTTTTTACACCCCCGACGAGGAGGATGAAGCCCCCCGCGACGTGCTCAGCGGCGTAAGCCTTGAGATCGAAAAGGGCTCCTTCGTCGCCGTTTTGGGGCACAACGGCTCCGGCAAATCCACCCTCGCCCGCCACTTGAACGCCCTCCTTCTCCCTCGCGGCGGCTCCGTCACCGTCTTCGGAATGGATACGAGGGCGGAGGAGCTGACGCTTGAGATACGCCGGCGCGTGGGCATGGTTTTCCAGAACCCGGACAACCAGATAGTCTCCAACGTGGTGGAGGAGGACGTGGCGTTTGCCCCGGAAAACCTGGGCGTCCCCACACCTGAGATCCGAAGCCGTGTGGACGAGGCGCTGAAGACCGTGGGAATGTACGAATTTCGCACCCACGCCCCGCACCTTCTCTCCGGCGGGCAGAAGCAGCGCATAGCCATCGCCGGGGTCCTGGCGATGCGCCCGGAGTGCGTCGTCTTCGACGAGCCCACCGCCATGCTTGACCCGCGGGGCAGGCGCGACGTCATGAACATAATCCGCCGCATGAAAAACGAGCTCGGCTCCACCGTCGTCCTCATAACCCACCACATGGAGGAGGCGGCAATGGCGGACCGGGTCATAGTGATGTCCGACGGCTCCGTGAAGATGGACGGCGCGCCAAAGGAGATATTCACCCGCGTGCGTGAGCTTGAGGAACTTGGCCTCACCGTCCCCCGCACCACGCGCCTCATGTACGAGCTGCGTGAAAGGGGAGTGGATGTCCCCCTTGACGCCCTCACCGTGGAGGAGTGCGCCCAGACTCTCGCGCGTCACTTCAAGGCCGGATAACCGGGCGGTATCCCAAGGGAATCGCACCGAAAGGAAATATTATGAACGAACCCATTCTCAAAACAGAAAACCTGACCCACGTCTATTCCCCCGGCACCCCCTTTGAGCTGACGGCTCTGCGGAACGTGAACCTGGAGATACGCAAGGGCGAGATACTTGGCATAATCGGACACACCGGCTCCGGCAAGTCCACGCTCATTCAGCACCTCAACGCCCTCATCAAGCCCACCTCCGGCAGGGTCCTTTTGGACGGGCAGGATATAAACGCGTCCAAAAGCTCCATACGCCTTGTCCGCTCCCGCGTGGGGCTGGTGTTCCAGTACCCTGAGTACCAGCTATTTGAGGAGACGGTCTACAAGGACATCGCCTTCGGCCCCAAAAACATGAAGCTGGACGCGGCGGAGATCGACCGCCGCGTGCGTGACGCCGCCCGCTTCACCGGTGTGGAGGAGGAGCTTCTTGACCGCGCCCCCTTTGACCTCTCAGGCGGCCAGAAGCGACGCGTGGCAATCGCCGGCGTCATCGCCATGATGCCGGAGGTCCTTGTCCTGGACGAGCCCATGGCGGGCCTTGACCCGTCGGGCAGGACGGAGATAATGGAAAATATCCTCACCTACCACTGGGAGACTGGCGCCGCCATCGTCATAGTCACCCACTCCATGGAGGAGGCGGCGCGCCACGCCGACCGCATGGTGGTGCTGAACCACGGCGAGATCGCCATGGAGGGCGCTCCGGCGGAGATATTCACCCACGGCGAAGAGCTTCGCCGGATGGGTCTGGACACGCCCGTCATGACCGACGTTGCCGACAGGCTCCGTGCCCTGGGCGTCAGTATCCCGGGCAGCGTCTATACCGTGGAGCAGATGGTCTCCGCACTTATGGAGCTGGAAGGGGGTCGCCGCCGTGCTTAAGGACGTGACCCTGGGGCAGTATTTCCCCGGCGACACCGTAGTTCACCGCCTGGACCCCAGGACAAAGATTTTGATGGTCATCCTCTACATCGCCGCCCTCTTCACGGCGAAGAGCTGGCTGGGCTACGCCCTGTGCCTTGTATTCCTCGCCTCGGCGGTGGCGGTGTCGAAGATCCGCCTCTCCGCCATGCTCAAGGGCCTGAAGCCCGTGGTGTTCGTGGTCATACTCACCTCCGTTTTGAACCTCTTTTACGGCGCGGGTGAGCCCATATTCCAGTGGTGGATATTCAAGATAAGCCGCGAGGGGATAAAGGCGGCGGTCCTCATGGGTTCCCGCATAATAATGCTGGTCATGGGCACCTTCATGCTCACCTACACCACCTCCCCCATAATGCTCACCTACGGCCTGGAGCTCCTGCTGGGACCCTTGAAGAAGCTGAAGGTCCCCGTCCACGAGCTCGCCATGATGATGAGCATGGCGCTGCGACTCATCCCCACCCTCATCGAGGAGACGGACAAGATAATGTCCGCTCAAAAGGCCAGGGGCGCGGAGTTTGACACCGGCAACCTCATAGAAAAGGCCAAGGCGATGCTCCCGATTCTTGTCCCCCTGTTCCTCTCCTCCTTCCGCCGCGCCGACGAGCTGGCAACGGCGATGGAGGCCCGGTGCTACCACGGCGGCGAGAACCGCACCCGCCTCAACGTCCTGAAGCTCGCCCCCCGCGACTTCACGACCCTCGCTGTCGGCACCCTCCTCCTCGCCGCATCCATAGTCCTCGTAAGACTGGGACTGTAAAGCCCTCATGTCAACAGATCCCCGATTCGCTATGTGTATCCGGCGAAAATCGTGAAAATTATTGATTTGTATGATCAAACCCCATCACTTCCACCTGATGGTCGATGGATTTCTTTACAGTTGAATTAATATCGAGCGGGCAGCTGTTCGACAAATCGGGATATGTCAGGCAGGAAAACCGGAATAAGACGGGAACGATAATGAACAAAATTTCAAAAAATCATTTTAGAATACAAGAGGGAAGTAAAATTGACAGGGGTTATATCGCAAAAAGAATTTCAGCCTTTAGTTAATAAGGCGATAATGCGGGTTAGAGAATATTTCGGCGAAAGGTTTCTTGCAGCGTATTTACACGGCAGCCTGAATTATGGTGATGCAATTCCATATATATCAGATATGGACTGTTATATTGTTATAAAGGACGATTTAAACGATAGTGATAATGCGTGGATAAATAACAATGAAAATGATCTGCAAAAGGAATATCCGATTATTAACGGTATCCACCTGTCTGTGCATTCCGCAAAGGAAGTGAAAATAGACGCTTATACGCGTTTTATACTAAAGTATAATTCTTCGCTTTATGATGGCGTTGATATTGTGGAGCGTTTTAATACGGAGAAATTTGGAGTAATCAAACCTGATAAGAGTGTAGCACGAGAGAGATTGAAGTTTGTCAAACAATGTTTTGATGACGCATTAAACGGCAAACAACCCGCTTGTACAGGTGAATTACCTAAAAACACATACTATATCACCCGAAAATTCGCAAGATATTTTGTGATAATAGAGGGCGCGTACTGGTTGATGTCAATTAACAAGTTTCACTCGTTTGAAAAAACGCAGGTATTGATGGATTTGAGAGGAAATTGTTCTGAGTTTAATGATGTATTTGACTTAACTGAAAGTGTTTTGCGAAATCCTATTGAGGCAGGAATATCGCATGAGGTTTTTTTGGTGAAAATCAGTCCATTTATGCGAATGATATTTGAAAGTATTTCAAATATTTGAACTAACTACAGAGGATAATATGAAGCTTGAGAAAATGGGCGTTTTTTTCTCCGCCCGCATAGACGGATACGACCGGCATATGCTGACGGAAATTGAAGGCGCGGAGGAGTTTTATCCGTATACGGCGGCGCTGCTGCCGCGTGAGCGCGGCGCGAATGTGCTCGATCTGGGCTGCGGCACGGGGCTTGAGCTTGAATATTACTTCGCCCTCAACAGTGAAGCGTCAGTGGTGGGGATAGATCTGTCAGCCGATATGCTGGCGGCGTTGAAACGAAAATTTTCGGACCGTAAAATCAAGCTGATTTGCGGCTCCTATTTCGACGTCCCTTTTGAAGAAGGCTCCTTTGACGCCGCCGTGTCCGTGGAATCGCTCCACCACTTCACCGCCGCGCAAAAGCTTAAGCTGTATAAAAAGCTTAATTCCGCGCTGACCCACAGCGGATATTTCGTCCTGACGGATTACTTCGCCGAGTCACAGGAGGCCGAGCGCTTTTACTTTTCCGAATTGGAGCGGCTGAAAAGCCGGCAGGGGCTTGAACCGGACGCATTTTATCACTACGACACGCCCATGACGGCGGAGCATGAAATTGAGCTCCTGAGGGAAGCCGGCTTTTCCGACGCGCGAATTTTACGCAGCTGGAATTCCACCCGCACAATACTTGCCCGCCGGTGACCTGAAAGGAGGCGGCACATGAGGAACATAGCTCTCAGGCTCCGATATGACGGCACCGCCTACCACGGCTGGCAGGTGCAGAAAAACGACGTCACCGTGGCGCAGACGGTGGAGGACGCCCTCTATAAGCTCACCGGCGAGCGCGTTCGTCTCACCGGATGCGGGCGCACCGACGCCGGCGTCCACGCCCTGCGCTACTGCGCCAACTTCAAAAGCGAAAAATGCACCATTCCAGCGGAGCGTATGCCCCTGGCGCTCAACTCCCGGCTCCCCGGGGACATATCCTGCCTTGCCGCCATAGACGCGCCCGAGGACTTCAACGCCATTCTCTCCTGCAACAAAAAGGAGTACACCTACCGCATCCTCAACTCCCGCATACCCGACCCCTTTGAAAGGAACGCCGCGTATTTTTACCCCGCGCCCCTCGATTTGGACGTCATGAAGAGAGCCGCCGAAAAATTCGTGGGCACCCACGACTTCGCCGCCGTCCGCTCCGTGGGGACCGAGACGAAAACCACCGTCCGCACCGTCTACTGGTGCGAGGTGGAGCGGCAGGGGAGCGTGATAACGATGCGCGTGTGCGCCGACGGCTTCCTTTACAACATGGTCCGCGCCATCACGGGAACCCTCATCTATTGCTCCGAGGGCAAGCTTGACCCGGAGGAGCTCCCGGCGCTCCTTGAGACACGCGACCGCCGCCTCACCGGTCCCACAGTCCCTCCCCAGGGGCTCTACCTCACCCGTATCTGGTACGACGGTCCCGTGGGAGAGATGATGTCGAAATAAAGCCGGATTTTACATCTTCTTAATTTGCAAATTGTTAATCTTTGTGCTATAATTTTATGCTACAATAATATGCCGAACCGTAAGCGGACGCGGGCTCGACTCCCGTCGGCCTGCGCGCGGGGAAATAAGGAGAACACATGGAAGGGAAGAAGAAAAAAAACAGGCGGTTCACCAAAGCCGTTCTCATACTTCTCCTTTTGACCGTGGCGATCCTCGCCGTGGCGCTGGCGGTCCGCTCCCGCGAGGAGGGCGGGCTCAAGGCGCTGTGGAGGGACATTCGCGGGGACAGGGTCACGGATGAGTTTTTCTTTGAAAACGCCTCCGGCGGCGACGCGTCCGACATGGACCTCCGCCTTGCTGTGGCGGCGGATTCCGGGCTTTACGTCTTTGACGAGAGCGGCGAGCTTGCCTTCAACCGCCTCTACTCCTGGTCCTCTCCGGCGCTGACGGTCCGGGGAAATTACGGCGCAGTCTACGATATAGGCGGCACCACCGTCATATTCTTTACCGGTGACAAAATAATCACCGAGGTCACCGCCGAGCAGCCGGTCATCTCAGTAACGGTAAACGACTTGGGCTATATGTGCGTCTCCACCGAGGCGGAGGATTACCGGGGAGCCGTCACCGTCTACAACTCCCTGGGCACAGCCATCTACCGCTGGTCCGCCGGGGTGGACAGGATACTCTCCGCCCGCGTCTCGGGCGCGACAGCCTCCTCACGCTGGAGGTC
>CANQVL010000019.1 GCA_947627285.1 uncultured Oscillospiraceae bacterium
ATGCTGTGTTAGAGGCACCTGTGTTTCATCTCCTTTGGTGCCTTGAAGCGCAGCGGAAAGGAATGGTCATAAACATGGAAAAACAATTCAGAACCTACGATGACCTGCCGCTGATGTTGTCGGTGCAGGACGTATCGGCGGTGCTTGGAATATCCAGAGCCGGAGCCTATGAGCTTGTCAAAAGCGAAGGCTTCCCGGCGATGAACATTGGCAGTCGGATCATCGTGCCGAAAGAGGAATTCATCCTCTGGATCAAGCAAAAAGTTTCCGAGAAAAAGTAGTAGCTTTTTCCCGGAAGGTGTGGTATGTGTTGTGGTTACCAAAATCGAAGGAGGTGCCATAGATGGCAAAACGCAGAGCCAACGGCGAGGGGAATATACGGAAAAGGCCAGACGGTCGTTGGGAAGGGAGATACATCGCTGGCCACGACGAGAATGGAAAAGCTATCCGCAAGAATGTGCTCGGCAGGACACAGGCGGAGGTCAAGGAGAAGCTGAAGAGAGCCATTGGGGAGTGTGCGGAGGTTGACGTTGAACGGGCAGAGGGATATACCGTCGGCGCTTGGGTCAGGACGTGGTATGAGACCTACTCCAAACCGCACGTCAGGGAGAGCACGCAGAGGTTCTATGAGGACTACATCGAACACCACATCGTGCCGAGGATTGGAAACATCAAACTCGCCAAGCTCACCGGGCGGGACATACAGAAGATGTACAACGATGTCAAGGCAAAAGGACGAATCAGGAAGAAGGCGGACGGGGACACCAGCATGAGCGCCAGCTACGTCCGGGGACTCCACATGATGCTCCATAACTGCCTGGACCGGGCGGTGAAGGAGAGGTTGATCATGCGAAACCCGACAGAGGACTGCATAGTCCCCAAATTAGAAAGGAAGGAGATGCACATCCTGCGCCCGGAGGACATCAGTGCCTACCTCAAAGAAGCGGATAAACGGGGCGTTCTGGCGATGTTCTTCCTGGAATTGACCACGGGTTTACGCAAGGGTGAGCTGGTCGCCCTGCTGTGGAGCGACCTCGATGAGAAAACCATGACCTTGAACGTCTGTAAACAAGCCGTCGGGATCAAAGGCGGAGGTGTGAAGGTCACAAGGCCGAAAACTGAGACGTCGATTCGGAAAATCTCGCTGTCGCAGGAAACCATCAACGTCCTGAAACGGGAGCATGAGAAGCATCCAGATCTTGAGATCATGTTCCCCTCCCCGAAGACGCTGGGCATGTACTATCCCGATTCCGTCACGGCCATCCACAACAAAATCCTCAAGTCCGCCGGTCTCCCGCACATACGTCTGCATGATCTTCGTCATACCTTCGCCACCCTGGCGCTGCAAAACGGCGTGGACGTCAAGACCGTCTCCAGCATCCTCGGCCACTACGACGCTGGGTTTACCCTCCGCACTTACACGCACGTCACCACAAAGATGCAGGAAGAAGCCGCGGCAACAATGGGCAAGCTGATTGGGGCGAACGTATGAGTAAAAATGACACAGCCATAACTAAAATTAGGCCGTGGGACGCAAAATCCCACGGCCTTGTGCTATCCTGTCCTTTCCGCTCCGAAATCCCGTTGGGGTCAGAAGTGGGTCAGAGGCGGGGATGAGCGAAAATACGACATAGACAATTCGGATGGGTGCTGCCTCCATCCCGCAATTCCCAGAAATAACAAAAATCCCGATTTTGTTCTCAAAATCGGGATTTTTGTGGTGGAGGAGGGTGGATTCGAACCACCGAAGGCATCGCCAGCAGATTTACAGTCTGTCCCCTTTGGCCACTCGGGAACTCCTCCATATTCAGTTTCTGGAGCTGGTGGACGGATTCGAACCCCCGACCTGCTGATTACAAATCAGCTGCTCTACCGGCTGAGCTACACCAGCGTTCCGTTTCATCAGCAAGAGATATGATAACAAAAAGAGCGCCGTTTGTCAACAACTATTTTTTGATTTTTTCAACAAACTTTATGTAAAACCGCTTGACAGCGTGAGGAAGGGCATATAAAATTAAAATCCTTTTCGTCCTGTACGGGCGGAGAGAGGGTATTCCATCCGGCGCGGGAGGGGCACGTTGCCGCCTGCGCCATCCCCGATGAAATATTTCCCGCAAGCCTTAACGCCACGAAGGTTCCCAATGATCTTCCTCTGGCATGACCGCGGCGGGGCGATTTCTGAAAAGGAGCGGATACTGTGATCGAAATGAAGGGTGTGAACAAATCATACCGGGTCCGCCGGCGGGAGGCGGGTCTGGGAAACGCTGTAAGGAGCCTCTTTTCCCGCGAATATGAGGAGATACCCGCCTTGCGGGACCTGAGCTTCGCCGTCCCAGACGGGCAGATCATCGGCTACATCGGACCCAACGGGGCGGGGAAGAGCACGACCATCAAGATCCTGAGCGGCATTTTGCGCCCCGACAGCGGGGAGTGCAGGGTGAACGGGCTTGTCCCCTGGGAGGACAGGAAAAGGCACGTGGCGCGGCTCGGCGTGGTATTCGGACAGCGCAGCCAGCTTTGGTGGGACGTGCCTGTCATCGACTCGATGGAGCTTTTGCGGGACATCTACCGCGTCTCGGAGCCGTGCTTTCGTGAAAATCTGGAGCGGCTGACGGAGCTTTTGGACCTGGGGGAGCTTTTGAAGACCCCGGCGCGTATGCTCTCCCTGGGTCAGCGGATGCGGTGCGAGATAGCGGCGGCGCTGCTCCACTCGCCCCAGGTGCTGTTCCTGGACGAGCCGACAATCGGGCTGGACGCCGTGAGCAAGCTGAAGGTGCGGGAGTTCATTCTTGAGCAGAACCGGCTGTGCGGGACGACCGTGATACTCACCACCCACGATATGCAGGACGTGGACGCCCTCTGCTCCCGCGTGCTCCTCATCGGCAAGGGGCGGCTGCTTCTGGACGGGACCACCGCCGAGATCCGGGCCATGGCGGGCGAGAATCTTTCCACAGAGGAGTCCGTGGCGGACCTTTACCGGCGCTTTGGGATATGAGGCGGTCGTGATGAAAAAATATTTTTCCTTCTTCAAAATGCGCCTTATGGCGGGCTTACAGTACCGCGCGGCGGCGCTGGCGGGGCTTTCCACCCAGTTTGTATGGGGAGGAATGGAGATCCTTATCTACAGGACGCTTTGGAACGCCGACCCGGAGCGGTTCCCCATGGGCGTCGAGGCGCTGGCGTCATACATATGGCTCCAGCAGGCGTTTTTGACCTTTTTCGCCCTCTGGCAATGGGAGCGGGAGCTCGCCGAGGCCGTGAGGGACGGGACGGTGGCATACGAGCTGACGCGTCCGACGGACCTTTACGGAATGTGGTTTGCCAGGTCCCTGGCTGTGCGGCTCAGCCGGGGGCTCCTGCGCTCGGCGCCGGTTATTTTGCTGGGCGCGCTTATTCCCGCGCCCTGGGGCCTGCGGATACGGGTCTCCCCGGCGGTGCTGGGGCTGTTTTTTGTCTCCTCCGCTCTGATGCTGGCGGTGGTGTGCGCGTTTATCATGCTCATTTACGCGCTGACCTTCTTCCTTGAGGACTCCCGGGGCGTCATGACGCTGGTCACGCCCCTTGCCGAGCTCCTTGGCGGCGCCATCGTGCCGCTGCCGTTTTTGCCGGAGGGCCTTCGGAAAATCGCGGAGCTCTCCCCCTTCGGCGCCATGCAGAACGTGCCTCTGCGGATATTCGGCGGCGACATAGCGGGAGCTGAAATAGCCCGCGCCATGGGCCTTCAGGTATTCTGGGCGGCGGTGCTGATACTGTCGGGGTACGCCCTCATGCGCGCCGGGCTCCGGCGGGTGTGCCTTGCGGGAGGTTGACGGTATGAGGCTTTATTTTCACTATATGTCCCTGCATTTCAAGAGCCGCATGGCATACCGCTGGTCCTTCTTCATCGAATGTCTGGGACAGCTGCTTATCGGCCTGAACCTTTTCCTGGGGCTCGTCTTCATCACCGGCAGGTTCGGCTCGGTGGGCGGCTACACCGCGCGGGAGTGCGCCCTGTGCTGTGGGACGGTTCTGATGGCGTCAAGCCTGGCTGAGTGCTTCGGGCGCGGGTTTGACAACTTTGCCCATGTGCTCTCCACGGCCCGATTTGACCGGCTCCTGGTCCAGCCAAGGCCGCTTGTGCTCCAGATACTGTGTACGGAGCTGCGCCTGAACCTGCTCCCGCGCATCGCGGAGGCCGCCGTCATGATGGCCTGGGGCGCCGGCGCTGTCAACTGGACGGCGGGCAAGGCGGCTGTATTGGCGCTGATGGTTTTCTGCGGCGCCGGCGTCTTTCTGGGGCTGTTCCTCCTATATGCCGCCCTGTGCTTCTTTACTCAGGAGGGGCTGGAGGTTATGAACATCTTCACCGACGGTGCGCGGGAGTACGGAAAGTACCCCTTCGGCGTCTACGGCAGGGGGATTCTGTGGGTCATGACGCTGTTGGTGCCCCTGGCGCTGTGCCAGCACTGGCCGCTCATGTACCTTCTGGACCGGGGGCCATGGTGGTACGGCCTTCTGCCCGCGCTGTCGCTTCTATTCCTGATCCCCTGCTTTCTCGCATGGAGCTACGGCGTCCGCCGCTACCGCTCCACCGGCTCATAAGAGATTCGCAGGTCAAATATTTAAAATTTAAAAACATGAAGGACGGTAAGCGTGAGCTGTACCGTCCTTCTTTTTAATCAATGGGTCTGATACCGGTCTTTTTGTCAATTCATTCAACAAAACCGCCGCGGCTAAAATCACGCGGCTGTGGGAAGCTCAACGAAGAAGGTATTCACTCCGCTGCCGCTCTCGGCCCATATCTTCCCCCTGTGGCGGGAGACTATCTCATACGCTATGGCAAGGCCGAGGCCATAGCTCTCGTTCATGCGGCGCGCCTTGTCCGCGCGGTAGAAGCGCTTGAAAATATCCTGGAGCTCCTGCTTTGTCATCTCCTCCCCGGGCGTCGCCACGGAAAAAAGGCACCTGCGGCCCTGACGGCGCAGCTCCACGGTCACGGTCCCCGGCGCGGCGGAATATTTCAGCGCGTTGTCCAGAAGGACGTCCGCCAGGTGCGTCAGCTCCCGCTTATCGCCCATGACGTTTATCCCCCGCTCCAGGTCCGTCGCCGCCGTCAGCTCCCGCTCAAAAAACAGCGGCTCAAAGGACAGCATCGCGTCCTCCAAAAGCTCCGAGATGTCCACCCTTTGCGCGGGCTTTCGGTCCTCGTCGTTTTCCACGCTTGCCAGGTCCAGAAGGCTCCCCACAAGTCCCCGCATCTGCTGTGCCATGGTCAGTATGTTCCCGGCGCACTGCTCCCTGCCGCTCTCCGTCTGTCCGGCAGAGCGCAGGAGCTCGGCGTTTGTGGTTATCACCGTCAGCGGCGTTTTGAGCTCGTGGGACGCGTCGGCGACGAACTGCCTCTGCTGTTCCCACGCCCGCTCCACCGGCGCCACCGCCCAGCGGCTCAGAAAAACGCTGATGGCGAAGAAAACGACGGTGCTCGCCCCGCCGATTATGAACCAGGTGCGGACAAAATACCATACGACCGCCCCCTCGCCGGACATATCCATAAACGCCACGCATTTGCCCGACTCGTTTTCTCCGAAGTAAAACCTCAGCCTGTATTCCTTCAGCTTTCCCTTTTCCTTGCCGCTCTCCATGGCGGCGGAGACTATTTCATTCAGGTACTCCTTGTCCGTCAGGTCGTAATAGCCCACGGCGGAGACGGGCTCCCCATCTTCGTCTATCTGGACCACGAAATACGGTGAGCTGCCGCTCACCCGCTCCTCGCCCGGGCGCAGGAACCTGAATGGCTCCTCCGCCGCCGCTCGCATGGCGCGGACGGACTCCCTTTCTATGTCCTGAAAGGTGATGAACAGGGCGATAAAGAACATGACGAACAGCACCGTCAGTACCACCGCCATGATTATCGCCACAAATTTAAATCTCAGACGTCTGAGCATCAGACCTCGCCTCCAGATGGTATCCCTGCCTTCTTGCCGAGGCTATCTCCACATGGGAGCCGATGGCGGTCAGCTTCTTGCGCAGGAAGCCCACATATACCTCCACATGGTTCTCCACCGCGTTGGAGTCCTGCCCCCAGACGCGGGCGAGGATCGCCTCCTTTGTCAGATTCCGCTCCCCCGACTGCATGAGAAGCTTCATCACCTCAAACTCCCGCGCCGAGAGGCGCATACTCCGCTCGCCGCATATAAGGGTCGAGGACAGAAGGTCCAGCACGGTATCGCCCCATCGGAGCTCCTCCACCTCCTTACCCTGGCGGCGCAAAAGGGCGTTGACGCACGCCAGCAGCTCCCTGGAGTCAAAGGGCTTTGTGAGGTAGTAGTCCGCGCCGGCGTTTAGCCCCGTCACCCTGTCCTCGATGCCGCCGCGGGCGGTGAGCATGAGTATCGGCGTGGGCGTAAGCTTCGCCCTCACCGCCCTTGCCACCTCAAAGCCGTCCCTGCCGGGCAGCATCACGTCCAGTATGATGAGGTCGTATTCGCCGCTCAGGGCGCGCTCCGTTCCGGTGTCCCCGTCATATACCGCCAGGGCGTCAAAGCCCTTGTCCCTTAAAAGCGCCGCTATGGAGCTTGCCAGAAGGACCTCGTCCTCAACGATCAAAATTTTCATTTCATTCCCCTCCTGTCGGGACCCGCGTAAAAAGCGCAAGAGGCACGGAAAATCCGTGCCCCACAGCTTTCCCAGTTATTTCGCGCCCGCAAGCCTCGCCTCCATGAGCTCGCAGAGGGCACCGGCGGCGTTTTGCGGAAGGTTCCCGCGCTGATTTTCCCGCATTTTTGCCCGTTCGCCGGCGTTCATAAGCCTGTCGCAGGCGGCAAGCAGCTCCCTTCTCGGGCGCTTCACCGGTATGCACATGCCGTTCGCGGCGAAGAACTCCATGTTCCGCGTCTCACAGCCCGGAATGGGCGTCACGTGTATCAGCGCAGTTCCAACAGCCGCCGCCTCGGTGGAGGAGAGGCCGCCCGGCTTTGATACAAATATGTCGCAGGCCGCCATCAGATCCGCCATCCTTGAGGTGTATTCAAGCGCCGTTATCCGTCCCCCGTGGATGCGCCGGAGCTTCTCATAGAGGGCGGCGTTGCTGCCGCAGATGACCGTGAGCTGTGCCTTTGGAAGGTGCTCGTACAGCGTCCCCACCGTCTCGCTCATGCTCCCCGCGCCTATACTCCCCCCGGCGACGAAAATAAAGAGCCTGTTGGGGTCAAGCCCCAGGCGGGAGCGGGCGCCCTCCCTGTCGCATTGCGTAAATTTCCGCCCGACGGGTATCCCCAGCGGAACTATACGGTCCGCCGGTATGCCCCTGCCCGCGAATTCCTCCGCGAGAGGTGCGGCGGGTATCACGTAGAAGTCGCAGTCCGTCTCCTCGGTGAAGGGTATGCAGGTGTAGTCCGTCGCGATAAAGTACGTCGCCGGCACTCTCATGCCGCGCCTTTTCATGTCCGTGACGATCTCCGCCGGGAAGAGGTGGGTCATAACTATGGCGTCGCAGGGGTGGGTGTCCAGATACCGCTCCAGCACCGGCGCCATGGACCTGTTGGCGTGGTACACAGGCGACTTCCCCGGAAGCCTTCTGTACGCGTTTCCCAGCGCGTAGACGGCGCCGAACGCCGCCGGAGCCTTCTGCGCCATTGAAATATATGTCTTGTTGATCGCCGAGGAGGTACGCGGGCCCCTCAGCGTGTACGGGTCAAGGAAGCTGACGTTGTGCCCCCTTGCACGAAGCTCCTGCTCCACCGCGCGGCCCGCCGAATTGTGACCGCCGCCGGTGCCGCAGGAAAGGATCAGCGCTTCCATAAAAGCTTTACCTCAAATCTCTCTTTCTCCTCATGCCCCAGATAGAGCCGCAGGCACACAAGCCCCGTGATGAGCAAAAAGCTCACGCACACCCCGGAGCTTATATGCGTGGTGAGCATCATCGCCGCCGCTGTGAGATACGAGGCGACGGTCCTGTAATAATGGGGGAAGATGCGCACGCAAACGGAAAAGAATATAAACGCCGCCGCCAGAAGCAAAAGCGGCCTGAAATACGGCAGGAGCCCCGCAAGGCTGCCGAAGGTCACGGCTATGCCCTTTCCCCCGCGGAAGCCGTAAAACACCGGCAGAATGTGCCCCACCACCGGAGCCGCCACAAGGAGCGGGAAGCCCCAGCTCAGAAATCCCGGCACGTTCCTCAAAAAAAGCACCGGCAGGGCGCCCTTTGCGACCTCAAATATAAGCGTCAGAGTACCGCACCAAAAGCCGCCGTATGTATAGGCGTTTGAAACGCCGGGATTTTTGTCCGCGCTCTCGGCGTACCTTTCCCTGACCCCGAAAAGGTCGCCGAAGATGTTGGCATAGAGAACGCTCCCGGAGAGGTAGGCGATCAAAATACAAAGCGCCGTCTTTCCCATGTCCATTCCCCCATCGCGAAAGACATATATTTGTCTATATTAACGCTTTATAAAGTTATACCACTATTTCGACCTTATTTCAAGATGTAAAGGTGCCAATTTTCAGGCTTTAAGGAGCTTCATTATCTCCCTCTCCCCCGCCCCGGGCAGCTTTGCTCCCAGGTGCTCCGCCATCAGCTCCAAAGACTTTCGCGGCTCGCGGGCGTATGCCGAGGTCACACTGTCATATCCGAAAACCGTCTCCGGCGTTGAATACTCCGCCACTCCCCAGCCGTAGGGCTTTCCCTTTTTGTCCCGCATATACACAAAGTCCGAGATGATTATGTAGGTCCCGCTTTGCAGGCGGGTCATCACGGTGTCGAAGCCCTTGTTCCCGCCCCGGCGGTAATTGAGCTCGTCCTTCAGGTCCACAGACAGCACCCGCCCGCGCTCAGCCACGGCGTCGTACACGTTCTTGTCCTTTGTGGCGGCAAGGCCGTCCTCATAGCGGGCGTCAAAGTCGTACCCGTCCCGCCGCCAGTTGCAAAGCTCCGGCAGCCATTCGCGGCTCACAAAGCCCGCCTTTCCCCCGTAAAGCTTTCCGTAGGCGCACTCCCCTGTCCTGACGGCAGGTCCCTTCCACTCCCAGGGGCCCTCGGCGGTGTCGGAAAACCACAGCTCCGGCGGACAGCATTCCTCAACGGAAAAGTCCTCCACCGCCCCCTTGAAAAACGGAAGGAAGCCGTATTCCCTTACAAGCTCGACCATGTCCTCAGCAGAGCGTATTTTCGACAGCTCAACAGCCATATTCTCCCGCTTCCCTTCAGGTGTTCCTCTCCAAAAATTCCAGCACCGTGTTCCATTTGAGCTCCCGGTCCTCCCTCTCGTTCAGGAACTCGTGCCTGCCGTTTTCAAAAAGCACCGCTGTCACGTCCCTCATGCCCGCCTTGCCGGTATAGAAATCCCTCAGCTTCATAACGCCCTTGCCCATGGCGCCCACAGGGTCGCGGGCACCGGAGACCAGCAGCACCGGCAGGTCGCGGCGAAGCCCGGAGATGTATTTTGGGGTGTAGAGCCCTATGAGCCCGGTAAAGAAGTCGCGGTAAAATCTCGCGGAGCACGTGAAGCCGCAGAATCTGTCCGCGTCGTAGGCGGCGTTGTTTTCCGGGTCGTTTGACACCCATTTTCCGTCGGGAAACGCCTTGGAATAGGCCCCGAAGGAGAGCTTTTCAATGAATTTCGCGGGCTTTTTCGCCGGGATCAGGTGCGCCGCGAGCCAGCCGAAGTACACCTCGTAGTCCTTTTTATAGCTGCTCCCGCCGATCACAGCGCCGGTCACCTTGTCCCCGTACCTGCTTATGTAGCACTGAGTTAAGAACGAGCCGAAGGAGAAGCCGAAGATAAAATAGGGCAAACCGGGGTATTTTGCCCTGTAATACTCCGTTATCTCCGCCTCGTCACGCACCACGTCGTTGAACATATCCCCGTCGCAGTATCCGGGCGTCGCCTCGTCGGTGAGCCCGTGGCCCCTGTGGTCGTCGGCGACTACCGCGTAGCCGTGCTCGTTGAGAAAGGCGGCGTACGCCCCGTATCTGGCGCCGTGCTCCGCCATTCCGTGGACTATCTGCACCACGCCTCGGGGATTTTTTACATCTGTCCACTCATGGACATATATTTCCTTCCCGTCAAAGCTCTTGAATCTCACCTTTACCCCTCCCGTCTTTTTTATAGCTGACGGAAGTCGACGCGGGTTCGGCTTCCGTCAGCTATATTTTACCCGTCTTATCCCGCTTTTGCAAGTCTTATTCCTATTTTGTAAATCCGATTGACATTCTTCCCGTCTCTTTGTTATAATGGGTCCAATGTTTTTTATGGAGGGGACCGTATGAAAAGAGAATATATCGGCCATTACAGCCGTCATCTGGGCCGTGAGATGCACATGATAATCCACGGGCACACCGGCGTGCCGCTGGTGGCGTTTCCATGCCAGGACGGAATGTGCGACAACTGGGAGAGCTTCGGGATGCAGGACACCCTCGCGCCCTTCATCGAGAGCGGCGCGGTACAGCTCTTCTCCGTGGATACCGTGGACCGCGAAAGCTGGTCTGACGTATACGGCGACAAGGGCCACAGGGCGTGGATGCAGGAGTGCTACTACAATTACATCGTGGAGGAGGCGCTGCCTGTAATTGCCATGATAAACTCCACCGGCAAAGCCCCTGTACTCACCGGCTTCAGCCTGGGCGCCACCCACGCCGCAATAGATTTCCTCCGCCGCCCGGAGCTTTTCACCGGCATGGTCGCTCTCTCCGGCTGCTATGACGCCTTTCATTTCTGGGACGGCTGGTCCAACGACATACTTTACAACAACTCCCCCGTCCACTTCCTTGAAAATATGCCCGCGGACCACCCGTACATCGGGCTTTACAACAGCCGGCGCTTCGCCATATGCGTGGGCCAGGGCGCCTGGGAGGACGAGGGACGCCGCACCTCCGGGCTTTTGAAGGACATCTTCCTCAGGAAAAATATCCACGGCTGGGTGGACTTCTGGGGCTATGACGTGAACCACGACTGGCCCTGGTGGAGGAAGCAGATATGGTACTACCTGCCCTGGGTCCTGGGCGGGGAGCCCGGCGACGCCGCCGCGTTCATCTGACGGAGGTCTAAATGAACATACTTGTAATTGACGGGCAGGGCGGCAAGCTTGGAAGGACGCTGGTGGAAAACATAAAGTCCCGCTGGCCGGAGACGATCGTCACGGCGGTGGGAACCAACTCCATCGCCTCCTCCGCAATGCTCAAGGGCGGCGCCGACAGGGTAGCAACCGGGGAAAATCCCGTGATTGCCGCCTGCCGCACGGCGGACATAATCGTGGGGCCCATAGGAATCGCTATGGCGGACGCGCTGGTCGGCGAGATCTCCCCGGCGATGGCAAACGCCGTCGCCTCCGCCCGCGCCGCGCGGGTGCTGATACCCATGAACCTGTGCGACACATACGTAGCCGGAGTAACCGCCGGCTCCGCCGGCATAATGGACGACGCAATGCGGCGTATAGCATCACTTATGGGAAATTAATCAAAAAGGGCTTCGCCCTTTTTGATTAAGGGGAACGTGCGGAAAAAAGCCGTGAATTTTGCGAAATTCACGGCTTTTTTCCTGCCGTCACGCTGCGCGCTCGTCGTCGCTGAAGCCGCTTAACCTCGCGTCCTCGCGAAGCGAGAACGCTCAGGCGCTCTCTTAGCTCCTCCTCTCCCCACGCAATCATGATTGCGTGGGGACCCCATATGGCAGCACACTTGCGTGACAAAAGGTGATTTTTCCGACGTACATGCCGCCGGAAAAATATTAAATTATAGGTTTTTTGACGGTCTATAAATCCGCGGTCATTCCTCGAAAAAGGCGCCGTCTGTGGGTGGGAGGTCGCGACCGGCGAGCTCGGCTATTAGCATTCTGCGGGTCACTATCCCGCAAAGGGCGCCGCGGTCGTCCACCACCGGCACGAAATTTTGCTGGAGGGCGGCGTCGATAAGCTTATCCTCGCTGTCGGTTATCGCCACGGGCGGGCAGAAGTCCTGGCGCATTATCTCCCGCACCGTATGCGTCTCATGCTCGCCGGGGTCCACATGGCCCTGGGTGAGTATGAACCTGAGGAAGTCCCTGTCGTTGACGCACCCCAAGAATTTCCCGTTCATGTCAAGCACGGGTATGGCGGTGTACCCGTGGCGGCGCATTACCTCCACCCCCTCGCGGACAGTGTCGTTGGCGCTCAGGCACACGGTAAGGGCCTTCGGGACCATTATTTTCGCGATGTTCATGTGAAACCCCCAAAAAAGTATTCCTTAATTTTATTAAAACACATAATTGTTACAAGCCGGTTAAAATTTCACCGAATTTACAAATTGTTTAAAACCGCGTTACAGCCGCGATTTCAGTTGCGAAACGCGGCGAGTTGGTTTAAAATAGACCCATGGAAACGGAGGCGAGCCCATGGAATACCCAGCGGGAAAATGTGATATAGCTGTGATCGGCGCGGGTCACGCCGGGATCGAGGCGGGGCTTGCCGCGGCGCGTCTTGGCTGTGAGACGGTGGTGTTCACCATCAACCTTGACGCCGTGGGGAATATGCCCTGCAACCCCGCCATAGGCGGCACCGCCAAGGGGCACCTGGTGAGGGAGCTTTCGTGCCTGGGGGGAGAGATGCCCCGGGCGGCGGACAGAGCGTGCATACAGTACCGTATGCTGAACCTGGGCAAGGGTCCGGCGGTCCACTCACTCAGGGCCCAGGCGGACCGGCGGGAGTACCAGAAGGTGATGAAGGGCGTCCTGGAGGGGCAGGAGCGTCTGCGGCTGGTCCAGGCGGAAATATCGGAAATACGCGCGGAAAACGGCGCCGTTTCCGCCGTGGTGACACGCTCCGGCGCGGTCTGGGAATGTAAAGCCGCCGTTGTTTGCACGGGCACGTACCTCAAGGGGCGCACCATTGTCGGCGACGTCACCGAGGAGAGCGGGCCGGACGGTATGCACGCCGCCGGAGCCCTCACCGACTGCCTCAGGTCCCTGGGACTCTCCCTGCGCCGCTTCAAGACAGGGACCCCGCCGAGGGTAAACGCCCGCTCCATCGACTTTTCAAAAATGGAGCTCCAGCCCGGAGACGAGCACCCGGAGCCCTTCACCTTTGACGGCGAAGCCCCGCCGGAAAATCGGGCGGTGTGCTGGCTCACCTACACAAACGAGCGCACCCACGAGATAATCCGGGCAAACCTCCACCGCTCGCCGCTGTATTCCGGCGTCATTGACGGCGTGGGGCCCCGCTACTGTCCCTCCATTGAGACGAAGATAGTCACCTTCCCCGACAAGCCCCGCCACCAGCTGTTCATCGAGCCCATGGGTCTTGGCACGGAGGAGATGTACATCCAGGGGCTCTCCTCCTCCCTGCCTGAGGATGTTCAGGTGGAGATGCTCCACACCATACCGGGGCTTGAAAGGGCGGAGATACAGCGGTACGCCTACGCCATTGAATACGACTGCGTCGACCCCACGGAGCTTCGGCTTACGCTGGAATCCAAAAAGGTACCGGGGCTTTACGGCGCGGGGCAGTTCAACGGGAGCTCCGGCTACGAGGAGGCGGCTGTACAGGGCTTTGCGGCGGGCGTAAACGCCGCGCTGAAAATACAGGGGCGCGAGCCCATGATACTCGACCGCGCCGGGAGCTACATCGGCACGCTCATTGACGACCTGGTGACCCGAGGCACCAACGAGCCCTACCGCATGATGACCTCCCGCTCCGAGTACCGGCTCTACCTGCGCCAGGACAACGCGGACATACGCCTTTGCGCCACAGGCCACGCCCTCGGGCTCATTTCCGATGCGCGGTACGAACGTGTTCTTGAAAAGTACGAAAAGGTCAGGCGCGAGATCTCCCGGCTTGAGTCCGCCTACGCCCCGCCCTCGGAGGAGCTGAACGCCTTTCTCCGCGACCGTGGGCAGCCGCCTGTCTCCACGGGCGTAAGCATAGCGGGGCTCATACGCCGCCCGCAGCTCGACTACTCCTCCACCGCCCCCTTTGACCCGGCAAGGCCGGAGCTTTCGCGCGACGTGATAAAGGAGGTGGAGATTGAGCTGAAATACGCCGGCTACATCGAAAAGCAGCTGCGGCAGATAAAGGAATTTCGCCGTCTGGAGGTCAAGAAGCTCCCTCCGGACATAGATTACAACTCCATTCAGGGGCTCCGGCTCGAGGCGCGGCAGAAGCTCTCCGCCATACGCCCGGAAAATCTGGGTCAGGCGGGGCGTATATCCGGCGTCTCCCCCGCCGACGCCGCCGCGCTCATGATATATCTTGGCAAATAAAAACGCTGTCAAAAGGAGGCATTAATGTAAATATGTGGAACTCATTCAAAACCGACGCCTACTCCGGCATTTTGGCTGAGACGGTGGTGCTCCCCGGCCGCCGGAACGTACCGATCCACGCCTACTGGTCCCGCCCGCTGGGGACGCGGTCCGCGCCGTCTCTGGTGCTGATCCCCCATATGCCCGGCTGGGACGAGTGGTGCAGGGAGACGGCGCGGCGCTTTTCGGAGCACGGCTACGCCGTCCTGTGTCCCAACATCTACGAGGAGGTGGGCCACGGCACGCCCTCGGAGGTGGCCCAAAGGTCAATGGACCGGGGCGGCGTGCCCGACGGCGACGTGATGGGCGACGTGGCGGCGTCCCTGGGCTTTTTGAGAGCACAGCCCGCGTCCAACGGGAAGGTGGGCGTCATCGGCATGTGCTCCGGCGGACGCCACACGTTCCTCGCCGCATGCACCGTCCCCGGCATTGACGCGGCGGTGGACTGCTGGGGCGGCGGCGTGGTCTGCCCGCCGGAGAAGCTGACCCCCGCCCGGCCCGTGGCGCCCATCGACTACGCTGAGGGTCTTCAGTGCCCGCTTCTCGGCATCTTCGGCAACGAGGACTGGAACCCCACCAGGGAGGACGTGGACGTGCTGGAGGCGCGCCTGAAGGAGCTTGGCAAGGATTACGAGTTCCACCGCTACGACGGGGCGAGCCACGGCATCTGGTACTACCACCGCCCCATGTACCGGTGGGACGCCGCCATGGACTCCTTTGATAAGACGCTGGAATTTCTGGACAGGCATTTGAAATGAGCGAAAAGCTGCCCTTTGCGGTGATGGCGAAGCCCGTGGGCTCCCGGTGCAATATGCGCTGCCGCTACTGCTACTACCTGGATAAGGGAAAATATTCCTCCCATGCCCGCCAGACGCGTATGAGCTTTGACCTACTGGAGCGGCTGATCCGCCAGACGGTGGAGGCCTCTCCGGGGCCGGTGGTATCCTTCACCTGGCACGGCGGCGAGCCCACGCTGGCGGGTCTTGACTTCTACAAAAAGGCCGTGGAGCTGGAGCGGAGGGCCCTCCCCGCCGGGTGGACGGCTCTCAACAACCTCCAGACCAACGGACTTCTCATAAACGACGCCTGGTGCGCGTTTCTGAGGGAGAACAGCTTTGATGTGGGGCTGTCCGTTGACGGCTCCGAGGCTGTCCACGACGCAAACCGCCGGGACATGGGCGGCAAACCCACCTTCGCCAGGGTCCGGGAGGCGGCGCGGCGGCTCATAAGGCACGGCATCGAGCCGGATATTCTCTGCACAGTCAACGCGGAGAGCGAAAAGAGGCCCCTGGAGGTCTATCGGACGCTCCGTGAGCTGGGGAGCGGCTGGATTCAGTTCATACCCATTGTGGCGAGACGGCCTGACGGCTCAATGGCGCCGGAGTCAGTGTCGCCGGAGGGGTACGGGGACTTCCTCATCTCCTGCTTCGACGAGTGGAAGGCCCGCGACCTGGGGCGGCTTGATGTACAGCTCTTCGCGGAGATCTCCCGCGTCTGGGCGGGCGGGGAGGCGTCGGTTTGTACGATGCGCCCCGAGTGCGGACGTGTGATGGTGGCGGAGGAGGACGGGGCGGTGTACGCCTGCGACCACTTCGTGGATCCGGAGCACCGGCTGGGGAATTTGATGGGCGGAAGGCTGGAAACAATGGCAAATTCCAGTGTCCAGCTGCGCTTCGGCGAGTCTAAGAGGGCGTCTCTCACCGCCAGGTGCCGCGGCTGCCCGTGGCTGTCCGTGTGCAACGGAGGTTGTCCCAAGGACCGTTTTGCCCTGTCCCCTGACGGGGAACCGGGTCAGCACTATCTGTGCCCCGGCATGGAAAAATTCTTTGCCCACGCGAGACCGGCGGTGGAGCGGATGATGGAGCTGAGCCGCGGCGGGATGGGTCCGGAGGATATAATGAAAACGATTTTGGAGGAAAAAATATGCTCAAATCCATAGTTCTTGCCGCCGGCAAGGGCACGCGCCTTGCTCAGGAGGGCATCGACCTGCCCAAGGCCATGCGCCTCGCCCTGAATAAGCCCCTGCTGAGGTGGGTGCTCGACGCCCTTCCCACGGGCAAGGAGGACACCGTTATAGTTGTGGGCTACAAGAAGGAATACATACTTGCCGCCTTCCCTGAATATGTCCACGCCGAGCAGACGGAGCAGCTGGGCACCGGACACGCCGTCATGTGCGCCGTCCCCGCGCTGGGGGACCACAGCGGCGACGTGCTCATATGCTGCGGCGATATGCCGCTGGTGCGCCCGGAGACCTACGCGGCGCTGGTGGAGGAGCACAAGAGGAGCGGCGCCGCCTGCACCGTCCTCTCCGGCGTTTCCGACGAGCCGCTCCCCTTCGGGCGCGTCCTGCGGGACGAAAACGGCGGCTTTGACCGGATAGTTGAGGATCGGGACTGCACCGCCGAGCAGAAAATGGTGCGGGAGCTCAACTCCGGCATACTTGTGGTCAACGCCAAAAAAATGGCCTCCGCCCTGGGTGAGCTCAGGACCGACAACGCCCAGGGGGAATACTACCTCACCGACCTGCCACTCATACTCAAGTCCCGCGGCGAAAGGGTCGGCGTATGTGTGCGCAGCATGGGCGACGAGCTCATAGGTGTCAACACCCCCGCCCAGCTTGCCCAGGTGGAGGAGATACTGTCAAAGCGCCAAGGCTGACAGTCGCGGCAAACCGTCAAGAAAGGCTTGACAGCGGGGATTTTATCTGCTACAATTCGTCTTGCATAACAGGGGGCCCGAATTGAAGGGCTGAGATATGGGTTTCTCCCATGACCTATCACCTGATCTGGGTAATGCCAGCGTAGGGAAATATCGGGGGTATTTTTGCGCCCGTTTTCTTTCCGTCCGGCATTGTCCAGGCGGAAATTTTTTCGGAGGTAACAAAAATGGACGACAAAAAAGAAAAACAGGCAAAAACGGCGGCAAGCTCCCACAGCCGCGTAATGCACATCGTTGAGGGCGCCATGATGGTGGCGCTGGCGGTGCTTCTGGACTATCTGGTCCTCTACAAGCTCCCCGACGGCGGCTCCATCACCCTAAAGCTCATCCCCATCGTCTTCTTCGCCGTTCGCTACGGCTGCGGCTGGGGCTTCCTGGCGGGGCTTGTATTCGGCGGGCTCAACTACATAAGCGGCAACGGCGTCGCCATCGACTGGACCAGCATCATCTGCGACTACTTCCTCGCCTTCGGGCTCCTGGGCTTCGGCGCGGGACTTTTCAAGGGCAAAAAGCTCTCCGCGATATGGGGCTCCGTCGTGGGCGGACTTCTGATGTTCGCCTCCAGCTACCTGGTGGGCGTGTTCGTCTGGGCAAGGAACCTGTCGGCTGCCGATCCCTGGGACTTCCTGGGCATAACCTTCACCAACCCCTGGTTCTACTCCCTAGTATATAACGGCACCTGGGCGCTCCCCTGCATTATCCTTGCCGTTGTTGTCTTCGCGCTTCTCTATCAGGTCAAGCCCGTCAGACGTCTCCTTGACCGGGCGGACCTCAAATAAAAATCCGCTTAAAAAGGCCCGGCGCCCTCCGGTTTGGGAGAGGCGCCGGGCTTATTTTACTTTATAAGTCCCTTCTTCTTTCTGATAAAATACACCCCGAACTCAAATATCAGCATACACATCCACCCCGCAAAGCAGGCGTAGGCCTCGCCCACTATGCCCATTTTCGGGACCCAGGCGATTACGCAGACGGTTCGCACGGAGATTTGTATTATGGTGGAGACGAGCACCACGGTCATGGAGCCCAGCCCCCGGAAAAAGCCCTGTATGGCGTTGGTGAGCCCCGGCATTATGAAAAACCACGCCTTCACCGCAAGGTACGCCACCCCCGCCTCCACTATAGCCGCGCTCCCGTCCGGGGAGAGGAGACGCATGGCTGGTTCCTTCAAAAGCTGGACGATGACAAATATTATCGGGTAGTAGCATAGGGCGATGACGAGCCCCCGCCGCAGGGTCTTGCGGACGCGCTCCGTCTCGCCCGCTCCCCGGTTCTGGGCGGTGCAGGTCATTATGGCGCTGCCAAGGCTCTGGGTGGGTATGCGGGCGTAGTCGTCGATCCGGCAGGCCCCGTTGAAGGCGTCTATGGCGACAACGCCCTGGAGGTTTATAGTCCCCTGAATAAGAACCTTTCCCACCGGCTGCGCCGCCTGCTGGAGGGCCGTCAAAGCGCCGTTCTTCACCGTCTCCCGCAGAAGCTCCCTGTCCACACCGATGTCACCCCGGCGCAGGGAGAGGTCCGGCACCCGCCGCTCTATCCACAAAATGCACAGCGCCACGGATACCGCCTCGGCGATGACCGTGGCAAGCCCCGCGCCCGCCACTCCCATGCGGAGGGCGGCGACGAACAGAAGGTCCAGGCATATGTTTATCCCGCAGGAAAT
Source organism: uncultured Oscillospiraceae bacterium (assembly GCA_947627285.1). Lineage (GTDB taxonomy): Bacteria > Bacillota > Clostridia > Oscillospirales > Oscillospiraceae > RUG626. The sequence continues at coordinate 18,622 of CANQVL010000019.1, forward strand.
GCCCAAAAACCACACCGAGGTGCGGGAGTCGCCTATCGCCCTGAGAGCGGAGGAGAGTATGTTGTACTGGAACGTAAAGAGGAAGCCCACGAAGATGATGCGCAGGTATGTAAGCGCCATTTGAAACGACTCCTCGGGCGCTTTTATCCACCTGAGCAGCCGCGGCGCCAGCAGGAGCCCCGCCAGGAAAACGGCAAGGGAGAAAAACAGCCCGAAGATCAGGGTGGTGGAAAACTCCCGCCGCAGTCTTTCCCTGTCATGCGCCCCGTAGAAGCGGCTCATGAGCACCGACGCGCCGATACCCATGCCCGACGCCCCCAGGACCATGACCGTCATTATCGGCTCCGACACGCTCACCGCCGCCAGCGCGTCCTGCCCCAGGTTCTTGCTTATGATGATGGAATCCGCCGCGTTGTACGTCAGCTGCATGATGTTCCCCAGCACCATGGGGACGGTATATTTGAGAAGATGCCGCGTGATGGACCCGCGCGTCATATCCGTCTTAGCCAAGCCGCCACTTCCCCTTGAGGTTTTTGTTTATAAACATATTATACAACCTGTTTCCGCAGTTGTCACCTGAAACATGTGCCGCCGCACGCTTTTCAGCTTATCGACCGGTAGTTGAACATCACGGGCTTTGTGTCGGGGGTCAGGGCGGCGAAGGTGTAGCCCTTTTCACGAAGCTTTTCTATGAGCTGGGGCAGGGCGCGGGCGGTGGTGGTGCGGGCGGAGGAGTCGTGCATAAGCACCACGCCGCGGGCCACGTTCCCGGCGCTCAGCACATTGGAGATTATGTCCTCCACCGGCAGAGGCGTCTTTGTGGCGTCCTGGGCCGACATGTTCCAGTCGCAGGGCACAAAGCCCCTGCGGAGCATTTCGCTTATGATGTCCTGATATATGCCGTAGTCGTAGCTGTTCAGACTGCCGCCGGGGAAGCGGAAGTAGGTGGGGGCGGTGCCGGTCTCATCCCTTATGAGCGTGAATACCTTGTACATATCGTCAAGGAACGCCTCCACGCTGGCGTATATCTTCTTGTAGTCATGGGACCAGGAGTGCATACCCACCGTATGCCCCGCGTCCGCGATTGCCTTCAACCGGCTTTTGTTCGCCTCGCCTGTGCGCCCGACAATAAAGAATGTGGCCTTTATCCCCTCATTCTCCAGCGTCTTGAGTATCTCGTCCGTCCTGGCGGAGGGACCGTCGTCGAAGGTGAGGTATATCGTCTTGTCCGGCGCCTGAGAGGCGTCAAGGGGCTGAGGGGCGTAAAAATCCGGGTAGAGCTTCTGGTATTCCGGTCCGTCTGGGTCAAAGCGGAATGGTTGGCTCAGCTCCAGAATTTTCGCCCGCGCCTCCTCAAGGGCGTTCTCCGCCTCCTCAAGCCTCCCCTCAAGCCCGTCTCTCTCCGCGCCCAGAGCGTCAAGCCGCGCCTCGAGCTCATCACACTCCTCCCGGTACGCCGCCCTTGAGCTTTCAAGCTCGGCGGCGAGCTCCTCCATCGCCGCGTCGGTCCGGGCAAGAGCCCTTTGCGCCTCTTTCAGCTCATTGTCCCTCGCCACGGCAAAATATGTGGGCACGGAGGCGAGCATCACGGCGGCAAGCACCGCGGCGGCGGTCTTCAAAATGTTCTTCCTCATTTTCGCTTCTCTCTTTCTGTTGGGTTTTCTTTATGATAGCACGTTTATGTATCACATATGTATAAGATCCCCCGTGGATTTCGCTCCGGGGCCAGCCCGTTCCGATTTTCCCCGGCGAACACCGGAACCGGAAACATTTTCATTGCTCCTCCGCCATGTTTATCTCGCCTGAGGACAAGATATGCTCGCTGTCAAAGGTCACCAGGAACTCCACATGGGCCATGGTTATGTCCTCGAATGTCTCCATCGGGAAAACCACGGCGTTCTCGGCTGTGTTCACTACCTTCGTGGCAAGAAGCTCGGTGAACTCCGCCATCTCGGTGCCTGTGGGGGTGGCGAAGGCCTGGACCTTCCAGGGCTCCCTCCCCTCCCAGCTGACGCGGACGGAACCCACGCGGTCGATAAAGTACCACCCTGCCTCAGGCTCCAGGACCTGCCCGTTCTTATCAAGGACGGTCACCTCCACGGAGGCGTCGCTGTAAATGTCCTCCCTGCTCCTTGTGACGGCGTCGGGGCGGTTTATGAAATCGTCCGCCTCACCGATCTCGTAGTCGTCAAAGACCGCGAAAAAGGAGCCGTCGTCGCGAAGCTCAACGGTGACCGCCTTGACGGTCTTAGCGCCGTTTTGAAATGTTATCTCCATGACGATAATATCCCGCCGAAGCTCCTCCGGGATGTCTCTTATCGAGCCGTATTCCCCGTCCCGAAGTCTGGAGATGATGTGCTTGGGCATCCAGTCGACGACCAGGAAGCTGTACTCGCTCTCCCGCTCCCCGTAGGGCACGGTAATGTTCCGTGCAAAGCCGAACTCGTCCCGCTGTTCGGTGAGGTCAACGAAGTTGATGAACTCGTTTTTTACCGAAAACCTCACCGTGTCGATGTTCTCCCCCGTGAGGTAGAACATCAGCGGGTGGCCTGTGAGCTCCCCACTGTCGCTGATCTCGCCGGTGGTGAAGCTCTCGCCCGCCCCGGTCAGCTCCGTGTCCGTCCCGGCGGCATAGGCTGAGACGGTCACACCCTTTGGCGTCAGGAGGAACCACATTCCCCCGACCAACACCGCTATCGCCAGCACAGCCGCCAGAGGGCGCCAAAGCCACGTCCTCACTCGGCGCTGTCTTGCGTATCCGGCACTCACGTGCCTGTCGGCTATGCCGCCGACGGCGTCCGATATGTATTCCCTGTTCATATTTCAATTCCCTCCGAAATAAGGTATTTTCGCAGCTTCTCCCTGATGCGGTGAAGCCTGACGTACAGGCTGTTGGGCGTGGCGTGAGACTCCTTTGCCAGCTCATCTACCGTGTCCGAGTACCAGTAGCGCCGCACAAAGAGGTATCTGTCACTGTCGGGCAGGGAGTCCAGGAAGCTGTCCAGGAGCCCGCTCAGCTCCCGCGCGCTCAGCTGGTCCTCCAGAGAGGCGGACCCGGACAGGCACTCCTCGAGCTCGTCCAGCGCCGCGTCGTATTGGCTCCTGCGCTTTTGAGCCGTGTTCCCGCGGAGGCGTTTGACAGCCAGGTTCCGGGCTATCCGGTAGATATACGCCTGAAGCGGGTCCGGCTCCTTTGGCGGGACGGAGCTCCAAACGCCCAGGTACGTGTCGTTGACGCACTCCTCCGTGTCCCGGAAATCTCCCAGTATGTTTCCGGCGATCCGCCGGCACCCGGCGCCGTACTTCCTCTCAAGCTCTCCGATGGCAGCCTCGGAGCGCCGGAAAAGGAGCTCGATTATCCCGGCATCCTCCATGTCCCCGCACCCCTTCCCTGTGCTTTATGAGAACGTCCTCACCTTATAAATACCTTTTTCGGTTGAAATTCTTACATGGGCTTATTAGATTTTAATTCAAAAAGTCGTTTTTTTGTTGAAGACCGGAAAGGCGGCGCTCTCCCAGTCTCCCGCGCGAAAAAATGTGGGGTCCGGCGCCGCCGGATCCCACATTTTTTGCAGGATTTAATTTGGGCTGAAGGGCGTTTGTACAGTCCCTTCAATCAAGCTTACTCGGCGTGGTCAACGGTGTACATGTACTCGATGAGGTCCACGACCTTGTTGCTGTAGCCCCACTCGTTGTCGTACCAGGCGACGACCTTTACGAAGGTGTCGGTCAGGTACACGCCGGCGTTGGCGTCAAAGATGGAGGTGTGGGGATCATGGATGAAGTCGGAGGAGACGACGGCATCCTCGGTGTAGCCCAGAACGCCCTTCAGCTCGCCCTCGGCGGCCTCCTTCATGGCGGCGCAGATGTCGGCCTTGGTGGCGGGCTTCTCAAGGTTGGCGGTCAGGTCAACGACGGACACATCCAGGGTGGGGACGCGCATGGAGATGCCGGTGAGCTTGCCGTTGAGGGAGGGGATGACCTTGCCCACGGCCTTGGCGGCGCCGGTGGTGCTGGGGATGATGTTGCCGGCAGCGGCGCGACCGCCGCGCCAGTCCTTGGAGGACACGCCGTCAACGGTCTTTTGGGTGGCGGTGGTGGAGTGGACGGTGGTCATGAGACCTTCCTTGATGCCGAACTTGTCGTTCAGGACCTTGGCGATGGGGGCCAGGCAGTTGGTGGTGCAGGAGGCGTTGGAGACGTAGTCCATGTCCTTGGTGTAGGTCTTGTTGTTGACGCCCATGACGAACATGGGGGTATCGTCCTTGGAGGGAGCGGACATGACGACCTTCTTGGCGCCGCCCTTCAGGTGAGCGGAGGCCTTCTCCTTGGTCAGGAAGATACCGGTGGACTCAACGACGTACTCGGCTCCAACCTTGCCCCAGGGCAGGTTGGCGGGGTCCTTCTCGCAGAAGACGGCGATCTCCTTGCCGTTTACGATGATGGAGTGGTCGGTGTGCTCAACGGTGCCCTCGAAACGACCGTGGATGGTGTCATACTTCAGCATGTACTCCATGTAGTCGGGGGTGATCAGGTCGTTGATACCCACGACCTCCACGTTGGGATGGTCGAGGCTGGCGCGGAAGACCAGACGACCAATGCGTCCAAAACCGTTGATGCCAATTTTGATGCTCATAGTGAAAACCTCCAAAAAAATATTTTTTGAAAACGACTTTGAAATGTGCGTATAACATTGGCACATTTTTAACGATATAATTATAACCCCACCCGCCGAAAAAATAAAGAGTTTTTTCTCGTTTCAGCCATAATTTTTTGAAACTGACAATTTTTCGTTGATTAAAAGCGAAAATTCTGTTATCATGGCGAGTGCAGGTCAAATTTGGCTGTGTTTCGTTGGCGCGTGAGCCGATTAACCGGCGCGTCAACGGCATATACATATATGTAAGATGGCGGGGAACGGACCTGAGTCATCTCAAATAAACAGGAAGGAGCCCAAAGGGGCGCGGGGTAAATTGGAGAGCGGTTTAGATATTTTTGAGTGTCTTCCGGAGCCTGTTATGGCGGTCCGGGACGGCAGGGTTATTTTTGCGAACAGCTCCGCGAGGAGGCTTTTTGTGGAGCTTGCGCCCGGAACAGATGTGTGGGGGTACTTTGACGACAGGCTTCTCGCCCACGGGACGCCCTCTGTCACCGGGGCATATTCCTCAAAGTACGGCGTATGCTCCGTATGCGCCGTGGACATGGGACAGCTGAGGGTCCTCACCTTCAGCACCGGCGGCGGCAACTCCGAGCCCGCCCTGCGCAGCCTCACGGAAAGCGTCCGCTCGGGGCTTGGCACGCTCTTTGCCTCCATGTCGCTGATGAACGATCATATCCCCAACGAGTACGGACAGGTGCTTCGCTATTATATGGCAAAAAGCGACAAATCCGCCTGCATACTCGGCAGGGCCGCGGACAATTTTGCCAGGGTCTTCTGCGGCTTCGATATGGAGGCCGACCCCGCGCCGCTGGATATGGAGATGCTCGTTTCCGAGCTTGTGCGCACCGTCAGGTCCCTGGTCCCCGCATCCGCGCCCAAGCTCGTCTTCACCGGTATGCGGGAGACCGTCCCATACATGGGCGACGGGCGGCTCATTGAGATCATGCTCATGCAGCTTCTCTCAAACGGCATCAAATACTCCGGGGCGTCCTGCATAACCGTGAGCCTGCGGAGAGGGCGCGACAAGCTCACGCTCACCGTCTCCGACGACGGTCAGGGCGTGCGTCCCGAGCTTTTGCCCGATGTGTTTTCCGCCTACTCCTCCTCCGTCCGGTTCTCCGAGCCCCGCGCCGGCTCCGGGCTGGGGCTGGGTATAGCCCAGATGATAGCGTCCCTCCACGGCGGGAGCGCCATAATGGAGAGCGTCTACGGTCAGGGCGCCGCCGTCACCGTAAGCCTCCCCCGCCGCGACCCCGAAAGGCCCAGAAAGGTACACCTCCAAACCGCGTACCGAAACGACATCTCCGTCTTCCTCGTCCAGCTTTCAGATGTCATTGACTCGGAGATCTACGAAAAACGCTGGAAAATGTAGCCCCTAAATTTCGCAAAATCTCAAATTAAATATTTTTCCGACGGCATGTACGTCGGAAAAATTTCCTTTTGTCGCACAAGTGTGTGACCCTTCGGGTCACGCGCGCAGCGCGACAGCATGGAAGCCCCCGTGAAAGGTCCGCAGACCTTTCACGGGGGCTTCCCGCACGTTCCCCCTTCCCAAAAAGGGCAACGCCCTTTTTGGGAAAGTTTTTACCAGTTCCACCCAAACGGCCAATCGAAGCCGAAGCCGCCCTGGGACTGCTGCTGTTGCTGCTGGTCGTTAGTGGTTTCCTCCTCCTGGAGCTCGCCGAAGGTGACTGTCAGCTCGATGGACTGACCGCTCAGGTCGGAATTCATGCGGTAGACTGTCAGGGTCTCCGTGTCTCCGGGTGCGTAGCGGCGCAGAGCCATTTTCAGCTCGTCAATGCTGGACACCGCCTTGCCGCCCACCGCTGTGATGATGTCGTGGACCTGGACGCCCGCCTTATCCGCGGCCTCGCCCTCGTTGACCTCCACCACATAGCAGCCGGAGGGAATGTTGTAATACTCGATGGCGTAGGACTTGTAGAACTCCTCCACGTTGGTGCCCTTGATACCCAGTCCCGCGCCGGTCACGTACCCGCGCTCGATGAGCTGGGTGGCGATGGACACGGCGTCGTTGATGGGGATGGCGAAGCCCAGGCTCTCAATGCCCTCCTCGGCGTCGGAGTATTTCGCGGTGACTATGCCGATGACCTCGCCGCGGGAGTTGTAGACGGGTCCGCCGGAGTTGCCGTGGTTGACGGCGGCGTCTATCTGGAACATATTGATGGAGGTGGTGGCGCCGGAGATGTCGTCGGTGGTGGTGATCACCCGGTCCTGGGCGCTGATGTTGCCGAAGGTCGCGGTGTACTCCAGCTCGCCCAGGGGATTGCCGATGGCGCAGACCCACTCGCCCACGAGCATCTTGTCGGAGTCGCCAAGCGTGACGGGCGTAAGCCCTTTGGCGTCGATCTTGATCACGGCAACGTCGTTTGACTCCACGTAGCCCACGATCTGGGCGGGATAGGAGGTGCCGTCCTCCATGAGCACCGTCAGGTCACCGCCGTATACCACGGCGTAGCTTATCACGTGGTAATTTGTGAGGATATAGCCGTCCTCGCTGATGATAAAGCCGGAGCCGGACACCGCGCGGGTGGTTGTCTGACCGAAGATGTTGTAGTTGTTAAGGGCGGTGTTTACGCCCACTACCTGCTTGAGGCCCAGGTTGTATATCTGGTTTGCCGTCAGCGTCCCGGACTCGTCCGGCGCGGCCGTCTGGTCATTGGCGACGGTGCTTGCCTGATTTATCACCACCTGCCTGCCGTCGCTTTCCGCTGCGTTGTGTTCAAGCATGTAGTCGCACACGGCCCAGCTCGCCAGCCCCGCCACCAGCGCGCAAACCACCACGAGGCAGGCGGCCTTCAAAAATCCGTGGCTCTTCTTTTTCTTCGGCTTTTCCGGGGCCGGCTGCGGCTGGTAGTTTTGCGCGCCGTAGGCGTAGCGTCCCGGGGTGTAAGCCCCCTCGCCGCTTCCCGCCGCCTCGTAGGTGGGCTCGCGCCAAGTCTCCCGCTCCTCGTTGTAGGGCTGGACCGGCTGGGGGCGGCTGAAGCTGTTATTTACCGGCTCCGGCGCCTTTGGCGCCTCCGGCTCGGTCCCGGGGTCCTGACCGTATGTCTGAGGCTCCTCAGGAGACTCGGGGGTGTTCATTTCGTCTATCCTGTCGTTTTCATCAAACAGCATTTCGATTCTCTCCTTTTCGGGGACTTCCTCCCCTTGAATGACCTAATAGTACCCCCATTTTATGACTATTTCATGACCAAACTAAAAATATTATTGAAATTGGGGATTTAATTTTTGTGAATTGAGTGATACAATAGAATTTACTGTTCCGATACTTTTACCGTTCTGAAATAATTTTTATCTTCAAGGAGCAAATTATGCGCGACAGCATTTTTATAAAGGGCGCCAGAGAGAACAACCTGAAAAATATCGACCTGGAGCTGCCACGGGACAAGCTGGTGGTGCTGACCGGTCTCTCCGGCTCCGGCAAATCCTCCCTGGCCTTTGACACCATCTACGCCGAGGGCCAGCGGCGGTACGTGGAGTCCCTCTCCGCCTACGCCAGGCAGTTTTTGGGGCAGAAGGAAAAGCCCGACGTGGACGCCATCGACGGGCTCTCCCCCGCCATATCCATCGACCAGAAGACCACCAACAACAACCCGCGCTCCACGGTTGGCACCGTCACGGAAATATATGACTACCTGCGCCTTTTGTATGCCAACATCGGCATACCCCACTGTCCCAAGTGCGGCAAGGAGATACGCCAGCAGACGGTGGACCAGATGGTGGACCAGGTGATGGCGATGCCCGAGGGAACGCGCGTTATGGTAATGGCGCCGGTCATCCGCGGGCGCAAGGGTGAGCACCTGAAGGTGTTTGAGGACGCCAAAAGGTCCGGCTACGTCCGTGTCAGGGTGGACGGCGAGATGCACGACCTGGAGGACGAGATAAAGCTTGACAAGAACAAAAAGCACCGCATCGACGTGATAATCGACCGCCTTGTTGTCCGCGAGAGCATACAGCAGCGGCTCACCGACTCCATCGAGACAGCCTGCAATCTCTCCGGCGGCATAGTCACGGTAGGTATCCCCGACGAGGAGCGGGAGGTGACCTTCTCCCAGAATTACGCCTGCGAGGACTGCGGCATATCCATCGAGGAGATGTCCCCCAGGTTCTTCTCCTTCAACGCGCCCTTGGGCGCCTGCCCCGAGTGCTCCGGCCTTGGCGTCCAGCGGCAGGTGGACCCGGCGCTCATCATGCCCAACATGACCCTCTCCATTCTTGACGGGGGCATACAGGCCAGCGGCTGGGGGAACATCAAGAACGACTCCATCGCCCTCATGTACTTCAACGCCCTCTCAAAGCGCTACCACTTCCGCCTGGACACCCCCCTGCGGGACCTTCCCGACGAGGTCATAGACGTGCTCCTCTACGGCACGAAGGGCGAGGCGCTGACCCTCAACTACACCACCGACCGGGGCCACACCACCATGACCCGTCCCTTCGAGGGCATAATCTCAAACCTGGAGCGGCGCTACCGGGAGTCCAACTCCATCTACGCCAAGTGGGACCTGGAGCAGTACATGACCGACCACGACTGCCCCGCCTGCCACGGGAAAAGGCTCCGGCCCGAGGTCCTTGCCGTCACCGTTGGCGGGAAGAATATCGCGGAATTTTGCGAGATGTCCGTCACCGACGCGCTGGCTTTCATAAACGGCGTCCAGCCCACACTCTCAGAGAAGGAGCACATGATAGCTGACCGCATCTTCAAGGAGATACGCGACCGCCTGGGCTTTTTGGAGTCAGTGGGGCTCCAGTACCTCTCCATGTCCCGCTCCGCCGGCACTCTCTCCGGCGGCGAGAGCCAGCGTATACGCCTTGCGACGCAGATAGGCTCGTCACTCATGGGCGTTTTGTATATCCTTGACGAGCCCTCCATCGGGCTCCACCAGCGGGACAACGCCAAGCTCATCGCCACCCTCGAGCGTCTGCGGGATTTGGGCAACACCCTTTTGGTGGTGGAGCACGACGAGGACACCATGCTTGCCGCCGACTACATCGTGGACATAGGCCCCGGCGCCGGTATCCACGGCGGCGAGGTGGTCTTTGCCGGCACGCCGGAGGAGATAAAAAGGAGCGAAAAATCCATCACCGGGCAGTACCTCTCCGGCAGGAAATTCATACCCATTCCCAAAAGCCACCGCAAGGGCACGGGTAAATTCCTGAAAATAACCGGCGCCGCCGAAAACAACCTCAAGGGCATAGACGTGGATATACCCCTGGGCACCATGACCTGCGTCACCGGCGTCTCCGGCTCCGGCAAGTCGAGCCTTGTGACCGAGGTGCTCTATAAGACCTTGGCGGCGGAGCTGAACCGGGCGCGCATACGCCCCGGCAAGCACACGGGCATCTTCGGCCTGGAGCAGCTTGACAAGGTCATCGACATCGACCAATCCCCCATCGGCAGGTCCCCCAGGTCAAATCCCGCCACCTACACCGGCGTATTCAACGACATCCGCGCCCTTTTCGCCCAGACCTCCGACGCCCGCGCCAGAGGCTACGGAGCCGGCAGATTCAGCTTCAACGTCAAGGGCGGTAGGTGCGAGGCGTGCCAGGGCGACGGGCTCATAAAGATAGAGATGCACTTCCTGCCGGACATCTACGTCCCCTGTGAGGTGTGCAAGGGCAAGCGCTACAACCGGGAGACGCTGGAGGTGCGCTACAAGGAGAAGAACATCAGCGAGGTCCTGGACATGACCGTGGACGAGGCGGTGGAGTTTTTCGAGAACGTCCCGAAAATCGCCGACCGCCTTCGCACCCTCCAGGACGTGGGACTGGGGTATATTAAGCTCGGTCAACCCAGCACCACCCTCTCCGGCGGCGAGGCACAGCGCGTAAAGCTTGCGACGGAGCTGTCAAAGCGCTCCACCGGCGCAACCTTCTACGTGCTGGACGAGCCCACCACGGGGCTCCACACCGACGACGTGCGCAAACTGGTGGACGTGCTCAACCGCCTTGTGGACGCGGGCAACACAGTGGTCGTCATCGAGCACAATCTGGACGTAATCAAGGTCGCGGACCACATCATCGACCTGGGCCCCGAGGGCGGCGACGGCGGCGGTGAGGTCGTCTTCACCGGCACCCCGGAGGAGTGCTCCCGCTGTGAAAAAAGCTACACCGGGCAGGTTTTGAAAACCTACTACGACGCCCACCCCGGGCAGAGGATATAAAATCATCACACCGCGGCGCGGGACCTTAAAGCCCCGCGCCGCGTCTTGACATTTCACTCATTTCGGGATACACTGTCTCCCAAACTATATTCAATCTTATACTTGAGGCGTTTTATGCAAATAAAGCTCTCCGACCACTTCACATATTCCGGGCTCCTTCGGTTCACCCTTCCCAGTATGGCGATGATGCTGTTCACCTCCGTCTACGTGGTGGTGGACGGATTTTTTGTGTCCAATTTCGTGGGCAAGGAGGCGCTGGCGGGGGTCAATTTCATCTATCCCTTTTTGATGATCCTCGGCACTGTGGGCTTCCTCTTCGGCACAGGCGGCGGGGCGCTGGTGGCGATAACCATGGGCGAGGGGGACCCGAAAAGGGCAAACGAGCTGTTCTCCCTCTTTGTGTACGTTTCCCTGGGGCTGGGCGCGGCGTTCACCCTCCTGGGCTTTGTCATGCTCCGCCCCGTGGCTGTTTGGATGGGCGCTGAGGGGGAAATGCTGGAGGACGCCCTCACCTACGGGCGCTGGTATTTGATGTCCTTGCCGCTTTTCATAGTCGAGCACGAGTTTGAAAGCTTCACCGTCACCGCCGAAAAGCCCCGTCTCGGGCTATTTTTCAACCTTGCCGCCGGCATGACAAACATCGTCCTTGACGCCGTGCTCGTGGGCGTCCTTCGCATGGGTATAGACGGCGCGGCGGTGGCGACGGCGCTGTGCCAAACGGTGGGCGGCGCGGGACCGCTCATATACTTCTCCCGCAAAAACTCAAGTCTCCTGCGCCTCGGGCGCACACACTGGGACGGCAAAGCTCTTATCAGGTGCGTCGGCAACGGCTCCAGCGAGCTCATGAGCAACATCTCCATGTCCCTGGTGGGTATTCTCTACAACATACAGCTCCTGCGCATAGCAGGCGAGGACGGCGTGGCGGCATACGGGACCATCATGTACGTGAACATGGTGTTCATCGCCGTATTCATCGGCTACTCCATAGGCTCCGCGCCGGTCATAGGCTACCACCACGGAGCCGGCGACAAAGCGGAGCTCAAGTCGCTTTTGAAAAAGAGCCTGGTGATCCTCGGCGTCATGTCCGTGGCGATGCTTGTGTTCGGCGAGACCATGTCCGGGCCCGTGGCGAGGATATTTGTGGGCTACGACGACGCGCTCATGGATATGACGCGGGACGGCTTCCGCCTGTACTCCACCATGTTCATCTTTTCCGGCTACGCCATATTCGGCTCGTCCCTCTTTACCGCCCTGGGCGACGGCGTGACCTCCGCCGTCATATCCGGGCTGCGCACGATGGTGTTTGAAACCGCCTCGGTCCTGCTTCTCCCGTTGGCGCTGGGTCTTTCCGGCATATGGCTCTCCGCGCCCCTGGCCGAGGCTATGAGCGTGGTTTTGTCCGGGTTCTTTCTGGTCAAAAAGAGGGATAAATACGGATATTTCTGACGCCCACGGATCGGATACATTATGGTGCGCCGCTTTCGCGCCTGCCAAAGCATTCGTCAGCTTCGGTCACACCAACACCGTCAGCAAGAGCAGGGCCGCCAGGAACAATACGTTCCACAGTGTGAATACGCCCAGGTATTTCCCCTTGAGCTCCGGGGAGCGGCGGGCGACCTGCTTGTAGGATATGAGGCTCGCCATTGACGCTATGAGCGTCCCGAGCCCGCCGATGTTCACGCCGACGAGCAGGTCCCTCCAGTCGGTGGTAAAGCCCCCCAGCAAAAGCGCCGCGGGGACGTTGCTGATGACCTGCGAAAGCCCCGCCGACACCCCCAGTACATGACCGTCGAGCACAGAAAGCACGGCGTTTTTGAAGGGCTCAAAGCGTCCCATGTTGCCGATGAACACGAAAAACGCCAGGAACGTGGCAAGGAGGCTGTAATCCACCCGCAGGAGCAGTCTCCAATTTTTCACCGCCACGGCAATTACCACTGCCGGCAGGAGCACCCAGATGCTCACAAGCTTTGCCACAGCCAGGACGCAGAGTACAAAAAGCGCCCCGAAATACGCAAGGTCAAAGCGCTTTATCTCAGCTCCTCCGCCCTCAAGCTCCACCCTCACCGGCAAATTCCTCACCGTCAGCGCGGACAGCGCCAGAAGGACGGCGGAAAAGGCGGCGTATGGCGCGACGGTGGCAACAAACTCCCCAAGCCCCATGTCGGATACGGAGTAGATATACAGGTTCTGCGGGTTGCCTATGGGCGTGAGCATACTTCCCAGATTTGCGGCGACGGTCATTAAGGTCACGGTGAGGCACATGGAGTCCGTTCGCCCCTCCATGTCGAATATCATTATCGCCAGCGGCACGAAGGTTATCAGCGCCACGTCGTTTGTGATGAGCATGGAGCTCATAAAGCACAGGGCGATGAGCGTCAGCGTCAGCCCCCGCCGGTTTTTCAGCCTGCGGAGCAGTCCCTCGGCAAGCCGCCGGAAAAGCCCCAGCTCCCGCAGTCCCGCCATGACCGCCATAAGGCAGAAAAGCACAACGAGGGTGTCCCAGTTTATGTAGTCAAAATAGCCCCTGTCCGGCGGCACGAGAAAGCACGACGCCATGGCAAGCAGCGCCGCGGCGCAAAGCACCGTCTCGTCCGCGAAAACCTTGAGAATTTTCTTCATTTTTTACTCCGTTTTAACGAATATCCGCACCACAGGCCCCTTCTCCCGAGGCTCCACAGTCGTGGCTGTCGCCTTTACTCCCCGCCCATCATAAGGCGCAAGATCTCATTGTCCGTCTCCCGCATACCCTCGCGGGCAAGGCGGCTCACGGCGTCGATGGTGTTCTCCACGCCCTTTATGACGATCCCGTCGCCGCCCACAAACTCGCTCCCCTGCCGGTTCATGCTCCAGCCCAGGAGCCCCGCCTCCACAGCGGAGGCGATCTTCGCGGCGCAGCTCGCCTTTGCCCCGTCGCAGATCATGCCGGAGTTTATGGCGAGGGCGTTCACCACCGTGTGGGCTATCTCCTCGTATCCGCCGCCGTAGAGGAAGCATATCCCCGCCCCGGCCCCGGCGCCGGCGCTGGTGGCGCCGCAGTAGGCGGAAAGGGCGCCGATGCCGTCCTTCAGGTGTACCGTCACAAGGTTGGAAACCAAAAGCGCCCGCAGGAGCGTGTCCCGGGACACGCCCAGTTCATTCGCGTAGACTATCACCGGCACGCTGGCGGTTATGCCCTGGTTGCCGGAGCCGGAATTTATTATCACCGGCAGCTCGCACCCGCTCATCCGCGCGTCCGACCCGGCGGCGGCGTACGCCTTTGCCCGGTTCCAGACGGTGGAGCCGTAGGAGCTGAGCAGTATCCTCCCGATCTCCGCGCCCCAGCCGCCCCGCAGTCCCTCCCCGGCGATGGCCATATTGAGCTCCATCTGCCTTGAAAGCACGGGCCGCACCTCCTCCAGGTCCACCCCGCGCGCGTACTCCACAATGTCACGAACGGTGAGAAGCTCCCGCCTTCCCTCGGGCTTCACGGTCTCCCCGGAATATGGTGCGTCCACCAGAACCGCGCCGTTTTTCTCCACCCGCACCACGTTCGTGTGGTGCCCGGTTATACGCACAAGCGCCGTATCCTCTCCGGCGGCAAGGCGGACCTGGATGTCAAATGGGCAGGGGGAATCGGACCTGCTCACCGCGATGGGAACGCTCTCCAAAAATCCGTCAAGCCTCGCAAGCTCCGCCTGCGCAACGCCCGGCAGCACCTCCAGCTCCCGGTCCGGGTCCCCGCAGACGATCCCGGCGGCGACGGCGGCTCCCAGCCCCCTCCTGCCGCCGGTGTGGGGGACTATCACGCTTTTGACGTTCTTTATTATGTTGCCGGAGACGGCAAGCTCCACCCTCTCCGGCGCTCTCCCCAGCTCCCTCCGGGCTAACGCTCCCGAGTAAGCCACGGCGATGGGCTCGGTACACCCCATGGCGGGTACGAGCTGTTCCTTCAATATCCGCGTGTACTCTCTCCACAGCGCGTTTTTCTCCACCTTCTCACCTCATTCATCTCCGTCATTTCCAAAAAGTGCCCGGAGCGTCCGGGCACTTTTTTATTTATATTGCATTACTCACCGAAAACGGCTATGTAGTCCTTCTTGAACTTCTCGATCCCGGCATCGGTCAGGGGGTGATGTATCATCTGCTCGATGACGGAATAGGGTATCGTGGCGATGTGCGCCCCCGCCAGCGCGCACTGGGTGACGTGGATGGGGTTGCGGATGGAGGCGCAGATGATCTCGGTGTCAAAGCCGTAGTTGTCAAAGATGGTGACGATGTCCTCGATGAGCGCCACGCCCTCGGTGGAGATGTCGTCAAGCCTTCCGAGGAACGGGCTTACGTAGGTCGCCCCCGCGCGGGCGGCGAGAAGCGCCTGGTTCGCGGTGAAGATCAACGTCACGTTGGTCTTTATCCCCTCGGAGTGCAGGACCTTGACGGCCTTGAGCCCCTCGGCGGTCATGGGAATCTTCACCACCATGTTGGGGTGAATGGCGGCGATCTCCCGCCCTTCCCTTATCATGCCCTCGGCGTCGGTGGTGGTCGCCTTCACCTCGCCGGAGATGGGCCCGTCAACGATGGAGGTGATCTCGCGTATTACCTCCTTGAAGTCCCTGCCCTCCTTGGCGATAAGGCTGGGGTTTGTGGTTACTCCGCAGATGACGCCCAGGTCGTTTGCCTTTCGGATGTCCTCCACGTGAGCGGTGTCGATGAAAAGCTTCATGGTAATTTTCCTCCTATATGATTAGTATTAAAGCTCTTTGGCAGTCTTTGCGATGTTCTCCGCGCTGAGCCCGAACTGCTTCAAAAGCGGCACGGCGGGACCGGAGTGACCGAACTCGTCGTTTACGCCCACGCGCTTCACCTTGCAGGGTATGCCGGACTCGGCGACGGCGGCGCAGACCGCCTCGCCCAGGCCGCCGATTATGCTGTGCTCCTCGGCGGTAACTATCCTTCCGCACTCCCTTGCCGCCTTCAGGACAAGCTCGTCGTCCAGGGGCTTTACTGTGCACATATTGATGACCCTGGCGCTTATCCCCTCGCCCGCAAGCTGCTCCGCCGCCTGAAGCGCCTCGTAGACCATGAGCCCCGTGGCGATGATGGCCACGTCTCCGCCCTCACGGAGCGTCTCGCCCTTTCCTATCTCAAATTTGAAATCTTTCTCGTCGTGGAACACGGGTATCGCCAGGCGCCCGAACCGCAGGTACACGGGGCCCACGTGCTCATAGGCGGCGCGGACCGCGGCCTCCGCCTCCACCGCGTCGGAGGGGCACAGCACCACCATTCCGGGAATGGAGCGCATGAGGGCGAAGTCCTCACAGCACTGGTGTGACGCGCCGTCCTCGCCCACGGAGATACCGCCGTGAGTCGCGCCGATCTTCACGTTCAAATGGGGGTAGCCGATGGAGTTGCGCACCTGCTCAAAGGCGCGCCCGGCGGCAAACATGGCAAAGGAGCTGGCAAAGGGCACAAGCCCCATGCTCGCCGCTCCGGCGGCGACCGCCATCATGTTCCCCTCGGCTATGCCGCACTCAAAATGCCTGTCGGGGAAGGCCTTCCTGAATACGCCCGTCTTTGTGGCGGCGGCAAGGTCCGCCTCGAACACCACTAAATCCTCATGCTCCGCGCCAAGCTTTGCCAGGGCCGCGCCGTAGGCGTCGCGGGTCGCCATTTTTTTCACATCTGCCATCTTATTTCGCCTCCAGTTCCGCCAATTTCGCGTTCAATTCGCTCATCGCGACCTCATACTCGGCGTCGTTGGGCGCCTTTCCATGCCACTCCACGGAGTTTGTCATGTAGCTTACGCCGGTGCCCTTGACGGTGTGCATGACGATTCCAAAGGGCTTGCCCTTTGTCTCCCGCGCCCTGTTGAAGGCCGCCTCCATCTCGTCAAAGTCGTGCCCGTTTATTTCCACCGTCTCAAAGCCGAAGGCCCGCATTTTTGCGGCGATGTCGCCGGAGTCCATAACGTCCTTTGTGGGCCCGTCGATCTGAAGCCCGTTCTTGTCCACGATCGCCACGAAGTTGTCAAGCTTGTAGTTGGCGGCGAACATAAACGCCTCCCAGACCTGCCCCTCCTCGATCTCTCCGTCGCCCAGGAGCGTGTACACCCGGCAGGACTTGCCCATGTACTTTGCCGCCTTCGCCATTCCGGCGGCGCAGCTGACGCCCTGTCCCAGGGAGCCCGTGGACATATCCACTCCCGGCGTCATGTTCATGTTGGGGTGCCCCTGAAGGTGGCTGCCTATCTGCCGCAGGGTCTTCAGATCCTCCCAGGGGAAGAAGCCCCTGAGAGCCAGCGCCGCGTAAAGCCCCGGCGCGGTGTGGCCCTTGGAGAGCACAAACCGGTCACGGTCGGGGTTTTGGGGGTCGGCGGGGTCAACGTTCAGCTCCTTGAAATAGAGGTAGGTGAACAGGTCGGCGGCTGAGAGTGAGCCGCCCGGATGCCCCGCCTTTGCCGCATGGGTCCCCTCAATGATCCCCATACGGACCCGAGTCGCCATAATGGCAAGTTCTTTCTTCTCTTCCAGTGTCATTTTGTCCTCCTGATTAAATAAATGAAATAATAAAAAGATGAAATTACCGCCCGAGCCAAAACTTAAATCCAAACATTTTTCCGACGGCATGTACGTCGGAAAAATCACCTTTTGTTTTGCGGAGTGTGCGGCTCTGTGAGCCGTGCGCGAAGCAAAACAGCAGGAAAATTTTTTCTGAATTTCGCAAAATTCAGAAAAATTTTCCGCACGCATCCCCTTTGCCAAAAAAGGCAAAGCCTTTTTTGGCAAACTTGGCATTTGAAGCCCGAACGGGCTTCAAAGCCAGTTTCATTGCCCGTAATACGCGTTTTCCCCGTGCTTGCGCAGGTAGTGCTTGTCCAGAAGCTCCTGCTGCATTATCGGAAGTCCCGGAGTGAGTGCCATAGCGTGGAACGCCATAAACGCCACCTCCTCCAGAACCACGGCGTTGTGTACGGCGTTCATGGGGTCGGCGCCCCAGGCGAAGGGGCCGTGGGAGCGCACCAGCACGGCGGGTATGTCCACAGGGCTTATGTCCCGCTTTACAAACGTCTCAATTATTACATTCCCCGTCTCAAGCTCATAGTCCCCGGCTATCTCCTCAGGCGTCATAGCGCGGGTACAGGGTATCTCCCCGTAAAAATAGTCCCCCTGTGTGGTGCCGAAGGGCGGTATCCCCCTGCCGGCCTGGGCGAAGCTTGTCGCCCAGCGGGAGTGGGTGTGGACTATGCCCCCCAGCGCCGGGAACGCCTTATAAAGCGCCACGTGGGTGGGCGTGTCGGAGGAGGGCTTGTACCGCCCCTCCACGCGTTTGCCGCTCATATCCACCACCACCATGTCCTCCGCCTTCATGCCGTCATATTCCACGCCCGAGGGCTTGATGACCACCAGCCCCTTTTCCCGGTCGATGCCCGACACGTTCCCCCAGGTGAAGGTCACGAGCCCGTGCTTCGGCAGCATGAGATTTGCCTCCAAAACCTGCCGCTTCAGTTCCTCCAGCATATTTTCTCCTCCTTTATTCAGTATCAAAAAGCTCCGTCAAAAGGTCCGCTATGGCGTCGGAGTCGTTGTCCCCGATGACTATATCCGCGGCGCTCTTTGCCTCCGGCACGGCGTTGCCCATAGCCACGCCCAGCCCTGCGGCGCGGAGCATCTCCACATCCGCCAGATCGTCGCCGAAGGCGATGATGTTTTTTGGGCTCAACAGCAGCTCCCCGCAGAGGGCTTTAAGCCCCGACGCCTTGGTTATCCCCTTTTTCGTCAGCTTGTACCAGTCGGAATTTACAAACCTCACCACGTCCGCGAAGGGCAGCGCCCTTCTGAGCTCCTCCGCTCCGGCGGCGTCATAAAGCTTTACGCAGAACATCAGCGGCTCCGGCGGCGGGCTGGAGAAGTCCGTCTCCACGCACTCCTCAAACCCTGCGGAAAACTTATGCTCGGTGACGGGGTAGTTGCGGTAGTGGGTGTCGGGTGTGTCCGAATCCATCAAAACCTCAGGCCCCGCCGTATCCCGCGCCGCCCGGATTATCTCCTCCGCCTCCTCCGCCGTGAAGGGCGCGGAGAAGATCACCCGCTCCCCAACCCTCACGTGCGCCCCGGCGCTGGTTATAAGCACGTCGGGGCGAAGCTCTCCGGTAAAAATCTCCGCGTTTTTCTCGCTTCTGGAGGTGGAAATACCTATTTTCATATTCCCTGCCCGCCGAATATCGCGCAGCTTTTCCAGATTGCGGGGCGATATTGTCTTGTCGCTCCTCAAAAGCGTGTCGTCCAGGTCAAAAAGCAGGAGCTTGTACTTATACCTCAAAAGGTCCCGCCGGACAATGCCCTGGGCCCTGTAGAGCTCCCGCGCCTCGGTGAGGCTCAGCCCTCCGTTTTCGTCGCTGGGCTCGCCGTCGCTTTGGGTAAACACGTCGTTCTCCCAAAAGCACACCGGGCAGATATACGCTATTGCCTCCTCCCTCGGCACGGGGTAGGTGATCTCCCCGCAGCAGGGGCAGGGATATTTAAACGAGTACCCCTTTGGAACGGGCGGCTCCGGCTCCGGCATCATATCCCCCGGCAGATCGCTGCGCGCCGTTGGGAGAAACAGGTATTTCCTCTCCGCCCCGCCGATAACCTCGCCGCCGGTCATATGAGCCGCGCCGCCAGCCGCTCCACCGGCATGGCGCTCACGTATTTTTCCAAAAAGGCGTTGAAGCCGTCAATATCCGTCTTATCCGCCGTCAGAGTTGAGGATATGGCGCCGCCGAAGACCCTGTTCTCCAGGTAATCCTCCAGCGTCTCGTCCTTGCCGCGCCGTAGCATGAACGCCGCCAGAAGCGCCATTCCGTAGGGCCCGCCCTCCCCGGCAGTCTCCATAACCGAGACGGGCACACCCGCGGCGGCGGAGAGCATACGCTGTCCCACGCCGGGCGTCTTGAAAAATCCCCCGTGCCCGTAGAGCCTCTTTATCTCCACCTTCTCCTCTCCGGTGAGTATGTCAAGCCCTATTTTCAGCGTGGCGAGCGCCGAGAGCAGATGAGTCCGCATGAAGTTGGCAAGCGTCATTCTGGCGTCGGGCGCGCGGGTGAACAGGGGTCTGCCCTCGTCCAGGTCCGTGACGCCCTCGCCGGAGAAGTAGTTGTAGCTCATAAGCCCGCCGCAGTCCGGCTCGCCCTCCAGCGCCTTTTTGAAAAGAAGTGTGAAGAGCTCGCCCCTGTCGATCTTTATCCCCGCGGCGCCCGCGAATTCCCCGAAGAGGTTTACCCAGGCGTTTATATCCGAGGTGCAGTTGTTGCAGTGGACCATCGCCACCGGCGCGCCGGCGGGAGTTGTCACCATGTCTATCTCCCTGTGTACGCCCAGGGGCTTGTCCACCACCACCATGGCAAAGTCCGAGGTCCCGGCGGACACGTTCCCGGTGCCCACGCGCACGGAGTTTGTCGCCGCCATGCCAGTGCCCGCGTCGCCCTCGCAGGGGGCAACGGGTATGCCTGGGAGCAGGTCGCCGTCCGGGTCGAGGAATCTCGCCCCCTCCGCCGTCAGCGTCCCGCCGCTTTCACCGGCGGCAAGCACCCGCGGCAGCACGTCCCTGAGCCTCCAGGGAAAGCCCCTCGGGGCGATGAGCCCGTCAAACTTGTCCGCCATGCGCCTGTCATAATCGCACGCGGCGCTGTCTATGGGGAACATCCCCGCCGCCTCGCCCACGCCCATGACGTGCCTGCCCGTCAGCTCAAAGTGTATGTACCCCGCCAGCGTGGTCAGGTGCGCAAGGCGCGGCAGGTGCTCCTCGCCGTTCAAAATTGCCTGATAGAGGTGGGCTATGGACCACCTCTGGGGGATATTGAAGCCGAAAAGCTCCGTAAGCTCCGCCGCCGCCTGCCCCGTTATGGTGTTGCGCCAGGTGCGAAACTCCGCAAGCTGCCTCATATCCCCGTCAAAGGGCAGGTAGCCGTGCATCATCGCCGAGACGCCAATGGCTCCCACGGCGGTGAGCCTCACGCCGAATTTCTCCATCACGTCCCGCTTCAAATCCGCGAAGCACGCCCGGAGCCCCGTATGTATGTCCTCCATGGAGTAGGTCCACACGCCGTCCACAAGCCGGTTCTCCCACTCGTGGTCGCCGGAGGCGATGGGGATGTGGTCCCCGTCGATGAGCACCGCCTTTATTCTGGTGGACCCCAGCTCAATTCCCAGCACCGTCTTCTCAAGGTCGATCATTTTTCCCAGCTCCTTATAATCTTATGAGCCTGCACCCGTGTGGCGGTATGACCTCCCCCGCCCTTTCACCGGTCCAAACATCTGTGCCCTTTTCCTCCGCCGCTGCCGGCTCGTCCGTCAGGTTGAAATCCGCCTTATAGCGGACACCCTTGCCCGTGACCAGCTCCCAGACCACCCTTTTTTCGTCCCCGTACAGCTCCCGCCGGACGTTCTCCGGGTCAAGGAGCGACAGGACCTCCCGGTTCGTAATGAGCGACAGCGTCCACCCGTCCATCATCGTAAGCTCTGCCCCCATCATCAGCGGCGAGCCGAATATACACCAGAGCGTCATCACCGTGCGCTGTTCATCGCGGGTAAATCTTGTCTGCCTCTCGTCAAGGAACCCCTTCCCGATGGTGCCCAACGGGAGCATATCGCAGTCCGGGTAGCACCCGCGCCGCCCCACGCCGCTCCACTCCCGGCACCTTTCAAACATGGTGAGCACATTGTCCCACCTGTCCCACATATCGTCGGTTATCCGCCACATATTGGCGTAGGCGCTGTAAAAATCCGCCTTGTCCCGGAGCGCCGGTCCCGGCGAAAGCGACAGCACTATCTCACGCCCGCTCCTCTCTATCGCCCTGTGGAGCATGGCGATCTCATGCTTCCGCTCAAACGCCCTGGCGCTCCCCGGGACCCAGTTGTCCGTGTTGCAGATGTCGTCGCACTTTATAAAATCCACGCCCCAGGAGGCGTAAAGGGCAATAACGCTGTCATAATACGCCTGACCCGCCTCGCTGTCCCTGACGCCGTACATATCCGGGTTCCACCGGCAGGTGCTCAGGGGATCCGCCACCGTATCCGCTCCCGCGTCCGCGCCCAAAACGGGCATCCTCGCGTGGGCGGCGGCGCGGGGTATGCCGCGCATTATGTGTATCCCGAATTTAAGCCCCAGTGAGTGTATATGATCCGCCAGCGGCTTAAACCCCGCCCCTCCCGTGGAGCTTGGGAACCTCTCCGGGTCCGGCAGGAGCCGGGAATATCCGTCCATGGCGAAGCGTCCGAAGGGGACGTACTGGAAGCTCTCCCTCATCGCCCCCGGGTCAGCGGCGTACCACTGGGCGTCAATGACCACATACTCCCAGCCGTACTCCCTCAGATTTGCCGCCATATACTCCGCGTTTGCCCTGACCCGATCCTCCGTCACCCCGGAATCGTAGTAGTCGTAGCTGTTCCACCCCATGGGCGGACGGGGCGCGAAATCATTTTTGTCCATTTTACCACCACCCGGTCATTTTTGCAATACCGTAACCGCTCCGCTCACGCTCCGAGGCGCCGCGTCACTTCGCCTGCTCCCCCTTCGACGCGTCAAGCGCGCTCTGCATGGCGTCCGCCGCCCCTTCGCAGTATTCCCAGGCGGTCACGTCCCCCGACAGAAGCTTTGAATATCCGCGCTTTAAAAACTCATCCCGCCAGCCGCCGGGGACCAGGTCCCTTTCGGGGATAACGCCCACATATCTCTCCGTGCTGTCAAGACAGCTGAAAATTATCTCATGGTTGTCGCCGTACCTGAGCTCCCCCGTCCCGATCCTCTCGGAAAACTCCCCCTGGGCATATGAGCGGATGTTCGGTATCCCTGTGGCGCCGCCGCTCCCGCCGCACAGGAGCTTCTGCCCCTCCGGGTCGGTGGAGAACAGGGCGATAAGCTCCGCGCAGGCCTCAGGGTCCTTCGCGCCCGACGACACGGCAAAGGCGCTCGCCTCGACAACAGCTGCGGACTTTCCCGACGCCCCCGCCGGCCAGCCGCAAAAGCCCCAGTTGTACGCAAAGCTGTCCGGGTCGGTAAATTCCGCCGCTTCGCCGGTGCCGCACGGATAAAACGCCGCGCGCCCGTCGAGCCAGCACCGGAGCCCCGTACCCTCCGGCGCCGCCACCTGGTACTTGCAGGTGAGGTCGGCGAAGAACTGGAGCGCCTCCACAAACTCCGCGGTCTCTATATTCGCCCCCGTCCCGCCGCCGCTGAGGTACGATGCGCCGTTGGTGTATACAAACGTGTCAATGGACTCGTCAAATCCTCCCGCCCAGCCCCACTGGTCGATGGAGCCGTCCCCGTCCGTGTCGCGGGTCAGCCTCTGGCATACCGCCAGGAACTCGTTCCAGGTGTAGGGCTCCCCCGGCTTTGGGTACGGCTCTCCGGCGGCGTCAAATATGTCCTTGTTGAAGGCGAGCATATCCACGCAAACGCTCTCCGGCAGGGCATACAGCTTTACCTCTCCCTCGCCGTCCTCAAAGCTGTAGGCGTCAGTGAGGACGGTCCACACATCCTCCGCCGCCCCGCTGTCAATATACCCGTCCAGCGGCAGTAAAAGCCCCTCCCCGGCGTAAGAAGCGGCCTCTCCCGGCGTCACGCAGAATATGTCCGGCATTTCTCCGTCCGCCTCCGAAAGCGCGTTCTCATACTCGCTCTCGCCCGCCGTCCTCAGCTCCACCTCAACGCCCGTCTCCTTGACGTACCGCTCCGTCAGCTCCCTGTATACCTTGACCGTCTCCTCGTCCTGTTCTCTCAGGAGCACGACGAGCTTCTCGCTCCTCCTGCCGCAGCCCGCCGCCGCGGTGAAAATCATTGTCATCGCCAAAAACAGCGTCAAAAGCTTCTTCATTTACCGGTCCTCCTGTGTTTTCTGTTTCTCCGCCGAGAGGAGCTTTATATACGCGCTCCGGTCCTTCACCCACGGCGCACCCATACCGCCATCTCTCCCGGTCCCCGGTTGTCCCAGAGGCAATACGGCACAAACGTGAGCTCGGCAGGCTCCCTTTGTGGCTCATCAAATCTGTAAAGCCCGCCGGAGGGGTCGTCAACGTCCCTCCACCCCCGAGCTCTTATCACCGCCGTGCCGCCCAAAAGCTCCGGGCGGTACTCCTCCGCGAGCCCCGCCTCGGTGTCCACGGTGAGGGCTGATAGATTCGTCCCGTTGTCCGCCTCCTCCAGGCAGTACACCACCGGCCCCTTCATCACCGCGACCCGCCCCGCGCAGGCGCGCAGGCGCGTATCCGCCCAAACAAACACGGGCGGTATCTCAAGCCGGTACTCCACCGTGTCGTTGTCCCAGGGTCCGGAGAGGTAAAGATACCCGTCCCGAAGCTCCGCCCCGGTCCTTTCCCCGTTGCGCAGTACGGCGTATTCCCGGACGTACCCCGGCAGTCTCAGCGCCAGGCGCCCTCCGCCGCCCTCTATTTTCAGCGTGACGCTTCCCTCAAAGGGAAAGCGCGTCCTGACCTCCACCTCTCCCAGGGGCGTTTTGTACCTGCCGGAGATGAAAAGGTCAAGCCTGAAGTCCTCCTCGTCCTCCGTGGCGGCGTACCCCGCGAGGCCCGCCAGGGTCCTTGCTATATTTGGCGGACAGCAGGCACAGCCGAACCAGCGCTGGCGCACGGGCTTTACGTGCTCCATGCTCGTGCCCTCCACACAGCTTTCCGGCCAGACCTCCAGGGGATTTACGTAGAAAAACTCCTCCCCGCCGAGGCTCACCCCCGCCGCCACCGTGTTGTAAAGTGCCCTCTCCATGGTGTCAGCGTACCTGCCGTCGCCGGTGCCCGTCAGCATCCTCCGGCAGAACATGGCAAGCCCCACCGAGGCGCAGCTCTCGGCGTAGCCGGAGGCGTTGGGCAGGTCGAAGTCCGCAGTGAACCGTTCCCCCGCGCCGGAGGAGCCTATGCCCCCGGTTATATACATCCTTCTGTCCACTATATTGCCGTAAAGCGTCTCGCAGGCGCGCAGAAGGCTCTCGTCCCCGTACTCAAAGGCTATGTCCGCCATCGCCGAGTACAGGTACGCCGCCCTCACCGCGTGTCCCTCCGCCGTCTTCTGCTCCCGCACCGGCAAATGGCACTGGTGGTAGAGCCTGTCAAGCCCTCCCCGTCCCCATATTGTCACGTAGTCCGGGTGCTCCTCCTCCCTGGCGAACCAGTCCGGGTCGACGCCGCGCCTTTCCACAAACGCCCGCGCCATGTCGATGTATCTCTTCTCCCCCGCGGCCTTCCCCAGCTTAAAAAGCCCCAGCTCTATCTCCTCGTGCCCCGGATACGCCGCCGAAAACTCCGGCGTGTTGAATTTGTCGCATATGAGGTCCGCCGTCCGGCACATTATATCCAAAAACCGCCGCTTCCCCGTGGCGTCAAAATACGCCGCCGCGCCCTCCATCATGTGCCCCATGACGTAGAGCTCGTGTCCCTGGCGCAGGTTGCGGAATTTTGCCCTCGGCGCCTCTATGGTGAAGTAGCTGTCTATATACCCGTCGGGCTCCTGCGCCCTTCCTATGAGCTCTATCGCCTCGTCGCACAGCCTCTCCAGCGCGGGGTCGGGGCGCCAGGTCAGGGAATAAGCCGCCGCCTCCAGCCACTTTGCCAGGTCCGAGTCCTGAAAAACGTACCCGTGGAACCGCCCCTCCCGTTCACCGGCGGCGATACGCAGATTTTCAACGCACCCGCTTTTCTCCGCCCCGGGGATCAGGTCATTCAGCGCCCGCCACTGGTATGGCAGAAGCTTTTCCGTCACAAGCCTGGTGTACCTCCCCCAAAAGGGGTCGTCAAGCCGCGCGTTTTTCAAGGCTATGGCCTTTGCGTTCCTTATCTTGGCTTCCATAGGCGAAATTTCCCCGTCTCAAAAAAATTTCAAAAAACTTTCACCCAATTATATAACCGCCACAGTGAAAAATCAACACGGTACAAGGAAAGCGGCAAAAAAATTTGTTAAATTTCACAATCTTTCTCTTGACAACCGCCTTATATACAATTAAAATAATAGTTGCGGTATTGTATTGCCGATACCGACACTTTCAATTAAGGCGGGAGCTTCTACTCCACGGGGCATCACCCCCCTAAGATCCTCTCAGCCCGAAAAAAAGGAGGAAAAAACCGTTAGCTCACGGTGCGGCAGTGTGGAGACCTGTCGTATAAGCGGACCGCCTGTCGCGACGGACGCGAGGCACAGGCAAGCGGAGGCTCCTGTGTCAGAGCAAAAAACTATGGCAAGCCTTACCCTGAAAGACATCAAGAAGGTCTACCCCAACAGCGAAGAGAAGAAGTCGAAGAAAA
>CANQVL010000020.1 GCA_947627285.1 uncultured Oscillospiraceae bacterium
CTTTTCGGCAGAAAAGCGGAACTATTGTGTTAAAAACAATCGGGCACCTGTTCTATCAAAACAGGCGCCCGATTATGTTTGCGGAGCATGGAGTTGAATCCTCCCACCGTGTCCCCCTCAAGCCCAGCCATGGACCCGCTGCGGTCAAGGATAAATACAAGCTCAGTAGTGTTGTTTGTCATTTTCAAATGACCTCCTTTTTCTTTGATGGTCCCATGATACCAAAGAAAAGGAGACGAGAGGTCGCTTTGGAAGCGACATTTTGAGGGGATCACACTCCACCTAAAATCGGCAGGTCGTAGGCAAAAAGCGTCTCATTGAGTGAAAATATGTCATAGTTTCCCGTGACGATGAAATATTCCACTATTATGTCCGCGCGGCTTGAGTGTGTCAGCGAGTAGCCGGCGCGGGAGATCAGGTCCCGCGTGGCGTCCAGATCCAGCTCCAACGCGAAGGCAAGGGCGAGGGCCGTGGCCTTGGAGGGGCGGTAGGAGGGGTTGGAGCGGATCTTGGAAAAGAGCTTCCTGTCGATATTCGCCCGCTTGTAAACCTCCGAGTCCTTCCTCCCGCTCTCGTCAATGAGCCTGAGAAGCGTTTCGGAAAAGCCCGCGTCGGTACGCCTCAAAAGCTCCTCCAGCGCCGCCGGCTTTTCCTTGACAGCGCGGGCCGGCGCCGCCATTGGAGCGCAGGCGGCTATATTTTGCATAAGGTCCACGCTGTGGCCCGCGCGGGAGTAGCTGCGCCCAAAAAGCCCGCCGTCGCCGCCGTGATAGCGGTTGGCTATGTACTCCGAGAGCTCCCGCGTGAAGGCGCCCAACAGTGGGGTGGGCGGGACGTAGACGGTTATGCGCGCCTCCCGGTCGGCAAGGTAGATGCTCGCCGCCCTCACCGCGACCTTGAGGGAGCCCTCCACGGAGAACCCCGCGTCCGTGCCGAAAAGCGGGACGGATACGCTGTGCCTCAGCGGTTTGTCCTCACGGGCAAAAAAGTCAAGGTACGCGGCGAGAAGCTCCGTCTCCCCCGCGCCCTGGGAGATTTCCGGCGCGCGGGGACATTCTATTTCACCGCGCTTCAGCTCGAGGGGCAACCGGCTCACCCCCTGAGGTAATCAAGTATCTCCGCGGCGTTGGTGTCGGGCTTCGCCTTGGGGAAGACCTTCTCGACGACGCCCTCGGGGGATATGACGAAGGTGGAGCGGACCACGCCCATGGTCACCTTTCCGTAGTTTTTCTTCTCCTGCCACACGCCAAAGCCCTGAATCGCCTGAAGCTCCGGGTCGGAGAGAAGTATAAAGGGCAGGCCGTACTTTTCCGCGAATTTCACATGTGACGCCACGGAGTCCCGGCTTATGCCGATGACCGCGACGTCAAGGGTCTTGAAATCCTCATACGCCCCGGCAAAGGCACAGGCTTGCCGAGTACAGCCCGGCGTGTTGTCCTTGGGGTAAAAATACACCACGACCCGCCTTCCCCGGAAGGCGGAGAGGGTGACAGCGTTCCCGTCCTTGTCTGAAAGCGTAAAATCGGGCGCGACGGTCCCTTCGGTGAGCATTAAAATTCCTCCTTACGGAATATATTGATATGTTTACTATACTACAACCGCGCCCAAATGTCAAAGCCGCCCGATTTTGCCCTTTTGTTGACAAAAAGTGAAGATTTTAATAAATTTTTTATAATATAACCGTTGAAACCGGTATTGGAGTTTGCTATTATAGGGGGCGCAAAATCCTTTTCAGAGGTGCCTGATCATGAAAAATCCTTTTTGGGGGAAAAAGCCGTTAAAGAGCCTTGCCGCGTGGCTGGGGCGGGAGCTGGACAGCCACCCGGTCATTTATACGGTGTGCCTGGCGTTTGCCGTCACGCTCGTCATAGAGATGGCGTCCCGCCACTCTGTTTGGAGGGGCGTCGTATTCCTCTTTACCCACCCCCTCAACTACCTCACAGGTATGCTCATCGTCCTTTCCACCCTGTCGCTGGCGCATCTCTTCAAAAAGAGGACGTTTTTCCTTGCGCTTATCTCCGGCGTGTGGCTTATTTTCGGGCTTGTCAACGCCGTGATGCTCTTTTTCCGTGTCACCCCCTTCGGGACCTTCGACTTTACGCTGCTGCCCTCGGTGTTCACCATTTTCCCCACGTACCTGGAGGTGTGGCAGATGGTGCTCATAGCCCTGGGGATACTGTGTATCCCGGCGCTTTTCACGCTGGTGTACGTAAGGTCCCGCAAGACGCCGGTAAATTTCCGGGTGACCGGCGTGCTGATAGCCGGCTCCGTGCTCCTGGCTGTGGGCGCGTACAGCCTCACAGTCGTGGGACATGAGGACACGCGGGAGGAGACCTTCTCCAACATCGCCGAGGCGTACAATACCTACGGCTTCGTGTACTGCTTCACCACCGGCGCGGTGGACAGGGGCGTTTCAAAGCCGGAATACTACTCCCGCCCGTCGGTAAACTGGCTGGTGGGAAATCTGGAGGAGACGGAAAACGCCCCGGGGAGACCGAATATAATAATGGTCCAGCTGGAGTCCTTCTTTGACGTGAGCTACCTGGACGACGTGGAGTACGACGAGAACCCCATTCCCAACTTCACAAGGCTCAAGGACAGCTGCACCTCCGGCTTCCTCATCGTCCCCTCGGTGGGCGCGGGCACCGCCAACACGGAGTTTGAGGTGCTCTCCGGCATGAGCCTGGACTTTTTCGGAATGGGCGAGTACCCCTACAAGACCATCCTTCGTGAGGAGGCGTGCGAGACCGTGGCGCGGGACCTGGCGACTCTGGGCTACACCGGCACCGCGATACATAACAACACCGGCACCTTCTACGGCAGAAACGAGGTGTTTGCCCAGCTGGGCTTTGACTACTTCGTGCCCATCGAATATATGGACAATGTGGACTACAACCCCATCGGCTGGTGCAGGGACGAGATACTCACCGGCGAGATTATAAAGGCGCTGGACGCCACACAGGGCAGGGACTTTGTGTTTACCATCACCGTCCAGGGCCACGGGAAGTACCAGCGGGGCGTGGACAGCGAGGACATGGAGAAGCTGGACGTCACCTGGGCGACCGACCCCGAGGAGGAGGGGGCTCTCGCCTATTACATGAGCCAGCTCCATGAGACGGACGAGTTCATCGGCGAGCTCACCAACGCCCTTTCAAGGCGCGCTGAGCCCACCGTCCTTGTGCTTTACGGCGACCACCTGCCCAGCTTCTCAATAGGCTCCGAGCAGCTGAAAAACGGGGACATTTTTGAGACGGAGTACGTCGTCTGGTCCAATTTCGCCCTCCCCGAGGATGACGGGGACCTTTACGCCTATCAGCTCTACTCCAAGGTCCTTGAGGAGCTGGAGCTCAGCCCCGGCCTTTTGACCCGCTACCACCAGCAGATGTGGGGCACGGAGGACTACATGGAGGGTCTGGAGCTTTTGGAGCACGATATGCTCTACGGCGAGTTCTACTGCTACGGCGGCTCCAACCCCTACACCGCCACCGACCTTCGCATGGGCGTTGAGCCAGTGGTCATCACCGGCTGGAAGGTGGACGGGGACCTCCTGCACGTCTACGGCAGGAATTTCACCGACTGGAGCGTCGTCGCCATTGACGGAAAGAGCCTGGAGACGCTCAGGGCGGGGAAAAATGAGCTGACAGCGCCGGCGGAGGAGCTTTTGGACCCGGACGCCTTTGAAAAGGGCAGCAGGGTCATCACCGTCCGCCAGGTGACCTCCGAGGGCTTCACCCTGGGCGAGTCCGTGGGCGTGAGAGTGGATAACTATTCGGAAATAGAGAATAAAAATTCATGACTCAACGCCGCGCGGACCCGGTACATTACAAAATTACACAAAAAGACGAATGGATTTGCCAGGACCTTCGTTTCTCCTACAAATCTCGCCGGATAGATGAATAAACCTTGACTTTTCAGGGAAAAAGCCCCATAATTGACCTATAAAAAATATATATTCGGAGGACATACATATGCCTGACACCAAGATCAAAAAGATAGCTCTCGCCTATTCCGGCGGGCTTGATACATCCATCATCATCCCCTGGCTCAAGGAGAACTACCCGGGCTGTGAAATAATCGCTGTCTGCGGCGACGTGGGGCAGGGGAGCGAGAACGAGGGGCTGGAGGAGAAGGCGAAGAAGACCGGCGCCTCCAAGCTCTACATCGAGGACCTGACCGACGAATTTGTGAATGACTTTATCATCCCCACAATGAAGGCGGGCGCGATATATGAGGACTACCTTCTGGGCACCTCCATGGCCCGCCCCGTGATTGCCAAGAGGCTCGCCGAGATAGCCCTGAAGGAGGGCTGTGACGCCATCGCCCACGGCTGCACCGGCAAGGGCAACGACCAGGTCCGCTTTGAGCTGACGCTGAAGCACTTCGCCCCCGGCGTGAAGATAATCGCCCCCTGGCGCGTCTGGGACATAAAGTCCAGGGACGAGGAGATCGACTTTGCCGAGGCGCACAAGGTCCCGCTGAAAATAAGCCGGGAGACCAACTACTCCAAGGACAAGAATATGTGGCACCTCTCCCATGAGGGGCTGGACCTGGAGGACACCGGCAACGAGCCCCAGTACGAAAAGCCGGGCTTTCTGGAGATGGGCGTCTCGCCCGTGGACGCCCCTGACAGCCCCACATACGTGGAGATAGAGTTTGAAAAGGGCGTGCCCGTGGCGATAGACGGCGAGAAAAAGTCCGCCAAGGAGATAATCTACAGGCTCAACGAGCTGGGCGGCGCCAACGGCATAGGGCTTCTTGACATCGTGGAGAACCGCCTTGTGGGAATGAAGTGCCGCGGCGTATATGAGACCCCCGGCGGCACCGTGCTTTACGCGGCGCACAAATACCTGGAGACGGTGTGCCTCGATAAGATGACCCAGCACGAAAAGCAGAAGCTCTCCGTCACCTTCGCGGAGCTCGTCTACAACGGACAGTGGTACACCCCCATGCGCGAGGCGCTCTCCGCCTTTGTGGACAAGACCCAGGAGCGGGTCACCGGCAAGGTGCGGCTCAAGCTCTACAAGGGCAACATCATCAAGGCCGGCGTGTGGAGCGACTGGAGCCTCTACTCCGACGAGCTTGCCACCTTCGGCGCCTCGGATTACGACCAGAAGGATTCCGCGGGCTTCATCAACCTCTACGGCCTGCCCATCTCCGTCCAGGCGGCGGTGGACAAAAAGAACGGGATAAAATGAGGAGCTGTTATGGCAAAGCTTTGGGCTGGATTGGCTGACGGCTCCATCGACGCCGCCGCCGAGGACTTCAACCGCTCAATAAGAGTGGACTCCCGCATGTACCGGCAGGACATTGCCGGCTCTGTCGCCCACGCCAAAATGCTGGCGGCACAAAATATAATCTCACCCCAGGACGCCGAGGCCATTGTCAATGGCCTCAACGGCATTTTATCGGATATTGACGCGGGCAGGCTCAAAATTGACCCGGAGGCGGAGGACATACACACCTTCATAGAGCAGACCCTGACGGAGCGCATCGGCGAGCCGGGAAAGCGCCTCCACACCGCCCGAAGCCGCAACGACCAGGTGGCGCTGGACGTGAGGATGTACCTCAGGGAGCGCGCCGGGCACACAAAATCGCTTTTGAAGGGGCTCATGGGCGCCCTGTGCGACCGGGCTGAGGAGACAAAAAGCGCGGTCATGCCGGGGTACACGCACCTCCAAAGGGCACAGCCCGTGACCATGGGGCACCACCTTATGGCCTACGCCATGATGTTCTCCCGCGACCTGGGAAGGCTGACCGACGCCTCGGAAAGAATGAACTCCTCGCCCATCGGCTGCTGCGCCCTTGCGGGGACCACCTACGACACTGACCGCCGCTTCGAGGCGGAGCTTCTGGGCTTTGACGGCGTCGCCGAAAACTCCCTGGACGGGGTGTCCGACAGGGACTTCTGCGTGGAGCTTGGCGCGGCTCTGGCGCTCATCATGACCCACCTTTCAAGGCTCTCCGAGGAGCTTATCCTCTGGTCGAGCTGGGAGTTTAAATTCATCGAGCTCTCCTCCGCCTACTCCACCGGCTCCTCCATCATGCCCCAGAAGAAAAATCCGGACATGGCGGAGCTGACCCGGGGCAAGACCGGCAGGGTGTACGGGGATCTTATGGCGCTCCTCACAATGCTGAAGGGCCTGCCGCTGGCGTACAACAAGGATATGCAGGAGGACAAGGAGCTCATATTTGACGCCTTCGACACCGTTGACGCCTGCCTCACAGTCTGCGCGCCGATGGTGGGGACCATGACCTTCAAGCCGGAAAATATGCGCCGCGCCGCGGCCGCCGGCTTCATAAACGCCACGGACCTGGCGGACTGGCTGGTGGGGAAGGGGATGCCCTTCCGCACCGCCTACAAGCTCACCGGCGAGCTCGTCGCCGAGTGCACCGCAAAAGGCACAACGCTTGAGGAGCTGCCTCTGGAGGCGTACAGGGCGAAGAGCGAGCTGTTTGACGAGACGCTTTACGACGCCATCAATATCGACACCTGCCTCCTTCGCCGCACCTCCTACGGCGGCCCCACCCCCGAAAGCGTGGAGCGGCAGATCGGTCTTATAAAGGGGCTGATAAAATGAAAATCTACATCGACGGCTCCGCCGGGACCACCGGATTGCAGATATATGAGCGGCTGGCGGAGAGGAAGGATATTGAGCTTCTGACCCTCCCGGACGGGCTGAGGAAGGACGCCTCCGCCCGCCGGGACGCGCTGAACAGCTGTGACATCACCTTTTTGTGCCTGCCCGACGACGCGGCGCGGGAGGCGGTGGGAATGATAGAAAACCCCAATGTGCGGGTGATAGACGCCTCCACCGCCCACCGCACGGCGGAGGGCTGGGCATACGGCTTTCCGGAGCTTTCGGAGGACCGGCGCGCCGCCATTGAGAGGGGCAAGCGCATAGCAAACCCCGGCTGTCACGCCACGGGCTTCATCGCCTGCGTCTACCCCCTTGTGAAGCTGGGGCTCGTCCCGGCGGACTACCCATTCACCTGCTTCTCCCTCACCGGCTACTCCGGCGGAGGAAAAAAGATGATCGCGGACTATGAAAATTCGGAAAAACCAACAGGGCTCAGCTCGCCCAGGATCTACGCCCTCACCCAACAGCACAAGCACCTCTCCGAGATGCAAACAATCTGCGGGCTCACCCGCGCGCCCGTGTTTTCGCCCATAGTTGACGACTACTACAAGGGCATGGCCACCACCGTCACCCTCCACTTAGACCTTCTGCCGGGCCGTCAGACCGCCAAAACCGTCCGGGAGGCGCTGGACGGCTGGTATCAATATCAGCGCCTCATCAACGTCGCCCCCCTCAACTGGGGCACCCCCATGATCGACGCCAACGCCTTCGCCGGCAGGGACGATTTGATGCTGATAGTCTCCGGCAGCGACGAGCGCGTCACCGTCACCGCCCTTTTTGACAACCTGGGCAAGGGCGCCTCGGGCGCGGCGGTCCAGAATATGAACCTCCTGATGGGCGCCGACGAGCTCACGGGGCTGAATGTGTAAGACAGGAGAAAAGGATATGAGCATAGAATTTATCCCCGGCGGCGTGTGCGCCGCGAGGGGTTTTAAGGCAAACGGGATACGGTGCGGCATAAAGGCGAGCTCTAAAAAGCGCGATCTGGCGCTGATAGTCTCGGAAAAGCGGTGCTCCGCCGCGGCGGTTTACACGTCGAACCTGGTAAAATCCGCGCCCATCAGGGTGACGAAATCGCACCTCGCCGACGGATACGCCCAGGCGGTGATATGCAACTCCGGCAACGCCAACACCTGCAACGCTAACGGGATAGAGATAGCCGAGGGCATGAGCCGCCTGGTGGAGGAGCACACGGGCATACCGGCAAACGACGTTATAGTGGGCTCCACCGGCGTAATAGGTCAGCAGATGACGCTGACGCCCATGGAAAAGGGCATGGCGGAGCTGGCGGCGGGGCTGGGGGACCACTCCGACCGCGCCGAGGACGCCATCATGACCACCGACACCGTCCCCAAGGAGGCGGCTGTGGAGTTTGAGATATCCGGCGTCAAATGCCGTCTCGGGGGCATAGCAAAGGGCTCCGGCATGATACACCCGAATATGGCGACCATGCTGGTTTTCATCACCTCCGACTGCGCCATCACCCCCGAAATGCTCCAAAGGGCAGTCAGCGAGGACGTGAAGACAAGCTTCAATATGGTGAGCGTTGACGGCGACACCTCCACCAACGACACCTTCGCGGTGATGGCAAACGGCATGGCGGGAAATAAGCCCATCGACAGCGAGGGCGAGGACTTTGACGCCTTTTGCGCCGCCCTCCACGCCGTCACAGTCAAGCTGTGCCGCATGATAGCCAAGGACGGCGAGGGCGCCACAAAGCTTGTGACCTGCCTCCTCACGGGCGCGGCGGACGGGGAGACGGCAAAGACCGTCGCCAAATCCGTCATATGCTCAAGCCTCACCAAGGCCGCCATGTTCGGCGCCGACGCCAACTGGGGCAGGGTCCTGTGCGCCATCGGCTACTCAGGCGCGGATATTGACGTGGACAGAGTGGACGTGGCCTTCCGCTCCAGGGCCGGTACGGTGGACGTCTGCCGCGCCGGAGCGGGTATACCCTTCTCCGAGGAGAAGGCAAAGGAGGTCCTTTTGGAGGACGAGATCGACATCCTCGTAAACCTCAACGCTGGCCCCGCCTCCGCCGAGGCGTGGGGATGCGACCTGACGTATGAATATGTCAAAATAAACGGAGATTACAGGACTTGATCGGCAAGATGAGCCTGTACTTCGGTTTATAGGTGCATTATACTACAAACTTAATTAAAAGTCAAGAAAAATTTTTGAGTATTTTGAAATATAGCAAGATTTGCAAAGTAATTGCTCCGAAGCCGCCGGGCTTTTTATAAGGTATCCGCCCTTATGGGGCGGGGGATTTTCTTTCCTCTCTTTTGGATTCGCCAAAAGAGAGGAAAGAAACAAAGGAGAGAAAAGCGACCAGCGGGGGATTTCGATTTTCCCCCGCTGGACACCCCTTTTAAAAACGACCACACAGGGGGCCGCGGCCCCCTATGTGGAGAACCCCCGGTGGGGAGCGTATCGGCAGCAATTGCATAAACACTGTGTGGGAGCTTAGCTGAACCATTTTGCCCGACAAGCAACCACAAAGCGCGGCGTAATTGAAGGGCAGGTCGTTTCATCGACCGACCACGTTAAGCGGCTAAGCGATTTCGGAGACTGTGCAATTCGGTTTTGGAAACCCGCGCGCCGTATCTTCTGCCCGTGCGGTGAAGTTTCAGACCGCGTGAGCCGACCTGCCGACTACACGGTAGGGCGCAAAAGCTTCTGCCGACCCCAAAAGAAAAAATTCTTTTTCTCTCTTTTGCTTCTTTTACTCGTCTTTTTCTCATTTCTGAGAAAAAGATGAGAAAAGAAGACCCCCGTTTCCCGCAAGGGCGGGAATAAACCGCCGCCGCGGAGAGGCAACCCTTCGACAGCTTTTCGTCGAATTCGAAAGGAGTTATTATGGATACCCTTCACGACCACGCCCTCAGGGCGCAAACATTAACCGAGGCGCTTCCGTATATTCGGAAGTATTCGGGAAAAGTCATTCTGATCAAATACGGCGGCAACGCCATGACTGACGAGACGCTGAAAAAGTATGTGATGGGGGACATCGTGCTCCTCAGTATGATCGGCATAAAGGTCGTGGTGGTCCACGGGGGCGGGCCGGAGATCTCCGATATGCTGAAAAAAACCGGCAAAAAGTCGGAATTTGTCAACGGCCTTCGCGTCACCGACCCCGAGACGATGGACATCGTCCAGATGGTGCTTGCGGGCAAGGTGAACAAGGATCTGGTGAACCTGGTGGAGCTTGCCGGAGGGCGCGCCATCGGGATCTCCGGCATTGACGGGCACATGATAAAGGCCACTCAGCTCGACCCGGCGCTGGGCGCGGTGGGGGAGATTCAGGACGTGGACGTAAAGCCCATCACCGATCTTCTGGACATGGGCTACATCCCAATAATCTCCACCGTGGGGTGCGATAAGGACGGGAACCTCTACAACATAAACGCCGACACCGCAGCCGCGCGTATCGCCGGAAAGCTTGGCGCGGAGTCCATGCTGACCATGACGGACATCGAGGGGCTTTTGCGTGACAAGGACGACCCCTCCACCCTCATCCGCCGCCTCTCCGTCTCCGAGGTGCCGGAGCTCACGGCACAGGGCATCATATCCGGCGGCATGATCCCCAAGATCCGGTGCTGTGTGGAGGCAATACGCCGGGGCGTACACAAGGTTTTCATCATCGACGGCAGGCTCCCCCACTCCATCCTCATGGAGCTTCTCACCAACGCCGGCATCGGCACTATGTTCACAGCGTAAGGACGTGACTGTATGGATATCAAGGAACTGGATAAAACATATGTGGCAAACACCTACGGCAGGGCGGATGTGGTGTTTGTGCGCGGCTCCGGCGCGGAGGTCTTTGATGACCGGGGCAGACGGTATATCGACCTGGGCGCGGGCATAGCCGTCAACGCCTTCGGACTTGCCGACCCCGTATGGGTGGAGGCTGTGACGGCTCAACTGTCAAAGCTTCAACATATGTCCAACTTATATTACACCGAGCCCTGCGCAAGGCTTGCCGAGGTCCTTTGCCGGCGCACGGGAATGAGGAAGGTGTTTTTCGGAAATTCCGGCGCGGAGGCCAACGAGTGCGCCATCAAGACCGCCCGGAAATGGGCGTTTGACAAATACGGCGACGAGAGCCGCTCTACCATAATAACCCTGAAAAACAGCTTCCACGGCAGGACCGTAACCACCCTGGCGGCAACGGGGCAGGACGTTTTCCACACCAAATTCGGCCCCTTCACACCCGGCTTTGTTCACGCCTCCGCCCAGGACGCGTCGGAGGTGAGGGCGTTTGCGCAAAAGGGCAATTGCTGTGCCGTTATGCTGGAGCTTGTCCAGGGCGAGGGCGGCGTCGTCCCGCTGACGCGTGAGTACGTGGACGAGGTGGTGGATATCGCCCGAGAGCACGGTATGCTCATCATCGTGGACGAGGTCCAGACCGGCAACGGGCGCACCGGCAGTCTTTACGCCTACCAGCAGTTCGGCTTTATGCCGGATCTTGTAAGCACCGCCAAGGGGCTGGGCGGCGGACTTCCCCTGGGCGCCTGCCTCATGGGGGAGCGGGTGGAGCACACCCTCTCCGCCGGCGACCACGGCTCCACCTTCGGCGGGAACCCGGTGAGCTGTGCCGGCGCGCTGAGCATAATCGGGCGCATCGACGACGCGCTTTTGGCGGACGTGAGGCGAAAGGGCGAATTTATTAAGCGCTCCCTTGAGGGGGCGGAGGGCGTCGTCTCCGTCACCGGCATGGGACTGATGGTGGGCATAGAGTGCGAAAAGCCGGCGGGCGAGGTGGTTGCCGCCGCCATAGCCAGAGGCGTCGTCCCGCTTACAGCCCACAGCAAGGTCCGGCTCGTGCCGCCCCTGACGATAACCGACGAACAGCTGGCGGAAGCCATTGAAATACTTAAAGAGGTGATCAAAGCATGAAGCACTTACTGAAGCTCGGCGATCTTACGAGGGAGGAGATACTGGACCTTCTTGGTCTTGCGGACCAGCTCAAATTTGAGCGCAGGAACAACATACCCCACCCCCTGCTCACGGGCAAGACCCTGGGCATGATATTCCAGAAGTCCTCCACCCGCACCCGCGTCTCCTTTGAGGCGGGCATGTACCAGCTGGGGGGCAACGCCCTCTTTTTGAGCTCCCGCGACCTTCAGATAGGGCGCGGCGAGCCGGTGCAGGACACCGCCCGCGTCCTCTCCCGCTATCTGGACGCCATCATGATCCGCACCTACGAGCAGGCGGAGGTGGAGGCGCTTGCCGAATACGGCTCCATTCCCATAATAAACGGGCTCACCGACTACGCCCACCCCTGCCAGGTGCTTGCCGACCTCCAGACCATCCGCGAGTACAAGGGCACCCTCGCCGGGCGCAAGCTTGCCTTCATCGGCGACGGCAACAACATGGCAAACTCCCTCATAGTTGGCGGCATAAAGACGGGCATGAGCGTCGCCATCGGCTGTCCCAAGGGGTATCTCCCCGACGCGGACATAATAAAGTGGGCCCACGAAAACGGCGATCTCACCGTCACCGAGGACATCGGCGAGGCCGCCTCCGGCGCGGACGCCGTGTACACCGACGTGTGGGCGTCCATGGGCATGGAGGAGGAGGCGGAGCAGCGCCGCCGGGACTTCGCCGGCTACCAGGTGAATACCAAGCTCATGACCTACGCCAAGCCTGACGCCATCGTCCTCCACTGCCTGCCGGCGCACCGGGGCGAGGAGATAACCGACGAGATAATCGAAAAGTACCAGAGCTCCATCTTCGACGAGGCGGAAAACCGCCTCCACGCCCAGAAGGCGGTGCTGGTACGCGTAATGAAAAAGGACTGATTTCCGTGGAATTTCGCCGGAGGGAGGGTGAAAAATGATCGACGTCACAGTGCTGGGCACCGCCGCGCTTATGCCTATCCCAGAGCGCGCCCTGTCCTCGGCGCTCCTGCGGTGCTCCGGCAGGTCCATACTCTTTGATTGCGGCGAGGGCACCCAGACAGCCGCCCGCCGCGCCGGTGTGAGCCTCATGAAGACAGACGTCATCGCCCTCACCCACTACCACGGCGACCACATCTTCGGTATTCCGGGACTTTTGCAGACAATGAGCGTCATGGGCAGGACAGATCGCCTCTACATCACCGGCCCCGGCAATATCGCCCGCGAGCTGGCGCCGATACTCAGGCTGGCGGGACCGCTTGCCTACGAGATCTCGCTTTTCACCCTGCCCGACTCCGGCGTGAGGCTTTCGGAGCTCATACCCGGCTGGCGGGAGGGGGCGCGCCTCGTTCCATTCAAAACCGACCACAGGGTAGCGAGCCGGGGCTACTCCTTCACCCTCTCCAGGGCTGGCAAATTCCTGCCGGAAAGGGCACTGGAGCTCCATGTGCCGCAAAATCAGTGGAAGCTGCTCCAGGGCGGCGAAGCCGTCACGGTGGGGGACAGGACGGTGGAGCCCTCGGAGGTTTTGGGACCACCCCGAAAGGGGCTGAAGGTCAGCTTTACGGGCGACACCGCGTACTGCGCAGGTTTAGTGGAGGGCGCCAGGGACGCGGACCTTCTCATAAGCGACGCCACCTACGGCGACGACGCCCAGGCTCAGGCGGCGGCGGACTACGGGCACATGACCTTCTCCCTCGCCGCTCGCGCCGCGAAGGAGGCAAATGTCCGCGAGCTGTGGCTCACCCACTTCTCCCAGATGATGGAGGACCCGGAAATCTACCTCCCCGCCGCCCGCAACATCTTCCCCAACACCCTCTGCGCCCACGACGGAATGGGTGTTACGCTGAGGTTTGAGGAATAAGACCAAACGCCCGTTTCCGGCGGCTGTAATGCTCAGCCGTATCGGATACGGGCGTTTGTTTACGGGCAGGTTATTTTTCCTTATCACCCGTCAGCAATTATGCTGGCGGGAATTTTTTATGGATAAATATTCACCTCAGCCGCGGGTCAGATGCTCCGGGAGCACAAAAGGGAATTGGAGGTTAGGGAAAAGATAAGGAAATCTTAATATTATTATTGCCGGCTCGGGTGGAAAAAGCTTCGACCGGCTGATATAATATCCATAAAGCGGATATTATGACCTTCTATAGGTGAGGGGAGGAGACCGGCACGGTGCGATATCTTCTGTATTTGAAAAGGTCCTTCAGACGTCAGCCAAAGCGCCACCTGACATTGTATATCATACTGACCTGCGCCTTTATACTCCCGCTGCTCATATCCGTTTACCGTGACAGCAGCGCTTACGGTGAGCGGCAGCAAGCTTTGGACATGACGAAGGGCGCGGCTTTCCACATTGAAAACGCCTCCGGCGAGGACGCGGAGCTTTTTGAGGGGATCGACGGTATGTCCGCGCCGCGCTATGAGGACGGGGTGATCTATCTTAGGTTCCTCTCCGATGAGGATTGGAGGGACGCGGGGACCGTTGAACGATGCGGCGAGCTCATAATGGAGAGGATCGAACAGAGCGGAAGGACATATCTGCTCCCGACGGCTTACAGCTTCGACTACGCCATAGAGTCCGACACGGGAGACGAGCAGACGGTACTTCTTCTGCTGAATATATTTATCATCGTGCTCTCCTCGTTTGTCGTCGGCTCAGCCTACAAAAGCCACCTGAGACGCTTCTCCTCCGACATGGGTGTTTTGCGTTCCTGCGGCGCTGAAAACCGGCAAATCAACGGGATATTTCTCACGGAATTTGCCGTTGTCT
The DNA here is from genome assembly GCA_947627285.1 of uncultured Oscillospiraceae bacterium. Taxonomy (GTDB): domain Bacteria; phylum Bacillota; class Clostridia; order Oscillospirales; family Oscillospiraceae; genus RUG626. Next base: position 14,313 of record CANQVL010000020.1, read on the forward strand.
TCGCGCTTTCGTCGGCGTCCGCCCTGATTCTCTCCGCCGGGGTCATGAAGCTCCTTTTTGCGAGCTTCCTTGAAGTGAGAGACGACGGGTTCGCGTGGCTGATTTTCAGAATGGACCCCGTAAATACCGCGCTCCACATAGCGGTGTTCTTTGTTGTCCTCCTTGCCGTTATCTCCTTCACACTTTTCAAATTTGGCAGGGAGCCCATGGCAAACGCGGCAAGGAACGACCTTCAATCGTCGGAAATGACAAAAAAACCGGGGAAGCTCAGGATCAAAGCCTCGCCGGAACGCTCCCTTCTGGCTCTTTGGCTCCGGAGGACAAATAAGACCCATAGGAGCTGTCTTTGGGTTGCCGTTCCCGTTATGACTGTGTTTTTGTTCCTTTTCGCTTACCTGTCTCTGGATGCCGGCTGGGTCTCACGCCTGCCGGAATATGAGCTTACCGTCTCAAAAAACGGCGCCCTGGGCGGGTTTACTCAGGAGGAGACAGCCTCTGTCGAGAGACTTGAGCAGGTCAGAGAGATCCGCGCCTCCGGGGAGGCTCAAAATCCGCAGTCGGACGGGATTTATGAAATCGACATCAGGCTCACATCGCCGGAGCTGCACGAGGAGGCCGCGGCGCTCTTAAAACAGCTCTTTCCGGGGGCGGAATATGAGATCGTTGACAGTCAGGCCCGGGCCGAGCGGGGGCGGGAAATGTCAACGGGGATCTATTTTATGCTTCTGTTCATATTCGCCGCGATGCTTGGCTTTATGCTGATCATCGTTTACATGAAGCTGTGCGATTACATAGAGGACAGCCGCAAAACAATAAAAGCCCTGTCAACCGTCGGCGCGTCCAACGGGGTGATCAGGGGCTCATACATTCGCCAATCTCTCGTTTCCGCAGGCTTAGCGGCGGCTCTTCCGGCGGCGGGGAGTATTGCGCTGTTTCTGCTTGCGGCAAATACTGCGGCACAAAAGCCGTCGGTCAGCGCGTCTCTTATATGCGCGTATTTTGCTGTAAGCGCGGTGACCGCCTGCGCGTTTATACTGCCGGTCTGCCGCTCGATCCGACCGATCCTCGAAAGGAAGGAGAGTATACTATGAACACAGTGGAGGTCAGAAATCTGAGTAAAGTTTTTGCTCAGGGCGGATATAAGGTCAAAGCGGTCGATAACGTGACCTTCGATATTGCCAAGGGCGAGATTGTATCCGTCACGGGGCAGTCGGGCTCCGGGAAGACGACCCTCCTGAACCTCATCGGCGGTATCGAGACCGCGACAGAGGGCAGCGTCTACATTGACGGGACCGACATCTGCCGGACGGCTGAAAAGGAATTGGCAAGGCTCCGCCGTCAGAAAATCGGGTATGTATTTCAGGACTTCAACCTGATCCCCATATTGACTGTCGAGGAAAATATTATCATGCCGCTGCTTTTGGACTCAAAAAGGGTCGATCGGGAGGAGCTTGACCGAATTACCCGCTTTTTGGGCCTTGAAAACCGGCTCACCCATCTTCCGAGCCAGCTCTCCGGCGGACAAAAACAGCGCGTGGCGATTGCGAGGGCTCTTATAAATCACCCAAGCATCATCCTTGCCGACGAGCCCACGGGAAATCTTGACCGGGCGATGGCGGATGAGATCATGCGGCTCCTGCTGGACCTGAACAGAGAGGGGATCACCGTTCTCCTTGTGACACATGAGGAGCGGTACGCGGATATGTGCCCGAGAAAGCTGGTAATTACTGACGGACATATTTCGGAATCGCGTTGAAATGTGCGTCCTTAGTTCCTGAAGGGGTTTACAACATCTCGACAAACGGAAATTTGTCACCCGGAGAGATCAATCCAATATCTCTCCACATTTATTCCTTCATCTGGTTCATAGACAACAGCCTCAAAAGTGCCGCCGTTTTTCAAAATTGTTTTTTTGCTGCCTTCATTGCCGCTGATGCAGGTGACCAGCACTTTATCGATTCCCAACTCCCCGCATTTCGGTAATGCCATTTTCAGCATCTGTGTTGCATACCCTTTGCGGCGTTCACTCGGAGCAACAGAATAACCGATATGGCCTCCATACTGTTTTAGGTAATCGTTGGATAAATGCCTGATTTGGATCATTCCAACGATTTTCTTATCTTCTTCCCGCACGAGCATATACTGCAAGTCACGAAAACTGCTTACATGATCGATCCAATCTTGTGGATTTTCAAATCTTCTGAGATGTGCTGTGCCATCCATGGAATCACCGCAATCGAGAAACTCTTTTCGATACGCCCGGATTTGTTTGTCGTATTCTATTGAGGGTTCAATCAACTTCATCATTGTCGAATCGGGACCTTTCATTTGATATGGAACCTCTTCACAAGCTCCGATATGAGCCGGGATTTCAGTATTATCACGGAGGCTATGAGGAACACCGCGGCGGTGGAGGCGAGGACTATCATGGGCCAGCGGGTCTCGGAGAACACGAACATCGCGACGGCTGAGCACACCATGACGATGACCGTCAGCGCCAGCAGGGGCATGACGTTGTGCCTCTGCTTGGAGACGTTGACAAAAAAGAGCACAGCCAGCACCATAAGCGCCCCGTAAGCCACTATGGGCACCACGAACGCCGCCCAGCCGGGGTACAGGAGACGGTCGATGAGTATGAGCAGTATCACCGTCATAACCAGGAGCTTTACCCCCTGGCTTATCAGGTTCCGCTCCACCAGCGGCGCCTTCAAAATGAGCGTCCACACCATGTACATGGACCAGAGGACTATGACGCTCCATGCCCTGCCGCCGAGAACGATGTTGACGGTCGGGCACACCACAGCCGCCGCCAGGAATACGAGTCCGAAGACGTACCGCACGTACATCATGGCGATGGACTGCTTTTTTATGTGCGGGTAAACTATCTCAAAATCCATAAAGCTCGCTCCCCGATACCCTTATCTCCAGTCCCTCGCCCCTGAGGAGGCCCAGCAGCCGCTCCTCAAAGGACGGGTCCGCCGTGAGCTTTGCCACGGAGATCGTGGCTGTGCCGTTTGCCGTCACCATGGACACCGCGGCGCGGGAAAGCGCCACCGTTCCCAGCACAAAGTCCATCTTCCTCACGTGCCCGTCCATACCCTCGGGCAGCTCCACCACGCCCAGATTTGAAAGGGTGGTGGTGAACGCCCTGTCGCCCAAAAAGCCGTAAACCACCCGCGCCACCGGGCATTTTATAAAGAGCGGCACCAGCCTCACGGACCTGACAAGCTTCACGGCGCCGTTCATCATCTCCTGCATCTTGTCAAAGGAGACGCCGTTTTTAAGCTGCTCCGCCACCTTGGGGATTATCTCGTCAAGGGTGGTTATCTCCTCCAGCTCCAAGTGTATGTTGGCGTAGAGGGAGAAGTTGCGCAGAGTCCTTGACTCAAAGTAGTTTCGCATATTCACCGGCACCTGGATGTGTATAGCTCCGTGCTGACGGTCCGTTGCCGCCTTGCAGGATATGAACATCATCGCCGCCACCAGCGCCGTGACTGACGCCCCGCGCGACCTCGCCGCGTCTCTGAGGGCGTCGGAGTCCATGTCAAAGTGGATCACCTGGCAGGGCTTGACCCTGGAGAGCCTGCCGCCCATCTGAAGCGCCGGCTTGTCCACGAAGCCCGAGGATTTTTTGCCGGACACGTGCTTTGAAAAGTCGTCGGCGGACTCGGAGGCGTCCGGCAGGCCGTTTACGTCCAGCACGCCCTTTTCACAGGCGACATTATGCCCCAAAAGCCGCAGGTACTCCGCCGTGAGGGTCTTTAAAAATACCGTGCCCCCGGTGCCGTCGGTGAGAATGTGGAAGAACTCACAGCTTATGCGGTTTTCGTAATAGAGCACCCGGAAGGATTTGGAGCCCGTCATGGAGACGTTTATGTCCGCGCAGGGGACGGTGGACTCCGGCTCCACGGGGAAGCGCCTTTTCGCCGCGTCGATGTAGTGCCAGAACACCCCGTTTTTGATGGTGGTGGCAAAGAAGGGGAACCGCTTTATGGTGAAGGTCAGCGCCATCTGCAAAAGCTCCGGCACAACCGGAGCGTCCAGGTACACCGACAGCCTGAACACCGCCATCTGCTTGTGGCTCATGGACAGGGGATAGACCTTCGCCGCCGCGTCCAGCGGGAACCACCCGTCGGCGGGGCGGGAGTAAAATCCCCCAAGGTTCACAGGCGACAAAAGCTCCAGCGCCTCCTCAAGCGAAACGCCGTTTTTTTCGTACCACAAAAGGGCGTTTTCAAAATCCCGTATTATCTGCCTTTTCCACTCACCGGACAGGCGCAAATGCTGGTCCAGCACCCTGAAAAACACGCCGACACGCTCCCTGTCCCCGTCGGGAAGGGAGGAGAGCCAGCGGGAAAATTCAGTTGCGGCCTTTTTTCTGCCCATCCGCGCGCCTCCGAAAAAGTGATTTTGATTATTTCAGTCAGTATTATACCAAATTATTCCCGCCCGCGCAAGATATAAATATCGCGTTCTCACTTCGCCAAATATTCTTCAAATTTACCGTCACCACTTGCGAATAATCTGCCAAAGTGCTACAATGGCGCTTGTAAACTTGAAATAATGCTTAAAAGGAGTTTTCTTATGCCTGACCAGTATTACAGAGACGCCCTGAAGCTGGGGCAGAAGGAATACCGCGCCTGCATAGCCAGGGGCGTGAGCCCCGTCCTGCCGGTGCTTGACGATTTCGTCTCCGAGGAGCGCGTCAACCTGGGCGTAAAGCTGGGAGTTATCCAGATCCCCGCCGAGTTCATCGTCGGCACCAAGACCCGCGGGCGCACCACCAGCTTCGCCCGCAACTTCATGCCCCTTTTGGACGACGACACGGAATTTGCCCAGAAGTGGAAGGTCCTGTGCGACAGCCACCTGCGCGACGGCATACGCGACCCCATAAAGGTCTACGAGTACATGAACCGCTATTACGTCCAGGAGGGCAACAAGCGCGTAAGCGTTTTGAAATTCTTTGACGCCGTATCCGTCTCCGCCGACGTCATACGCGTCCTTCCCGAACGGGGGACGGGCATTGAAAGCGACATCTATTACGAGTTCGTGGACTTCAACCGCTACACCAAGATAAACACCCTTGAGTTCTCCCGCAAGGGCAGCTACAAGCAGCTTTTGAAGCTCCTGGGCCGGGAGCCGGAGGAGTATTGGACCGAGGAGGAGCGCCGCAAGTTCTCCACCGCCTACTACTACTTCCGCGAGGCGTATATCGACAGGGCGGGCAGGACCGACGTGCCCCCCTCCGCCGTGGGCGACGCGCTCCTGGCGTTTTTGAAGATATACTCCTACGCGGACCTGTGCGAGCAGGGCTCCATCGAGCTCAAAAAGACCGTCAGCAAGGTCTGGGAGGAGCTCGTGCTCCAGAAGGAGGAGGACAAGATCGAGCTGAAGGCGGCGCCCGTGGAGCCCAAGGGCGGCATCCTCTCCAAGGTCATCCTCACTACCTCCGGCGCCAGGGGGCTGAAGGTCGGCTTTATCCACGACAAGTCCCCGGAAAAATCCGGCTGGACCCACGGTCATGAGCTGGGCAGGCAGTACGTGCAGAGGGCATTCCCCGACAAGGTGGAGACGATCTCCTACTTCAACGCCATGGACTCCGACCCCTCGGCGGTCATCGACCGGGCGGTGAAGGAGCTGTGCGACGTGATCTTCACCACCTCCCCGGTGCTGCTCCCCGCCTCGCTGAGGGCGGCGGTGGACAACCCGGACACCCTCATAATGAACTGCTCCATCAACAAGTCCCACCGGTACGTGCGCACCTACTACGGCCGCATGTACGAGGCGAAATTCATCATCGGCGCCGTCGCCGGCGCCCTCACCGACACAAACAAGCTGGGCTATATGTGCGACTACCCCATCTTCGGGCAGATCGCCGGCATCAACGCATTTGCCCTGGGCGCCAGGATGGTGAACCCCAGGGCGCGGGTGGTGTTGGAGTGGTCCAGCGTCGGCGGACGCCACGCCGCCATGGACAGGCTCACGGGGCAGGGGATAAAGCTCATATCCTCCATGGACAACGCCCGCCTCTACGAGCCGGGCCAGACCCTGGGCCTCTCCTACGTGGACGGCGAGACGCAAAAGCTCATCGCCGCGCCCATATGGAACTGGGGCGCCTACTACGAGGGGCTCATTCGCCAGGTGCTCAACGGCACCCTCCGCGCCGAGTACGAGAGCTCCAGCAAGGCGATAAACTACTACTGGGGCATGTCCGCGGGCGTTGTGGACGTGAAGGTCACCGACGAGGTGCCGGAGAGCGTCAAGCGGCTTGTGGGCTACCTGCGCCAGGGTATATCCCGCTGGATAATCGACCCCTTCATCGGCCCCATCCACATCCAGGACGGCTCCACCGTGGGCGAAAAGGACAAGCCCATCGACATGGAGGAGATCGCCGCCATGGACTACCTGGTGGAAAACGTGGAGGGCAAAATACCGGCGTATGACGAGCTTTCTCCTACCGGCAAGGCGACTGTCGAGTCCGTTGGCGTGGACAGCGCCAGGAAGCCGGAGGACGCCTGATGCGTATTCTGACTGTCGCCGACGAGGAATCAAAGCTATATTACGATTTTTACCGCCCCGGCAGGCTTGACGGCATCGACCTCATAATAGCCTGCGGGGACCTGAGCAAAAGCTACCTGGAATTTCTTGTGACAATGGCGCATTGTCCCCTGGTCTACGTGCGCGGCAACCACGACGACAAGCTCATCGACACTCCCCCCGAGGGGTGCGAGTGTATCGAGGACACACTTTACACCTACAAGGGCGTGCGCATCATCGGTCTCGGCGGCTCTTACAGATACAGGAAGACCGGCGGCAATATGTACACCGAAAAGCAGATGTCCCGCCGCATCCGCCGCCTGCGCTGGAAGCTGAAAAGGGCCGGCGGCGTGGACATCGTTGTCACCCACGCGCCCATACGCGGCGTCAACGACTTCGACTCCCTCTCCCACCGTGGCTTTGAGTGCTTCCGTGAGCTTGTGGACAGGTACAGCCCAAAGCTGTTCGTCCACGGTCACATACATATGTCCTACGGCGTAAATATCCCACAGCAAACCGACCTCAACGGCACCACCGTCGTAAACGCCTACGACCACTGCATAGTTGATATTTAATTCAAAAAGGGCTTTGCCGTTCGGGGCGAAAAATTGTCCGTTCCCTTTTTTGGGGAACGGACAATTTTTATCTTCTTCCTCCGAACGACCCGCCGGATCTGCCGCCGCCGGAGGGACGGGAACCGCCTGAGGGTCGTGACCCGCCGGAGCCGCCTCTTCCGCCGAAGGTGCCGCCGGAGCGCCCTCCCGAGGACCTGGGCGGTCTTGAGGACGGCCTGGGCGGGGAGCTTCTCGGGGGCCTGTACCCGCCTCCGCCGGATGGGGGAGGGGGAGGCGGCCTGCGGGGAGGCCTGGGTGCCCGATAGCTCCGATAGGGGCGCGAGGAGAACATATACCAAGGCCGGTACGGCGGCATGGGCATACCCATGCTCGTATAATACCCCCTGTACCTCCTCCTGTCGGAGACTATCACGGTGACAATGATGATGACGAAGATCAAAATTATGAAAATATTTTTGAAAATGAACCCCAGCACAACGCCGATTATCCCCAGCCCCGCGAGCCACCCGGTCGAGCCGGAACCGCCGGAGCCGGAGCTGTCCTGGACCTCGCCGAGCTTTACGTCAAACTCGTCCTCGAACCAGTCCGCCAGCTTATCCACAAGCTTGGTAACTGCCCTGTCGTACTTCCCGTCGTCAAAGTCGTCCCAGAAGTACCGTTCCAGGTATTTGTTTATGTCCTCCTCGAAGAACCTGTCGGTGAGGTCACGCCCCACGGTGATGCCGCCGCGCCCCTCCTTGGGGGAGACGACCAGCAGCATACCCATGTCGGAGAGGGACCAGTCGTTGAAAAGCCCCACAGCGTACTCGTCGGCGTAAACGTCCCCGAAGTAGTCGATGAAGACCACCACTATCTGCCCTCCGCAGGCGTACTCAAGCTGTTCGTTTACCTCGATAACGTGCTCCCGGGTGTCGCGGCTCAGCGAGCCCGTCTCGTCGGTGACATAGAAGTCCGGGTCCTGCTCCAGCGCCAGAGACGGCAGCGCCGCCGCGAGGAGAAGGGACAAAAGCATAAGAAGGCATAAGACCTTTTTCAAACGTCACACCTCACTGAAATGTCCTGGGCGGGTCCACGCCCATAAGGGAGCCGATGAGCTTCGCGGGGAACCGGTCGTAGGTATCGCGGGTGAATTCCTCCGCCGCCTCGTTGTAGCCGGAGTGGGGGATCGCGCCCTGGGCGTTTGCGAACTGGTTGGAGTACATCTCCAGGTCCGCCGCGTCCTGCTCCGAGAGCTGGAGCGACATGAGCGCGTCCCTCAAAGCGCCGAAGGAGGACGCCACCAGCGCGTTTGCGGAGGAATACTCGGATATGTCCCGCCCCTCCATAACGTCGTTGAGAACGGATTTGTCCACCCTCAGCTCGCCCGTGGCTTCGCCGGCGGCCTCGTATTTGTCACCAAGGGATATGAGCCCCGTGGCGGCGTTCTCCGCGTCGCCGATGTACTCGGCGACGGCCCCGCGCCCGTCAACGCCCGTGAAGAATTTGTTCTCCACCCGGTCCACCGCCCGGCCCAGGCTGAGCCTGCCGCCGATGGGGGTGAATACCAGTATGACAAAGACCAGCACGCCCGCCGCGAACCTGCGGTCGGCAAGCACGGCGCGGCTGCCGTCCTCTGATTTTTTCGCTTTCGCGGCGCTCATTTGTTGATCTCCAGAAGCTTCGCCTTAAGGTCGGACTCTATCTTGCCCAGCTCCGCCTCGGCCTGGCGGCGCTTCGCCGCGCCCTCCGCCTGGATGGTGCGGACCTCCTCCAGCGTCTCGATGAGGGACTGGTTGGTGGCCTTCAGCGTCTCGATGTCCACAATGCCCCGCTCGGACTCCCGGGCTATCTCGATGGAGCCCTGCTTCAGGGTCTCCGCGTTCCTCTTGAGGAGCTCGTTGGTCATATTGGTGACCTCCCTCTGAGCCTCCATCGCCTGCTGGGAGTGGTGCTGTCCCAGGGCGAGCACCATCTGGTTCTTCCAGAGGGGTATGGTGTTCACAAGGGACGTCTGTATCTTCTCCACCATCAGGGTGTCGTTATTCTGAATGAGCCGTATCTGCGGCGACATCTGCACGGAGATCATCCGCGTCAGCTCCAGGTCGTGGAGCTTCTTGTCAAAGCGGCTTATCATGTTCTGATAGTCGTTGGCGGCCTGGGCGTCCTCGGGCGCGCCGGTTTGCTTCGCCTTCTCCTGAAGGGCGGGGAGCGTCACCGTTTCGCACTCGTGGAGCTTTTTCTTGCCCGCCAGGATGTACATGGTCAGCTCCTTGTAATAAGCCTGGTTGAGCTCGTACATCTTATCGAGCGTCGCCACGTCCTTGAGCAGGACTATCTGGTGCTGCTCAAGCATACCGGCGATCTTGTCCACGTTGACCTCCGCCTTGTCGTACTGCGCCTTGAGGCTGGAGATCTGGTTCTGGACCTTCCTCTTGAAGCCCAAAAAGCCCCGCTTCTCCTCCTCGCCGTAGTTGAAGCCCTTAAGCTCCACCACCAGGTCCGAGAGCATATCTCCCACCTGCCCCATGTCCTTGGTGCGGACGCTCTGGAGGGTGGAGCCGGAGAAGTCGGCTATGTTCTTCTGGCTTGCCGCGCCGTACTGCAAAATGGCGTTGGAATCGGTGATGTCGATTTTCTGGGAGAATTCCTCCACCGCCTTCAGCTCCTCCGGGGAGAGCTGGGACTCCTCGTGCTCGGTGGCAGAGACCGCGGGCGCCTCCGGCTCCTTGGGGGCCTCGGCTGCGGCGGCGGCAGCCGCTGCGGGAGTGGTGGGCGTGGAGTCAAATGTAAGCGTCGGGACATATTCAGGTTCTGTCATGTGAAAAACTCCTTTTTTATGTGATATGTGAAATATTGAATTTTCTTATTTGCGCGAAATTATTTTTTTTACAGTCACCGCTTCACGTCAAAATCCTTCCCGGTCAGCCCCTCGCGCTTGAGCATGGACTCCAAAACGGTTATGTCCGTGTCGATGTCCATCGCCTCGTTTGCAAAGAGGTGGTCGTACTCCTTCCGGTAGGCGGCGACGGTGGTGTCAAGTATGTCCTCTATGCGCTTTAAGGTGCCGGAAACGTTCTCGCCGGCGCCCTCGCCGCTCATCCTGTCGTATGCGTTCAAAAGCTTCATGGTGGTGGGCAGGTAGTACCCGGCAAAGCGCTTCACCTGGGGAATGTCCTCCGGGTCCTCGATGATGTCCTTGAAAATTTTATCCGTGAGAGAGGCTATCTCCTCCACCCTCGACCGGACGGAGGGCTCCCTTATGGAGGTCCCCAGACGCCTGAGCTCCTTCACCGCCAGCTCCCCCTCGCGCAAAAGCGCGTCCGCCTCGGCGTTCCCGGTGGAGACGGGCTCGGGCTCCGGCGCCGGCACGTCAACGACCGTCTTTTTCCCGGGGAAGAGCTTTGACAGCGCGAAATAGATTCCCACGGAGACCGCTATGAGAAGCAGAAAGTGCCAAAGCGAGTAGATCGGCAGCGCCAGGCACCATATGGCCCAAACCGCCGCCACGCCGTATATAGGTACGGCGGACCGCTTCACGACAGTCTTTTTCGTACAGGACACCCCCTTTACTTCAATGTAACATTGTACCGTTTTACACAGAAAATGTCAATAGATACAGGCGAATATTAAGCGGATATTACAAAAAATCGCGTCCTGTATCTCATCGTCTGTACTCAAACTCTATCCCGCACACGCTCACCGTGTCGCCCTCCTGGACGCCCAGCTCCTCCAGCCTTTCAAAGACGCCCCGCTCCCTGAGGGTCCTGTCGAAGTACATTCTGGACTCGTAGTCCCCGAAGTTCACGTTCTGCACCAGGCGCTCCACCCAGCCTCCGTCCACGTACCAGACGCCGTCCTCCCGGTTGATCTCCGGCTCCGGCAGGGGTCCCGCCTCCTCGGGCTCGGTGAACTCCGGCTCAAAAACCGCTATGGGCGGCAGCTCCGAGAGCTTATAGGCTATCGCCCTCACCAGCTCCTCCGTGCCGGTGTGGGCGGCGGCGGAGATTTTGAAAAACGGCATACCCGCCTCTTTTACCTTTCGCTCCAGCCGCTCAAGCTTCTCCTTCTCCTCCTCGCCAACTATGTCGCACTTGTTGGCGGCGACTATCATGGGGCGCGACGCCAACGCGGGGGAATACTCCTCCAGCTCCCGGTTTATGATGTCAAAGTCCTCCGACGGGTCCCGGCCCTCGCGCCCAGAGGCGTCCACCACGTGCACCGTCAAACGGCACCTGTCGATGTGGCGCAGAAAGTCGTGCCCCAGCCCAGCGCCCTCGCTGGCGCCCTCGATTATGCCGGGTATGTCCGCCATCACAAAGCTCCGCCCCTCACCGGCGTAAACAACGCCAAGGTTGGGGAAAAGCGTGGTGAAGTGGTAGTCCGCTATCTTCGGCCTCGCCCTGGACACCACGGAGAGCAGCGTGGATTTCCCCACGTTGGGAAAGCCCACCAGCCCCACGTCCGCCAGGAGCTTCAGCTCCAGTATTATCTCCCTCTCAACGCCGGGGAGCCCCGCCTTGGCAAAGCGCGGAGCCTGACGCGTGGGTGTGGCGAAGTGGGAGTTTCCCCAGCCGCCCGAGCCGCCCTTTGCCGCGATGAACCTGTCCGTCGCCGACATATCAGCCATTATCGCCCCGGTGGCCCTGTCCCTGACAACAGTCCCCACGGGCACGCGGATTATAAGGTCCTCCCCCCGCTTGCCGGTGCACCGCTTGCCGGAGCCGTCCATGCCGTTGCCGGCGGCGTACTTGCGCTTGTACCTGAAATCCATGAGCGTGGACATGTTGGCGTCGGGCACCAGCACCACGTCCCCGCCGTCGCCCCCGTCCCCGCCGTCGGGTCCGCCGGAGGCGACGTATTTTTCCCTGTGGAAGGCAACGGCGCCGTTTCCGCCCTTGCCCGCCTTTATCTCGATGGTCGCCTTGTCAACAAACATATTCGATCTTCCCTCTCCACGTATTTGCCCCATTGTAACAGAATAGCCGCGCCTTTTCAAGTATCCCCGTTAATACCTTATTCACAAAATATTAACCTCCTCCCTCCCGCGACAGCCGCTTGGGAGGTTGAAATCCCGCGCGAAATGTGCTAAAATACAAAATCAGTCTGAAATTCCAAGCCGAAGGGAGGCAGTCAAATGGAGAAAAAGGGAGAAAAAAACCGCAGCGCCGCCCTGACTGTGGGCGTCATGATGGTCATAACCCTCAGCGGCAAAATACTGGGACTCCTCCGTGACCGGCTCCTCACCGTCAACTATGGCAGCGGCAGCGAGGCCAATGCCTTCCTCACCGCCTCCAGGATACCCCGCGTGTTTTTCGACACCGTCTTCACCTCCTCCATCGCCGCCTGCCTCATACCCGTCATGGGCGAGGTCCTGCAAAAGCGGGGAAAGAAGGACGCGCTGAAATTCGCGGGCAACTTCATGACCGTCATGGGCATAATCTGCGCCGCGGTGACGCTCCTGGGCGTCATTTTCGCCGACGCTTTGACCTACTTCTTCGCCGACGGCTTCGATGCTCAAACCGCCGCCCTGTGCGCCGGCCTCACCCGCATAATGATGCCCACCGTCTTCTTTACCGGCGTCGCCTTCTGCTTCGTGGGCATACTCCAGATATTCGACGAGTTCAACGTCCCTGCCGCCATAAGCCTCATCTCCAACGTCGTCGTAATTATTTATTACCTGACCCTCAACGATAAATTCGGCGTCTACGGCCTCGCCGTGGCGTTTCTTGTCGCCTGGGCTGTCCAGGCGCTTGTCCAGATGCCCTCCCTCAAAAAGAAGGGCTTCAGATTCTACCCCTCCCTATCTGTGAGAAACGCCGACATGGACAAGGTCTGGCGGCTCCTCCTCCCGTCCATGGTGAGCACCTGGGTGCTCCCCATAATGCAGACGGTGAACTCCAAATTCGGCTCCCGGCTCTTCGGCGGCGCCGGTGTCTCGGCGATAGAGTATTCCTACAGCCTCTACACCGTCATCGCCGGTATATTCGTCCTCCAGGTGACAAATTATATCTTCCCCAAGCTCTCCAAGCAGAACGCGGAGGGCGACCCGGTCCAGCTTCGCCGGACGCTTCGCTCCACCATGCACACCACCCTCTTTGTGGTCATACCCATGACCGCCGGGCTCTTTATAATGGCGGAGCCCATCGTCGCCTTCATCTACGGCGGCGGGCGCTTCGACCAGTTCTCCATCGACATAACCTCCCGCGCCCTGCGCTTTATATCCCTCGGCATGATAGGCTACGCCATACAGTACGTCCTCTCCCGCGCCTTCTTTGCCGCTCAATCAGGCAAGGAGCCGCTTTTCGCCGGGATAGTCTCAATAGTCCTGGACATCGTCCTGTGCGCCGTCCTCGCCCCGCGCTTTGACGTGGCGGGCATCGCCATCGCCAGCGCCGCCTCCTTCACCGCCAACGGGCTTTTCATGTCGGTGCCCCTGCAAAGGCGCGGCGTCGGCTACTGGGACAGGGAATTCGCCATAGATATGCTTAAGATCTCACTCAGCGCCGTGGTAATGGGCGCCGCCGCCTGGGGCACCCGCGTCCTTATCGCCGGACACGTGGGCAAGCTCCTCGCTGTCTGCGTCCCCACCGCCGTGGGAGTCGCGGTCTATGCCGTGTGCGTGCTCGCGCTGAGGGTGGACGAGGCGCGGCAGGTGACCGGCGCGATAAAGAAAAAACTGGGAAAGGGGGCTCCCGAATGAGGGCGATGATAGAAAACAGTCTCATCTACCGCCTCATCACCGCCATAGGCGCCTGGATAGACCGCCAATGGCAAAAAAGCCGGCTCTGCCGCCTGGTAATAGGTCCCGATACCCTCAAAAAGCCCGCCCCCGGCCTGTTCGGGACCCTTGCCGGACGCGTGGGGGACGTTTACGTAAGGCTCTTTGAAAAACTGGGGCTTCGGAAATTAACGGAAAGCTCCGTATTCCTCCACACCGAGCTTTTCCTCCTCCTTACGGTCCTCGCCGCGCCCCTCCTGCCCACAATGGCGGTCCTCTCCCTCACCCTGGCGACTGCATTTTCCGTGCTTATCAGGATCGGCAGGGGAGAAATGCGGCTTGAAAGCTCCCCCCTCAACAAGTGGGTCTACATTTACGCCTTTTTGACGGCGGCGTCCACCCTCATGTCCGTAACGCTCCGGGAGAGTCTTCCCGGCGGCGCTCTTTACGTGTTCTTCGCCTTTTTCTCCGTGGCGGTTGTAACGGTCTGCGCTGGGAGGCGCGGGTTCATTGAGCGTATGCTCAAGGCAATAGTGTTTTCCGGCGCGGCTGTGGCGGTGATCGGGATAATGCAGTACGCCTTGGGCGGCACCAGCAAATCCGGCTGGGTGGACAGCGAGCTCTATACCGACATAAGCCTTCGCGTGGTCAGCACCCTGGGCAACCCCAACGTGCTCAGCGAATTCCTCCTCCTCTCCACGCCCCTGGCGGCCGCCGCCGTGATAAACGCCAAAAGCTTCAACGGTCGCGTCTGGGCGGGAATGGCCCTTGCCGCCATGTGCGCCTGCCTCGTGTTCACCTGGTCCCGAGGCGGCTGGCTGGGACTTGTCCTGGGTATGGCTGTTTTCCTCGTGGCGCTTGACGCCCGGTTCGTCCTGGTGGGCTTGGCGGGACTTGCCGCCATCGTGGTCCTGCTCCCCGGCTCCATGCTCAACCGCCTTTCAAACATCGGCGACAGGACCGACGCCTCCACCAACTACCGCTATTACATCTACATGTCCGCCTTTGACATGATAAAGGACTACTGGTTGAGCGGCTTCGGCACCGGCGTTCCGGCATACGAGGCGGCGTATGCCCAATACGGCTACGCGGCGGTGGCGGCGCCCCACGCCCACAACCTTATACTCCAGATCCTCTGCGAGAGCGGCATCTTCACCCTCCTTGCCCTGCTGGGCTCGCTCCTCACCGCCTTTCGCGGCGCGGCGTACACCGCCGCCCGCTCTAAGGAAAGGCGGGCGCGGGTCTGGTCCGCCGCCATACTCGGCTCCGGCACGGGCTATATGCTCCAGAGCATGACCGACTACTCGTTTTATAACTACCGGGTCACCCTGGTCTTCTGGATACTCGTGGGGCTTGCCGTCTCACTGAGGCTTTCCGTGGAAAAGGAGGGAGATACCCTGTGACAAAGGTCCTGAACATCATCAGCGACACCAACATCGGCGGCGCGGGAAAGGTCCTGCTCAACTACCTTACGTACCGCGACGCCTCAGAATTTGACGTATCCGTGGCGCTCCCCCGGGGCAGCGCCCTGATCCCCGGGATACGTGAGCGGGGAGTACAGGTCTACGAGCTGGACGTGGAGCCCGACAGGTCCATGTCCCTCCCAGCCATAAAGGAGCTCAAAAGGCTCATTCGCGAGGTGAAGCCGGACATAGTCCACACCCACGGCTTCCTCTCGGCGCGCATAGCCGCCAGACAGTGCGGCTGCGCCGTGATATTCACCCGCCACTCCGCATTTCCCGTGAAGCCCTACATGAAAAAGGGCCCCGGCAGGCGGCTCAACAAGCTGGTGAACGAGCACTACGCCGACAGGATAATCGCCATCTCCCCGGCGACCGCCGAAAACCTCACCGACGGCGGGGTGGACCCGAAGCTCATTGACGTGATGATGAACGGCGTGGAGCCGGTGGAGCGCAAGAGCCCCGGGGAGTGCGAAAAACTCAGGAAGGAGCTGGGCATAGCCCCGGAGGATTTCGTCCTGGGCATTATGGCAAGGCTTGAGGACTACAAGGGACACGCGGACATCTTGGAGGCGCTGAAGGCGGTTACCCTCCGGCATCCGAACGTGAAGCTCCTTGTCGCCGGCGCGGGACCGTTTGAGCAGACGATAAGGGATCAAACGGCGCGGCTGGGGCTTGAGAAAAACGTGGTCATGATGGGCTTTGTCGCCGACGTATCCGGCGTTTTGAGCCTCCTGGACCTCCAGCTCAACGCCTCCTGGGGCACCGAGACCTCCAGCCTTTCGCTCCTTGAGGGCTTCAGCATGGGCGTTCCGGCGGTGGCGTCCGACTACGGCGGCAACCCCTGGACGGTGGACGACGGCGCCGACGGCCTCATCTTTAAAACACGCGACGTGAAGGACCTGGCGGATAAAATACTGTTCCTCATGGATAACCCGTCGGAGCTTGAAAGAATGGGCGCGGAGGCAAAGCGTATCTACGCCCAACGCTTCACCGGTCAGGCTATGGCGCGGAGGATCGAGGAGGTCTACACAAAGACATTGGAGGCAAGACATGGAAAAGGATAAAAAACGCGGGATCCGCAGGCTCCTGAACATTTTTGACATCGCCGTGATCCTCATCGCGGCGGCGGCGGTCATCTTCCTGTATCTTCGCGCGTCGGCGCAAAAGCAGGAGGAGCTTCCCGAGCACGTGGAGGCGGTGACCGACGACAGCACCGTCAGGTACACCGTGGAGCTTTCCGGCCTCACCAAGGACCAGACAAGCTATATAAAGCCCGGCGACGCCGTGAGGGAAAAGACGGACAAGTACGACCTGGGAACGGTGGAGTCCGTGGAAATAAGCGGCGACACGGTGGAGTGGGACGATTATGAAACCCTCACCGTCAGGCGCGTGCCCGCCGAGGGCAAGTATGTGCTCCACATAACCGTGGTGGGAGAGTGCGTCAGGGGCGCCGACGGATTTTATTTTGACGGAAAATATCCGGTATACGGTGGCAGTGAGATCGAGGCGTCCTTCGGGAACGCCATGTTCAAGGGCTATGTGATCAGTGTGGAGAGGAGGGACGGCTGATGAAAAAGCTTATCGACGAAAAGGGGAGGCTTTTTGGAGTAATAAGCCCCGTGGATATACTCGTCCTTCTGGCTGTGGCGGCTGTGGCGCTCATGGCATACGGGCGCTTTTTCCGAAGCGACGATCCGGGACTTGGCGGAAACAACGTCTTCAACCCCAGGGACGGGGAGCTTGAGTACACCGTCACCGTGCCGAAGATTAGGGAGGACCTGAGCCGCGCCGTGGCGGTGGGGGACCCCATTCTCAACAGGGAATCCGGGACGGCGCTGGGCGTCATAACCGGCGTTGAGTATTTCCCCTGCGTGCAGGCGGACGTGACCCCGGAGGGGGAGAGCGTGGAGATGACCGTGGAGAACTATACCGGAATGACGATCACCGGAAGGCTCACGGGCTATGAGGCGGAGGGCAGATTTTTCCTCACCTCCAACCACGAGCTCTTCCTTGGACTGCCCATATATTTCAGGACCCCATACGTCACCTTCGGCGGCTCCTTCACCGCCATAGAGCCGGCGGAGTGAGGTTACGGAGGTAGAGCATGAAGATACTTATGGCCACAATGAGCCTTGACATCGGCGGCGCGGAGACGCATATCGTGGAGCTCGCCCGCGAGCTCATACGCCGCGGCCATCAGGTGCTGGTGGCGTCCAACGGCGGCGTGTACGTGGAGGAGCTGGAGGCGGCGGGAGCCCGCCACTTCAAGGTCCCCATGCACCGCCGCGACCCTCTCCTCATGGCAAAGTCCCTGCTCCTTTTGAGGAAAATAATCCGCTCCGAAAAGCCCGACGTGGTCCACGCCCACGCCAGGATACCCGCGTTTTTGTGCGGAATCATCAAAAAGGCCGCCGATTTCCCCTTCGTCACCACCGCCCATTGGGTGTTTGAGACGGGCTTTATGCTCAGCCGCCTCACCGACTGGGGCGAGAGGACCATCGCCGTCTCCGACGACATCCGCGACTATCTCATGGATAATTACGGGATACCGCGCGAAAATATCACCGTGACCATAAACGGCATCGACACGGACAAATTTTCCCCTGATGTCCCGGGAGACGCCGTCCGCGCCGAGTTCAATATCCCCGAGGGCGCGCCGGTGCTGTCCCACGTGAGCCGCCTGGACGAGAGCCGCGCCCTTGCCGCCTCCGCGCTTGTAAAGCTGGCGCCCGCCCTGGCGGGGCGCGTACCCGGCGTCAGGATACTAATAGCCGGCGGCGGGGATATGTTCGAGGAGCTGTCCCACCGGGCGGAGGAGGCCAATTTGAAGCTGGGCTACCGCTGTCTCATTTTCGCGGGGCCCAGGACGGACGTGAACGCCGTCTGCGCCGCCGGCGACGCCTTCGTGGGCGTGTCCCGCGCCGCTCTTGAGGCCATGGCGACGGGAAAACCCGTGGTCGTCGCCGGAAACGAGGGCTATATGGGCCTTTTCGACGAGGACAAGCTTGAGACCGGCATACAGGGCAACTTCTGCTGCCGGGGCTGTCCGGCGCTTGGTGAGAGGCAGCTTCTTGACGACCTCACCACCGCCCTGACGCTGGAGCCCGACGAGTACCGCCGCCTTTCGGAGCTTGGCAGGCGCGTGGTGCTGGAAAACTACAGCGTCAAGCGCATGGCGCAGGACGCTTTGGACGTTTACGCCCTGGTCCGCCGCCACCGCCAGGTGGTGCTCAGCGGCTACTACGGCTTCAACAACGCCGGCGACGAGGCGATACTTGACGCCCTCTGCGGCGCGCTTACGGACATCGACAAAAATATAGGCATAACCGTCCTCTCCCGCGACCCAAAAATGACCGGGGAGCTCCACGGCGTCAAGGCGGTGAACCGCTTCTCGCCCTTCGGGGTGCTGAGGGCGGTGAAGGGGTGTGAGCTTCTTATCTCCGGCGGCGGGAGCCTTTTGCAGGACAACACCTCCACCAGAAGCCTCCTCTACTACCTGTCCATCGTCTGGACCGCCCACAAAATGGGGAAGAAGACGATGCTCTACGCCAATGGCATAGGCCCCGTGAACAAGCCGGCGAACAGGCGCAGGGTGCGGAAAATAGTGGAGCTTGCCGACAGGGTGACCCTACGCGACCCCGACTCCCTCCGGGAGCTCCGGGACATGGGCGTTGTCAGGGAGGACCTTGTTGAGGGCGCGGACCCGGTATTTACCCTGCCGGAGCCCAGTCACGCCCGGAGCCAGGAGATACTGTCGGTCCTTGGCATAATGGGCCCCTTCGTCACCGTCTCCGTCCGCCCCATAAAGAACTCGCCTGACTACACCCGGCGCTTTGCCCAGCTGTGCGACGGCATCTACCAGAGGTTCGGGCTGGGAATAGTCTTCCTCTCCATGCAGCCAAAGCGCGACGAGCCCGTGGCGTGGGAGATCCGCGACCGCATGAAGTGCCCCGCCTATGTCCTCTCCGGCGAGTTTTCGCCCACGGAGCTCATGGGCATAATAGGGGAGGGCAGGCTCGCCCTCTCCATGCGCCTCCACTCCCTCATCTTCGCCGCCCGCACAGCCACTCCCGCCCTGGGCTTCGCCTACGACCCCAAGGTGGAGAGCTATCTCTCCATGCTGCGCCTCCCCTCGGCGGGGGACGGCTCGGACATGGACGTGGAGGCGGTGCTGAAGGCGGTGGACGTGATGCTGCAAAACCGGGACAGAATGGCGGAGAGCCTCAGAGAGAGCCGGGAGCGGATAACCGCCCTGGCGCGGCGCAATAATGAGGAGCTCCGGGAGCTCCTGCCTCCCGACCCGGAGGACGCGCCCACGACCCCCGCCCCGCCCGAGGATTTCCCCATCGGACAGCGCCTCAACGAGAACGCCGCCGCTGATTTTGCCGCCGCCTTCGGCTTTGACCTCGCCGATACGGCGGACCCGGAGATTGAAGCGGACGGCGCGAGTGATTTTGCAGATCCTCCGGCAGAGCCGGAAATTGACGATACGATAAGAAAGGACGAAAAAAATGAAGCTTGAAAACGGCGCCGTGATACACGGCTTCAAGGTGCGCTATTCCCAGTCCATCCCCGAGCTTAACGCCACGCTCTACCGCATGGAATACGAGAAAAACGGAGCGGATCTGGTGTGGCTGGACCGGCCCGACGAGAACAAGACCTTCTCCATAGCCTTCAAGACCATCCCCTCTGACCACACGGGAGTTTTCCATATCCTGGAGCACTCCGTGCTGTGCGGCAGCAGGAAGTACCCGGTCCGGGAGCCCTTTGTGGAGCTGCTGAAAAGCTCTCTCCAGACCTTCCTCAACGCCATGACCTTCCCGGACAAGACCATGTACCCCCTGTGCTCAAAGAACGACAAGGACTTTTTGAACCTCATCGACGTGTACATGGACGCGGTGCTCCACCCGCTGTCTTTGGAGTCGCCCCTGGGCTTCAGGCAGGAGGGCTGGCACTATGAGCTGGACTCCCCGGATGGGGAGCTCACGCGCAACGGCGTGGTTTTCAACGAGATGAAGGGCGCCTTTGTGGACCCGGACGAGGTGCTGAGCTTCAACTTAGGGCGCCGGATGTTCCCGGACAACTGCTACGGCTACGAGTCCGGCGGTCACCCGGAGCACATACCGGAGCTGACATACGAGAAATATCTTGAGAACCACCGCCGCTGCTACAGCCCCACCAACGCCCGCATCTTCCTGGACGGCGAGATGGACCTGGACGCGGTTCTTTCAAAGCTCGATTCCTTCCTTTGCGAGTACGAAAGAGTGGACGTGGACGCGGAGATCCCCATGCAAAAGCCCGTTCATCCCGCGGAGCTCACGGCGGAATACGAGATCGGTCCCGAGGACGACGACGCCAACAAGGTGATCGTGGGCCGCGCCTGGGCCGCCGGCAGGTTTGACGAGCCGGAGAAAAACGTCGCCTGCGCCGTGCTCGCCCAGGCGCTTTGCGGCACCAACCAGTCGCCGCTTAAGAAGGCGCTTTTGGACGGCGGGCTGGTGGAGGACGTGGGACTTCACAGCTATGACGGCATACAGCAAAACTTCCTCTTCTTAGCCGCCAGGAACACAGGTATGGACAAAAAGGACGAGCTTCTCCGAACCGTTGAGCAGGTGCTTCGCGAGCAGGCGAAGGAGCTTGACCGCCGCCAGCTCCACGCCATTTTGAACCAGGTGGAGTTTGCAAACAGGGAGAAGGACTTCGGGCGTATGCCCAGGGGCCTTGTGTTCGCCATGACCAGCCTTGAGAGCTGGCTTTACGGCGGCGACCCCGCCCAGAATCTCCAGAACGAGGAGCTTTTCGCCACGCTCCGCCGCAGGATCGACGAGGGCTGGTTTGAAAAGCTTTTGGAGGAGGTGTTTATCACCAACCCCCACACCGCCACGGTGGTGCTCACCCCCTCAAAGACGCTGGGCCAGGAGAAGGCGGGGCGGGACGCCAAGGAGCTTGCCGCCATAAAGGCCGGCTGGACGGAGGCGGAGACAAAGAGAGTAATAGACGAGTTCGCCGCGCTCCGGCGTCACCAGAGCTCCGGCGACACCCCCGAGGGGCTCGCCACGCTCCCGCAGCTCTCGCTTTCGGATATACCCGAGGAGATGGCGCGTCTTCCCTATTCCGAGGAAAAATACAGGGGCACGACCCTCCTCAGGCAGGAGGTTGAGACCGGCGGGATAATCTACTTCGATATGTATTTCAACGCCGACGATATGGACATTCCGGAGCTCACAAAAGTGCCCATGGAGACACAGCTTTTGGGCAAGCTCCCCACGAAGAAGCACTCTGCCCTTGAGCTTGCGTCCCTCATCAGGGAAAAGATAGGCAGGTTCTCCGTTTCGGCGGCCTCCTATAAGCATACCTCCGGCAAGGTCACGCCGGTGCTCACTGTCTCCCTCGCCGTCCTTCCCGAGAGGGCTGAGGAGGCGATGGAGCTCACGCGGGAGATCATGTTTGAGACGGACTTCACCGACACCGCCGCCATATTCAACATCCTCCGCCAGACCCGCATCGGCGCGGTGGAGACGGCGCAGAACGCGGGCAACTCCTTCGCCCTGGTGCGCGCCACCTCCGGGCACAGCGCCAACGCCGCCGTCACCGACGCCTTCGCCGGTGTGAGGCAGCTTCGGTATCTCCAGGAGACGGAGAAGACCTTCAACGACGCCCCCGACGCCGTTGCCGATTCCTTCGCCGCCGTTCTCTCCAAACTCTTTGCCCGCTGCCGCCTGACGCTCTCCGTCACCGGCACTAAGGATATGAAAATGGCGGATTTTGCCCTCGATATGCTCCCCGAGGGCGATCGCGGGGAGGCGGTGGAATACAGCCCCAACGACCTGGAGGCCGAGGGCTACACAATCCCCGCCGCCATCGGCTTTGCCGCCTCCGGCGCGGGTCTCGCCGCCGCCGGAGCGGAGTACACCGGCTCAATGGCGGTGGCCGCAAAGCTCCTGAGGCTCGACTACCTCTGGAACAACGTGCGCGTCAAGGGCGGCGCCTACGGCGTGAGCATGGACGTTTCGGAGACGGGCAACCTGGGCTTCTCCTCCTACCGCGACCCCCAGTGCGCCGGGAGCCTGGACATTTTTGCCGCCGCCGGGACCGCGCTCCGTGATTTTGCCAAATCCGGCGAGGACGTGGACAAGTATATCATCTCCACCATCGGCGGAATGGAGCCGGTGATGACCCCGAGGCAGGAGAAATCCCGCGCCGCGGCGATGTACTTCACCGGCAGAACAGCCGCCGACGCCCAGCGTACAAGGACCCAGGTGCTCCACACCACAAAGGCGCAGCTGGCGGACTTCGCCGACACTCTGGACGCCTTGGCGCGCAAGGCAAATATCTGCGTCATAGGCGGCGCGCCAATCCTCTCCGCCTGCGGCGAAAAGCTAACTAAAATTGAGCCTATCCAATAAAATTGGATGGGTATGGCGCGGCGGTACTTCGGCTTATAGGTGCATTATACCACATTTTTTGAAAATGTCAAGTAAAAATAATTAAAATTGCTTCGTCAATTTTAACAAAATTTTAGGGCTCCGAAGCCGCAGGGCTTTTTATAATGTATCCGCCATTAAATGGCGGGGGGCTTTCTTTCCTCTCTTTTTGAGTTCGTCAAAAAGAGAGGAAAGAAACAAAGGAGAGAAAAACCGACCAGCGGGGGATTTCGATTTTCCCCCGCTGGACACCCCTTTTAAAAACGACCACACAGGGGGCCTGCGGGCCCCCTATGTGGAGAACCCCCGAGGGGAGCACCGCCGGCAGCGGTTGCGACGGTGAAGGAGAACCTGCCGATTACTGAACGGCAGCGCCCAATGGCGAAGCCGAGGGCGCGGATGTAGGAGTAGGGCGCTGGATTCTCACCGCGGCAGCTTACGCCGTGTAGAAGCAACACTAAAACACCCTGCCCGACAACAGAGCCAAAGCGCGGCGATGTTGAAGGGCAGGGCGTTCTGATTATTGACCACGTTAAGCGGCTAAGCGGGTTCGGAGACTGTGCAATTCAGTTTTGGGAACCCGCGCGCCGTATCTTCTGCCCGTGCGGGGAGGTTATAGACTGCGGGAGCCGTCGTGCCGACTATACGGCAGGGCGTAACAAGCTTCTGCCGACCCCAAAAAGGGTCCAGGGAGGGATGACATCATCCCTCCCTGGTCGCTTTTCTCTCCTTTGCAACTTTCCTCTCTTTTGGCGAAACCAAAAGAGAGGAAAGTCCCCCCCGTGCCATGAAGGCGCGGCCCCAAGCGATGTTATCGCAGAAACATCACAGGCCGCGGCTTCATGCGGATCCCTGAGACTATGCCCATGGCGGCGTAGAGGGTGACGATGGAGGAGCCGCCGTAGCTGAAGAAGGGGAGGGTGAGGCCGATGACGGGGGCGACGCCGATGCACATGCCGATGTTTTCAAAGGTCTGGAACGCCACCATCGCGGCTATACCGATACAGCACAGCGCGCCCAAGCGGTCGCGGCTTTGAAGTCCGACGCGGACACAGCGGATTATTATGAGCGACAGGAGGAGCACCACAAGGATACAGCCGACGAGCCCGAACTCCTCGCCGGCGACGGAGAAGATGAAGTCGGAGCTCTGGAAGGGGATGCTTCCCGCCTGGGTGCGGGTCCCGTGATAGAGGCCCTGACCGAACATCCCGCCCGTGGCGATGGCGGCCTTGGAGAGGTTCGTCTGCCAGGTGACGCCCTGACCCGAGGGGTCAACGAAGGAGGGGATGAAGATGGCGAGGATCCGGCTGCGGTAGTTGTCCGTGAGGAGGTAGTACCATATATAGGGCACCAGCAGGGCGAGCGCCGCCGCCGCTCCCGCTATCCAGTAGAGCTTTATGCCGGCGGCGAAGAGCATGACGATGAAGATAAAGAGGTAGACCAGGGCGGAGCCGGTGTCGCCGGAGACGGCGATTATGAGCCCGAAGTGGACGAGCCACAGCGCGCCTAGGATGACGACGGAGAGGGGGCGGCTCAGGGCGTCGCGCTCGGCAAAGCGGGACATGAGGTGGGCCATGGTGATGATGAAGATTATCTTCACGAATTCCGCGGGCTGGATGCCTATGCCGGCGAAGCGTATCCACGCCCTGTTGCCCCCTCGGGCGTCGCCCAGCCATACGAGGGAGGCTATCAGCGCAAGGCCGAAGAGGGTGAGTCCCCGCCAGCGGGTGGAGATTATGTCGATGTCCACCAGGGAAAAGAGAAAATAGAGCCCGAGCCCGATGACCGTGGCGCCTATCTGCACGTAGAGAGGGCGCATGGAGCCGGTGTAGCGGATGGCGCTGGAGATGAGCACCATGCCGTATGCCGTGGATATGAGGCACAGCACCAGCAGGAAGGTATCGGACCTTTGGAGGTATCTTTTGAAGGAAGCAAAAAAGTTTTTCACTGTCGTCTCCGGTAAAAGTATTGATGGCGGGGCCCACAACTGTACAGTATGTATTTTAGCACAAGCGGGGGAAAAGGTAAAGTGGGAGACGGGAAAAAACGGGGCAAAATGGCGGGACAGGGACTTATTCACAACAATTTGCCATCAATTTTTTTGATTTATGGTCATATTATTGCTTGACTTGAGGGAGGAAAAAGGTTATATTCTATGTTGTGGATTCACTTTAATACCACAAAACGATAGAGAAATAAATTTTCGGAGGTATGAAATGAAAAAGCTTACAAAGCTCATGGCGCTGTGCCTGGCGCTCATGATGGTCCTGGCGCTGGCATCCTGCGACAGCACCGGCGGAGAGAAGGACAGCTACACCGTTGGTATCTGCCAGCTCGCCCCTCACGTGGCGCTGGACGCCGCGACCCAGGGCTTCAAGGACGCCCTCACCGAGGAATTCGGCGACAAGGTGACATTTGACGAGCAGAACGCCGGCGGCGACGACTCCAGCTGCCCCACCATCGTGGCGGGCCTCGTCGCAAACAACGTTGACCTCATCCTTGCCAACGCCACTGCGCCCCTGCAGGCGGCGGCGTCAGCCACCACCGAGATCCCTGTTCTCGGCACCTCCATCACCGAGTACGGCACCGCGCTGGGTATAAGCGACTTCTCCGGCACCGTGGGCGGTAACGTCTCCGGCACCTCGGACTTAGCGCCCCTGGACCAGCAGGCGCAGATACTTGTGGACATCTTCCCCGAGGCGAAGAGCGTGGGACTTCTCTACTGCTCCGGCGAGCCCAACTCCGTCTACCAGGTCCAGACCGTGAAGTCCGAGCTTGAGGCAAAGGGCATCACCTGCCAGCTTTACGCCTTCACCGACGTGAACGACCTGCCCGCGGTTACCCAGAACGCCTGCGACAACTCCGACGTTCTTTACATTCCCACCGACAACACCGCCGCCAACAACACCGACACCATCGCCAACATCGTCCTCGCTTCCGGCACCCCTGTCGTGGCGGGTGAGGAGGGCATCTGCGCCGGCTGCGGCTGCGTGACGCTGTCCATCAGCTACTATGACCTGGGTGTCGCCACCGGCAAGATGGCGGTGAAGATACTCAAGGGCGAGGCGGACATCTCCGAGATGCCCATCGAGTACGCGCCCCAGTTCACCAAGAAGTACAACCCCGCAAACTGCGAGGCGCTGGGCGTGAACGTCCCCGACGACTTCGAGGCTATCGCGTAATCACAGGAAAATCCCACAGCGGGAGAGGATATGACTCTCCCGCTGATTTGCTTTATTTGTTACCGTTATTTTTCGCGTTTCTCAATACCCCTGAAAAGGAGAGATCCCATGAATTTTCTTGTTTCCTTTTTGAATTCCATGCCCAACGCCATCGGGCAGGGGCTTGCCTGGGGCATTATGGCGGTGGGAGTGTACATAACCTACAAGATACTCGACATCGCCGACCTCACCGTTGACGGCTCGCTGGCGACAGGCGGGGCGGTAGCGGCGGTGCTCATAACCATGGGCTGGAACCCGTGGCTTGCCATGCTCATGGCGCTCATCGCCGGAATGCTGGCGGGGCTCGTTACGGGGCTTTTGCACACCGCCTGCGGGATACCGGCGATTCTGGCGGGAATACTGACACAGCTGGCGCTGTACTCCATCAATCTGAGGATAATGGCGTTAAACGACATCATCACAATGGGCGCGGCAGCCGCCAAGACAAAGCCCACGCTGGCGCTGAACCCGGACAGGAACGCCCTGGCGCTCTCCTCTCGGTACGTGCGGGACCTGGCGCTGAATAACCCGCTGCTGCTCCTCCTTGCCGCGGTGGCGGTGGTCATCGGGGTGCTCTACTGGTTTTTCGGGACGGAGCTGGGCTCGTCCCTGCGGGCGACGGGCGCCAACGGCAATATGGCGCGGGCGCAGGGTATAAACACCAACAGGGCAAAGGTTTTGGGGCTTGTCATCTCCAACGGGCTCGTGGCGCTCTCCGGGGCGCTTCTGGCGCAATACTCCGGCAGCGCCACCATCGACATGGGGCGCGGCGCCATCGTGATTGGTCTGGCGGCGGTGATAATCGGGCAGGTGCTCTTTAAAAAGATATTCCACAACTTCTCGCTCAAGCTTTTGTCGGCGGTGATCGGCGCCATAATCTACTACACGGTCATAACGCTGGTGCTCAGGCTGGGGCTGGAGTCCACGGATCTGAAGCTTTTGACGGCGGCGGTGGTGGCGCTGTTCCTGTCCATACCGTATCTGAAAAAGAAATACTTCACCAAAAAGACGCGGAAGGGAGGCAAGTCCAATGCTTGACCTTGTGGGCGTGAGAAAGACCTTCAACATCGGCACCGTCAACGAGAAGACGGCGCTGCGGGGCGTGGACCTGCACCTGGAGGACGGGGACTTCGTAACCGTCATCGGCGGCAACGGCGCGGGGAAATCCACACTGCTCAACGCGGTGGCGGGGACCTGGCCCGTGGACGAGGGGAAGATATCCATCGGCGGCGTGGACGTGACGCATCTGGCGGAGCACAAGAGGGCGAAATACATCGGCAGGGTGTTCCAGGACCCCATGATGGGCACCGCCGCGACCATGCAGATCGAGGAGAACCTGGCTCTGGCAGCTCGGCGCGGTCAGCACAGGACGCTCAAGCGCGGGATAACCCGGGAGGAGCGGGAGGAGTATAAAAAGCTCCTGGAAATGCTGGACCTGGGGCTGGAGGACCGGCTCACGTCAAAGGTGGGGCTCCTGTCCGGCGGGCAGAGGCAGGCGCTGACGCTTCTTATGGCGACGCTGAAAAAGCCTCAGCTGCTCCTTTTGGACGAGCACACCGCCGCGCTGGACCCCAAGACGGCGGCGAAGGTGCTGGACGCCACGGAGCGGATCGTGAACCGGGATAAGCTGACCACGCTTATGATAACCCACAACATGCGCGACGCCATCGTTCACGGCAACAGGCTGATTATGATGTACGACGGCCAAATCGTTTTGGACATATCCGGCGAGGCAAAGAAGCACCTAACTGTTGAGGATCTTTTAGCTAAGTTTGGACAAACGACAGGGTCTTCAGAGGCAGACGATAAGCTACTTTTAAGTTAAAAAAGGGCAACGCTCATTTGTCCAAAAAAGGGAACAGCCCTTTTTGGACAAGGTCACCGGCATCAAAAAAAGCAACCCGAAAGTGTTTCCTTGGGAATAAGTGGTTAAACCTCCTCGCCGAACTTTTCGGAGGGAAGGGTTTGGAAGGGGAACCGTCAGGGTTCCCCTTCCGATTCAATCACCCCGCCGCCGTGCGGCGGGCCGTCAGGGTTCCCCTTCCGATTAAATCGTGTCACCGGCATAAGGAAAAGGACTTGCTCTTGCAAGTCCTTTTCCTTATGCCGGTGACCGGGATCGAACCGGTACGATGTTGCCATCACGGGATTTTAAGTCCCGGGCGTCTGCCAGTTCCGCCACACCGGCGCAGTCATTTCTTTTTCGGTATGGGGCGCTTGCTGCCGTGCTCGTCAACGAGATACGTGTTCTCAAGCTGCCCCGTGAGGCTCGCCTTTACAGCGGCGATGTACTCGGCGCGAAGCTCCGCCCTCTCCGCAAGCTCCGCCTCGGTCAGAGGGCGCTGGCGGGATATGCGGGTGAGCTCGCTTATCCTGTCGATCCTGCTCTGCTCCACACCATCACCTCACGTCATTTTATTTTACTCACATTCACGCCGTTTGTCAATCAAAATATTTTCGCCCGCGTAACAGGCGGCGGGCTGGGCGAATAGTATGTAGGGAACCGAGACACGGGGGAGGAAAGCTCATGGATTTTGCGGTGATCGGCGGGGACATGAGGCAGGCGGCGCTGGCGCGGCTTTTGGCGGCGGACGGTCACAACGTCCGCTGCGCGGGGCTTGAGGGCGGCGGCGTGGAATGTCTGCCGCCGGAAAAGGCGCTGGAGGGCGCTGAATACGTCGTACTGCCGCTGCCGGCGGGCGGGGGTGTTTATATCAACGCGCCCCTCTCAGGGCGCAGGATAGGCGCTGAGGAGCTCACGGGGCATATACGCCCCAAACAGACGCTCCTGGCGGGCAAGGTGGAGGGCAGGCTGGCGGAGCTTATAGACGAGCGCGGCATACGCTTTGCCGACTACTTCACCCGCGAGGAGCTGACGGTCAGAAACGCCGCAATCACCGCGGAGGGGGCAGTTGAGCTGCTCATGCGTGAGATGCCCGTGACGCTCCTGGGCAGCCGGGTGCTGGTGGTGGGATTTGGCAGGATCGGCAAGCTCCTTGCCCTGCGCCTTCACCTCCTGGGCGCCCGCGTCACCGTCTCCGCCCGCAAAAGCGCGGATATGGCGTGGATAGAGTGCCTGGGGCTTGAGAGCGCGGACACGCGGCGCCTGCGGGGGCGGCTCGGCGGATTTGACGCCGTGGTGAACACAGTACCGGCGCCGGTTTTGGACGCGCGCGCCCTTTTGGAGTTCAAAAGGGACTGCCTGTGTCTGGAGCTCGCGTCAAAGCCCGGAGGGGTGGACGCTGACGCCGCCGGGGAGCTGGGCATAAGAATCATCGCGGCTCCGGGGCTACCGGGCAAGGCCGCCCCCGAGTCCGCCGCCGCCGCGATAAAGGAAGCCATATACAATATAATAAATGAGTTGGAGAGTGAATGATGGAAAAACTTAGGGCGGGGGTCGCCCTGTGCGGCTCCTACTGTACCTTCAAAAGCGCCGTGGACACCTTCGAGAGGCTTTGCGGCGTCTATGACGTGACGCCCATAATGAGCGAGCGCTCCGCCGTCACGGACACCCGTTTCGGCAAGGCGGAGGACTTCCGTCAGCGCCTCACAGAAGCGTCGGGGCACGAGATCATCGACAGCATCGTCAGGGCGGAGCCCATCGGTCCCAAACGGCTGCTGGACGTGCTGATAATCATGCCCTGCACCGGCAACACCGTCGCGAAGCTGGCAAACGGCGTCACCGATTCCGCCGTAACAATGGCGGCAAAGGCGCATCTGCGAAACGACAGGCCCGTGGTGCTCGCCGTCTCTACAAACGACGCCCTGAGCGCCAACGCGGAGAACATAGGTAAGCTCCTGGCGCGGAAAAACATATTCTTTGTGCCGTTCTATCAGGACGACCCGCTGGGAAAACCTACGTCCCTGGCGGCGGATCTTACGCTCGTCGAGGAAACCGTTTCGGCGGCGATGGAGGGCAAACAGCTCCAGCCTGTGCTCGCCCGGAAACGGAAATACAATATGTAGTGGCAAGCTCGCGGGGCAAAAATTCCCCGCGAATTTTTTCAGAAAAAATCAAAAAAAGTGTTGACAAATGGCTCCGGGGAGTGTATATTAAGCAAGCTGTTGCGAAACGGCAAGAGAATATTCCACAAAAAACCTCTTAAAAATCTCAAAAAAGGGGTTGACAAAGAGAACAGTTTGTGGTATTCTAAAATTCCGCTGAGCCTGGAGGGGTGAAGGCGGGGAATGCACCTTGCGAATTAAACAATGTAAGCGAAAAGCACCAAAAAACGAAAAGGGCTTTTAAGCTGTCGAGAGACAGCGAAAGATTCTTTTGAGAGCTTGAATTAGCGATCAAAAAAT
>CANQVL010000021.1 GCA_947627285.1 uncultured Oscillospiraceae bacterium
ATTTTTTGATCGCTAATTCAAGCTCTCAAAAGAATCTTTCGCTGTCTCTCGACAGCTTAAAAGCCCTTTTCGTTTTTGGTGCTTTTCGCTTACATTGTTTAATTCGCAAGGTGCATTCCCCGCTTTCGCCCTTCCGGGCTCAGCGGAATTTTAGAATACCACACGCTCAAGCTCTTGTCAAGAGTTTTTTTAACTTTTTTCAAGATTTTTTTGCGGGGCTTCTTTTTTGCCGCCGCCGTTCGCGACAGCTTGCCTAATATACTACCTTCGTTCCGTTTTGTCAACACCTTTTTTCAAAATTTCTAAAAAAATTTTTTCTACCCCGCGCGTACATTATAATATGTATTGCAAAAGTCGCTCTTGCGCATTGGTATACGATTTGTTATAATGTGTCCAAAAGTAAAAATACATATCGGGAGGGCTTAAAATGGATCGGACTGATAAGGTAAATTACTACCTGGACATCGCGGAGACGGTGGCGGAGAGGTCGACCTGTATGCGCAGGCATTACGGGGCGATAATCGTCCACGAGGACGAGATCATCTCCACCGGCTACAACGGGGCGCCCAGGGGGAGGAAAAACTGCGCGGACCTGGGGCACTGCCTCAGGGACACGCTTAAAATCCCCTCAGGGGAGAGGTACGAGCTTTGCAGGGCGGTACACGCGGAGCAGAACGCCATTATCTCCGCCTCCCGCAGGGACTGCCTGGGCTCCACACTCTACCTTGCCGGACGCAACGGGAAGACGGGGGAGCTTTTGACCGACACCACCCCCTGCGCCATGTGCCGCAGGTTCATCATCAACGCCGGCATCCGCCGGGTGGTGTGCCGCGTGAGTGAGACGGAGTACACCGTTACCGACGTGCGGGACTGGATATTCAACGACGACTCCGTGGACATGAAGCTATAAGGTGGCGGACGTGAACAGGAAATTCCCCGACATACTCACCTCCCTCCGCTCGGAGAGGGGCATAAGCCAGCGGAAGGCGGCGGCGGACCTGGGCATCTCCCAGGCGCTGCTCTCCCACTACGAAAACGGGGTGAGGGAGCCGAGGCTTGACTTTGTGGTGCGGGTGTGCGACTACTACGGCGTCAGCGCGGACTACATGCTGGGCAGGTCCTACGACGGCTACCAGGAGTTCAAAAGGCTGGTGAGCCGGCTCTCGGAGCTCTCCGCGGAGGCAAACAGGCTGATTGAAGAGGTAAGATAAATTTTTTTAAAAAGGGCTTTGCCCTTTTTAAAAAAATTTGAGTTTTTATGCTGACACATCTATAATTTTAAGGTGAATTATGACTGACCAAAATTTGATCCGCAATTTCTCCATTATCGCCCATGTGGACCATGGGAAATCCACGCTGTCAGACAGGCTCATCGAGCTGTGTGGCGCGGTGCCGAGCAGGGAGATGGAGGAGCAGATACTTGACAACATGGACTTGGAGCGCGAGCACGGGATAACCATAAAGGCGCGGGCGATAAGGCTGGATTACAACGCCCCGGACGGAAGGGCGTATGTCCTGAACCTCATCGACACGCCGGGCCACGTGGACTTCGGGTATGAGGTGTCACGTTCCCTTGCCGCCTGCGAGGGAGCGATACTCGTGGTGGACGCCGCCCAGGGGGTGGAGGCGCAGACCCTCGCCAACACCTATTTGGCGCTGGAGCATGAACTGGAGATACTGCCGGTGATAAACAAGATAGACCTTCCCGCCGCCGACCCGAAGAGGGCGAAGGAGGAGGTGGAGAATGTCATCGGGCTGGAGGCTATGGACGCGCCGGAGATCTCGGCAAAGCTGGGGACCAACGTGGAGTCCGTTTTGCAGGCGATAGTGGAGAAGATACCCGCCCCCTCGGGGGACAGGCAGGCCCCGCTGAGGGCGCTGATATTTGACTCCCAGTATGACGCGTACCGGGGCGTGGTGGTGTACGTGCGGCTCATGGACGGGCAGCTCCACACGGGCGATAGGATACGCATGATGGCCTCCGGCGCGGAGTATGATATAATCGAGTGCGGGCACCTTCTGCCCAAGAGCTACCGGCCGGAGGAGGGCCTTTACGCCGGGGAGGTGGGATACTTCACCGCCTCCATCAAAAATGTGCGGGACACCCAGGTGGGCGACACGGTGACGATGGCCGCCGCTCCCGCCTCGGAGCCGCTTCCGGGCTACCGTCCGGCGAGGCAGATGGTGTACTGCGGGATATACACCGAGGACGGGTCAAAATTCCCGGACCTGCGGGACGCCTTGGAGAAGCTGCAGCTCAACGACGCCTCCCTGAGCTTTGAGCCGGAGACCTCGGCGGCGCTGGGCTTCGGGTTCCGGTGCGGGTTCCTGGGTATGCTCCACATGGAGATAATCCAGGAGCGGCTTGAGAGGGAGTTCAACCTGGACCTCATCACCACGCTCCCCTCCGTCATCTACGAGGTTACAAAGACGGACGGGACAACGGTGATGGTGGACAACCCCCACAACTACCCGGACCCCTCTACGATTCTTGAGACGAAGGAGCCCTACGTGGCTGCGTCCATAATCACGCCGCCGGAGTTCGTGGGGAACATCATGCCCATGTGCCAGGAGCGGCGGGGCGAGTACAGGGATATGCAGTATCTGGACACCAATTTGGCGGAGCTTAGGTACTTCATGCCCCTGGGGGAGATAATCTACGACTTTTTCGACACCTTGAAGGCGCGGACCCGCGGCTACGCGTCGCTGGACTATGAGTTCGCGGAGTACAGGCCCTCGGATCTGGTGAAGGTGGATATGCTCCTCAACGGCGACCAGGTGGACGCGCTGTCCTTCATCGCCCACAGGGAGAAGGCGTATCCCAGGGCGAGGAAGCTCTGCGAGAAGCTGAAGGACAACATACCGCGCCAGCTCTTTGAGGTGCCGGTGCAGGCGGCGATCGGCGGGAAGATAATCGCCCGCGAGACGGTCAAGGCCATGCGCAAGGACGTGCTCGCCAAGTGCTACGGCGGAGACATCACCCGCAAGAAGAAGCTCTTGGAGAAGCAGAAGGAGGGCAAAAAGAAGATGCGCCAGCTGGGTACGGTTCAGATACCCACGGAGGCGTTTATGGCGGTACTAAAGCTTGACGAGTAATCGTAAACTAAAAAGGGCTGCGCCCTTTTTAGTTTACGATTAAGGGGGACGTGCGGGAAAAATCCGTGAATTTTGCGAAATTCACGGATTTTTCCCTGCTGTCGCGCTGCGCGCGTGCTCGTCGTCGCGGAAGCCGCTTAACCTCGCGTCCTCGCGGGGCGAGGACGCTCAGGCGCAGGCTTCGCTCCTCCTCTCCCCACGCAATCACGATTGCGTGGGGACCCCATGAGGCGGCACACTTGCGCGACAAAAGGTGATTTTTCCGACGTACATGCCGTCGGAAAAATATTTAATTTAGAGCTTTTTGGCAGCCCGAAGCGCCATCTTGGGGGCTTTTTAGGAAAAAACGGAGGACATTGTGTATGAGAGATGTTATTTGTCTTAACAAGGGGTGGAGGTTCACTAAGCGGAACGCGGGGCTTCCTAATGATTTGCCGGAGGATTGGGAGAGGGTGGACCTGCCGCACACATGGAACGCAATCGACGGGCACGACGGCAACAGAGACGGGTATTATCGCGGGAGCTGCTGGTACGCCGTGAGCTTTCCCACGCCGAAACAGCCCACGGGCGGCGGGCGCGTGTATGTGGAGGTCCTCGCCGCCGGTCAGCAGGCGACGGTGTTTTTGAACGGCGAGGAGGCGGCCTACCACGAGGGCGGCTATTCCGCCTTCCGCGCGGACGTGACGGAGCTGTGCGTGGAGGAGGGTGAGAACCTCCTTGTGATCAACTGCTCCAACGAGTACAGGGAGGGCGTGTACCCCCAGACGGCGGATTTCACCTTTTACGGCGGGCTCTACCGGGGAGTGAACCTGATCTGCGTGCCGGATACCCACTTTGACCTGGACTATTTCGGCGGACCCGGCATCACGGTGACGCCTGTGCCCACTCAGGACGGCGGGGCGGAGTTCACCGTCAGGCCGTTTGTGACGAATCCCGGGCCCGACTTTACTGTGCTCTATTCCGTGACCGACGCCGGCGGAAAAGAGGCGGCGGGCGGAGCGCGCCCGTCGGAGGACCCGGAGATCCGGCTTTACGTGCCGCGGGCGCGGCGGTGGAGCCCTGACGACCCGTATCTATATAAGGTGACCGCCACGCTCCAGAGACGCAACGAGGCATACGACTGCCTGGAGGTAATGGCGGGGGTCCGCTCCTTCTCCTGCGACCCGCAGGCGGGCTTTATACTCAACGGCGTGCCCACGCCGCTCAGGGGCGTATCGAGGCACCAGGACAGGCTGTACAAGGGCAGTGCCCTGTCCGCGCAGGACTATTGGGAGGACGCCGGGATAATCAAGGAGCTGGGGGCGAACACCGTAAGGCTCGCGCACTACCAGCACGCCCAGCCCTTCTATGACGCCTGTGACAAATACGGGCTTGTGGTGTGGGCGGAGATTCCCTTCATATCCGTTTTCAACAAGTCCCCTGAGGCGCACCGGAACTGTATCCAACAGCTGACGGAGCTGATCGTTCAGAACTACAACCACCCGTCTATCTGCTTCTGGGGGCTCTCCAACGAGATACTCATAGGCGGCGCGTCGGAGAAGCTGGTGGAGAACCATGTGGAGCTCAACGCCCTGGCGAAAAGGTTGGACCCCACGCGCCTCACCACCATCGCCCACGTCTCCGCCACGCCGCCGGACAGTCCGCTTCACCGCATAACCGACGTGATCGCCTATAACCATTACATGGGCTGGTACGGCGGGAAAATGGAGGATAACGGGCCATGGCTCGACAAATTCCACGCGGAGCACCCGGACCTGTGCTTGGGGCTCTCCGAGTACGGGTGCGAGGGGATAATCACCTACCACGGAGCGGACCCGCAGTGCAAGGACTACTCCGAGGAGTACCAGGCGATGTATCACGAGCACATGGCGAAGGTCCTGAATGACAGGCCGTGGATATGGGCGAGCCACGTTTGGAACATGTTCGACTTCGGCGTCGCCGCCAGGAACGAGGGAGGCGTCGCCGGGCGGAACAACAAGGGGCTCGTCACCATGGACCGGAGGACCCGCAAGGACAGCTTCTATATCTACAAGGCATGGTGGAACCCGGAGCCCATGGTGCACATCGCGGGGCGCCGCTACTGCCAGAGGGCCGGGAAGACCACGAAGATAAAGGTGTATTCAAACCAACCCGTCGTGACGCTCTGCCTCAACGGCGAGCCGGTGGGCGAGCAGACGGCGGAGAAGGTCTTCACCTTCACCGTGGCGCTAAAGCCCGGTCTCAACACGGTCACGGCGTCAGCGGGCGACGTTTGGGACTCCGTAACTCTGGAAAGGGTGGATGCGGAGCCTGAGATATACACCCTGCCCGACGCCAAGGAGAGGGCGAAATTCTCCGGGAACTGGTTCGAGCAGCAGGGCGATTTAGACCTGCCGAGGGAGCTTTCATACCCCGAGGGCAAATACTCCGTCAAAGACACCTTTGAGGAGATGGCAAAGTCCCCCGAGGCGTTTGCCGTCATAGCAAAATATATGCAGCTCGCCACAAACTTCAAGCTGGAGCCGGGCCAGGGCATGTGGAGCATGATAAGCAACCAGTCCCCCGTGTCCCTGTCGGAGCAGATAAGCGGCATGATCCCGGATGGCTTCCTCCAAATAGTCAACGCGGAGCTTACGAAAATAGACAAGGTGTAAGAATCGGCTTAGTTATTTGGCGATCCCCAGACAGGCTGTCAAAAGCCCCAAATCCAATATTTTTCCGGCGGCATGTACGTCGGAAAAATTACCTTTTGTCGCGCAAGTGTGTCGCCTCCGGCGACGCGCGCCGCGCGACAAAAGGAAAAAAGCCGTGAATTCCGCAGAATTCACGGCTTTTTTCTGAACGTTCCCCACTCAAAAAAGGGCGCAGCCCTTTTTTGAAATTATTTCCCTTCGTTTCTCGCTCTTACAGCTAGGCTGGAGCAGATCAGCGCGGCGGCTGCGGGGCCCATGACGGCGAAGGAGCTCATCTGGGCGCCGGAGCGGATATAGAAGAAGAGAGCCGCCAGCGTCGCCAGTATGAAAAGACCGGTGAGGAGCCAGAAAACAGTGCTGAGCTTCATACGCCCCTCACCTTCTGAAGCTGTCCTTCAGCGCCACGGCGCGGTTGAATACCGGCCTTCCGGGGGCGGAGTCCTTATCCACGGTGAAGTAGCCCAGGCGCAGGAACTGGAAGTCCTCGTTCGGTCCGGCGTCCGCCAGGCTCTTTTCCGCCTTGCAGCCGGTGACGGTCTCCAGACTGTCGGGGTTTACGTACTTCACAAAGTCGTCGCCGTAGGATTCGGGGTCCGGGTCGGTGAAAAGGTTGGAGTAGAGCCGCACCTCGGCGTCCACGCAGCTCCCGGCGTCCACCCAGTGGAGGGTGGCGCCCTTCACCTTCCGCCCGTCGGCGGGGTCGCCGCCCCGGGAGTCGGGGTCGTAGGCGCAGTGTATCGCGGTCAAATTGCCGTCTCCGTCCTTCTCACAGCCGGTGCAGGTTATGAGGTAGGCGCCCTTCAGCCGGCACTCAGGGCCGCCGGGATAGAGGCGCTTGTAGCCCTTGGCGGGCTCCTCCATAAAGTCCTCGGACTCGACCCAGATCTCCCTGGAGAAGGTGACCTTGCGGGTCCCGGCGTCCGGGTCCCCGGGGTTGTTCTCCACGTCCACGGTCTCAACGGCGCCCTCGGGGTAGTTGTCGATGATGAGCTTCACCGGGCGGAGGACCGCCATGCGGCGTGGGGCGTGGGCGTTCAAATCGTCCCTCAGGCAGGACTCCAGAAGGGCGTACTCCACGGTGGAGGTGTTCTTTGCCACGCCTATGCGGTCGGTGAACTCGCGAATGGAGGCGGGGGTGTAGCCGCGCCTGCGGAGCCCGCAGAGGGTGGGCATACGGGGGTCGTCCCAGCCGGAGACATACCCCTCCTCCACCAGCCTGCGCAGCTTGCGCTTGGACATGACCGTGTTGGTTATACCCAGCCGCGCGAACTCTATCTGCCGGGGCTTGGAGGGCAGGTCCACATGGTTTATCACCCAGTCGTAAAGAGGGCGGTGGTCCTCATACTCAAGCGAGCACAGGGAGTGGGTGATGCCCTCCAGGGCGTCCTGGATGGGGTGGGCGAAGTCGTACATGGGGAAGATGCACCACTTTGTCCCCTGGCGGTGGTGCTCTATATATTTGATGCGGTAGAGGACCGGGTCGCGCATGTTGAAGTTGCCGGAATTTAAGTCGATCTTTGCCCGCAGGGTGTATTTCCCCTCGGGGAACTCACCCGCCCTCATGCGCTCAAATAGGTCCAGGCTCTCCTCGATGGGCCTGTCGCGCCAGGGGGAGCGGGCGGGGGTGGAGGTATCGCCCCGGTAGTCCTTAAATTCCTCCGGGGTGAGCTCGCAGACATAGGCGAGGCCCTTTTTTATGAGCCCCACGGCGAGCTCGTAGGTCTTGTCGAAGTAGTCGGAGCCGTAGAAGAATCTGTCGTCCCAGTCAAAGCCCAGCCAGTGGATGTCCTCCTTGATGGCGTCCACGTACTCCGTGTCTTCCTTGGCGGGGTTCGTGTCGTCCATGCGCAGGTTGCATATGCCGCCAAAGCGCAGGGCGGTGCCGAAATCTATGCACAGCGCCTTGCAGTGTCCGATGTGCAGGTATCCGTTTGGCTCAGGCGGGAAGCGGGTGTGTACCTGCCGTCCCTCAAAGCGCCCGCCGGGGGCGATGTCCTCGGCGACAAAGGCCTCAATAAAGTTTTTAGGTTCCAGCTCAGGCATTTCGGTCATCCTCTCTGAAGTACAGATGAAAGTAATTATACCAAAACCCCCGCCAAAGTCAAGTGCCTGAAGCTCTGATATCACATCGATCCGGCGCGTTTTAAAAGTTTTTGTTGACAAGTCCGCCATTTTTAAGGTACAATATCCGCTAAGCGGATATTATACCTGATTTGAGCCGTTTTTCTCCCCGGCTTCGCCGGGAACCGAAAAACATGGCGAATATACCACAAAATCTCTGATTTTGTGGTATAATAAAACCCCTGTGGTTTTCCACTTGCTACTGCTTCGGGGCGCGCCCCGATGTCGAGTATAAAATACTATTATGTATGGAGGTGTAACCGAATGAAAAGAACCTATCAGCCCAAGAAGCTTCACCGCTCCAAGGAGCACGGCTTCCGCAAGAGAATGGCGACCGCCAACGGCCGCAAGGTTTTGGCCCGCCGCCGCGCCAAGGGCCGCGCGAGACTGACCCACTGATGAAGGTCAGGCAGGCAGTTCATTCGTTATAACGGTTTTGAGGGCGAGATATGTCTCGTCCTTGAAGGCGTGTCCGGGATCTGGTGATTATCGTGCGGTTTTCCACATCTTTGAAAGAACATTTTGAGTTCCGCCGCCTCTACTCAAAGGGCAAAAGCGCGGTGGGACCGAATATCGTGCTGTACGCCCGTAAAAGGGACAGGCGGGAGAACCGTATCGGCATCACGGTGAGCGCCAAGCTTGCCAAGGCTGTCCGCCGCAACAGGGTCCGCCGCCGCCTCAGGGAGGCGTACCGGCTCAACGAGGAGAAATTTCTCCCCGGCGTGGACCTGGTGGCGGTGGTGCGCGGCAGAGGCGTTTCGGCGCCCTACCGTGTGCTGGAGCGCGAGCTTCTGGAGCTCGCCGGAAGGCTGGGGCTGCTGAGATGAAAAAGGTACTTATCTTCCTTATAAACGTCTACCGCAAGGGTATCTCGTCCCAAAGGCCGCCCTGCTGCCGGTTTTACCCCACCTGCTCCGCCTACGCCCTGGAGGCGATAGAAAAATACGGCGCCCTCAAGGGCGGCTGGCTCGCCTTCAAACGAATACTGCGCTGCAACCCCTTCAACAAGTCCGACCCCTATGACCCGGTACCATAAACCATCAGAATCGGAGTGAACACATGTTAGATACTATCGCAAGGCCCTTTGGTCTGCTATTGATGTTCCTCTACAACATCACACACAACTACCTCTTTGCCATCGTGCTCTTCACCGTCATAATAAAGCTCATTTTGATGCCCTTCCAGATGAAGAGCAAAAAAGGCATGATGCGCCAGCAGCTGCTCCAGCCGGAGATCGAGGCGATCCAGAAAAAGCACGCCGGCAACCAGCAGAAGCAGAGCGAGGAGATGCAGAAGCTCTACCGGGAGGCGGGCGTCAGCCCCCTGTCCGGCTGCCTCTGGTCCCTGCTCCCCCTGCCCATAATGCTCGCCCTCTATCAGGCCATCCGCAAGCCCCTGACGGTCATGATGGGCGTGCCCAAGGACCTTCTGGAGGTCACCAGGTCCGGCGAGGCAGTGGGCGCGCTGGCGAAAAAGCTGGTGGAGGTGGCGCAGGCCCACGGGCTCAACTTCACAGCCAATCAGCTTCTCCAGACCCAGATCGGCGCCACAAAGATCATCAACGACTATTTCAGCGAGTTCGCGGGTCTCTCCGACAGGCTCCGTCCCATAAACTTCACCGTCTTTGGGCTGGACCTGTCCTCAGTTCCCAATTTCAGGATCTGGACCTTCGACTTCTCCTCCTTCAAGGCGCTGTGGCCCATGCTGGGGCTCTTCCTTATCCCCATCATCACCGCGTTTTTCCAGTGGCTCTCCACCAAGATCTCCACCACGCTCCAGAAGAACCTTCCCGGAGCCAACAAGGAGCAGCTTGAAAAGCAGTCAAACTCCATGATGATGCTCCTTTTGGGGCCCGTCATGTCCCTTTGGTTCGCCTTTGTCCTCCCCGCCGCCATGGGCGTCTACTGGATGGTCAACGCCATCTTCAGCCTTTTGGTGGACGTGTTCCTGACAAAGCTCTACGAGAAGACCATGCTCGCGGACTTTGCCCAGGCGGAGGAGCGGCGCAAGGCGCGGGAGGCGGAGCTTGAGGCAAAGCGCGCCGAGGCGGAAAAGCGCCGCGCCGAAAAGAACCCCGACGAGCTCCAGACGGGCAACACCTCAAAGAAAAAGCAGCAGCAGAAAAAGAAGCAGGAGGCGGCGGACAAGGCGCTGGAGTGGCAGCGCGCGCAAAATCCCGACGCCGCGGAAAAGTACAACCCCAGCAAGGTGGGCTCCCGCCCCTACGCCAGGGGACGAGGCTACGACCCCGACAGGTACTCCTACAACGGCATTGAGGGCGCCACCTCCGACACCTCCGAAATAGACGGGGAAATATCCGAGGAGCTTGAGGAAAAGCTTCTCCGCGCCTCCCTGTCGGACACCGCAAAGAACGACACACCCGATGCCCCGGAAGCCTCCGGCGGCGAGGAATAAGGAGAACAAGCTATGACAAAATTTATTGAGACAACCGGGCGCACGGAGGACGACGCCGTTGCCGCGGCGCTCAGGCAGCTTGGCATGAGCCGCGACGACGTCTCCGTGATGGTCCTGGAGCGGGCAAAGTCCGGCTTTCTCGGCTTCGGCGCCAGCCCCGCCAAGGTCCGCGTCAGCTGGGAGGAGCCCGACCCCGAGCCCGAACCCATACCCGAGCCCGTCCGCGCGCCCAAGGCCGCCCAGCCCAAGCCCGCGCCCGCGCCCGTCGAGCGCAAGCCAATCCCCGCCGAGACAAACGGCGACGTGGAGAAGGTAAAGACCTTCCTCTCCGGCCTCTTTGAGCGCATGGACGTGAATGCGGACATTGAAGCCGGCTTTGACGCCGAGACAAACACCGTCTGCGTGGAGCTCTCCGGTCAGCACGTGGGCACCCTCATCGGGCGCCGGGGCGAGACGCTGGACGCCATTCAGCACCTTGCCAACTACGTGCTCAATTCCGGCTCCGAGGACCGCACAAGGGTCAACATCGACGCGGAAAATTACCGCGCCAAGCGCGCCGACGCCCTGACCGGCCTTGCCAAAAAGACCGCCGCCAAGGTGGTGCGCTACCGCAGGAACCAGACCCTAGAGCCCATGAACGCCTACGAGCGCCACGTCATCCACACCGCCCTCCAGGACTTTGAGGGCGTCACCACCTACTCCACCGGCACGGAGCCCAACCGCCGCGTGGTCATCGCCTACGACCCGGAGACCGCCCCCAGGGACGCCTATAACGACAGGCGCGAGGACCGTCCCCGCCGTGACGACCGCCGCGACAGCCGCCCCCGCCGTTCGGGAGGCTACTCCTCCCGCCCCTCTTACCCGTCGGCCCCCACCCAGGAAAAGCCCCCGGTGGACAAGACGGTCAAGGAGTGGAGCTGAGTGGAGCCAATACAGTAATCAATCAAGGAGGTTACAATCATGTTTGAAGAGATCCGTGACATAATGGTCAGCACCCTGGACATCGACGAGGACGCCCTCACCCCCGAAACCAATCTCCGCACCGACCTGGACATCGACTCCCTGGATCTGGTGGAGTTCGTCTCCGAGGTGGAGAGCCACTTCGGTATCATGATCCCCCAGGACTCCCTGGAATCCATCCAGACCGTCGGCGACTTCGCCGGCCTTGTGGAAAAGCTCGTAAAGTAAAAAAGTAAAGCCGAAAAAAATCCGTGAATTTTACGAAATTCACGGATTTTTTTCATGCCGGTTTTACGGAGGGCGCCTTATTCCTCCCCTTCGCCCCCGTCGGGCTCGCGCTCCTCCCGCTCCCGCCTGTTGTTTATCTCCTCCTCGTGCTCCATGTGCTTTATCTCCCAGTGGATGAGGAAGGTGAGGGCGGAGCGCAAGGCGATGATGCACCCCACAATGGCTATCTCGGAGAAGGACTGGACGATGACCGTCCTCAAGATCTCTCCGCCCAGCTTGAAGGTCAGCGCCGTCGCCATGCCCTGTGCCAGCCGCAGGCGCATATGCGGGTCCTTCTTTATGTAGGCGATGAGCCCCTGAACGCCGGTGACAATGAGTATCGCCACGCCTATGTACTCAAATAGCAGTATCCCGTAGTTTATGACGTACCGCAGGATTTGTTCAAGTATATGCTGCATACTCTGCCTCCCCAAAAGAATTTGTCAAATCACTTGTCAAAATGCACGTTGAGGTGCGGATATGTCATCCTCACGCCGTCCTCCTCAAACGCCTTTCTAAGGTTTTCCGTGAGCGCGCACTTTGCGCCGAAGAATTTCGGCGTCTCCGCCCAGACCAGCACCATGTAGGTGATCGCCGAGTCCCCGTACTCCTTCACCGCCACGATGGGGTCGGGAGTCGCGACAAGCCCCTCAGTCATGCCGATAGCCTTGTATATCGCGCCCTTCACCGCCTCGGTGGAGTCGTCGTAGGAGGCGGAGATGTCCAGGTCTATGCGCCGCGTCTCGTGGGCGGTGAAGTTCTCCACCTTCGAGTCCGCCACCGTGGAGTTGGGTATGTGTACCTCCCTCCCGTCGGGCATTTTTATAATGGTGTAAAAAAGCCCCACGGACGCCACCGTCCCCGCGGTCCCGCCTATGTCCACCCAGTCCCCGGCGGAGAACGGGTGCGTGCTGAGGATCGTCATGCCGGAAAACAGATTCGTCAGTATGTTCTGCACCGACAGCGACAGCGCCAGGGACGCCACCGACACCACCGCCACAAGGCTGGTGGTGGGTATCCCCAGCTTGTCCGCCACAATGAGCACGACGAGTATCCACAGCGCCACGCCGATGGCGGCCCGCAGGAAGCCCTTTATGGACGCCTCCAGCCGGCTTTTTTTGAACGCCCTGTCCACAAGCTTCATCAAAAGCTTGCGCACGATTACGCAGATAACCAGCAGCACCGCCGTGGACAGGAGCCCTCCCAGGGTCAGCGTGCCGATATGTACGGTGTCCAACGTTTCAAAAAGCTTCATTTTATTTTTCCTCCTCTCGAATCTCCATAAGGTCAAAGGGCGTGCCCTGATATACAAAGTGGTTTATCCAGTTGGAGTACAAAAGGTTGGCGTGCCCGCGCCAGCGGACGACGGGCTCCCTCGTGGGGTCGTCGTCGGGGAAGTAGTTTTTCGGTATCTCGATGGGCAGCCCCTGGGAGAGGTCCCGCAGGTACTCGTTTTTCAGCGTGTCCCTGTCGTACTCCGCGTGCCCCGTGACAAACACCTGCCTGCCGCCCTTGGTACACATGGCAAACACCCCCGCCTCGTCGGAGGATGCCAGTATCTTGACGCCCGGTATCCTCTCCACGTCCTCCCTCAATACGGTGGTGTGCCGGGAGTGGGGCGCGTAAAACACGTCGTCAAACCCCCGCATGAGTATGGACCGCTTGTAGTCCACCCGATGGGGGAACACCCCGAAAAGCTTCTTCTCCAGCGGGTATTTCTTCACCCCGTAGTGGTAGTAAAGCGCCGCCTGCGCCCCCCAGCATATATGGAAGGTGGAGTAGACGTTGGACTTGCTCCACTCCATGATCTCGCACAGCTCCCGCCAGTAGTCCACCTCCTCGAACTCCAGCTTCTCCACGGGCGCGCCCGTTATCACAAGCCCGTCGAACCGCTGGTCCCGGACCTCGTCAAAGGTCCTGTAAAAGGCCAGCATGTGCTCCTCGGAGGTGTGCATCGCCTTGTGTGTGCTGGTCTGCAAAAGCTCCAGCTCCACCTGC
Source organism: uncultured Oscillospiraceae bacterium (assembly GCA_947627285.1). GTDB lineage: Bacteria > Bacillota > Clostridia > Oscillospirales > Oscillospiraceae > RUG626. The sequence goes on from CANQVL010000021.1 coordinate 13,530, forward strand.
AAGGGCGTGTTGCCCAAAAGCCGCGCCATCTGCGTCTCGGTGGCAATCTTCGTGGGCATGAGGTTCAAAAGCGCTATCCGCAGCGGGCGAATGTCCTGTGTTATCGCCCGCGTCTCCGGCATGACGAAGATGTTCTCCTCGTGCAGCGTCTGGGCCGCGGGCAGCTCATTGGGAATTTTAATAGGCATGGCTCTATCCTCGAAAAAATTAATTACGCGGCGGCGCCCTCCGGCTGTGTTTCCAGCGTCAGGGCCAGCGCGCCGGCTATTGCTGTGTACGAATCCCGGTCAAATATGTCCGAAAGCCCCGCCTCGGCGATGGCCTCGGAGTAGTACCGGGCCTCCGGGTCCATGGCGAGCACCGTCAGATACCTGTCGATCCCCGCCTCCAGATCCTCCCGGCAGAGCTCGTTTATCTCCAGCGCCCCCAGCGCGGACACGGCGTAGCTTATGTAGTAAAACGGCGATGTGAAGTTGTGCGTCACCCACATCCACTCCGTCTCATACCCCTCGTAAGGCGCATAGCCGTACTCGCGGCAGAGCCCCGCGTAGATCTCGTTCACCCTCTCCGCCGTCAGCTCCGGCTCGGCAAATACCCTCTGCTGGAACTCGTCGTATAAGCTCCCCTCCACAACGGAGTAGATGAGCTCCAAAAGCACCTGGTCGCGTATCGCGTCGGCTGTCTCCGGGTCGAACATCCCGTCGTAAAAATACGTCATCACCACGCTCATCCCCTGGGCGTGAAGCTCCGAAAGGTCGTTGTCCGGCGCTGAGTACAGCAGCGCCGCCGGGTAGTAGTAGAAGCTCACAAAATGCCCGAACTCGTGGAAGGTGTCGGGAAAATCGTAGAAGGTCCCGGAGGGCGAGTTGAAAATAAAGGGCTCGTTGTAGTAGTGCAAAAAGCAGGTGTACCCCTCGTCCGCCTTCTTCTCCGAGTAGTCCAGGTCGTAAAGGTGGTAGTCCGTCAGATACCGGTACGCCTCGTACACCTCGTCCCCCAGCTCCCGCGCCCCTATGCCCAGCGCCGCCAGGACCGAGGCGGTGTCCGCCTCCAATCCGCCCTCCCCCGAGAGCGCGGCGGACCTCTCCAAAATGTCCCCGGCGTACTCCCGCGCCAGCGGTGCGAAGCACTCCTTCGCCCCCTGCCACACGCTTTGCGCGTCCTCGGGGGTGTAGTCCTTTATGTAAAAGCTTTCGTAGGCGTACTCGGCGAAGGACCCGTACCCCGCCGTCTCCGCCATCCGCTTCCGGAGCTCCACAAGCTCCACGTACAGCTCCCCAATTGCCTCCGTATCCGGCTCCTCGCCGGCAATAAGCGCGTAGTAGCGGGATACGAGCTCGTTTTCCCTGGCGGTCAGCCCGTCCTCCTCGTCGGTGGAGGGCTCATAGCTTTTGAAGTAATCTATCATCGCCGGTGTGTAATACGTCTCCAAAAGCCGGGCGTTTTCCGACTCCGCCATTGTCCTCAACGCGAGGTAAAACTCGTCCCTGGCATCAAAATACGTCCTTTGCGCCCTGTCCGCCTCCCGCGCCAGCTCCTCATTCGCCGCGTTGGCGTAATATTCGTTGCTTATAAGCGTGCAAAGCGTGTAGATGTAATAGAGCTCGTCATATATGGCGTCGTCCGCGGCGGCGTATTCCTTCTCCGTGCCGCCGTTTTCCGCAAGCTCGTATATGGGCGCGGTGAACTCACTAAACCGCTCAAGGTCATAGCGCTCGTACTCCATCTCCCGGTAGTCCACGTCGGCGCGCCACACGTTGTCGGGAAAATACCCCTCGCCCTCCGGCTCACTCGCTCCGCCCTTGTCTCCCACGGCCTCGCCCAGCGCCTCGTAAAACGACTTCCCCGAGCACGCCCCCAGCGATAAAATGACCGCCGCCGCCATCGCCAGCGAAACAGCCTTCCTCCACATACCCTCTCAACTCCTGTCGTCTTATTTAATTATAGAATATTCTCCCCTTTTTTGCAATAGCCCCAAAATTTTTTACCTGAGCCTGACCCTGCGTATATCCTGTCCGATTCAATTTATGTCGAAAATGATACAAGATCCTCTTTTCCCGTATAATTCAATATATGAATAAATAATACCAGTTTCTCCCGAAAAATAACATTTTTCGACATTTTTTGACTTATGAGGGGCGGAAAATAAAATTTTTTTCACATTTTTTGAAAAAATTATTGAAACAAATATTGACAAAAAAATATAAAATGTTACAATAATTACTAAAGTCAGGGAACTGGCTAAAATTATGGAGGGGATTACACATGAAATCAACCGGCATCGTGAGGAAGGTTGACGAGCTCGGAAGGATCGTCATCCCAATCGAACTGCGCAGGACCCTTGACATCGCCGAGAAGGATTCTCTTGAGATCTTTGTTGACGGTGAAAAGATCATCCTCGCCAAACACGAGGATTCCTGCATCTTCTGCGGCAAGAGCAAGAACCTGTCCACCCACAAGGGCAAAAACATCTGCGACTCCTGCTTTGAAGAGCTCAAACGCGCATAAACCCACCCACACCACAACGACCGGTCAAAAGACCGGTCGTATTTTTTTGCCAAAAAGGGCTTTGCCCTTTTTGGAATTAGACTGTCAGTTTATCAGAAATTGCCTTTCTTCCCTTTTCGCTGAAATCATTCTCTGTTTTTTCAAAGTCATAGATCAGAAGCTCAGGTTTATTTCTGGCGCACTCCTTTACGCACTGGCCCGATTTTCCAAAAACCGCTGTCGGAGCCGTTTGAAACGGCGAAACGGCGTTTACGGAAATTGTTGTAGTAACGTTCTCAGCCGCCCTGGTCTGTAAGTGGCCTTTGATCAGGTCATACCTTTCCTTGTCATCCGTATCCGATACATCATAAAACAGCACCAGATTTATGTCCGTATTTCCTTTGTACAGCTCTCGAAAGTATTCGGGAAACCTCACTTCATAGCAGATCCTTATTCCAAACCGGATACCTTCCGTTTCAAATATCCCGTCGCTGCCGCCCTTTGAGAAATTACCCTCATCCCATCCCCACAGGGCCCGCTTGTCATAGAACTCAATTTGACTGTCAGGCCGAAACAAAATCGCCCGGTTGTATATCTCCTTTTCTTTGAACACAGCCCCGACAATAATTGAAATATCATTTTTGTCAGCCATCGCCTGAAGCCTTTCGCACATTATCTGAACAAGCCCAAAATCAACGCGCGACGAATCATCCATATCTCTCGGAGGATACCCCGTCAAAGAGCATTCAGGAAATACGATCAACCGAACCCCCTCATTTTTGGCAAAATATATCGCCTTTTCAATTTCCCTGTAATTCTCCCGTATATCTCCCCCAACCCCAAATTGATAAGCCCCAATTCTCATATCCCGCTCCCTTCCGCAAACAGGCAAATGATCCACACCTCTACAGCCAACAAAAAACGTTAAAATTTGTAGGCCGCTTGATGGGTCAGGTCGTCACTTTTGAGGCTTGAATCAGTCAAACCTCATGTTATCAAATTCGCTGTTGAATTCCTTGGTGACCTGGAGGATCACCCTGCCGCCGTCGGAGGTGATTTTGTAGTCCTTGAGTACGGGAAATTTCTCGCCCTTGAATCTCAGCACCATCTCCTCCGCCTCCTCGCGGGACGCCGGCTCAAACGTCTCTACGGTTCTGATAAGCTTTGCCATAACGGTCTTCCTTTCCAAGCCCAGCAAAAAGTCTGTGGTCACATTAAAATATACGGCGAGCTCCGGGAGCATTGACAAATCGGGGAAATTGACGCCGTTTTCCCACCGGGAGACCGTCTGCGCGGAAACCCCCAGCGCGCCCGCCAATCCCTCCTGCGTAACGCCCCTTTTCAGCCTCAACTCCCTGATCGCCCCGCCAATATCCATACATGACCTCCTGAGCTATGCAAACTATAATACCATCCCCCGCCCCCAAAAACCAGCACGCAAAGCGGTATCTAACCCAACAGCTTTGTTAAGTTCAACGCCATTTCGTTTCCGCCGCCCTAATCATCTAAAATACTTACGCCAAAGAATTTCCAATCTACCCTTACGCTGTATTTCAGCTCATAAGCCGGTATCCCCCGAAAGATCGCGTCCTGAATTTCTGCGATTTCCTTTTCCAGCTGCTCCGCGTTTGCGTACCACCCCAAAAATGTGCTTTGCGGTCCCCAAAAGGATACCGCGTCGTCACTTACGGCAAACAGGGCATATCTCGGCGATCTCTTTCCTCCCCTGAATTTTTGCGAGGACATCACCTTGCCGCACCTTGCAACAACATGCTCGTGCGGCGAGGAAATTATGATCGTTCCGGTCGCGCTGTCGGACGCGTCTGCCTTCCCGCGCGCGATTTCGGCTGCCATCAGGCTGTCCAACGAAATATTCAGCTCGCGCGACAGTATCAACAGCTTGTCCGCTTCCGGATAACCTGTGCCCTGCTCCCATTTTGAAACAGCCTGCCTGCTGACGCCCAGCATTTCCGCCAATTCCTCCTGGGAAAGATGCTTTTCCTTTCTGATTCGCTGTAAATTTTCCGCAAAGCCCATATCAACTACCTCCGTTAAACTGTTTGAGATAGTTATTATTTTATAGATAAACCCTGATACCCGCCACCAACCTGAATTTGCTTTTCCGCAACTTGAATTTGCGTTTTACCCCGAACGGGTCCCTTCCTCGCCGTCGCAAAGCGGGGTCACTCCCAGAAAAGCTCGTCCAGCGTTTTGCCCAGGACCTTGCAGATGGCTATGCACAGGTTTATCGTGGGGTTGTAGTCGCCCTTTTCTATGGCGTTTATGGTCTGGCGGGAGACGCCCACCCTGTACGCCAGCTCCGACTGGGACAGGTCCAGGGCGGCTCTCGCGGCCTTTAAACGAAGATTTTTCATTCGCTCCCCCTCGCCCTGGTGATGTCCCTCACCGCCTCGCTCACCAAAATGGCGAGGCACATCGCTATGGCGGCGGCGTGGGGCGTCAGGTGCCACAGCGACTGGTCGTAGAGCAGGTGCCTGTACCTGATGTACTCCACCGCCCTGGAGATCTCAAGCCCGCCGAAGACAATGGGAAAGATGTATACGAAAAAGCTCCCGCCCCGGTTCAGCGGGATATACGCGTCCTTCAAAATGTCATACACCGCCATGACGCCGGCGCCCAGGCACATTACGGCAAAAATCAGCTCCGTGGGCGTGAGGACCGGCGTCTGCATAAAGGAATCCGCTATCGCGTACACCGTTCCGCCCAGCAGCATGGAGAGGAACCCCCACTTGTACCCCCGCCCCTGGGCGATGAGCTGCCGCTCGTCATACTGCGCCCGGATCTCCCTCCTGGCGCCAAAGCCTATGAGCGCCGCAAAGCCGCCCACAAGCACGATGATAATTACATAAAACACCCATTCATGTCCCATACGGACACCTCCTTTGTGAAAATTGTAATATATCTTCGATTAATTGTCAAGTATATTTTACAATTTTCCGGAGAAAAATCCGCCTGCGGATATTTGCCGAAAAAATCATATCAGCCTTAAAAGCTCCGAGGGCTTTGAAATTACGGTCCTCGCGCCCGAGTCCTCCAAAAGCTCCCTGGAGCGGAAGCCCCACGCCACGGATATGCAGTCCACCCCGGCGGCGGCTGCGGTCTTCAGATCCACCTCGGAGTCGCCCACATAGACCGTCTCAAAGGGGAAGCTTTGGAGCTCCCTCATGGCGGCCCTCACCGAATCCGGCGAGGGCTTGCGGTTTATCCCCGGCCTCTCCCCGAAGGCGACGGAGACGTAGGAGCCGAAAAATTTCCGCACCAGCGCCCTGGCGTTGGCGTCGGGCTTGTTGGACACCACCGCCGTCTTGTGCTCGCTTGCCGTCACCGCCCGGAGCATATCCATTATTCCCTCATACGGGGCGGTTTTTATGGCGTTGTGGCGCTCGTACCAGTCCACATATTCCTCCAAAAGCGCCTCAAAACCCGGCGTCTCCCGCCCCTTGGGGAGGGATCTTTCCAAAAGCACGCCGGAGCCGTTGCCCACGGACAGGCGTATCTCCTCCAGCGTCCTTGCGGGGTAGCCGTATTTCGTGAGGATATGGTTTACGCTGTCACGTATGTCCTCCAGGGTGTTGAGGAGCGTCCCGTCCAGGTCAAAAATAACTGTCGTGTATCTCATTCGGAAATGTCTATCCCCCAGTCGGAGACTATCTTATTGAGGAGCCGCGCCAGCGCCACCACGCCGTCACGGGTGATGAGCACGCTCGCCACCTCGTCCGCCACCTGCGCGGATACGTCGGTGAGGGCGCCCTGCTTCATGGAGTAGTTGTGCTCGGTGTAGATGTGGGCGAAGGACAGCGCCACCTCGGACTTGCCCTTGGAGTGGGTGACGTTGAAGGTGTTGGAGAATACGGGCTTCATGCTCCCGCCTCCTCGTCCAGCGCCTCCTGCAGGGCGATGGCTATCTGGTCAGGGCAGGAGGTGCCGCGCATACCGCACTGAGTGCCGCGAAGCCGGGGTATCACGTCCTCGGCGCGCTGGCCCCGGATAAGGGCGCAGATGCCCTTCAAATTCCCGTTGCAGCCGCCCTCCACGGTGATGTTCTGAATGACCCCGTCCTCCAGCACGATGTCGTACCTGCGGGAGCAGACGCCGTGGGGATAAAATATCTTTTCCATAGCTCATTTTCCTTTCTTTCGCGAGGTTTTCTGAGAGGTTACCTGAATTATACCGCTAAAATGTCTTTTGCGCAATATCATAAATCAAAAAACTCCCGCATAGACTGGTCCAAATGGACTAAACGGAGGATAATGCCTTGAAAAGAGCGGCGGCAAAACGGAACGTAAGCGTACTGAGCGTGGCGCGGAACCTGGCGCTGGTGCTGGCGCTGTGTCTGGCGCTCAGGCTCACCCTGGACGCGGCGGAGGGCGCCGCCGCTCTCCCGGACTCCCTGGGCGCCGGGATCCTTGCCGCCACCCTGCCGGGAGCGGAGGGCGAAAAGCGGGACCTTGGGGTCCTCGCCCTCGCCGCCGCTCTGCCGGGGGGCTTTTCAATGCTCACCGCCTCCGCCGGGACTCCCGACGTCTCCCGCCGGGAGTCCTCCGGGAACACAAAAAGGGCGGCGGAGGACGGGCCAAAAGCCCCTGTCGGGACCGCCCCGGAAGGGGACGGAGGGGGAGCTTCGGAGGGGGAGCTTTTGCCGGATCCGTCAAATTTACCCCCCGATGAGACCCCCGTTACACCCCCTTCCGACCCCCATTCTGACCCCGTTACACCCCCATCTGACACCCCTTCCGACCCCATTTCGGCCCCATCCGAGACGCCTCTCAACGACGCCATCGGGACGACCATCACCGGCCGTGGCAGCGGGTACTCCTCCTGGGGAGATATTTACTACAAGAACAGGACGAAGTACGACATCGACGTGGAAAAGTATCTGAACGAGCCTCTGAAATTCTCCGCCAGCGGCGGGGCGGCGGTGCTCATCATACACACCCACGGCTCGGAGGCGTACAATCCGGCGGGCGAGGACATCTACGTCCCCTCGGACCCCTCAAGGACGGAGGACAAGAGCTTCAACGTGGTGCGTGTGGGCGACGAGCTGGAAAGGGTGCTGACGGAGCGGGGTATAAGGGTGGTACACGACAGGGAGCTCTACGACTACCCCAGCTACACCGGCTCCTACAACAGGTCGCTTGAGTCCATTGAGCGCCACCTGAAGGAGGACCCGGATATAAAGGTGGTCATCGACCTGCACCGTGACGCGCTGGAGGGCGACGGGAAGCTCTACAAGACCGTGGCGGACGTGGGAGACACCCCGTCGGCGCAGGTGATGCTCATCTGCGGCTCAAATTCCTCCGGGCTCAAGCACCCGAATTGGGAGGAAAATCTCACCTTCGCCCTGAGGATACAAAGCGCCATGGTGGAAAAATACCCCACCCTCGCCCGCCCGCTGAAGATATCCGAGTACCGCTACAACCAGCACGCCACCACGGGCTCCCTGATAGCCGAGATCGGCACCAACGGCAACACCCTGAAGGAGGCGCTCGCCGCTGTCAGATATTTCGGCGACTGCCTCGCCGACGTGCTGGAGGGCGACTGAAAAAAATTTTTAAAAAACCTCTTGACAAGGGCGATTTAACGTATTAAAATACGGTCATAAACCGATGAGTCAGAGTAGTAACCGGAAAAGACCTGCTCGCAGAGAGCCGCCGGAGGTGGGATGGCGGCAGTAAGGGACCCGGCGAATGGACTGATGAGGGCGAAGCGAAACCCGCGTGGGAGTAGCTTAGACGGATGCCTCCGTTACAGGGCGTTGCCGGTGGAAGCCGGCAGTGAGCGGGCGCGTCAGCGTCAATTTGGGTGGCACCGCAGAGACTTCACGTCTTTGTCCCGAGTAAATTCTCAGGGACAAAGGCGTTTTCTTTTGTCCCGAAAAACCGAAAGGAGTAAAAAACCATGAGCGAACAGAAAATCCCCTACAAAATCTACCTCAACGAGGATGAGATGCCGAAAAATTGGTACAACGTCCGGGCGGACATGAAGGTCAAGCCCGCGCCGCTGGTGAACCCCGGCACTCTCCAGCCCATGACCGCCGCCGACCTGGCGCCGGTCTTCTGCGACGAGCTCATCGCCCAGGAGCTGGACAACGACACCCGCGAGGTCCCCATCCCCGACGAGATCCGCGGCTTTTACAAAATGTACCGTCCCTCTCCGCTGGTGAGGGCGTACTGCCTGGAGGAGAAGCTGGGCACTCCCGCGCACATCTACTACAAGTTCGAGGGCAACAACACCTCCGGCTCCCACAAGCTCAACTCCGCCATAGCCCAGGCGTATTACGCCAAGAAGCAGGGGTTGAAGGGCGTAACCACCGAGACCGGCGCCGGACAGTGGGGCACCGCGCTCTCCATGGCCTGCGCATACCTGGGGCTTGACTGCAAGGTCTACATGGTGAAGGTCAGCTACGAGCAGAAGCCCTTCCGCCGCGAGGTCATGCGCACCTACGGCGCCTCCGTCACCCCCAGCCCCTCCACGGAGACGAATGTGGGCCGCAAGATACTTGCCGAGCACCCCAACACCACCGGCTCCCTGGGCTGCGCCATCTCCGAGGCGGTGGAGGTCGCCACCTCCAATCCCGGCTACCGCTACGTTTTGGGCTCCGTTTTGAACCAGGTGCTCCTGCACCAGTCCGTCATCGGCCTTGAGACAAAGATCGCCCTGGACAAATACGGCGTCGTCCCCGACATAATCATCGGCTGCGCCGGCGGCGGCTCCAACCTGGGCGGACTTATAGCCCCCTTCATGGGCGAAAAGCTCAGGGGAGAGAAGGACTACCGCATCATCGCCGTTGAGCCCGCCAGCTGCCCCAGCTTCACCCGCGGCAAGTTTGCCTATGACTTCTGCGACACCGGCATGATCTGCCCGCTGGCAAAGATGTACACCCTGGGCGCCGGCTTCATCCCCTCCCCCAACCACGCCGGAGGCCTCCGTTTCCACGGCATGAGCCCCGTGCTGAGCCAGCTCTACCACGACGGCTATATGGAGGCCACCTCCGCGGAGCAGACGGCTGTATTTGAGGCCGCCGAGTTCTTCGCCCGCACCGAGGGCATACTCCCCGCCCCCGAGTCCAGCCACGCCATCAAGGTCGCCATCGACGAGGCAAAGAAGTGCAAGGAGACAGGCGAGGCAAAGAACATCGTCTTCGGCCTCACCGGCACCGGCTACTTTGACCTGGTTGCATACGAGCAGTACAATAACGGGACTATGACGGATCATATTCCCACGGATGAGGAGCTCGCGGTGGGACTTGCGGCACTGCCGCCTCAACCCACGTTTTAATTGTCGACAAAGGCCGTTGGCCTTTGCCGGCAAGGGGAACGTGCGGGTAATTTTCTCTGAATTTTGCGAAATTCAGAGAAAATTACCCTGCTGTCGCCCTGCGCGCGCCCCGAAGGGGCACACTTGGGCGACAAAAGGGATTTTTTCCGACGTACATGCCGCCGAAAAATATTTAAAATGGGGTCTTACTCTTATCTGGGGTTTTAAGCAAGATTGCTTTGGCTTATAGGTGCATTATACCACAAATTTTGAAAATGTCAAGTAAAAATAATTAAAAATGCTTCGTCATTTTCAACAAATTTTAGTGCTTCTGAGCCGCTGGGCTCTTTATAATGATTCCGCCATTATATGGCGGGGGATTTCCTTTCTCCTCTTTTGGATTCGCCAAAAGAGAAGAAAGGAACAAAGTGGAGAACCCCGAGGGGAGCGTGACCGGCAGCAGCTGCTGCGGGAAAACGGGCTTTATTTCAATATTTTTCCGGCGGCATGTACGTCGGAAAAATTACCTTTTGTCGCGCAAGTGTGCCGCCTCCGGCGGCGCGCGCAGCGCGACAGCAGAAAAAATTTCGGAAATGTCCGCAGACATTTCCGAAATTTTTTCGCACGTATCCCCTTCAAAAAAGGGCAAAGCCCTTTTTTGATATTAAAGCCCAGCGGCTCAGGAGCGTGCGAGCTTTTTGAGAAGGTCAATAAAATAATCCGGGAGTTCAGATGTAACTGTGACAAGTTCACCGGTAGACGGGTGAACAAATCTCAGGGTGCGTGCGTGGAGGCATTGACCGTCTGTGCCGGGGTAGGGCTTTTTGGGGCCGTAAACGGTGTCCCCCAGAATCGGGTGACCTATGTGGGCCATGTGGACGCGGATCTGGTGGGTCCTGCCCGTCTCCAGATTACACTCCACATGGGTGAAGCCGTTGAAGCGCTCCAGCACGCGCCAGTGGGTGACGGCGGGGCGGGAGTTTTTGTCGGTGACGCACTGCTTTTTCCTGTCCGTGGGGTGGCGGCCTATGGGGGCGTCCACGGTGCCGGAGTCCTCACGAAGGCTGCCTGTGACCACCGCCTCATATGTCCGGGAGAGGGTGTGGTCCTTGAGCTGGGCGGCGAGGAGCCTGTGGGCGGCGTCGTTTTTGGCGGCGATGATGAGCCCGGAGGTGTCCTTGTCGATGCGGTGGACGATTCCGGGGCGGAGGACGCCGTTTATGCCCGAGAGCTCGCTGCCGCAGTGGGCCATTAGCGCGTTCACCAGGGTGCCGTCCGCGTGACCCGGCGCGGGGTGGACCACCATGCCCTTGGGCTTGTTCACCACTATCACGTCCGCGTCCTCGTAGGCTATGTCCAGGGGTATCTCCTCCGCCGCGACCTCAAGTCTTTCGGGTTCGGGGATCTCCAGCGTCAGCTCGTCGCCCGCCTCCGGGCGGAAGCTTTTTTTCACCGACCTGCCACGGCAGGTGACGCGGCCCTCCTCCAGGAGCCTTTGGACGAAGGAGCGGCTCAGCTCCGGCATTTTGGCGGCGATGAGGGCGTCCACCCGCTCGCCGGCGTCAGTTACCGTCAGGGTCGCCGTCATGGGGCACCTCCGGGGTCCGCTTCTTCGCCTTTGCCTCCCGCTCCTCCCGGACGGAGCGAACGATATACAGGACGCAGAACATCACCGCGCCCACGTCAATGAAGGAGTCCGCCAGGTTGAAGACGGCGAAATCCATGAACACCGGGTTTATCATATCCACCACATAGCCCAGAAACGCCCTGTCAATGAAGTTTCCGAGGGCGCCGCCCAGGATAAAGGCGAGGAAAACCTTCTCCCACCTTGTAAATTTGCCCTTCACCAGTATGACGGCGATCCCCGCCGCCACCACCGCGGAGACGAGCGCCAAAAGCCAGGTGTGCTCCGAGAGCATGGAGAACGCCATGCCGGTGTTGCGCACGTGGGTCAGCTCCAGAACGCCGGGGATGAGCGCGCGGGAGCCGGAGAGGGGGATATTGCGGACCACCCAGAGCTTGGAGAGCCGGTCCGCTCCGCATATAAGCGCGGCTATGAGGAAGTAGAGCATAGTTTCACCTATCAGTACGAGGTCAGCTTGCGCTGACCTCGTTGGGTTGTGGATTTTTTACAGGGACTTTACCACGCCGGCGCAGCGCTTGCACAGGTCCGGGTGGTCGTGGTCGTGTCCGACCGTCTCCGCTCTGGTCCAGCAGCGCTCACAGCGGGGGGCCTCGCAGGGGGCGACGGAGACGGCGACGCCGGGGAAGCTCTCGCCCTCAAGCCCCTCGCCAGCGCCGTAAACCACGTTTACGCGGGAGACGATGAACATCTGGGCAAGGTCCATATCCGCGACCTTGGCGAAATTCTCCACAGCTGAGTCGGAGACGTAGAGGGTGACGGCGGCGTCCAGGGGCTTGCCGATGGACTTGTCGGCGCGCTTCAGCTCCAGGGCCTTCAGCACGTCGGCGCGAAGGGCGATGAGCTTTGCCCAGCGCTCCTCTGTCTCCGGGTCGAATTTGCAGTCCGGGTGGACGGAGGGCATATCGTTGAGCATCACGCTCTCGGGGTTCGCGGAGCTGTCGTGGGGCATCGCCTGCCATATCTCGTCGGAGGTGAAGGCGAGGATCGGGGCGAGAAGGCGGACCATGGCGTCAAGGACGGCGTAAATGGCGCTCTGCGCGCTGCGGCGGGAGAGGCTCTCCGGGGCGTCGCAGTAGAGCCGGTCCTTGATAATGTCAAGGTAGAAGCTGGACATCTCCACCACGCAGAAGTTGTGGACGGCGTAGGTCACGTTGTAGAACTCATAGCGCTCGTAGGCGTCAAGGCACTTTGCCACAAGGGAATTGAGCCGCACCAGCGCCCACTTGTCCAGGGGGAGCATATCGGCAAACTCCACCCTGTTTTCGGGGTCGAAGCCGTTTAAATTGCCCAGGATATATCGGGCGGTGTTGCGTATTTTCAGGTACTTGTCGCTCAGCTGCTTGAAGATGTTCTCGGAGCAGCGCATGTCGTTGCGGTAGTCGGCGGACGCCGCCCAGAGGCGGACGAGGTCGGCGCCGTACTTCTTTATGACGTCCTCCGGGGAGATGCCGTTGCCCAGGGATTTGTGCATCTGGCGGCCCTCGCCGTCCACGGTCCAGCCGTGGGTCAGCACGGTCCTGTAGGGCGCGCCGCCCTTTACGGCGACGGCGGTGAGGAGGCTGGACTGGAACCAGCCGCGGTACTGGTCCCCGCCCTCCATATAGAGGTCGGCGGGCCAGGACCCGGGGGCGTCCAGCTCCATGCTGGCTATGTGGGTGGAGCCGGAGTCGAACCAGCCGTCAAGGGTGTCCGTCTCCTTCTCGAAGTGCCTGCCGCCGCAGTGGGGGCAGGTGAAGTCCTCCGGCAAAAGGTCGGCGGCGTCCAGCTCGAACCAGGCGTTGGAGCCGCGCTCCCGGAAGATCCGGGAGATCTTTTCGATAGTCTCCGGGGTGCAGATGGGTTTTCCGCAGTCGGAGCAGTAGAAAACGGGTATGGGCAGGCCCCAGTGGCGCTGGCGGGAGATGCACCAGTCGGCGCGCTCCCGGACCATGGAGCTTATGCGGTCGCGTCCCCAGTCGGGGATCCAGGTGACGCCCTCGGCGGCGGCGACCGCCTCGTCCTTGAAGGCGTCCACGGAGCAGAACCACTGGTCGGTGGCGCGGAAGATTATGGGGTTCTTGCAGCGCCAGCAGTGGGGGTAGGAGTGGGTTATGTCCTCGCTCGCCAAAAGAGCGCCACAGGAAACAAGGTCGTTGTAGATGGGCTCGTGGGCCTTGAGGACGTTGAGGCCCTCGTACTTCCCGGCGTCCGCGGTGAAGCGCCCGGAGTCGTCCACGTTCACAACTAAGTCGCGCCCGGAGGGGATCTGGGGGTACTTCTGGCAGACAAAGAAGTCGTCCGCGCCGTATGCCGGGGCGGTGTGGACGCAGCCGGTGCCGGCGTCAAGGGTCACGTGGTCGCCCAGGATGACCAGGCTCGTCCTGTCAAAGAGGGGGTGGCGGGCGGTCATCAGCTCAAGCTCGGCGCCCTTGAAGGTGGCGAGGACCTCTACGGGCTCAAGCCCCGCCTTTTTGAGGACGGGCTCGGCAAGCTCCTTTGCCATTATATACACCTCGCCGTTGGAGGCGCGGGTGAGGGTGTAGTCGTAGGAGGGGTTCAGGCATATGGCAAGGTTGCCCGGAAGGGTCCAGGTGGTGGTGGTCCATATGACGAAGTAGACGTTGTCCAGGGGCGCGATCCCGGAGAGCTTGCCCAGGTCGTCCTGTACCCTGAATTTCACGAAGATGGTGGTTACCGGGTCCTCGGAATACTCTATCTCCGCCTCGGCGAGGGCAGTCTCGTCGTGGGGGCACCAGTAGACGGGCTTCTTGCCCTTGTAGATGTAGCCCTTGCGGTACATCTCGCCGAAGACCTTTACCTCCTCCGCCTCAAATTTGGGGTCCATGGTGAGGTAGGGGTGGTCCCAGTCGCCCAGATACCCCAGGCGTTTGAACTCGTCGCGCTGGATGTTCACGAAATTCTGGGCAAACTCGTGGCAGGCGGAGCGGAACTCCGGCACGGACATGGCCTTGCGGTTCAGCTTCTGCTGCTTGATGATGGCGGACTCGATGGGCATTCCGTGGTTGTCCCAGCCGGGGGTGAAGGGGGTCTTGTACCCGGTCATGGACTTGTAGCGGACGATGAAGTCCTTTATCGCCTTGTTGAGGGCGTGTCCCATGTGCAGGTGACCGTTTGAGAACGGGGGGCCGTCGTGGAGAACAAAGAGGGGCTTGCCGTCGTTGCGCTCCAACATTTTATTGTAGAGGTCCTGCTCGTTCCAGCGTTGGAGCATTCCCGGCTCGCGGGCGGGCAGGGAGGCGCGCATGGGGAAGTCGGTTTTGGGAAGGTTCACTGTGGAATTGTAATCCTGTGGCATTTGGGGTATCCTCACTTACTTGTCGTGTTTGTCTTTTCTGACCTTCACGTCGTCGTCGTTGTAGTTGGCGCCGAAGCGCAGGTCGGAAAAATCGAACTTGGGGCGGGGCGTGGTCATCTCGTCCTCCTCGTCCCATGCCATGCGTTTTGTCTCGCCGTCGCCGGAATAGAAGCGGCGCACGGCGTCAACGTCTATGCGGCGGGTGGCGGAGCTCAGGTCCGGGTCTGAGTGGGCGGGCTCGGGCTCCGGGTCGCCGCCCAGGTCCACGCCCTCGGGGGGCGCGGGGACGGCCTCGGGCGCGGGCTCCGACTCGGGTTCAGGCTCGGGCGCGGGTGCGGGCTCAGTCTCCGGCGCGGGCGCGGCTTCGGCGCGGGGCTCGGGCATACGGACGCGCTCGGGCTCGGGGGAGACGACGGCCTCGGCGGTGTGCTCGGGCTCGGCGGGAGCGCCGTACTCCGCGGTCACGGTGTCCAGCTTGTCAAGGAAGGCGCTGTACTGGTCGAGTATCTGGCGGGAGGCCTTGACGAAGGCGGTGGTCTTGACCTTCGCGGCCTCCAGCTTCATGTCCTCCTTGGAGATGTCGTCGGCTATCCTCGCCCTGGACTCGTCGGAGTCCCTGGCGGCGGCGGCAAGCATCTCGTCGCACTTTGCCTTTGTCTCCGCCATCATGTCGTCGCTCATCTTCTGGGCGGTGAGAAGAGCCATGCGCATGGCGTCCTCGGTGGAGCGGTATTCCTCCACCTTCTCCACCAGAACCTTCAGCTTGCCCTTCAAAACCATGTTGTCCTTGTAAAGGGCGGAGTAGTCGGTCACGAGCTGTTCGAGGAACTCATCCACCGCAGCCATGTCGTAGCCGCCGAATACGGCCTTGGCAAATTCCTTGCTTTCAATATCCTGGGGTGTCAACATGCCTTTATCCTCCACAACTACGCCGGAAGGCGCTTTAATCTTTTTATATCCGCTTTATATCCGCTTATTTTTTCGGCTCAAAAATAGAGGCCGTTGTTCTCAAGCTCGTCGATGAGGTCGCCCATGAGGTTGACGTTGTAGGGCGTTATGAGATATGTGCCCTGGGCGACCTTCTTTATCTTGCCGTCCTGGGCGAAGGCGACGCCGGAGAGGAAGTCAAGAAGGCGGCGGGAGATGTCCTTGTTGGTGTCCTCAAGGTTGAGCACCACCGTGTGCTTGTCCCGCAGGTGCCCCGCTATCCCGGCGGCGTCCTCGAACTTGTCGGGCTTTACCAGGACCACCTGGAGCTGGGTGGTGGCGTGGATATTCACCACCCGGTTGGCGTCCCTCCGGTCCTCCGCCGAGTTGCCCGTGGGGACGCGGGTGGGCGCGGCGGTGCGGGGCGTCACGGGGATCTTCTCGGGCGCGCGGGGTGTAAAGTCCTCAAATTCATCGTCCTCGTCGTCATAGGGGCGGGTAAGCTTCTTGATTTCGTTCCAAAGTCCCATTTGTACAGCCTCCAATGTAAGATTTTAGGTATAATGGCGCTCGCCGAAAATGGCGGAGCCCACTCGGACCATGTTCGCGCCGTGGGCGATGGCAAGCTCGAAGTCGGCGCTCATTCCCATGGACAAAATGCTCATGG
Source organism: uncultured Oscillospiraceae bacterium (assembly GCA_947627285.1). Taxonomy (GTDB): domain Bacteria; phylum Bacillota; class Clostridia; order Oscillospirales; family Oscillospiraceae; genus RUG626. Next base: position 29,829 of record CANQVL010000021.1, read on the forward strand.
TAACATTATCGTATTTTTTTGCGCCCATGTCAATAAAAAGCTTGCGCATTTGGTCAAAATATCGGCAGGTAATTTGCTTATTTATGTCATTTGGGGGTACCGTCATGAGTCCCCGCACGCAAATGCCGGGGATTTCTGCCGCCCGCTCCACAAGCTCCGGCAGAGCCTCGGGGGAGACGCCGGATTTTGACTCCTCGCCGCCGATATTTACCTCCAGAAGGACGTCCTGGGTCATCCCCAGGTCCGCCGCGCGCTTTCCTATGAGGCGCAGAAGCTCCGGCGAGTCGGCGGATTCGATCAGGTCCACCCTGCCCACCACGTTTTTCACCTTGTTTTTCTGAAGGTGGCCTATGAGGTGTACGGCGGCGCCGTCGTAGGCGTTTTCCCTCAGCTTTTCCTCAAGCTCCTGCACCCGGTTCTCGCCAAAATAGCGTATCCCGCCCTCAAAGGCGGCGCGGACGCGTGGGGCGTCGTTCATCTTTGAGGCGGCGACAAGCGTGACGGGGACCCCCGCCCCGGCTGACGCCTCGTTCACGCGTTCAACCACGCGCTTTGCCCGCTCGCGGATCTCGGAAACGCTCAGCTCTCCCATGCTCACCCCTCCACCACGGCGTTGTCGTAAAGGTTGTTGGCGCGGACGATTATGGTGTCGCCCACGCGCAGGCCGTCCCGGTCGTTTTCCGCCATGTAAAAATCCCCGTTCTCGGCGATGATGCTGATGGGTGTCTCATGGGCGCTTATGCCCTCGAGGATATAGACGACCGTCTCGCCCTCGTCGTTGAGGTGTACCGCCTCCCTGGGCACGCTGACGCCGGAGAGGGTGTCAAACACCACCTGGGCGGTGGCGCCGCGAAGCGCCGCCACGTCCTGCATATATTTTGTGGAGGAGAAAACCACGGCGCACCTGCCGTTTTCCGGAAGGCTGACGCTCTCCACCGTCATGGTAAGGTCGGCGGAGTAGGTGCGTGAGAAGATGAGGTGGGCGGAGCCGCCGGCGTGGAGCTTCTGGGCGCTCTTTTCGTCCATCTCCGTGGCGTAGTACCATTTTATGCCCCGCACAAGCTTCCCCACCGCCGTTTCCGGCACGGTTTTGGGGGAGGAGAAGAGGTTGTGGAACTGGGTGTCGGACAAATTCTCCACATCGGCGGGTGTCACGCTTTCAAGCCCGTCGGCGGTGAAGGAGAAGGTGCCGGAGAAGGGCGCCGTGACCCGGACGGTGTCCGCCGAGGAGCTCTGGCTGAGACTGCGCAGCTCCCCCTCCAGGGCCTCTATCTCCTGCGCCTCGTTCCCCGTCGCCAGGGCGGAGCCGGAGATTATATAGGCGTCCACGTCCTGCTGTATGTCGTAAAGCCCAGAAAGGTCGCCGGAGGCGATGGCCTTCGCCAGGCTCATTACGGTCTCCGAGGACAGCCGGTCCTCGCTCTTGCCGTTTTTCAGGGCTGTGAGCTGGCGTATCCTCAGCTGTATTTCGCTTATCTTCTGGGCGCGCTCCATGGCGGTGGAGCCGGAATAGCGGACGGCAAGCGTCTCGCCCTTGGAGACCTTAGCCCCCTCCGTCACCGTCACCGCCAGGTTGCTCCCGGAGGCGGTGATCAGCTCCTCGTCCCGGACGATATAGCCGGAGGTCTCAAGCCCGTCCCGCAGCTCCATGCCCGACGCCATGACCGTGCGCAGAGGGTCCCGCCAGCTCGAGACGAAGGATACGCCCAGGTACGCCATCACCGCGATGAACACAAGCACAGCAACAAATTTGATAAGCGCGTCGCTCCGCTCCAACTCCGACCCCCCTTTTTTCAAATAGGTGCTCTTAACCTATCAATTATATCACAGCAATCCCCGTTTGTCCATTTAAATAATTTATCAAATATAAATTTTCGTATAAATCCGCGTACAAAAAAACCGCAATCCAACGGACTGCGGTTTTTGGGTTATAGATTTTGCCTTATCTTATTGCCAGTTCTCTCTCCTCGGACTCAAGCTGGTCCTCCTCGAGCTCGGGGACGGCAAGGGCGCGCATGGGGGCGATGGTGGAGATGGCGTGCTTGTAGACCATCTGCTGCTTGCCCTCGCTCTCCAGCATCACGGTGAAGCTGTCAAAGCCCAGGACAGTCCCGCGCATTTGGAAGCCGTTGACGAGGAACACCGTCAGCTGCGCGCGGCGCTTTCTCGCCTCATTCAAAAAGGAATCCTGGATATTCAACGTTTTTATCATATGTAATCCGCCTTTCCGCGCGTTTTCACCGCGCTTTTATATTTTGCGTCTTACATATTATACCAGTCAAAGCAAAAATTCTGTCGAAAGAGCGACCGCCTTCTCAAAATCCGGCGTTTTATTAAAACATATTTTGAGAGGGTCCGGGTAGCGCTTGCACCAGCTTATCTGGCGCTTGGCGTAGCGGCGGGACTCGCGCTTGACGCTCTCCACCGCCTCCTCCATCCTGCACTCGCCCCGCAGGGCGGCGCAGATCTCCTTGTAGCCTATGGCCTGCATGGCGGTGTGGGCGGGGGTGAGGCCCATTCGCAAAAGCCCCTCCACCTCGGAGACGAGCCCGCGCTCCAGCATCTGGTCAACCCGCCGGTCGATGCGCCCGTAGAGGTCGGCGCGGCTTTCAAAATCAGTTATGATATAGCGGGCGTCGAACCGGGGCGGGAGCCTTTTCGTCGCCTCGTCGTGGTCCGAGATGGAGCCGCCGCAGTGTGCTATTTCCAGCGCCCGGACTATGCGCTTTTTGTCGTTGGGGTGGAGCTTTGAAGCCCTGGAGGGGTCGCATTTTGAAAGCTCGGACAGCATCGCCTCTCCGCCCAGGCGGTCGTATTTTTCAGAAATCTCCGCCCTCAGCGCCGGGTCCTCCGGGCGGGCGGCGAAGTCCCTGCCGGAGATGAGCGACTCGATGTAAAGCCCCGTGCCGCCCACGATTATGGGGAGCCTGCCTCTCTCCAAAATGTCCTCGCACACCCCTGCGGCGTCGCGCACGTAGAGGGAGACGGAGTAAGCCTCAAAGGGGCTCGCCACGTCTATCATGTGGTGGGGAACGCCCTGAGTCTCCTCCGGCGTGGGCTTGGCGGTGCCGATGTCCATGTATTTGTACACCTGCATGGAGTCGGCGGATACCACCTCACCGCCCAGAAGCTTGGCGAGCCTCACGCCCAGCGCCGTCTTGCCGGCGGCGGTGGGGCCTGTTATGACCGCGACACGTCTCATGCTCTCTTAAAGCTCCTGTCCAGCTGGTACTTTGTCAGCTCCAGGGACACGGGTCTGCCGTGGGGACAGTAGCGGACGGCGCCGGAGAGGACCTTTTCTATGAGCTCCGTAAGCTCCGCAGGCTCCGAGCGCTTGCCGGCCTTTATCGCCGCCTTGCACGCCACGGTGTGGAGCACCCCGTCGCGCATGGCCTCTATGTCCCGCCTGCCGCCGGTTTTCAGCTTTTCGGCTATCTCCTCCAGCATACCCTCCGGGTCTGAAAGGTCCATGTCGATGGGCACCTGCCGGAGCGCCACACTGCCGCCGCCGAAGTCCGAGAGCTCAAAGCCCAGCTCCTCCAAAACCGCCTCGTTGTCCATGAGCGTGCCCGCCGTCTGGGGGTCAAGTCCGCAGACGACGGGGGTCAGCAGCAGCTGGGAGGTCACGTCGTATTTTTTGTTTTTCAGCCTGTCGAAGATCATCCGCTCGTGGGCGGCGTGCTTGTCGATGAGGAAAATGCTGTCGCCCCGCTCCACGATTATATATGTCGCCAGCGCCTCCCCCACATAGCGCCAGTCGCGCCCCGCGGGGAGCTCTCGCGAGGAAGTCTCCGGCTCAAGGGGCTTTTCCGGCTCCGGCATGGGGATAAAGGTCTGCGCCTCGCTCAGGCTGTCCCGGAAGGTCAGCGTATCCTCCAGCTCAACGCGGTTTTTTTGCGGGGAGGGGGTCCCTATTTCGGCGGGGCGGACGGCGGTTTTGAAGGCGCTGTCCTGCCCGTAGCTTGTGCGGTAGGTGTCGGCGGTGACGCGCTTATAAAACTCGTCGGCGTTTTTAACGTTTGCCCTGCCCATCATAAAGCCGCCGGAGACGGGCTCCCTCCGCCCCTCCTCCGGCGCGAACACGCGGCTTCCCGGTATGTCGCGCATGGTGATGTTTTTTGTGACCGCCTCGGTGCCCTTGGATATCTCCAGCTCCTTGGGCGCCTCCTCCCTGTCCAGCGCGCCCCGCGCCGCCCAGTAGACGGCGTCGAAGACCGCCCGCTCGTCGGCGAAGCGCACCTCCATCTTTGTGGGGTGGACGTTCACATCCACGGCGGAGGGGGGCATCTCCAGGTCTATTACGCACACGGGGAATCTGCCGGTAAAGAGGGAGTTTTTGTACGCCTGCTCCACAGCCGCCTGGAGGAGCTTGGACTTTATGAACCTGCCGTTTATAAAGAAAAACTGCCACGCCCTGTTGCCCCTGGCGGCGGCGGGGGTGGAAACAAAGCCTGTGACGGTCATGCCGTCCACCTTGTTCTCCGCGGTCAAAAGCCCCCTGGCAAATTCCCTGCCAAGGGTGCAGTAGGCAGCGGACTGGAGCCTGCCGTCGCCGGGGGTGTGGTACTCCTCCTTGCCCTCGCGTATGTATTTTATGGAGATCTCGGGGTGGGAGAGGGCGAGGCGCACCACGGCGGTGGTGACGGCGGAGCCCTCCGCCCTGTCGTTTTTCATGAATTTCTGCCTTGCCGGGGTGTTGTAAAAGAGGTCGCGCACGTATATCGTGGTCCCCGGGGGACAGCCCACGGGCGATTTGGAGCGCTTCACGCCGCCGTCCAGAACAAGGCGCGTGCCCTCGGCGGCGCCCCTTTCGCAGGTGACGAGCTCCACGTGGGAGACGCTGGCGATGGCGGCAAGCGCCTCGCCGCGAAAGCCCAGGGTGCCGATGGCCTCCAGGTCCCGCTCCGTGCGCAGCTTTGAGGTGGCGTGGCGCAAAAACGCCGTCTCCGCGTCCGTCTCCGCTATTCCGCAGCCGTCGTCGGTGACGCGTATCTCAGCCATTCCGCCGGATTTTATCTCCACGGTGACGGACTTCGCCCCCGCGTCTATTGAGTTCTCCACCAGCTCCTTGACCACGGACGCCGGCCTCTCCACAACCTCTCCCGCCGCGATGAGGTCGGCGAGGTGAGGGGGCATTTCATATATCTTAGGCATATTCAAAACCAACCTTCAGGTTTTTTTCGGGTCATCTGTAAATCCTGGCAAGTCCCTTGACGTTCACCGGGTCCACGTCCATGGTGACCGTATCCCCCACGCGGCACTGGACGTTGGTGACGTCGAGTATCGTGTACATCATTCCGACCTCGCCGACCACCCGCAGCCTGTCGTTCCCCAGCCTCACGGCGGGGTGGCGGCGGCGGGAGCGTATCAGGTCCAGAAGGCTCTGCCCCGGCTCCTGGCGGACCATGCCGAAGCCGTGATAGTAGCCCACGGAGACGACAGCGAGCTTCGCCGGCTTTTTCAGCACCGCCGAGCCCACCCGGTGGCCCTTCTGGAACCAGCCAACCTCCTCTATGCTCGCCTCTATGTACCCCACCCTGGTGAGCCCCGGGGCGGCGTTGCCGGCGACGCGCCCGGAGAAGGCGGTGCCCACCCGAACGGCGTCTAAAAGGTCAAAGTCATAGGCAAAAAGGGCGGCGGAGTCGCAGATGCTGGCAAGGCCCGTCTCGTACTTCTGGGCGTGGAGCTCGTCAAGGACCTTTTTCAGCGCGTCAAGCTGCTGGAGGGTGGACTTCCGGCTCTTCCAGGACTGGGAGTAGGTGGAGAACACGCCAACCACGGCGAGATTTGCCATGTATTGGTAGACGGACGTTATCTTGTCCATCTCCTTGGGGGTGAAGCCGTAGCGTCCGAGGCCGGTGTCTATCTTTATCTGCACCTCGCAAACCGTCTTTCGGCGCTGTGCAAGGCCGTTGAGGACGACCGCCGCCTCGTAGGAGCCCACGGTGCATATGACGTTGAGGTCAATAAGCTCCTCAAGCTCCTGCTCGTCGGCTGTGGAGCGGAGCATCATCAGCGTCTCCTCGGTAAAGCCGCCGGAGCGCAGGGTCTTGGCGTCCCTGGGGTCGGAGACGGCGAAGGTGCGTATCCCCTCCTCGCGCAGTATTTTCGCGGTGGCGAGTATGCCCAGCCCGAAGGCGTCGCCGGTGAGGTCCGCCCAAATCTGCGCGCCCCTGGCGCGGGCCTTGACCGCCTCCAAATTCGCCTTTATCGCCTTTCTGTCTATGATGAGATTCTTCATATCTGTCCCCCCTGGCGCTCGGAAAAGCACAAATTTACCATCTTAAAATTATTATACATCATATGGCTTGTAAAATCCACAGAAATTTGTTAAAATATACGCACTATTGTTTATGGAGATCATTGACGTGAACGTAAAGAGAATCGAAACCTCCGAAAAGGACCTTGCCCGCCAGAGGGGGATAATGGAGCGCGTGGCGGAGATGAACGCGTCTCTCGCCGCCCCTCCCCTGGCGCTGGTGGACACCTACGGCTGCCAGCAGAACGAGGCGGACAGCGAAAAGCTCCGGGGTATGCTGAGGACCATGGGCTATGAGCTGACAGCTGACGAGTACGCCGCCGACGTCATCGTAATCAACACCTGCGCGGTGCGTGAGCACGCGGAGCAGCGCGTCCTGGGGAACGTGGGCGCACTCACGCACACGAAAAGGGCGAAGCCCTCCCAGATAATATGCCTTTGCGGGTGCATGATGCAGGAGCCCGGCATGGCGGAGAGGATAAAAAGCTCCTACTCCCACGTGCGCGTGGTCTTCGGTCCACACGAGCTGTGGCGGTTCCCGGAGTTCCTTTTGAGCCAGCTTAACGGCGGGAAGAGGATTTTTGAGACCTCCCCCTCCGACGGCTGTGTCACCGAGGGGCTCCCCTCGGCGCGGGACAGCTCCGTCAAGGCGTGGTTGCCCGTTATGTACGGGTGCAACAACTTCTGCTCCTACTGCATAGTCCCCTATGTGCGCGGGAGAGAGAGGTCGAGGCGCGCCGGGGACGTTCTGCGCGAGGCAAAGGAGCTTGCCGCCGCGGGGTACAGGGACATAACCCTTTTGGGGCAGAACGTGAACTCCTACGGCAAGGACCTGGACGAGGGCGTGGATTTTTCGGACCTTATCGCCGAGATCAACGACATACCCGGCGACTTTGTGATCCGCTTCATGACAAGCCACCCCAAGGACGCGGGGGAAAAGCTCTTTTCCACCATGGCAAAATGCGAAAAGTGCGCGCGGCACATACACCTCCCCTTCCAGTCCGGCTCGAACAGGGTGCTCTCCGCCATGAACCGGCGGTACACCAGGGAGGACTACCTGGAGCTTATCCGCACCGCGCGCCGTCTCATGCCGGACGTGGTAATAACCTCCGACGTGATTGTAGGCTTTCCCGGCGAGACGGAGGAGGAATTTGAGGAGACGCTTTCGCTGGTGGAGGAGGTGCGCTTCGACGCGCTTTTCACCTTCATCTTCTCCCCCCGCCGGGGCACTCCCGCCGCCTCCATGCCGGACCCCTTCACCCGCGAGGAGAAGCAGCGCCGCTTTGACAGGCTCATCGAGCTGCAAAACTCCGTCTCCGAGGAGAAGCACAGGTCCTATGTGGGCTCGGTACAGCGGGTGCTCATCGACGGGGCCGAGGGGGAATGCCTGACCTCCCGCACCTCCGGCGGAAGGCTCGTAAGGCTCAAGGCCGGCGGGGAGAAAATAGGCTCCTTCCAGAACGTCAGGATAACCGGCAGCAACACCTGGGCGCTGTACGGGGAGATAATTTAAGCGGCGGACCGCCGCGCGCAGAAGGAGGGCGGAATTATGGCGGAGATCACCCCCATGATGAAGCAATATAACGACATAAAGGCTCAGCACGGAGACTGCATCCTCTTTTTCCGCCTGGGCGATTTTTACGAGATGTTCGACGAGGACGCGAAGGTCGCCTCAAGGGAGCTGGACCTTATGCTCACCACCAGGGACAGGTCAAAGGAGAAGGAGGACCGGGTGCCCATGTGCGGCGTGCCCTACCACTCCTCCGAGGCGTACATAGGGCGGCTCATAGCCAAGGGCTACAAGGTCGCCATCTGCGAGCAGATGGAGGACCCGGCGCTGGCAAAGGGGCTGGTGGACCGGGACGTGATACGCATAATAACCCCCGGCACCGCCACCGACGCCTCCATGCTCCGGGAGGGCGCCGCCAACTACATAGGCTCCATATACATCGACGACGCGGGCGCGGCGGTGTGCTTCGCCGACGTCTCCACCGGCGAGATATGCGCCCGCTCCTTTGACGCCGGCTCCTCCGTGCGGATAATAAACGAGCTGGGCAGGTTCTCCCCCTCGGAGCTGGTGCTCAACTCCGGCGCGGCGGAGAGCGTGGACCTGACGGCGATATTGAAGTCCTACTTCCACACCCTGACACAGACGGCGGACGGGCGCTTCGAGTACGCCGCCGCCGAGGCCGCCGTGTGCCGCCAGTTCAAGACCGACAGCCTTGACGAGCTGGGGCTGGGACGTGAGACGCAGGCGGTGCGGGCGATAGGCGCGCTCCTCTCTTACCTTGAGGAGACGCAGAAAACCGACCTTTCGTACATAAGCAAGCTGGACTTTTACACCGACGGGCGGTACATGGAGCTGGACCTCCAGACCCTTCGGAACATGGAGCTCCTTTACAACATGCGCACCCGGGAAAAGCGCGGAAGTCTCCTGTGGGTCATGGACAAGACAAAGACGCCCATGGGCTCCCGCCTCATACGCTCCTGGGTGGCAAGGCCGCTTTTGTCCCTGGCGCCCATTCACCGCAGGCTCGCGGCGGTGAACGAGCTTTACTCCGACAGCGTCGCCCGGGGCGAGCTCATATCGGTCCTTCGCGGCGTAGGCGACATCGAGCGCATAATCGGCAAGACCGTCTACGGGACGGTGAACTGCCGCGATCTCAAGGCGCTTGCCTCCTCGATCGAAAAGATACCGGAGCTTTTGGAGCTCCTCGCCCCCATGTTCTCCCCGCTCATGCAGGAGATAAAGTCCATGGATGCCCTGGCGGACATAAAAAAGCTGATAGACGACACCGTATGCGACGATCCCCCCGTCTCCGTCCGCGACGGCGGCATGATCCGCGCGGGCTTCGACCCGGAGGTGGACAGGCTCAACTCCCTTTTGGGCGGCAGTAAAAAGGCGCTGGCGGAAATAGAGGCGCGGGAGAAGGCCCGCACCGGCAAAAAGCTGCGCGTGAGCTACAACAAGGTCTTCGGGTACTACATTGAGATCCCCCGCGCCCAGTCTGAGGACGTGCCGGAGGACTACATTCGCAAGCAGACGCTGGTGAACTGCGAGAGGTTCATAACCGAGGAGCTGAAGAACTTGGAGGAGGAGCTTCTCACCGCCGGCGAGCGGGTGACGGACCTTGAATACCGCATATTCTCCAAGCTCCGCCGGGACATCGCCGAACAGGTGTTGCGCGTCCAGTCCACGGCCCAGGAGATAGCCTCCCTGGACGTGCTTTGCTCCTTCGCCCAGTGCGCCGCGGATTATAACTGGTGCCGCCCCGAGGTCACCGCCGACGGCGGCATAGACATAGTGGACGGGCGGCACCCCGTGGTGGAGCTCACCCAAAAGGACACCCTCTTTGTCCCCAACGACGCCCACCTCAACTCCCGCGACGCCTGCACTGCCATAATCACGGGCCCCAACATGGCGGGCAAATCCACATATATGCGCCAGACCGCCCTCATCTGCCTCATGGCGCAGATAGGCTCCTTCGTCCCCGCCCGCTCGGCGTCCGTGGGGCTCCTGGACCGGGTCTTCACCCGCATAGGCGCCTCCGACGACCTGTCCGGCGGAATGTCCACCTTCATGGTGGAGATGAGCGAGGTGGCGTCCATTCTGAAAAACGCCACTTCCCGCTCCCTCATACTCCTGGACGAGATAGGCCGCGGCACCTCCACCTATGACGGCATGGCAATCGCCCGCGCCGTACTGGAATACTGCGCCGACAGAAGGCGTCTGGGCGCAAAGACCATGTTCGCCACCCACTACCACGAGCTCACCGCCCTGGAGGGGCAGGTGCCCGGCGTGAAAAACTACAACATCTCCGCCAAAAAGCGGGGCGAGGACATAATATTCCTGCGCAAGATAGTCCCCGGCGGCGCCGACGACAGCTACGGCGTGGAGGTCGCGCACCTGGCGGGCGTCCCGGAGAGCGTGATAAAGCGCGCAAAGTCCGTGCTCAGGGACCTTACCGAGGGCAAAACCCCCGAGGTCAAGACCCGCCGCTCCGAATCGCCGGACCCGGGGCAGATCTCCCTGGGCTCCATGGCCTCCGACGAGGTATCGGAGATACTTCGCGGGCTGGACCTCAACACGATAACGGGGCTTGAGGCCCTGAACCTCCTCAACACTCTCAAAAAGAAGGTGACAGCGTGAGCGGTAAAAAAAGGACCGGCGGCGGCTTTCCCTACCCCATGAACCGGGTGGAGCTCATCGTCGGCTGGATGTATGTTTTTGTCCATATGTTCGCCCTGTCCTATATCCTGGCGGCGCTGAACACCTGGGTCTTCCCCCTGCTGGGCTTCCGTCTGGGTGAGACCTGGCTCAATTTGCTTTATTACGCCTTCGGCTTTGTGTTCCTGCTGGGCTTTTTGTTCCACTACCTGCGGGAGACCTTCGCGGATATGTGCTCCAACTTCGCCGCCACAGTGGTGGCGGTGATACTGGGCTTCGTGGCGTATGTTCTGCTTTCAAACATCGTCGCCTTCGGGCTCCGGTTCTTCCTGGAAAACCTGACGAATCCCAACTCCGCCGCCGTCAACGCCACCACAAAGCTCAACCCCAACAAAATGCTTGTCATAGGTGTGCTCCTTGCTCCGGTGGTGGAGGAGACGCTTTTCCGCGGCGTGGTCTTCGGCTCCCTGCGGCGCAAAAACGCCATCCTCGCCTACGCCGTCTCCACGGTGCTGTTCGCCATATACCACCTGTGGAGCTACCTTGTCCACGACTTCCAGCCCTCCCTGCTCCTCTACCTCCTCCAGTACCTCCCCGCCGGCCTCGTCCTGGGCTGGGCCTACGACTACTCCAAAACCCTCTGGGCCCCCGTCTTCCTCCACATGATGATAAACTACGTGGTCATGACGGTACAAATAGGATAGTCCGAAAAGGGCTGCGCCCTTTCCGGACTAAGGGGAATTTGCGGAAAAATATTTATGAGCTTTTTGACAAGCTGAGAGGACGGCGGTGCCGTCCTCTCAGTCTTTTACTTTCTGGGCAGGTAATCTTCAGGGTTCACCTGGGCGCCGTCTACGGTGAGGGAGAAGTGCAGGTGCGGGGGGTCGGCGGACTCGTTCATCGAGGTGGCGCCCACTGAGCCTATGACGGACCCCAGCGTGACGCTGTCGCCCTCGCTCACCGCCGGCTTGCCCGCAAGGTTGGAGTAAATACTGACTACTCCCGCGCCGTGGTCTATCTCCACGGTGGTGCCGTCGCCCTCCTCCGTCTCGATGACCTTAGTCACCGTCCCGTTGGCGCAGCTCTGGACCCTGGTCCCCGCCTTGGCGGAGATGTCCACCCCGCGGTGGACGCGCCAGTCGCCCATGGTCTCGCTGTACACAAGCTCAGTGGAGGAGTGTCCCTTTATGATCTCGCCGCTGACGGGCCAGACAAAGCTCAAGTCCTTGACGCTCGTGACCTTCCCCTCGTCGCCCTCCGGCTCATCGGGCGCCTCGTCCCCGGACCCGTCGGTGACCGTCAGGGCTCCGCTGGAGGCGGGGTCGTTGGGCTTTTGCGTCGTTGCGGGAGGCGTCGGCGTCACCGCCGTGTCCCCCTTCGACCCGCCGGCGTCCGTATCCTTCCCGCCGGGGTCCTTTCCGGCGGCGGCGTCCTTCTCCGCGCCGTCCTCCGTATTTCCCTGTACCGGGGTGGTTACCTCCCCCATAACGTCAAGATAGCCCTCCTCATCGCCGGAGCGCAGCGGCGACCACCGCGAAAAAAGCAGCAGCCACGCCGACACGCCGATAACGGCGACGCACGCGAAAAGGACTATGTAAAAGCCCTTTCCGCTGAGGAACTCATCCGCGTACCCGGAAAAGCTCTTCTTTTCGTGCATTAAAATACCTCCGTATACGGGTCATCACCCGCTTGATTACGCAGGTATTATTTCCGCGGTTGGGGAAAAATATACACGCTTTGGCGGTTTTTTTCGCGGAAGAAAGCGCTGTTCAGAAACGGCGCTGAAGGCTTACGCCGGTCCCAAAACAGGCCGTACCGTAAAATCAGGACCGTGCGCGCTTCAGGGACAGCGCGGCTGCCGCGCCGACGACCGCCAGGGCGATCCCCGCGCCGGTGAAAAATCCCGTCAGCGTCACGAGGAACCCCCGCGCCGTCGAATCATGGGCGGCGACCGTCACCGGGGCGGAGCCGTAGACCGGGCTCACCGTCTCCACTTCGTCGCCGCTTTGAATTACGACTCTGTCCGTGCTCTCCAAGCTGTATGTCGCCGTGTCCAAAT